>CAWHCA010000035.1:0-67004 GCA_963827615.1 uncultured Gammaproteobacteria bacterium | reverse complement strand
GCAGCTCGAGCACGCCCGCCCGGAAACTGATTGCCTGGACGCGCGTGGCCGGCGACTGTGCGATGGCCTGCGCCAGCAACGACATCGCCGGCAGCAGGGCGCTGCTGCCGCCGCCGGCGCGAGCGAGCACGCCCTGGATCTGCGCGCGCGGATCGACGATCGGTTGCCCGGGCAGGATCTGGTTGAAGGTCTGGGTGATCTGCGCGTCGAGCTGCTGCTCGGCCTTGTGCAGCTGCCAGAGCATGAAGCCCTGCGCGCCGAGAAACGCCACCAGCGTAGCAGCGGCCAGGGCGGCCGGCCGCCGCCACTGCTGCAGCTGCGAGCCGAACGACGTCGGCGCCGCGTAGGCGCCCTGCAGCAGGTTGATCGGCCTGGCGACCGGTACCTGCGAGGCCAGCAGCGGCAGCGTGCCGTCGGGCAGCAGCTTGACCTGCAGCGTGGCGGTGCGCGCCCGCAGACCTTCGATGATTTCCTTGTGTGCCGAGTAGTCGGCCGTCGACACGTAGAACGTGACGTGCTCGCCGGCTTCGGTCTGCTCGCCAAGCGCGAGATCGAACGCGACCTGCATCGATCCGGCGTCGAGAGCGTAGGCGGATTGATCAGGCCGGCTCACGTGCAGCGTGCCTTCGTCCAGTACGAGCACCAATGCATTCGGTGCGGACGGGATCAGCGACGATTCGGCATATGCCGCGTCCGGGCGGATACCTGCGGCGTCCCACATCGCCTGCCAGCGTTCGAGAGTCGAACGAGCGACGATCGCGACGGGCATGGCGCTCGACAGACGCATCGCGATGGCCGACGGCGAAGTGCAGGTTTTCCAGATCGGAGGCGAGGTGCTCTTCGAGCGCGAACGGCACAGCCTGCGCGATACGGGCCGCACCGCGGACCGGCGGCAGGTCGGGGACGGGCGAGCGTGACATCGGAGGCAGGCAGGACCAGCACCGTGCGGCGTCCCTGGGACAGGGCGAGCGCGTCGGCGATCGGGCCGCTCTGTACGTTGCCCGAACGGGCGCCGTTGGCGTCGACGATCAGCCAGGACGCTGGCGCGTCCTCGGACGCCCGGAGACGGATCACCAGGGTTTCAGTCATACGGTCATTCGGCTCCGAAACTGCGCAGGACAGGCCGCACCGTTCCGGCCCCACTGCGCGCGAGGAGACTGTACAGGGTGAACTGGGTAGTGCCAATAGTGACCCATACGGTGGTACGGAAGTAAGCGCTTGATTCCGAAAGTGTGTCCTTGATCTGGTCGTAGTCCGCCTGGCCGAGCGTGCCGCGCAGTTCCTCGAGCGTCGGGAAGCAGGCGTCCTTGCGCCGCTTGGCCAGGTCCTCGGCATCCAGGCTGAACTGTCGCTGCGACTCCGAGAGCGAGTCGAGCACGATGCCGGGCGCCGTGCAGACGTTCAGCTTGGTGCCGACCGGCAAGGCAGCGATGTACGGCTGCAGGCGGCGAAACCGGTCGGCGCCGAACTCAGGCAGCACCATGATCTCGCTGGCGCGCGTAATCGGCATATTGGCCGCGAGGTGCGGCGGATCCAGCCCCGTGTAAACCGAGTCTTCTGCGCCGTCGGGAAAGCCGGGCTGCGTGTCGGCGTCGATCCAGTCCGCCATGGCGGTGGCCCACGCCGGCTCGATCTCGAGCATGCCGAGGATGCGCTCGAGCTGCTTGACCGCTTTTTCGTTGGTCGTGCCGTCGCTGAACACGAGGTTGTTCAGGTTGAAGCGGCCCTGCAGGTCTTCGATGCGGCCTTCGACGGTGCCGACGCCTTCGTCGATCGGCAGAGCCGCCAGCGACTTGGCCCAGATCTCGCCGAGATGATCCGTCTGCGAGTCCTGAGCGTCCTTGCGCAGGATGTCGGCGGCCCAGCCTTCCGCGCCGAGCGCGACCTGGAAGCCCTGGTCGAGCGCAAACAAGTTGGCGCTGCGACGCTGGTCGACCATGCCGCGGAACGTCACGTTGACCGCGAGGATCGTCGCGAGCGCGACGATCAGCACCGCCATGATCAGTGCGACGCCACGCTGGCGTGCCGGGAGCGAGGCGCTTTGCCGCCGTCGCATCAGCCCGCCACCTCGACGATGCGCTTGATCTCGCCCCAGTCCTCGAGGTCGAGCGTGACTTCGACGGCGGCGGGCCGCAACCGTTCCTGCTCGACGGGATTGCCGCCCAGCTGTGGCCAGCGGTCGACCCATTCCAGCGAGGGCGACATGAAGCGGAACGTGACCGAGCGCACGCCGCTCAGGAGTCGCACGCGCACGGGTTCGGCCGCCTGCGTGCGATCGAGCGTGCGCCAGTGGTCGCGCCAGAGGCCGTCCTGGTCCAGTCGGTAACCCACCCGTTGCAGGGTTGGCCGCGGCAGGCCTGCGGTGTTCAGCCAGCCGGCGCGCGTGAATTCGACCTTGTATTCGACCGACTCGCCGGCCAGCACCGCGGGCACTCGTTGCTCGCCAATCGGCTCCCGGATCGGGCGCGGCTCGATCTGCGTGAGGTCCTGCGCCAGCGTCTGCACGGCGCGCTGCACTTCGCGCACGCGTTCGAGTCGCAACTGCTGGTACTCGGTCTGCTTCTGCAGTTGCGTGTAACCCGACAGCGCCATCACGCCGACGAAAGCGAAAATCGCGATCGCCACCAGCACTTCGAGCAGCGTGAAGCCGCGCGCACGGGCCGCGCGACCGGCGGATCGGTGCTGGAACGCGCGGTGGCTCATTCTTCCGGGTCCGTCGGCGGTCCGCGGTGGGTCCGCCGGCGTGTCCGCTGGTCCGCCGGCTCGCGTGGCGGCCGAGTCGGCACCGGCGCGGACCCATCCGTGCCTTCGTCTGTCGGTGCCATCGGTGCCGGGCGCGCCTGTGCCGGCCCACTGAGTGCCGCCTGCACCGCCGCCGGCGCCGCCCACGGCTTCGGCGTAGAAACCGGAAACGTTGGCGAGCGGTGTGCCGTCGGGCTTCTCGGCCCGGCGCACCGCGATGTCGATGCGCCGCAGGCTGGCGACCTGGGTCTGCGTCACCTTCATCGTCCACTGCCATTGCTGGTCCGCGAATTCGACGCGTCCCGTCGACTCGGCGATGTCGGGTGCCGCTGCCTGCAGGCGGCGCTCGGTCAGCACGTTCATGCCGATCCAGTGCGCCAGCGTCTTGTCGCGCAGGTAGGTGCCATTGCGCGCCGACTGCGTCACGGCCTGGATTGCCGCGATCATGCCGAGCGCGACGATGACGAGCGCTGCCAGCACTTCGATCAGCGTGAAGCCATGCTGGGCAGTCGAGCGAGTGGCGGCGGGGCGCATTGTCAGCGTTTTTCGCGGGTATCGTCGTGCACTTCGATCCTGCCTTCGACCGTGCCGCTCACGCGTCGTCGCTCGTCGGTGCCGTCGCGCGCGAACCCGACGTCGAACGGCACCTGTTCGCCCGATGCCTGCAGGATCACCTGCGGCTGGATGGGGTTGCGCTCGGTCGCCGGCTCGCGCTGCTTCAATTGCACGTTGCGGTCCTCGAGCCGCAGCGAGAGCCGCAGGCCTTCCGGCATCGAGCGCGCGCGCAGCAGGGGATCGTCGGCGACCGCGTCCCAGCGTTCGATGCGGCCGTCATACGCGAGAAACTCGTAACCCGTTGCGTCGAGCCGCAAGCCGATGTCGCGGCTCTGCAGGATCGCGTCCTCGCGCGTCTGCAGCAGGATGGCCTGCAGGCGCTCGGCTTCCTGCTGCATCTCGTGATCGCCGCCGAGCACGTTGACCGAGATCACTGCCATCGAGGTGAGGATGCCGATGATGACGACGACGACGAGCACCTCGAGCAGGGTGAACCCCGAGGTGCGGCGTGCGGCTCGCGGCCGCGTCACGGGACTATTCGATGTTCCAGTTGCCGATGTCGGCATCGGGTCCTTCGCCGCCCGGCTGGCCGTCGGCGCCGAGCGTGTAGAGATCGTAGTCGCCACGGGTGCCCGGTGCGATGTAGGCGTAGTCGTTGCCCCAGGGGTCTTTCTTCATGCCGTCGATGTAGCCGCCTTCCTTCCAGTTCTTGATGTTCGGGTCGGCAGGGCGCGTGACGAGCGACTGCAGGCCCTGTTCCGTGGTCGGGTAGCGGAAGTTGTCCATCCGGTACAGGTTGAGCGCCGTTTCGTAAGCGCGGATGTCCTGCTTGGCCTTGGTGACACGCGCATCGTCGATGCGGCGGATCACGTTCGGTGCGACCAGCGCGGCAAGGATGCCGAGGATCACGACGACGACCATGATTTCGATCAGCGTAAAGCCGCGCGGGCGGCGCAATCCGGTAAATGTCATGTGGAGTGCCGTGGTTGACGGTAGATTTCAGTGATCATAGCAAACCCATGCTGCGGGAACCGGCACACGCATGAACCTGGGACGTCTTCCGCAACTGCTGCAACTGGCGCAGCTCGGCGCTCGCGCCTGGCGCGCTCCGCTGGTGCTCGCGCTCGTGCTCATCGCGGTCCAGCTGCTCGGCGCGCGGGCGTGGGAGACCCTGCCCTACGATCGCGCCGCCATCCTGGCCGGCGGCGAATACGCGCGGCTCGTCACCGCCCATTTTTTCCATTACGACCTGACGCACCTCGCCTGGAACCTCGTCGGACTCGCGCTCGTCGCCGCGCTCTTCGCACGCGAATTCGATCTCCGCGGCTGGATCGCCATCCTCGTTGCTTCGACCGTCGCGGTCGATCTCGGGTTCCTCGTATTCGAGCCGCAACTGCAGTGGTACGTGGGGTTTTCCGGCGTGCTGCACGGCCTGATGGCCGCGGGGCTCTGCGCCTGGTTGTGGCGCACGCCCGATGCCATCACGGCGCTGGTGGCAGGCCTGTTTGCGTTCAAGCTCGGCTGGGAGCACCTGGTGGGGCCGTTGCCGTTTACGGCCTCGACGCTGGCGATGCCGGTCATCCACCAGGCCCATACCTATGGCGCGATCGGGGGTACGGCGGCGGCGCTCTGGATCCTGTGGCGGCGGCGGCCTGCGGCGCCATCGCTATAATCGCCGCACAACGTCAGGATTGGCCGCCGGATGGCCGACAGGGGAACACTGCCGATGACACTCGCTTTCGTCTTTCCGGGGCAGGGGTCCCAGTCCGTCGGCATGCTCGCCGAACTCGGAGCGGTGGAGCCCGTCGTGCGCGCCACCTTTGCCGAAGCGAGCGACGTGCTCGGCTACGACCTCTGGGCACTCTGCCAGGACGGGCCCGAGGCCGAACTCGGTTCCACGGAGCGCACGCAACCGGCAATGCTGGCAGCCGGCGTTGCGACTTGGCGGGTCTGGGTCGGTCGCGGCGGGCCGCGGCCCGTGGCCATGGCGGGACACAGCCTTGGTGAATACACCGCGCTCGTCTGCTCCGACGCGATGGATTTCAAGACGGCCATCGACGTCGTTCGCTTCCGCGGTCACGTCATGCAGCAGGCCGTGCCGCTGGGCCAGGGTGCGATGGCGGCAATCCTCGGGCTCGAGGACGCGGATCTCGACGCAGCCTGCAGGGAAGCGGCACGGGGTGAAGTGGTCGAACCCGTGAATTTCAATGCTCCCGGCCAGACCGTCATCGCCGGCAATGCGACTGCCGTGGCCCGTGCGATCGATGCCGCCAAGGCCCGTGGCGCCAAGCGTGCAGTACTGTTGCCAGTCAGCGTGCCCTCGCACAGCAGCCTGATGCGGGGCGCTGCCGAGCGGCTGGCCGGCAAACTCGCGTCCGTGGAGGTGCGGCTGCCGGACGTCGCGGATGTCTATACCGTGGACGTGCGCAAGCATGCCTCGCCTGACGGCATCCGCCAGTCGCTCAAGGAGCAGTTGTTCAAACCCGTGCGCTGGGCCGACACCGTGCGCGCGATGCTCGCAGGCGGAGCTACCACGTTCGTCGAATGCGGGCCGGGCAAGGTCCTGACGTCGCTCAACCGTCGTATCGAGCGCAAGCCCGAATTCAGGATGCTCGCGCTCGAGGATCCGGCATCGATCGCGGCCGCGCTGGCCGCCTGTGGAGAAAACGCATGAGCAGCCTTGCAGGCGAATTCGCCCTGGTCACCGGCGCCACGCGTGGCATTGGCCGCGCCATCGCGCTCGAACTGGGCAGGCGCGGTGCGCGCCTCGTCGGTACCGCCACGACCGCAGCCGGCGCCCAGGCGATCGATGCGTACCTCAACGAGGCGGGCATCACGGGACGTGGCCTGGTGCTGGACGTTGCCGACACGGGTGCCGTCGAGGCGTGCTTCAAGGCGGTGGAGGCAGCGGAGGGCACGCCGTCGATCCTGGTCAACAACGCCGGCATCACCCGCGACGGACTGCTCATGCGCATGAGCGCGGACGACTGGCAGGCCGTGCTCGATACCGACCTGAGCGCCGTGTACCGCACTTGCAAGGCCGTCATGCGTGGAATGATGAAGGCACGCAAGGGCCGGATCGTGAACATTGCGTCCGTCATCGGCGTGATGGGTAACGCCGGCCAGACGAACTATGCGGCGGCCAAGGCGGGCATGATCGGCTTCAGCAAGAGCCTCGCGCGCGAGGTCGGTTCACGCGGCATCACGGTCAACGTGGTGGCGCCGGGATTCATCGTCACGGACATGACCGACGCCCTTGGCGAGGCCCAGAAAACGGCGCTGCTGACGCAGGTTCCGCTCGGCCGCCTGGGTTCGCCGGGCGACATTGCGGCTGCCGTTGCCTTCCTGGCGGGGCCCGAAGCAGCCTACATCACCGGTGAAACCCTGCACGTAAACGGCGGTATGTACATGATCTGATTGGCTTTTCTGGCCAATTGGACCCTTGCCACGGCCTTAACATAGAATACGCGCCCCATGCCGGTCCCTTGCAGGCCCGGATCGGCATATTTTGTTTCCTTCCAAAGGATCCCTACGACAATGAGCAGTATTGAACAGCGGGTGAAGGCGATCGTCGCCGAGCAACTGGGCGTCAAGGAAGAGGAAGTCACCAACGAGTCCTCCTTCGTCGACGACCTCGGTGCAGACTCGCTCGACACTGTCGAACTCGTGATGGCGCTCGAAGAGGAATTCGAGACCGAAATTCCCGACGAGGATGCCGAGAAGATCACGACCGTGCAGCAGGCAATCGACTACATCAACGAGCGCCGCACTCAGGCCTGAGCAGCGCCTCGTGCCGGGCCGCCACGGAAGGCGGTCCCGCAACATCGTTCCAGTGAATCTTCGGGGGGACCCAGCTTGTCCAGGCGCAGAGTCGTCGTCACAGGTTTAGGCATCGTTTCCCCGCTCGGCAGCACCGTTGCAACCGCCTGGGAAGGCATCTTGAACGGTCGCAGCGGCATCGGTCTCATCGACAAGATGGACCTGAGCGCCTTCCCGGTCCGCATCGGCGGGCAGGTGCAGGGCTTCAATGCCGAGGAGTACATGGCGCCCAAGGACTTGCGGAAATTCGATCCGTTCGTTCCTTTCGGCGTGGCCTCCGCTACGCAAGCCATCAAGGATTCCGGCTTCGAGGTCAACGAGGCCAACTGCGCGCGCATTGGCGTCGCCATGGGTGCCGGCATCGGCGGGCTCTCGACCATCGAAGAGAACACGGCGAAATGGCTCGAGGCGAAGACGCCGCGCAAGATTTCCCCGTTCTTCATTCCCGGCAGCATCATCAATGCGGCGGCCGGGCAGGTGTCGATCCATCACGGACTGCGTGGACCGAACATCGCGCTGGTCACGGCGTGCACGACGTCGACGCACTCGATTGGCCTTGCCGCCCGCCTGATCCAGTACGGTGATGCCGACGTCATGGTCGCGGGCGGCTCCGAGATGGCGTTCACGCCGCTCGGTGTCGGCAGTTTCTGCCAGGCCCGTGCGCTGTCCCTGCGCAATGACGAGCCCGCGCGCGCGAGCCGTCCCTGGGACAAGGACCGCGACGGCTTCGTGATGGCGGAAGGCGGCGGTGCCATCGTCCTCGAAGAATACGAACACGCGAAGGCTCGCGGGGCGCAGATTTACGCGGAGCTCGTCGGCTTCGGCATGAGCGGGGATGCGCATCACATCACGTCGCCGCCGGACGACGGCGAGGGTGCGCGGCTCGCGATGACCGCAGCCATCCGCGATGCCGAGATCAACGTCGAAGCGGTCGACTACATCAACGCGCACGCCACGTCGACCGAACTCGGCGACCGCGCCGAGACGATCGCGATCAAGCGCGCGCTCGGCGACCACTCGCGCAAAGTCGCGGTAAGTTCGACCAAGTCGATGACCGGCCACCTGCTCGGGGCCGCAGGCGTCGTCGAGGCGATCTTCTCGATCCTCGCGATCCGCGACGGCGTGTTGCCGCCGACGATCAACCTCGAGAACCCGGATCCGGAGTGCGACCTCGACTACGTGCCAGGCACCGCGCGCCAGGCGCCGGTCCGCATTGCGCTGTCGAACTCGTTCGGCTTCGGTGGCACGAACGGCAGCCTGATCTTCCGCGCGCTCGGCTGAGCGCGCGCGCCACTGGCAGCCATGCGCGAAGCCGACCTGCTCGCGCTGCACGAGCGCTTTCCCGCCCGTTATCCCGTCCTGCTCGAGAGCGTGAGCGGTGAGGAGCCGCTTGGGCGATACGACGTCCTGTTCGCGCTGCCTGGCGAGCGGCTCTCGCAGTTGCCTGACGGCAGTCTGGCGGGAGACGTCCGCGAGGCGGCCACCGGTGGCCGGTTCCTGGATGCGCTCGACCGCTGGGTCGCGCGGGAACGAGGCGCGGACGACGTCGTGCCGGGCGAGGCCGTGTTCGCCGGTGGCTGGTTCCTCTACCTCGGTTACGAGCTTGCGGGCGAGATCGAACCGACGCTGCGGTTGCCTGCGTCGCACCTGCCGCGCGCGGTGGCGTGGCGCATGCATGGCGCGGTGATGCGCGACCGGCGAACCGGCGAGGTTCGCATCGTCGCGCGCGATGCCGGGGTCCTGGAGCAGCTGCGGGCGCAGGTCCGTGCCGATGTCGCCGCCGTCGCCAGCGTCGAAAAGCGGGTTCCGCCTGCCGTATTGGCCATGGCGGTCGAAGAGCAGGAATCGCAGGTGTTCCTCGACGGTATGCACCAGGTGCTCGAGTCCATCGCGCGTGGCGACGTCTACCAGGCCAATCTCTCGCGCTCATGGCGCACCCGCCTGGCGCCTGGCGCCACGGTGCCGGACCTCTACCGGGCACTGCGACGCGCGAATCCGGCACCTTTTGCCGCGCTGGCACAGTTCGGCGATTTCGCGCTGCTCAGTTCCTCGCCCGAGCGCCTGCTGCAGTTGCAGGACGGCATCGCGAGCACCCGACCCATCGCCGGCACGCGCCCCCGCGGGCGGGACGACGTCGCCGATGCGGCGCTGAAGAGCGAACTCAGGCTCAACGAGAAGGAACGCGCGGAGCACGTCATGCTGGTGGACCTCGAACGCAACGACCTCGGCCGCATCTGCCGCGGCGGCACCGTCGAGGTCGACGAGTTCATGACCATCGAGACATACGCGACGGTGCACCACATCGTCTCGAACGTGCGCGGCGTCCTGCGCGATGACGTCACGCCGGGCCAGGCGATCGCTGCCGTGTTTCCGGGTGGGACGATCACCGGCTGCCCCAAGGTGCGGTGCATGAGCCTGCTCGCCGGGCTCGAGGGCGAGCCGCGTGACGCATACACCGGGTCCCTCGGGTACCTCGACCAGAATGGCGCGATGGATCTGAACATCCTGATCCGGACGCTGACAGTTCGCGACGGTGAGATTGGATTTCGAACCGGGGCCGGCATCGTGGCAGACTCCGTACCCGAGGCTGAACTGGCCGAAACCCGCGCGAAGGCACACGGAATCCTGCGCGCGCTGGGAGAACGACGATGATGGGTCGGAAGTTCGTGAATGGCGTCGAAGGCGGCAGCGTGTCGGTGGACGATCGCGGGCTGCAGTACGGCGATGGCCTGTTCGAGACGATGGGCGCGACGAACGGGCGGGTGCGACGCTTTCGGAGCCACATGGCGCGTCTCACGGAAGGCTGTCACCGCCTGGGTATGCCGCCGCCGCCGGTCGACCTCATCGAAACCGAATGCCTGCGTGCCCTTGAAGGCTTCGGTGCCGCCGTGGTCAAGCTCACGCTGACGCGGGGCCCGGGTCCGCGCGGCTATCCGCCCCCGGTCGAGCCGAGCCTGACGCGCATCGTCGTCTCGACGGCGCAGCAGGTGTCCGAGTCCGAGGCAGCGCGGCCGCTCATCCTGCGTGTGTGCGAGACCCGGCTGGGCCGCAATCCCCGGCTCGCTGGAATCAAGCATCTCAATCGCCTCGAGCAGGTGCTCGCCGGCGCCGAACTGCGCGAACCCGCGGTCGACGAAGGCCTCGTGCGCTCGACCGACGATCGAGTCGTGTGTGCCACGGCAGCCAATGTGTTCCTGGTGCGCGGCGGCGAGCTGCTGACACCGCGGATCAGCGACTGCGGCGTTGCGGGCGTGATGCGTGAAGTCGTGCTGCGCCTGGCGCAGGTGCTGGGCATTCACGCCGAGATTGGCGATTACACGCTCGACGACCTGGCCCGGGCCGACGAGTGTTTCCTGACCAACGCCGTGCGCGGGATCCGGCCGGTCGGCTGCATCGTGGGCGTGAATGACTTCCGGCCGGGTGAGCTGACGGCACGGCTGCGCGACGCGGTCGAGACCGCCGACGAATGATGTCGGTGCGGCGCACGCTGCTCGCGGCTGCTGGCGATCGCCGTGCTCGTCGTCGCAGCCGGCGCGCTGTACGTTCGTCACTGGCTGGCGCAGCCGCTCACGATCGGCTCCGAACCCGCCATCGTTGATGTCCAGCCCGGGCAGACGCTGACGGCTGTCTCGCGTGAACTTGCGGCGAGGGGTTTGCTGACCCACCCCCGGTTGCTCGCGCTCTACGGCCGGTTCATCGGCGCCGATTCGCGGCTGCACGCGGGAGAGTTTTCGATCCCGCCGGGCACTTCGCCCCGCGGCCTGCTGCAGGCCCTGGTGAGCGGGGCCGTCGTCCAGCATTCGGTCACGATCGTCGAGGGCTGGACGTTTCGCGAGTTGCGCATGACGCTCGCGGCGGTACCGACACTCGAGCACACCACGGGCGGCATGCGGGACGACGCTGTCATGAGTGCGCTCGGCGAGGATGGCAAGCCCCCCGAGGGCCTGTTCTTTCCCGACACGTACCTGTTCGGCAAAGGCACCCGCGACATCGATCTGCTGCGCCAGTCGCGCGATCGCATGCGCAGTGAACTGGCGACCGCCTGGGCGTCACGGCACGATGACCTGCCGCTCAAGAACGACTACGAGGCATTGATCCTGGCCTCGATCATCGAACGCGAAACAGGGCATCCGGACGAGCGCGCGCGCATCGCCGGCGTATTCGTCGAGCGTTTGCGCCGGGGCATGCGTCTGCAGACCGACCCGACGGTCATCTACGGCCTTGGAGAAAAGTTCGACGGAAATTTGCGGCGCGCTGATCTGGAGCGCGACGGGCCGTACAATACGTACACGCGGGCGGGTCTGCCGCCGACGCCGATTGCGCTTCCCGGGGCCGCATCGCTGCGGGCCGCTGTGCAGCCCGACGTGCGCGGCGAACTTTTCTTCGTCGCGACGGGTGAGGGCGACGGCAGGCACGCGTTCTCGCGGACGCTGGCGGAGCACGAGGCCGCCGTGCGGCGGTACCTGGTCCGTTACCGTCAACAGAACAGCAAGGGTCGTTGAGCAACGTGCAGGGCAGGTTCATCACGTTCGAAGGCGGCGAAGGCGTCGGGAAATCGACGCAGATCAGGCGCGCGTCTGCCTGGCTGGAAGCAGAGGGCGTGGAAGTCGTGCTGACCCGCGAGCCCGGTGGCACACCCAGGGCCGAACAGTTGCGCCGCATCCTGCTCGAGCGCACCGACGAACCCATGCCGCAGTCGTGCGAACTGCTGCTGATGTTCGCGGCGCGTGCGTGTCACCTCGCCAACCTGATCGAACCGGCCATGGCGCGCGGTGCATGGGTGCTGTGCGACCGGTTCACCGATGCCACCTACGCCTACCAGGGTGGCGGCCGCGGCTTGCCCGCAGCCGACATCGATGCGCTGGTGCGTATCGTGCATCCGCAGCGCCAGCCCGATTTCACCGTGTTGCTCGACGCGCCCGTGGCCGTCGGCATGGCACGCGCGCGGACGCGCAACGGCAACGACGGACCCGATCGGTTCGAGTCCGAGCGCGCCGAATTCTTCGAGCGTGTCCGGCAGAATTACCTGCAGCGTGCTGCGCAGGAACCGGCACGCTTCCGCGTCGTCGATGCGACCGGCGCGCTCGAGCACGTCGAATTCGCCATCCGCGCAGCCCTGCAGCCGATGCTCATCACCCCGGCGCCGTCGCGATGAGCCAGGACGCGGACGACGACGCCACCGGCAGCGCCAGCGACCAGGATTTCGCGCCGCTGCCGATCGACCTGCTGCCATGGCATGAGTCCGCATGCGACAAGCTGACGGCGGCGGTGGGCTCCCGACGCCTGTCGCACGGATTGCTGCTGCAGGGACCGGCCGGCGTCGGCAAGGAGCGCTTCGCCTCCGCGCTGGCAGCAGCATTGTTCTGCACGGGCCGCGGCGAGCGCCTGGTGGCCTGCGGTGAGTGCGCCGAATGCCTGCTCAGCAAGGCCGCGACGCACCCCGACCTGCACTGGTTACGCATTCCCGACGACAGGAAATCGATCGGCGTCGACCAGGTACGCGAGGTCTGTGAGCAACTCTCGATGACGAGCATGCGACGTGGCTATCGCGTCGCGGTGATCGCGCCGGCCGAGAAGATGACACACTCGGCGCAAAACGCTTTGCTCAAGACGCTTGAGGAACCGTCGCCTCGCACCGTGCTGGTGCTCGTCACTGCGCGGCCGTCGGCACTGTTACCCACGCTCCGCAGTCGGTGCCAGCGCATCGAGGTGGCGCGCCCAGAGAATGCACTGGCACTGCGCTGGCTCACCGCGACCCTCGGCAGCGTGCCGCCACCTCGCTTGCTGGCCGTGGCCGGAGGTTCGCCGCTCAAGGCGCTCGCGCTGGCGCCGCATTTCGCGGGTCTCGAAGAACAGATGGCGGGTCTGCTCGAAGCATTTCTGGACCACCGGATCGAGGTCACGCGCGCCGCCGCCGACATGCAAGGCGCCGGGCTGTCGACGCGCCTCGACTGGCTCGAGGCGTGGCTCGTAGCCGCCGTTCGGGTCGCGACCGGGGTCGTCAATGAGAATCCCCTCACGTTTCGCAGCGGGTCGCACTTGCAAAGGGCGGCGGCCGAGTTGAACATAACCGGCGCGTTCCAGGTACTGGATCGCTTGCGCGAGGCCCGCAGCCTGCTCGAAGGCCCGGTATCCGCGCCTCTCGTGGTCGAATCCCTGCTGCTCGAATTGCGAGCCGCGGCGTCGGCCCGCTGATGGAGCACTGAGAAGGTCGTAATGAGCCCCGCCCCCGCGCGACAACCGAACAAGCCTGGCCTGCTGACGCTCACCATCAAGGACAAGAGCGCGCTGTACCTCGCTTACATGCCATTCGTGAAGAACGGCGGACTCTTCATTCCAACGAGCAGCAACTACCGCCTCGGTGACGAGGTGTTCATGCTGCTCAACCTGATGGGCGAGGATGAAAAGCTGCCGGTGGCCGGTCGCGTCATCTGGATGACACCCAAAGGTGCGCAGGGCAAGCGAACTGCCGGCATTGGCGTGCAGTTCAGCGAGCAGGATCGCGGTAACACGCAGCGCAAGATCGAGGCCTATCTCGCCGGCGCGCTCGGCGGCGACAAGCCCACTCACACGATGTAGCCTTGGACGGGCCCGAACCCACCGGGCTGCCAGCAACGAACCCGGTTGGAGATCTTCATTGAATAACCTGACACGTCTACTGTTCGTTCTTGTCGCGGCCTGCAGCTATGTGCCTGCATTTGCCACCGAACCCGCGCAGGCTGAGACCAAGCCTGCAGCGACCGCAGCCGAAGTGCCGGCCGCGGCTGACGCGACGCCTGTCCCTCCCGTGACCCCTTCAGCTCAGGCTGCGAAGCCGGCTGACGACGCCGCGACCAAGTCCAGCGAAGGCCAGGGGCAGGCCAATGCGCCTGTCCCGGCGGGCTACAAGGCCAAGGAGATCGGCGGTGAGAAGGTCTATTGCCGCAAGACCACGCCGCTCGGCTCACGCTTTCCGACGGAGGTCTGCATGACGGTGGCCCAGTACGAAGATTCCGTGCGTCAGCGCGACGGTTTGCGGCAGGAACTCACTGGCAAGCAGAAAAGCTATTCGATCTCGCAATAAGATCGACGCGGGCGCCGAGCCTGGAGCCAGTGGCCGATTATTGCCGCTTCGTTCCGATCAGCGGATCAGGGTATCGGCGAGACCAGTGGCGGCAATGCCGCCGCGCAACACGTACGTGTCGAAACCCCGTTCGCTCAGGATATAGGCAGCGGCAGAGCTGCGACGGCCGTTGTCGCAGACCACGACGTAGCGGGTTGCCGGGTCGAGCGTCTTGATCTTCAGGCGGATGAAATAGAGCGGCACGTTGAGCGACGGCTCGAGGTGCCAGTGTTCGTATTCGCTCGGCAGGCGCACGTCGAGCCACGCGCCACCCTTGGCCACGATCTGCAGGCCCTCGTCGTAGTCGACCCACTGCAGCATCGGCTCGTTGAGCAGGGTGTTGAAGTCGTCCTTGGCGAGGCGCATCAGCACGCCGTCGGTCAGCATCGTGACGGTGGCATTGCGCGTGGCACCGGAGATCAGCGCTTCCTCACCGAAGGTTTCGCCGATGCCCAGTTCCGCAAGGCGGATGCCTTCGCGGTTGAGCGGCGTCTCGCGGCTCACCGAGCAACGGCCCGACACGATCACGTAGAAGAAGTCACCTTCCTCGCCCTGGCGGATCACCACGTCGCCCGCCGAGTAATTCATGCGCTGCAGGCGCATGAACACTGCCTGCAGGTTGGCTGGCGGAATGCGGTGGAAGGCGCGGCTCTGCAGCAGCATGGTCATCCAGTCGTCGGACGCCTCGTTGCTGGCTCCCAGTTCGCCGACTTCGTAGATGCCCGTCTGGTCCCAGGTGATCAGGACGTCGAGCAGGTCGCTGTCGATGGACAGGTACTCGATCTTCTCGGAGGCCACACGCGCCGTGCAGTGGCGGGGCAGGATCGGTGCGAGCGGATGGTGTGCATCGGCCGTGCCCCCGCGGATCGTGCCGATGACGCGACCGTTCGACAGCAGTTCGACCTCGCCGCTCGCGAGATAGTACGTCCGCTTCTCTTTGTCGCCTTCCTTGAACAGCACACGGCCCTGCGGCAATTCGCGAATGACGGTCTTGCGCGCGAGCGCCCGGAGGTTCTCTTTCTTGAGCCCGTCGAGCGGTGAAAACGCACGCAGGACGCTGAGTTCGACGGTGGTTGGATCGCTGCTCATGAAGGACGGCTGCAAAAGGAGAAAGATGGTATCACGGCGCGCCGGGCCCGCCGAAGCTCGACCAGCCCGGATCCGGCCGGAACCTGTCGCCGTATTTCGAGGCCAGCGCATCGAGTCGTGCCACGACGTCTGCGACGCCGCGGTCCCGCGCGTAACGCAACGGCCCGCCACGGAACGGGGCGAAGCCCGAACCGAAGATCATCCCGGCATCGATGAGATCGCTGTCCGCCACCACGCCTTCCCGCAGCACTGCCATGGCTTCGTTGACCATCGCCAGCATGAGGCGATCTTCCAGGTCGTCCGGGGCGCGTGCGGCGGGTTCGACCGGCGGTTTTATCGCCTTGCCATCGCGCCATTCATAGAGGCCCTGGCCGGTCTTCCTGCCCAGCTTGCCGGCCGCGACCAGCGGGGCCACTGCGTCAGGGGCAGGTCCACCGTAGGCCGTCGACAGGATGCGGCCGACGTGCAGGCACACGTCGAGGCCGACGATGTCCGCGAGTTCGATGGGACCCATCGGCATGCCGAACTTCACGGCGACCTCGTCGATCGTGGCGAGGGGCACGCCTGCGCCAGCGGCGAGCATCGCCTCCGTCATGTACGGCATCAACACCCGGTTCACCAGGAAACCGGGCGCGCTGCGACAAGGCAGCGGCAGCTTGTCGATGGCTCGCGTGAAGGCGAATGCGGCGGCACGGGCCTGCGGCTCGGTTGCAGCGGACTCGACCACCTCGACCAGCGGCATCTGGGCGACCGGGTTGAAGAAGTGCAGACCGACCAGCCGGCCCGGTACCGCGAGCCTTTCCGCGAGTGGCTCGAGCGAGAGGCTCGACGTGTTGGTGGCGAGCAGTGCGCCGGGTTTCAAACGGGGTTCGATGCGCGCGTACAACTCGCGCTTCGCCTCGGCGTCTTCGTAGATGGCCTCGATCACCACGTCGGCCCGTTCGACGCCATGCCCTGCCACGTCCGCCTGCAATCGCGCGAGCTGCTCGGCGGCCCTGCCGGGAACGCGGCTGCGCTTCTCGAAGAAGGCACGCGCACGATCGAGTGCGGGCTGCACGAACTCGGCGCCGCGGTCCTGCAGGGTCACGGTAAAGCCGCGGAGCGCGCACCACGCAGCGATGTCGCCGCCCATGACGCCGGCGCCGACGACGTGCACATGGCCACCCGTCGGCAGTTCCTTGCCGCCCAGTCCCTTCAGCCTTTCCTGCAGGAAGAACGCCCGCACGAGGTTGCGTGACGTGGGGGTGCAGACGAGCCGTGCGACCGACTGGGCCTCGGCTTCATAACCCGTGCGCGGACTCGCGCCGTGGCGGCGCCAGAGATCCACGATCGCATACGGCGCGGGGTAGTGTTCCTTGCGCGCTCGCCGGCGAACCTGGCTCTCGATCCTGCCGGCGACCAGGCCGCGTACGAGTGGCAGGTTCAGCACGCGCTGACTCAACGGGGCTCGGCATCGTGTGCGTGGGTGCAGCGCCAGCATTTTCGCGGCGTCGAGCAACTGTCCGGCCGGAACGACCTCGTCGACCAGTCCCACCTGCAGCGCCTTGTCCGGGCGCAGGTTCTTGCCAGTCAGCATCAGGTCCATCGCCGTCGCCACGCCAATCAGCCGCACAGCGCGCACCGTGCCGCCGAACCCGGGATGAATGCCGAGCATCACTTCCGGCAGGCCCAGTGTGACCTTCGGATCGTCGGCGCAGACGCGATGGCGGCAGGCCATCGCCAGCTCGAGTCCGCCGCCGAGGCAGTAGCCGTTGATGGCTGCGACGGTGGGGAAGGGCAGGCCTTCGAGCCGCTGCAGCACGCCGTGCGCCGCGCGGATCGATGGCACGGCTGCAGACGGCTCGTGCACCTGGCCGAATTCGGACACGTCGGCGCCCGCAATAAAGCCGCTCTTGCCGGAACGGATGACCAGGCCGGCAGGTCGCTGCCGTTCGGTCTCGCGCACGTGCTCGTCGAGTTCTTCCATTGCGGCGCGCGAGAGCGAGTTGGCGCTGGCGCCGGGTTTGTCGAAGGTGAGCCAGGCGACGCGATCCGCATCGATCTCGAGCGTCCACTGGCGTGATGGCGAGGCAGTCGCGGCAGTGCTCATCCGTCCTCCATGAACGACGCGGGCCGGGATCAGCCCGTGACGTGGAAATCGCAGACCAGCGGCCGGTGGTCGGAAAAGGTGACCTCGGGGATCACGAAAGCGTCGATCTCGATGCCTTTCGAGTACAGGATGAAGTCGAGTTCCATGCGCGGCTTGCGCGCTGGATACGACGGCAGGCCCGCGACGTTGGCGCTGCGCAGTCCGCTCGCTTCCATGAACAGCGACATCTCGTGCTCGCCCCAGAAGGTGTTGAAGTCGCCTGCGACGATCACCGGCTTGGCCGAACGTTTCACCAGTTCGAACACCTGGCGCAGCTGTGCGTGCCGGTGCCGGAACTTGAGGGAGAGGTGGACCAGGAACACGCAGACATCGTCGAGTTCGAGTTCGATGATCAGGCGCTTGATGCCGGTGTCGAAGTAGTGGAAACGCTCCCCCTCGACCCTCGGTGCCGCCAGGAAGGCGTTGGACTGCTTGTTCAGGATCGGCACGAACGTGTTGAACGAATTCGCACCGTACTTGCACTGGTAGATCGAGTAATGCCCGAGCGAGTCGGCAATCACCTCGGCCTGGTTGACCTTGCCGGTGCGGATCGAGCCGGTGTCGATCTCGATCAGACCCACGATGTCCGGGTCCTGCTCCTTGATGAAGCGGGTGATTCCGGCCAGCACGCGTTTGTCGCTGCGGAGGTAGCCGGCGCCCGGGACCGGCAGGTGGAAAGCGGCTCCGGTGCCCGTGGCGTAGCGGATGTTATAGAGCAGAAAGCGCATCAGACCTCAATTCTACGGGTCTGGACGCTGATCCGGAACCGAATGCGCTAGGCTAGACTATTGACGCTCGTCCAGGAGCAAGGATGTCGACGGAGGCTCCGTGAATAGCATCACCCAGCAGAACCCGATCCGGCTCTTCGTCTGCCACGTATGGGTGGAGGACGAGGATTACCACAGGATTTTCGAGTACGTCGAAAGCAGCCCGAATTTTTTCTATCGCAACACCAGCACGCCCGACGTACGACCTGCGGGCGACAAGGAGGCGTTGCGTGAGTCGTTGCGCAAGCAGATCGTCGAGGCCGAGGTGATGATCCTGCCGGCCGCGCTATACCGCAGGAACATGGACTGGGTCGAGTTCCAGATGCACTGCGCCAAGGCGTACGACAAGCCGATCATCGTGCTGGAACCGTTCGGCAGCACGGACACGATTGCCCCTGCAGTGCAGGAACTTGCGGACGACGTAGTGCCCTGGGATCAGCGACAGCTGGTCGATGCGATCAAGCGCGAGGCGCGCCACGAAGAAACGACTCGCTTCGACATGATCGAATTCAAGCTCGACTGAGGAAGGCCGGCACTTCGAACAGGTCGTGGGTGAGGGTGTCATCGTCGCCGTTCGCGACGATGCGCAGGCGTGGTGCGCTTTCGCTTTCATCCAGCGCCGACAGTATCGTGAACATTTTCAGGATCGCGGCCGCGTGTTCCGCGGCGTCCTTTTCCGACATCTTGCGGGCCGAGGCTTCGGGAGCGGTCATGCCACCGGCAGCAGGCGCTTCGTGCATGGCCGTCCGCAGCGTCGTGAAACGTTCGCGGACCGCGTCAGGCAAGTCCTGCTCTCGCAGCAATGCCAGGTGGCGCCGGTAGGCATCGACCAGGCGCTGCTTCACCGGACCCGTGCCAACCAGCACCTCCAGCGCCGCATGAAAATCGTCCGAATGTGCCGTCATCGCACGCCCCTGACATCAGAAAGCTGTTGTTTTTCAATCCACTAGACTTGACTCTTAATCCTCGGTCTACAAATCAGTGCGATAAGTAAAAACCGTGGAGAATCAGCCGTCTACAGCTCGAATATACGCCAATGTATTAGATCCGCAACAGCGCAGAAACATCCAGCCTGGTTGCTGCAGAATGACGCACGGTTCACGTTTCACGGCAACCGGCGCACCTCGCCGCGGCCGCGCGGATCGGACGCGGCATCCCAGCCTGCCTGAGTGCGAACGATCAGTTGCACGTCGCCGAGCGGCCAGTCATGCGGTTCCACCGTATATCCCCGCTGCCGCAGTGCCTCCAGGGTGGCAGGAGCGAAGTCGCCGTCGTAAGTCACGAGATCGATCGGCAACCCCTGGTGATGGAATCTCGGCGCCGAAACCGCCTGCTGTGCCGTCATGCGGAAGTCGACGAAGTCGACCAGAACCTGGAACACGCCGGTGATGATGGTCGAGCCGCCCATCGAGCCCACGACCAGCGCGACCCGTCCGTCGCGGTCGAGCAGGATCGTCGGCGACATCGACGACAACATGCGTTTGCCGGGCTGGATCGCGTTCGCGTCGCCGCCGAGCATTCCATACGCATTCGGCACGCCCGCCTTGGCGCTGAAGTCGTCCATCTCGTTGTTGAGCAGGAAGCCTGCGCCGGTTACGACCACGCCACTGCCGAAATCCGAGTTCAAGGTGTAGGTGTTGGCGACGGCGTTGCCCCAGCGGTCGACGATCGAAAAGTGTGTCGTGTGGCGAGGTTCCGCGAGCCCTGGACCGACGCTCTGCGCGGGCGAAATCGCGTTGGGGTTTACGCCTGCCGCGCGCTCGCGGAGGTAGGACGGATCCACCAGCCGGGCGATCGGCACCTCGACGAATGCGGGGTCGCCCGCATATTCGGCACGGTCTGCGTACACGCGTTTGGCGATCTCGGCCACGAGGTGCACGTACTGGGGTGAATTGTGCGCCATGCCCTCGAAGTCGACGGCTCGCGCGTCCTTCATTCCCAGGAACTGCAGCAGCGCAAAGCCACCGGAACTCGGCGGCGGCGACGACAACAGCGTCTGGTCGCGCCACGTGCTGTGCAGCGGCACACGCCACACGGCGCGGTACGTGCTCAGGTCTTGCGACGTTATCAACCCGCCACCGCGCTGCATCTCGCGGACGATCAGGTCTGCCGTCTGACCCTCGTAAAAGCCGCCAGGACCGGAGCTCTGAATTCGCTTGAGGGTCGCGGCGAGTTCGGGCTGCCGGAACCAGGCACCATTGCGCAGCCCGCCAAAATACTGCGTGAAGTTGGTGCGCTCGAAGCGCGGCTGTTCAGCCGTGGTCCGCTCAGCCAACAAGGGTGGAACCTGGAACCCACCCTGCGCGAGCTGCACCGCGGGCTCGATCACGTCGTGCCACGGCAACCGCCCGTAACGCTGATGCGCTTCCCAGAGTCCCGCGACGGTGCCGGGGACACCGACGGCGCGATGTCCCGTCAGGCTCAAGCCATCGATCACCTCACCGCTGGCGTCGAGGTACATGTCGCGCGTCGCGGCCGCGGGGGCCGTCTCGCGGTAGTCGAGGAACTGCGCGGTGCCATCGACGTAAGTCAGCATGAAGCCGCCTCCGCCCAAGTTGCCGGCTTCCGGATAGGTCACGGCCAGTACCAGGGCGCCTGCCACGGCTGCGTCAACGGCGTTGCCCCCGGCTGACAGGATGCGCGCAGCGACGTCGGCGCTGAACGAGTCCGGCATTGCCACGGTGCCGCCCAACCCCGTCGATGCGGTCTCGGGTGCGGTGACTTGCCCCGGTAGGGGGTTGCCCGCACAGGCGGCCAGCAGCGCGATGAAGGCAAGAACAACGGAGCGGCGAAGGGGGTTCATGCGGAATGCATCGAGGTGGCCGGAGCCTGAATCCTAGCGCAATTGATCCGGCCGGTTTCCGCGCTGCCGGTGCCTGCCATCCGCCTGTCTATAATTGAAAGCAATGGCCACGATCCAACGCTCGATGCCGGAGTGTCCGGCTCGAGCCCCGCTCATGCCCCGCAGGACCACAAATGACGAACGCTATCACTGATTCGACTCCCTGCCGCGGCTATGCCGCAGTCGACGCCCATAGCCCGCTGGCGCCGCATGCCTTCACACGACGGGCATTGCGCGACAACGACGTCCGGATCGACATCCGCTATTGCGGAGTCTGTCACTCGGACTTGCACCAGGCACGCAACGACTGGCGCAACACGGTCTATCCCTGTATCCCCGGTCACGAGATCGTCGGACAGGTCGCGGCCGCGGGCCCATCGGCGAAGCGCTTCAAGGTGGGTGACTGGGTCGCGGTCGGCTGCCTGGTGGACAGTTGCAGGGAATGCGGAGAATGCAAGGCGGGGCGCGAAGTGTTCTGCCAGAAGGGCGCCACGCTGACCTACAACGGCAAGGATCGCCAGACGGGTGAACTCACCTTCGGCGGCTATTCTTCGCACGTCGTCGTGCGCGAGGAGTTCGTGCTGCGCATGCCCGACGGTCTCGACCCTGCGCGCGCGGCGCCACTGCTGTGCGCGGGCATCACGACGTACTCGCCGCTCAGGCACTGGCGGGTGGGGCCGGGTTCGAAGGTGGCGGTGGCGGGTCTCGGCGGTCTCGGTCACATGGGCGTGAAGCTTGCGCACGCCATGGGTGCTGAAGTGACGGTGCTCACGCGTTCCGCGGCCAAGGCCGGCGAGGCGAAGGCACTTGGCGCGCACCACGTGCTGCTTGCGTCAGACACCGACTCGATCAAGCGGGCGACCGGCACGTTTGATTTCGTCCTCGATACGATTCCCGTGGTACACGAACTCGATCCGTACCTGCGGCTCGTCCGCACCCACGGGGCGCTGGTGCTCGTCGGTGTGATCGACACGATTCCGGCGTTCAGCAGCCGTCTCCTGATCGGCGGACGCAAGTCGCTTTCGGGCTCGGCAATCGGTGGCATTGCCGAGACCCAGGAGCTGCTCGATTTCTGTGCCGCGAAGGGCGTCGCCGCCGACTGCGAGATGACCACGATGCCGCGGATCAACGAAGCGTTCGAGCGCATGGCCAGGGGCGACGTGCGTTACCGCTTCGTCATCGACATGCAGACTTTGTGACAGGGCTGAGCCGCCGCAATGATCGCCTCCACGACACTGACCGGCAGCAATGCCGACATCATCGGCGACGCGCTGGCTTCCGTGCTGCAGCAGGTCGACCGCTGCATCGTGATCGACACCGGGGCACAGGACAACACGCTCGAGATTGCGCGCCGGGTGGCCGGCGACAAGCTGCTGCTGCGCGAGTTTCCCTGGAAGAATGATTTCGCCGCGGCAAGAAATTTCGCGCTCGGTGCCGCGGCGGAGACGGGCGCAACCTGGGCTGTCACGCTCGACACGGACGAGCGACTGCTGTTCGACCGGGACTTCAACCTGGCTCGCGCCCTGGCTCGCACGCCGGCGCAGGTCTGCATGGTGGTCGACGACGTCGGCAGCTACTCGAAAGAACGCATCGTGCGCCTGCCCGCGAAAGTCCGGTGGGAAGGCCCGACGCATGAATGCCTCATGGGACGCACCGCTGCCGAGACGCTGAACCTGCGTGGTGTCCGGTTCCACGAGCTGCCGAAGGACCCCGCGGCTACCCGCCGCAAGTTCGAACGCGACGTGGCGATTCTCAAGCGCTACACGAAGCAGCATGCGAAGCAGGCAAGATGGTTCTACTACCTCGGTGCTTCGCACAAGCACCTGGGCGAGTTCGCGGCAGCCATCGATGCGTTCCAGACCTGTGCCGAACTGCGCGGCTGGGACGAGGAAGGGGCGTGGGCGTGCTACGGCGCTGCCGAATGCTGCTGCAGCCTGCTGCGCTGGCTCGACGCCGTGCAGTTCTGTGCGGCGGGCCTTGCCATTCGTCCCGCCACGGCCGAACTCGCCTGGCTCGCGGGATTCGCGGCCTACAAGGCCCAGCGCTACGACGATGCCGTGGCCTGGTCGAACATGGCGATTGCCAACGGGCTGTTCAGGGGCCGTGGCGCGCAGTTCGAGCGCATCGGCTTCCGGCATCCACCCGGTCTGTACGAAGGCCCGTTCGACGTGCTCCATTGGGCGTACAAGGCCTCAGGTAACGAGCAGGCCGCCGCAGAAGCGCTCCGCGACTACGAGCGCGCAAAGCGGGCTCGCGAGTCCGCGCAGGCAACTTGAGAGCGGAGCAGGAAGGGATTTTGTCGACACGAGCGGAACCCGAGGTGGTGATCCGGCGCGGTGTGGTCGGAGACGCCGCAGGGCTCGCGGCATTCGCTGCGCGAACATTCGCCGAAGCCTTTGGTGACGACACCCGCACGGGCGACCTGCAGGCCCACGTCGCTGCTACCTATCGGCCCGACCTGCAGGCGCGTGAACTTGCGGATCCGACGGTGATTACGCTGCTGGCGCTGCAGAACGCGCGGATCGTCGCCTATGCGCAAGTCCGCCTGAACGACGCGCCGCCCCCCTGCGTTACGATGCCGGACGCAGTCGAACTCCAGCGGTTCTACGCCGGCCGGTCGATACGCGGGACCGGCTTGACGTTGCGACTCATGCAACTCGCCCTCGATGCGGCGCGCGAGCTCGGCGGCCGGTATGCGTGGCTCGGTGTCTGGGAGCGCAACGCTCGTGCCATGGCCTTTTATCGCAAGGCCGGATTTGACGAGATCGGTTTCACTCACTACATGGTCGGGTCGGATCGGCAGATTGATCGCGTGTTCCTTGCGTCGCTGTCGCCGCTCGACACGAAGCGAGCGGTGCGCTCGCACGGCCGCAGTCGCACGGGGCAAACATGAAGAAGTACAAGGTCGTGCAGTGGGCTACCGGCGGCATGGGTAAGAACTGCCTGCGCGCGGTGATCGATCATCCGGCGATGGAACTCGTCGGCGTCTACGTCTATGGCGCGGACAAGGCAGGCAAGGACGCCGGAACCATCGCGCGACGCGAATCCACCGGTGTCCTCGCCACGCGCAACGTCGATGAGATCCTCGCGCTGGACGCCGACGTCGTCATTCATGCCGCGCGGCTGGCACCGCCTTACGGTTCGCACGATGCGGACATCCTGCGCCTGCTGGCGGCGGGCAAGAACGTCATCAGCATCAACGGCTACAGCCGGCCGCAGCATTGGGGTGGCGAACGAGTGGCGGCACTGGAGGCTGCATGCCGGAAAGGCGGGACGTCGCTGCTCGGCGCGGGCCTGAATCCCGGCTATGCCGGTGAGCAACTCGCGGTCGTGGCGACGGGTGTGTGCACGGCTGTAGATCACATCGAAGTAGTCGAAAGCGTGGACTGCCGGGCGGTTCGCAGTCCCGACTACGTCTTCAAGGTTCTCGGGTTCGGCGCGGAACCGGACGCAGTCGACCCGAACGATGCGGCCTGGGGTCCGTCGTCGTCGCTCAACGGAATGTATGAGGAAGTGCTGTCGACCATGGCAGAGAGATTGCACATGCCGCTCGAGCGCGTGGCTACCGAGCACCGGGTCTTTCCGGCGTCGGCGGATCTGCAGATCGGAGCGGGGGCAATCGAGAAGGGGCGCGTCAGCCACTTCAACTGGCGGTGGCACGGAATCGTGCAGGGATCGCCGCGACTCACCATGTCCATACACTGGTACATGGAGACGGCGCACCTCGACAACCCGCATCCACCACTGTGGCGAATCCACGTGCAAGGTCAGCCGGGCGTGCGCATCTCGCTCGACATGGAAAAGCGGACAGGGGACACGTCACCGACTTCGGCCGAGCAGATCGCCGTGGCCGGCACGGTGATCAACGCCATTCCCATCGTGTGCGCCGCCCCGCCCGGCATCCTGACGCGGCCACTGGCGACTCCGTTCAATTTCGGCTTCGCGCACGGCGCTCAGTAAGGGCTCCCGTCCTTGTGGAAGTAGCCGCCGCCACCAGTGTAGCGGCCCGGCTTGAATGCCATGTCGATGTCCGAGTATTCGCCGCCGTCCTCGTTGCTGCGGTTGCCGGCGACCAGGAACGTGGCGTCCTGGGTCGACCGGTTCTGCAGGCAGTGTCCGTTCCGCACTCCGGCAGGAAACCCGGCGCTGTCGCCGGCGACCAGCACGTCCTCGCCGTCGTCGGTCACCAGCACGAGCTCTCCCGACAGCACGTAGACGAATTCGTCCTCGTGGGTGTGCCAATGCCGCTGGCTCGACCAGGCGCCGGGCGTAAGTCGCACGAGGTTGACGCCCAGGTGCGTCAGTCCGGCTGCGACGCCAAGTCGGTGCCAACTGCGGCCGCGACAGGGTTCGTCGAAGGGTGCCGGGTAGCTCGAGCCGGCTCCGGATGGCGCGTTCGGCAGATCGATCTTCGGCATTTCGGCCTCCCTTCAGTGTTGCAGCGCAAGCAGCGGGCTCCCAGGGGAGCAACGCCAATTCGAAATTGGGCGTGCAAGTCTATGATGCCGTAACCGGCCCCGTAAGGGCGGGCAGCGGCTGAACAGCGCAGGAGTCCAACATGCAGGAATGGATCACCAGCCCCTGGCTGCAGGATTTCGCCTCGAACCTGCTCGTCTCACTGGTCGTCTTTGCCGTCGGTTTCGTGATCGGCAAGTGGCGTGGCCGCCGGCAGGCCCGTGGCCGCAATCTCGAGCAGTACGACTTCTATCCGTTTGCCGTCGACAAGGACGGATTCCCGCAATTCAGCCTGCCCGACTTCGAGCAAGGCGTCCGTCACCTGCTCGACAAGTCGGACGCGACCGCAGCGACCCAGCTGATCGTGATCGGTGAGCAGAATGGCGTCCGGTATCACCTGCAGCCGGACGCGCTGGCCCTGTACGAAAAGCTCTATGCGCGCTACGACGGCAAGCAACTGCTGCAGGACAGCAGCGAGTACCTCGAGAACTACCGGCGCATCGTGCGACTCCTCGGCTCGACGTTCCGCAACATGGGAATCGAAATCCTCCTGCACGACCTCGTGAACCCCTCGACTTCGATCACCTGCATCGCCGGAGGCGAGGTGACGGGCCGTTCCGTCGGCATGGGCACGACCAAGCTGGTGATGGACCTGAAGCGTCGTCGCGCCCTGAACCTGGACAAACTCAACTACGGTCTCGAGATCGGGGCGCGCCGGTTCAAATGCACGACCGTTCCAATCCTGCGTGAGCCGCACGGCATCGTCGCGGCGATCTGCATCAACATCGACACGAACTACATTCGTGAACACGTGCTCGCCTCGGCGGCGGCGACGGCCGAGTTCTTTCGCAGCTACTGCGCTACGGACATGACCCTGGACGAGAACATCCTGAGCAGGTCGGAGTTCGACCTGGCCGTTGCCGGCAAGAAGCACTGGCGCGACACGGACTCGAACCCGGATCCGCTGTCCAGTTAGCGCGCCGGCTGTCGAATCCGTCCCGGCGGAGTGCTGGCCTGCCGTCCGAACGACAGGAGGAGGAAGAGGCGTCGACGCAACACCCGGGAGACCTGGCCGGTCACAGACCGGAACTGCCGGCCGATTCGGCGGGCGATTTCGAGATCGCGGCAAGAATGCCGGCCAGGAGGCGCGTCGGTGACGGCGGGCATCCCGGCACCACGACATCCACCGGAATCACGTTTGCGACAGCGCCGCAGCTGGCATAACTGCTGCCGAAGATTCCGCCGCAAGCGCCGCAGTCTCCTACCGCCACCACCAGTTTCGGGTCGGGTGTGGCGTCGTACGTGCGCCGCAGCGCGAGCTCCATGTGGCGCGACACCGGGCCCGTGACGAGCAGCAGGTCCGCATGGCGCGGACTCGCGACGAAGCGGATGCCAAGCGACTCGATGCTGTAGACCGGGTTGCCCAGCGCGTGAATCTCGAGCTCGCAGCCATTGCAGGAGCCCGCATCGACTGCGCGGATGCACAGCGCACGACCGAGCACCTCGCGAATGCGCGATTCCAGCGCCTCGCGCACGCGCAGCTCGTCCGCCGGGGCTGGTGGAGCTTCGGTGACGATGCCGGTCTTCAATATCTGTTGCAGCGTCTTGAGCATGGGCGTGGATCAGAGATCGTGACCGCTGTAGGACAAGTTGAACGACTTGTTGATGAGCGGAAAGTCGGGAACGATGTTGCCGATGATCGCGTGCTCGAGCGCGGGCCAGTTGTGCCAGGACGGGTCCTGTGGATGACAGCGCAGAATGCTCCCGTCCGGTCCCGCCTCCAGGCCCACGACGACGGGTCCACGCCACGCCTCGATGAGCCCGACGCCGACTGCTCCGGCCGGCGGAACGGTCACGGTGATCGCGTGGTTGCCGGGTGGCAGCGCGCGCAGGATCCGTCGCACGACACGCACGGACTCACCCAGTTCGTCGAAACGGAGAGTGACTCGCGCGAGCACGTCGCCGTCCTGCTGTGTGCACCGGCGGACGTTGAGCTCAGCGTAGGGCGCGCACGCCGCGTCCACGCGCAGGTCGAGCGTCTGTCCGCTGGCTCGCCCGGCGAGGCCGACCAGCCCGATCCAGGACGCAAGTTCGGGCAGTACGGTGCCGGCACCCGCAAAGCGATCCCGCAGGCCGGTGTGCTCTTCGTAGATGCCGCGCAGTACGGCCACTGCATCGGTGAGCTGCGCCAGGTGCTCGTCAAGCGCCGTTGCACCGGCCGGAGCGAGGTCGAGGCACGTGCCACCCGGTACGACGAAGTCGAGCAGGTAGCGTTGTCCGAGCGCCTGCTCCTGCGCGCGCAGCAGGTGCTCCTTCAGGCGCGAGAATTGCGCGAGCCCGAAAGCGAAGCCGGCATCGTTGCCGAGCGCGCCGAGGTCGCCGAGATGGTTGGCGATGCGTTCGAGCTCCAGTGCCAGCGCGCGCAGCCACGACGCTCGCGGTGGCACCGTGGTCCCCGTCATGTGTTCGAGTGCCTGGCAATAGGACCATGCGTAGGCCACGCCCGAGTCACCGGACACCCGTGCCGCGAGACGATGCCCGTCGAGGATCGGCAGCTCGGTGAAGCGTCGCTCGATGCCTTTGTGCACGTAACCAAGGCGCTCTTCGAGCCGCAACACCTTCTCGCCCACGACGGAGAAGCGGAAGTGTCCCGGTTCGATGATGCCGGCGTGCACAGGACCGACCGGAATCTCGTGGACGCCATCACCCTCGACCCGCACGAACGAGTAATCGTCGATCGGAGACCGGGGTGAGGTTGGCATCGGATCGATGGACAACGGGAAGGCGTCCGCGGGCCATGCCGCATGGCGCAGCCACGGCCGGGTGTCCTGCTCGGTCGACCGCACGCCGCAGAGATCGAACACTGCGCGCTGCATGCGGCTGGCCGACGGGAAAACGTCCTCGACGCCGGGATAGCCCCCAGCGGCATCGAGCGGAATGGTCACCGCCAGGACGCGTGGCGGCGCGACGGCTACGGCATGCAGCGTGTCGCACTGCCCGACTCGATTCGTGCCCCAGAGCGCAAGCAATCGACCACCGGCGGCCGCAACGTCCTGCGCCAGTTCACGCCACTCGCGCGGTTCGACGAGCAGCTGTGTGACCGCAGCTCCAGCCTGCGTCGACGTTGCCCGAGTCATCCAGCGCACGAGACTCACGTCAGTTTCCCACGATCATGCTGGCCGCGGCCCGGTACCAGTCGGCCAGGTAAGGCGGTATGTACAGGCCGAGGAGCAACACCAGCGCCAGGTGCGCGAACACCGGCAGCAGGGCAGGCTGATGCGGCAGGCGCCGCCCCGTCGATTGCCCGAGCACCATGGATTGCACCCGGCTGAAGATCGCCGCAAACGCGACTCCGAGGGCCAGCAGCAGGATGGGCGTGGCCCAGGGCTCCTGCTGCATCGCGGTCGTCAGGATCAGGAACTCGCTGGCGAACACGCCGAACGGCGGGAACCCGAGAATCGCCAGCGAGCCGAGCATCAGGCCCCAGCCGATCGTTGGGTTGAGTGAGAGCAGTCCACGGATGTCCTCGATCCTCTGCGAGCCCGCTTTCTGCGCCGCGTGACCCACCGTGAAGAAGATGGCCGACTTGGTCAGCGAGTGCACGGTCATGTGCAGCAGGGCGGCAAAGTTGGCGACGGCTCCGCCCATGCCGAAGGCGAAGGCGATGATACCCATGTGCTCGATCGACGAGTACGCGAACAGTCGCTTGATGTCGCGCTGTCGCCAGAGGAACAAGGCGGACAGCACGACGGACAGCAGCCCGAAGATCATCAGGATCTTCGACGGCAGGGTCGACTGCAGCGCTCCCTCCACCAGGATCTTGCAGCGAACCACGGCGTACATGGCGACGTTGAGCAGCAGTCCAGACAGCACGGCGGAAACCGGCGTCGGGCCTTCCGCATGCGCATCCGGCAGCCAGTTGTGCAGGGGTGCGAGCCCGACCTTCGTGCCGTAGCCCACGAGCAGGAAGGCAAAGGCCAGTCCAAGCACCGTGGGCTCGAGTTCGCCTTTCACCGCGGCCAGGTGGGTCCACAGCAGTGCGCTCACGCCTTCGGCACCGAGGACTTTCTCCGCGGCGAAATACAGCAGGATCGTGCCGAACAGCGCCTGCGCGATACCGACACCGCACAGAATGAAATACTTCCAGCCTGCCTCGAGGCTGGCCGGTGTCCGGTACAGAGTCACCAGCAAGACGGTCGACAGCGTCGCTGCCTCGAGCGCCACCCAGAGCAGGCCCATGTTGTTCGTGGTCAGCGCCACCAGCATCATCGTCATGAAGAGCTGGTACATCGAGTGGTAGAGGCGCAGCCGCCCGTGGCTCAGGCGTCCGTGCTGCATCTCGATCCGCATGTAGGGCCGCGAGAAGATCGACGTCGTCAGGCCCACGAAGGCGGTCAGCGTCACCAGGAACACGTTGAACGGGTCGAGGAAGAACTGCTCGTGCGCTGCGGTCAGGTTGCCCTCGTTGATCACCCGCACGGTGACCGCCACTGCGGCAAGGAAGGTGCCGAAGCTCAGTGCGATGTTGATCTCGGCAGCGCGCGGGCGCGCGCCCCACACGGCCAGCAGCAGTGCGCCGAGCAACGGCGTCAGCAGGAGGACCGCAAACTCCACCTACTGGTCCTCCTTCAGCGATTCGAGGTTGTGCAGGTCGAGGCTGTCGAACTGCTCGCGTATCTGGAAGAAGAACACCCCGAGCACCAGCATCGCGACCAGCACGTCGAGCGCAACGCCGAATTCCACGATCATCGGCATGCCGTAGGTGGCGCTCATGGCGCCGAAGAACAGGCCGTTCTCCATCGACAGGAACCCGACCACCTGCGACATGGCCTTGCGGCGCGTGATCATGGTGATGAACGCGAGCAGGATCACCGCCACCGCGATGCCCAGTGAATTGCGGGTCGCGGTACTCGCCAGCTCGGCGATCGGCTGCGCGAGCCCAAAGGAGAACACCACGGTGACGAGCCCGATGAGCATCGTGCCCGGCACGTTGAGCAGCGGCTCGCTGTCCCACTGCACGTTCAATCGCTTGATGAGCACGTGCAGCAACCACGGCAACGCAATGACCTTGAGCCCGAGCGTCAGCGCGGCGGAGACGTACAGGTGATTCTGTCCCGTCCGCCAGGCCAGCAGCATCGTGGCGATGAACAGCATGGCGCCCTGCAGCGCGAGCAGGTTCACGAGCGCCACGATACGTCGCTGGGCGAGCATGGCGAACGACAGCAGCAACAGGATCGCGGCGCAGGCGTTGAGCAGTTGCAGGTCGAAGGGCGTGTGCTGCATGCCTCAGGCCCCCAGCAGCAGGTGCACGAGCAGGCCCAGCACCGCGAACATGAACGCGGTGGCCATGAATTCCGGCGCACGGAACACGCGCAGCTTGGCGGAAACGGTCTCCAGCAGCGCGAGCCACAGGCCGGCGACGGCAAGCTTCGCCAGCAGCGCCGGGAGCGACAAGGCCAGGGCGCCGATCCCGGTGGAGCCGATGGACGCACCCCACGGCACGAACAGCGCGAAGCCGATGCACGCGTAGTTGAAGAGTTTCAGGGCGGCCGCCCACTCCATCAGCGCGAGATGCCGCGCCGAGTATTCGAGCAGCATCGCCTCATGGATCATGGTGAGTTCGAGGTGCGTCGCCGGGTTGTCCACTGGAATGCGTGCATTCTCTGCCAGCAGCACCATGGTGAAGGCGACCGCCGTGAACGCGAGGCTCGGATACAGGGCGAGGGGCTGCACCACGAGCCGTTCCGCGATCAACGGCAGGGCCGTGGTCGCGGACAGCAGCGAGGCAACGAAGATGACCATCAGCAAGGCCGGCTCGGCGAGGAAGCCGATCATCATGTCCCGTCGCGCACCGAGCGTGCCGAACGCGGTACCGATGTCCATGGCGGCGAGCGACATGAAGACACGCGCAATCGCCAGCAGTCCGACCAGCGCGATCGCATCGGCCGCGGAACGGAAAGGCAGGCCCGTGCCCATCGAGGGAATGACCGCTGCTGCGGCAACCATCGCACCGAACACGACATACGGCGCGAGGCGGAACAGCGGCGACGCGCTCTCCGCGATCACGGCGTCCTTGTGGAACAGTTTGCGAATGCCGTGGTAGGGGAGCAGCACGCTCGGTGCACGCCGGTTCTGCAGCCAGGCACGACACGCGTTGACCCAGCCGAGGAACAGCGGGGCGAGGACCAGCGCCGCGAGCACTTCCAGGAACTGGGTGAGCCAGGCCACCGCGCTCACAGCATCACCGCGAGCAGCACCACCAGGGTGATGAAGCTGTATGTCAGGTAGACCGAGATGCGGCCTTGCTGCAACCAGGCCACGGAGTTGGCAGCCCGGGCGAGCAGCGCCGCGATCGGGAGGTAGACGCCTTGCCAGAACCGGTCGCTGACCTTGACGCGATAGCGTGGCGCCTGATCGAGCGGCGAGGGCAGGTCACGCTCCATTTCGAAGAACGAGACGAAGATGTGCCGGATCGGCTGACCGAACCCCTCGGCCGTGTCCTGCATGCGCGGATCGAGCCGGCCGAAGCCACAATCCCAGGTCGGGGCCCGGCGCACCGGTCGACGGTACACGACGCGCACGATCAGGAAGGTAGCCGCGATCACTGCCGCGATGACCGCCAACAGGACCAGCGGTGCGTACGACACGTCCCGTTCGGTCAACGGCGCGAGCATCCACCACGACTGGCCCGCAAGATTCGGTGCTGCACCCAGCAGTTGCCCGGTGGCTGCACCCAGCGCGTGAATCACCTGGTTGGGCAGGAGTCCCAGCAGCACGCAGCCGATTGCCAGCCAGACGAGACCCGCCTTCTCGAATCCATCCACGTCGTGCGCAACGGCCAGCGAGGACTCGCGGGGTTGCCCCAGGAAGACGATGCCGAAGAACTTCACCATGACGTAGCCGGCGAGCGCAGCCGCGAGCGCCACGATGGCGGCGCCCAGGGGTAGCAGCATGTTCACGAACGGTTGCGGCACTTCGTGGGAAAACAGGAACGTCTGCAGCAGCAGCCACTCGGACACGAAGCCGTTCAGCGGCGGCAGGCCGGCGATCGCGAGGACGCCCACCAGCGTCAGCCAGGCAGCCCATGGCATCCGGTGAATCAGCCCGCCGAGCCGGCCGAGATTCCGTTCGCCCGTGGCGTGCAGGACCGCGCCGGTGCCGAGGAACAGCAGGCTCTTCATGAACGCGTGATTGATGGAGTGATACAGGACCGCGATCAGCGCGAGCGCGGCGAGTTCGGTCATGCCGACGCCATGGAAAACGATGGCCAGCCCGATTCCGGTGAACAGCACGCCGATGTTTTCGACCGACGAATAGGCAAGCAGACGCTTCATGTCCGTCTGCACTGCGGCAAAGACCACGCCGAAAATTGCGGTGGCGAGCCCCAGCGCGAGCGGGATCAGGCCCCACCACCAGAGCGGGTCACCGATCAGGTCAAACGTCACCCGCAACACGCCATAGATGGCGGTCTTCAGCATCACTCCGCTCATGAGCGCCGACACGGGTGACGGTGCAGCGGGGTGCGCCTCGGGGAGCCACACGTGCAGTGGCAGGAGTCCGGCCTTGGCACCGAATCCGAACAGCGCGAGCAGGAAGGCGGCGGTTGCCCAGGGAGTCGACAGCGTGCTCGCACGCATGGCGTCGAACGAGAACAACCAGGTGCCACCCTGAAGAATGCCGAAGCTCAGCAGGATGGCGATTGCACCGACGTGTGCCATGAGCAGGTACAGGAATCCTGCGCTGCGAATCTCCGGGATGCCGTGCTGGGCGGTCACCAGGAAATAGGACGTCAGGGCCATCGTTTCCCAGGCGACCATGAACGCGTATGCGTCATCGGCGACCAGCACGAATCCCATGCTGGCCAGAAAGAGGTGGTACTCGAGCCCCAGCACGCCCGGTGCAGTGCCTTCGCCCTTGCGGAAATAGCCTGCCGCGAACAACGACACGCCGGCAGACGCGCTGCCGAGGAGCGCGAGGAAAACGCGCGAAAGGTTGTCGAGCCGGACGTGCATGGGCAGGTCGGGCAGTCCGATGAGCAGCGTGGCGCGCTCGACCGGTTGGGTGAGGCTCATGACGGCCACGATTGCCAGGCCGACGCCGATGACTGCGCCGAGAGGAAACAACACCCGACCGACCAGCGCGACGCTGTTGGGACGCAGCAGCCCGCCAGCACCCACCAGCGCCCAGCACGCGAACAGCGCCAGGCAGAGGGTCAGGGGCGAGTCGATCGGGGCCATGGCGCCATTCTACTCCAGTGCGAATTGCATTATAATCACACGCACATGCCCTCTGCACTGTGAGGATTCCGCTTGCCACTCGAGGACCGCACCGCCCGTCTGACCGTGCTGATCGACCCTCGTAAGAAGGCGCTGCTGGAGCGCATCTGTGCTGAGCAGGACACGACGCCCTCACAGGTCGTCAGGCAGCTGATCCGGCGCTACATCGAAGACCAGACCGGAACACCGTGGACGCCGGCGGAGTCGGATGCGTTCGATCGGGCCGGAAAGAGGCGTTGATGTCGCGTCGATCCGCTCGCTCAGTGTCGCGCAAGCGCATGACGCGATTGGACGTGGCCGCGTCCGAGTTGGACGGTTGCGGATCGATGAGCCGCGTGAGCGAGGATCTGCTGTCGCTGGGCGGTCTCACGATCGACCCTGGCACCCTGGTACGTGTGATGGAACCGACGGCAGCCGCATCGGCTGTGCTGTGTCAGCGACTCATGGCGGGCACCTATGACAAGCCCTTCCTGGTCGAAGACGGCAAGCATCGTGCTATGTGCTTCACCGTCGACGGCAGTGTCCAGAGCGAAATGCGGATCGACGATCCCGACGCGCTCGTGAATGAATACACGCGCAAGATGATGGCATTCCTGCTGTTCTGTCCGGAGCCTCGACGCATCCTGATGATTGGGCTCGGTGGCGGGTCGCTGGTCAAATTCTGCAATCGCCACCTGCCGTCGGCGCACGTCACGGTCGTCGAGATCGACGCGAACGTCATCGCGTTGCGGGCGCACTTCCAGATTCCACCGGATGGCGCCGACCTGCGCGTCATCCACGGCGACGGTGCCCGCTATGTCGAAGGCCTGGGCGACTCCGCTGAATTCCCGGACGTGCTGCTCGTCGACGCCTACGATCGCGATGGCATCTCGCGATCGATCGCGGAGCCTGAGTTCATCGAGAACTCCCGCCGCATACTCGGTGACGACGGGGTGTTCGTGATGAACCTCGCCGCCCACGAGTCGGACAGCACGCTGCATGTCGAGAGAATTCGCAAGGTGTTCGGCGACCCCGTCATTCCGGTGACCGTCGGGTGGGGCGGCAACATGGTCGTCTTCGCAGGGCCTGCCTTGCGCGATCGGCGGCGGCTGGAGGCCGCTCCAGAGAACGCCCGTCGCGTCGAGCGGACCCTCGATCTCGACTTCCGGATTCTCCCCGGCCTGGTGCGGAAGCATCTGCAGCAGGCACAGTACGAGTCGATGCAACTTGATCCGGCACCGTAACCTGGCGCTGGATCCGCAAGCACCCGCAGGGAACGGCGCCGACCCGTCTCATTGAATCGTTCGCGTCTCGATGATCAGGTCGAGCACGAAGTGCTCCGTTCCGGCCTGTTCGAAACGCTTGACCCGCACCACGTGCTGCTCGCCTGCGACCGGCGTGTAGCCCTCGATGCCATCGGGCAGCGCGCGCCACTCGCCCGGCGTTCCGCTCGCGAGGCCGTGCTCGTCGAAGTGGCGATCGCGCACCATCAGGCACGGGCGTGCCGACGGAGCCGGCGCTGCGCAAGGCTCAGGCGACACCTCGAGGAAAGCGCGCGTGCCGGGTCCACCGAACCGAGTTTCCGGCGTCGGCGTACCGCTGAAGGTCAAGGTACTGCCATCGGCCGCTGCCAGTCGCAGCTGCGGTGCACCGGTCTCACCCTCGACGGCAACCTGCAGCGTGCCGCTCAGGAACCTGGCGATCGCCGCATCGGCATTCGCCAACGGCGGCGGGCAGGCCATCATCGTCGACGGTCCCGGGCTGGCCTGCAGTTGGGTGGTATCGAGCAGCTGGTAGCCGGCGCTCATGCGATTGCAGCCGCCCGTCACGTTGATCCGGCCGTCGGCGAACAGGAGTCCCAGCGGCTTGTCCGGGTTCGGGAAGAGCGCGGCGATCGACTGGCCGGAGGCATCGGTCGCTGACGCGAGCTGCCACTGGTATGCGACCAGGGTCGTGGCCGTATCAGCGGTGGGCGTCGCAACGGCAGGGGTGGCAGGCGCCGAAGCGGCGGCTGGCGCCGCTGCAGCCGACGGTGCCGATGATTCGGGCGGCGTGCTTGGGGCGCACCCAGCCACGCACAGTGCGGCGACAGCGATGGCAAGACGACAGGGGCGATGCAGGGACATGGGCGTACTCCGCTCGAGAAGTTGAGCACGGAAGCGCACCGGCTTCCGGGCAGGATCACTGGTCAGCGTGCGGCGGCACGCAATGCGCCGGTTCAAGGGTTCATTCCCGGCACGGACTCACGAATGTGCTGCGAGAATTCCTCGATGTCTTCGGAGGCCTTCACAGCCGGGTCGACCCGTGAGCGCCGGCGCAGCTCCGCGAAGGGGAACTCGGCAGTCAGCAACCGGGTGTCGTAGAAATACCGGTCAACCCAGCCGTTGAGATAGTGCCGGAGATCGAAGTCGCCGCTGCGCCCGACCAGGTTCGCGTAGCGCACGATGTTGATCGTGCAGCTGTTGCTCAGCAGGTGGTAGAACTCCGGACGATCAGCCAGTTCGTTGATGCGTTCGAGGTAGACCAGCAACAGCTCGCGCGCCACTTCGGCCGGCACCCGCAGGCGGTACACGTAGACGTCCTCGCCGCGGAAATTCGTCCGCACGCCGACGATGTCGCGCTCTTCGCCCACGACGTAGATCAACTCGTACTTCTTGAACAGGGACGCCAGCGGGTCGAAGCCTTCGCCCACCTCCGGTCGCGTCTCGATCGAGATGTTGAGCGGGGGCGCGTTGTCGAAGGTGAAGCTGAGAAAGGTATGGCCGACCGGCCCCGGCATCCAGTACGAGATGAAGAAATCCAGCCCGGTCAGGTGCGCCAGCGACACCTCGCGCTCTTCGTAGCGCACCGTGAAATCGTCCCGGCTGCGGTAGTCGAAATTGCGCACTCCGGTGATGCGCACGCGGTCGCCGTCGATCGTTGCACGGGGCATGACCGCGACATCCTGCCGCCACTCACGATCGTGTGAGGGCTGGATGAAACTCCACCCGACGAGCACGAGGACATACAGCGCCGCAAAGGCCCATCGCATACGCGGCCGGCGTGTAAACCACAGGGCCCAGATGCCGAATGCCGCAAACGCGACCGCGAGCCCGATCCGCAACCAGGCCCAGGGCAGGGTCGAAAAATAGATGGCAAGGGAGGCCCACGCGAGAACCAGCGTGAGAAAAAGGAACCGGATCCCCTTGAACAGCAGGCTCGGAATTCTCCGCAGCCAGCCAGCCCGGACAGTGTCCGGGCGTACTTCAGTCGCAGTCATAGACCAGGGTTGACGGTGCTTTGCGGCTTGGGCGCAATCTCGCTGGCAATATCGACCCAGCCGCCACCCATCGCCTGGTACACGTTGACGACCTGTGCGTAGCGATCCGCCTGCAGGCGCACCGACGCCAGGTCGGCAGCGAACAACTCGTTCTCGGCCACCAGCACGTCGAGGTAACCTGCGACACCCTTGTCGAACCGCAGCGTCGACAGCCGGGCGAACTCGCGCAGCGCGTCCACGCGCTGCTGCTGCATGTCGACCTCGTGGGCCTTTTTCTGCGAGCCCGTCAACGCGTCGTTGGTCTCGCGGAACGCGTTCAACACCGTCTGCCGGTAAACCAGTTCCGCCTGTCGATTCTGCGCTTCCGCCGCCTTGACCTGGCCCTCGATGCCGCCGAACGTGAAGATCGGCCCGGTCACGCCGGCTCCGATCAGCATCGTGGTCGCCGGGTCGGTGAGCAGGTCGCCCAAGGCCGTGCTGACGCTGCCAAGTGCGCCCGTGATCGAGATGTTCGGGTAATACAGTGCCTTGGTGGCGCCCACGTTCGCATTGGTGGCCACGAGGTTCTGCTCGGCCTGCAGGATGTCCGGCCGGCGTTGCAGCAGCACGGAGGGCAGGTCTGCCGGAATCTGGGGCGCGACGAGTTGTTCGAGTGTCTTGCCGCGCGGGATCGGCCCCGGGTTGCGCCCGAGCAGGATCGAGATCAGGTTTTCCTGCGCCGCGATGGCCTGCTCGAAGGCAGGAATGGCTGCCCGCGCCTGCTGGGCCTGCGACGTCACCTGCATCACTTCGGTCTTCGCGACGACGCCGGCCTTGAAGCGCAAGTCGAAAATCCGCGCGGTCTCGCCAAAGTTGTCGGCCGTCGCCTGGGCGATCTCGAGCTGGCGGTCGAGCGCGCGCAGAAAGATGTAGCTGGTCGTGATGCTCGACACCAGCGACAGCACCACGCCGCGCCTCGCTTGCTCGCTGGCATAGACCTGCGCCTGCGCAGCTTCGTTGAGGCGACGCACGCGCCCGAACAGGTCCAGCTGCCAGGATGCGCCCAGTGACGCCTGGTAAAGCGAGAAGTAGCTGTCGGCGCCGGCGGGAAGCGGGGGTTGGCCGACACGACTCGCCTGCACCCGGCTCGCGTCGGCACCGTACCCGACCTGCGGATAGAACTGCGACCGCGTGGCGGTCAGTGCGCCAATGAACTGGTCGACTCGCGCCGCGGCGACGCGCACGTCGAGGTTTTCGCGCAATGCAGAGTCCACCAGCTCGTTCAGCACCGGATCGCCGAACTGCTCCCACCACTTCGTGTTGGCCACCTCGGCGGCCTTGCGTGTAATCGATGCGCCATGCCGCCGGTGTCTGCACCTCAGGGCGCACGTAGTCGGGACCGGGCATGCAGCCGGTGATGGCAGCGGCGACCGCGAGCGCGAGGAGTGCGGAGGTTCTCATCTCAATAACTTTCCTGTGAGGCATGGCAGCGCTCAAAGACACCATCGGGAAGCGCGTCGCTGCGAGTTTATACTGCAACGGCGAGACCGGTCATTCGAGCACAACGCTGGTGCCGGTTGATAGCACGGAACCGTGGTGCACATTGCGCAGAATTGAACAATGGCGCGGGCCCCGCCCGAAGTCCCGTGCAGGCGGCAGCGTGCGCTACCAGGCAGTCGCTGCCGTATGCTATCGCACCGATGTCGCGAGGACCCCGCCGCAGGTTGCCATGCCGCCCCGGACTCGGCCGCTGACGGCGGCAGGTCATTCACGCCTGCCGCGGTGGCATCCGGCTTGATCTCAGGACAGCTTGCATGAACAGCCGCTCTGCCGCGGACGTCGCTACGGAAGAAAAAACGTCCTGGTTGCCGATGGTCGCAATCGCGATGGGCCAGGCGCAGATGTCGTGGAACATCAACGCGCTGCCTGTCTCGATCGGCGGCATCGGCAAGGAGTTCAGCACGGCGCCGACGACGGTGGTCACCGCGATCGTCGCGTTTTCGCTGGGCGTCGCCGGCTTCACCATGTTCGGTGCGAAGCTGGGCCAGAAATTCGGCCCGCTACGCGTGTTCCGGTGGATGACGACGGTCTTTCTCGCCGCCATGGTGATCATGACGTTGAGCCCCAGTCCGGTCGTGATGATCGCGGCGCAGGCCCTGGCCGGGTTGGCATCCGCGGCGATCATTCCCTCGCTCGTCGTGCTGACCGCACACCATTACAAGGGCAGGCAGCAGGCGACGGCGCTCGGCATGCTCGGCGCCGTGCAGGCCATCGCCACGGTCGTCGCTTTCTTCCTGGCAGGCGTGGTGGGCACGTACTTCGGCTGGCGCTACGCGTTCGGGCTCCTGATTCCGTTCTCGATCGGCGTGCTGCTGTTGAGCCGGCACCTTTCGCCGGTCGAGAAAATGCCGGACGTCAGGATCGACCGGCTCGGCGTCGTGCTGGCCGCCGCGGCGGTCATCCTGATCAGCGTCGGATTCAATAACCTCGGCGACTGGGGCTTGCTGCTGGCCGAGCGTTCGGCGCCTGTCAGCGTGCTCGGCCTGTCGCCGGCGCTGGTCATGATCGTCTGCGGCGTCATCGGCGTGCAGTTGTTCATCGCCTGGACGCAGAGCCGCCAGGCTGCCGGCCAGACACCGCTGCTGGCTCTCGTCGTCATCGAGTCGCCGCAGGACCGGGCGGCAGTGATCTCGATGATGGCGATCACCGTGCTCGGCAAGTCCATTACGTTCATGATTCCGCTCTACATCCAGATCGTCCAGGGCAGGACCAGCCTGCAGACGGCGGTGGCGCTGATTCCGTATCAGCTGGCAGTGCTCGCTGCGGCGGTTCTCGTCGTGCGGCTGTACGGGCGGCTGACGCCGCGGCAGATCGCCCGCAGTGCCTTTGCTGTGGTGACAATCGGGACGCTGCTGCTGGCGGTGATCGTCCGGTACGAATGGAGCGACGTCTCCGTCGTGCTTGGACTGATGCTGGTCGGCCTCGGCCAGGGAGCGCTCGCCACGCTGCTGTTCAACGTGCTGGTGACGTCCGCGCCGACGAAATTCGCCGGCGACGTGGGGGCGTTGCGCGGGACCGTCAGCAACCTGGCGGGCGCGGTCGGCACGGCGGTCACGGGAGCGCTCGTGATCGGCATCCTGAGCGCGAACATCCAGCGTGCCCTCGTCGACAACCCGACGATCCCGCCGGAGCTCATCTCGCAGGGTCGATCTCGACAACGTCAGGTTCGTCAGCAATGACCGGTTGCTGGACATGATGTCGCGTACGACGGCGACACCCGAGCAGATTGACGCTGCACTGGAGATCAATGCGGATGCGCGGATACGCGCGCTGAAGGTCACATTCCTGCTGTTGACCGCGCTGGGCCTGCTGGCCTTCGTACCTGCGGGGAGGCTGCCCGACTACAGGCCTGACGAGGTGCCGGGCTGATCCTGGGTCCGCTGTGTCATGCCCGGTTACGCGCCCGGTAGAAAGGACGTTAAGATCGAGGCACGATCACCGATCGCAAATAACAAGGACAATGACATGCGTTACGTCTACATGGCGCTGATCGCCGTATTCGCCGGCATCATCATCCTGTTCAAGGTCCAGAATCTCGAGACCGTCACCGTCACGTTGTTCTCGGCCAGCGTCACGCTGCCGGTTTCGGTGCTGGTCCTGCTCATCTACGTACTCGGCATGCTGACCGGCGGCTTCCTGCTGGCGCTGTTGCGTACGTGGGTGCACGGCGCCACGCGGCGCTATTAGGCTCGCTCGGGCATGGCGACGCGCACCCGCTACATCGTCGGATTCACGGTCTTGAGCGTGCTGGCGGCCTTCCTGCTGCCGGCCATGCCCCAGCCGGCCGCGTACCACGATTTTGCCGATCATCGGGAGCTGCTTGGGGTCGCCAACTTTTTCGACGTGGCGTCCAATGCGGCATTCGTGCTGGCGGGCCTGGCGGGCCTGGCCGTCACCCTGCGGCCAGGCACGGAGTTCGCGTCGGACAGCGAGCGCTGGCCATACGCCGTGTTCTTTGTCGGCATGGTGTTGACCGGTCTCGGGCTCCGCCTACTATCACCTCGTGCCAGACAACGAGCGGCTGTTCTGGGACCGCTTGCCGATGACCATCGCCTTCATGTCGCTCATCGCCGCCCAGGTGGTCGATCGCATCGACACGAAGACAGGGCTCGCGCTGCTGGTGCCGATGCTGCTGGTCGGGGCGGCTTCCGTCCTCTACTGGCGGGCGACGGAGCGGGCAGGCGACGGCAATGTCATGCCGTACGGTGTGCTGCAGGGCTACTCGGTGGTGATCCTGTTGCTGCTGGCGCTGCTGCAGCCCTCGCGCTACACGCGGGGCAACGACATCTACTGGGTGTTCGCGGGTTACGTGCTGGCGAAGCTGTTGGAGACGTTCGACAGGCAATTGTTCGGACTCGGCCAGGTGGCCAGCGGTCACTCGCTCAAGCACATCGCCGCGGCCATCGCCGGCCTGGTCGTCTGCCGCATGCTGTACCTGCGCAGGTTGCGCTCAAGCTTCCCGACGCTCGCCTCAAACGACAATCCTGCCTGACAGGAGCGCGGCCAGCGCCAGGATCGCCGCGACGGCGTCCGGTCCGATGCCAGCGGTGAGGCGCCTGCTTAACTCGAAGTCTCGTCCTGCGTGTCGCTCAGGCCGCACCACCCGCGAGCAGCAGCCAGCCGAACAGTGCCGCCAGCACGAGGAGGGCGACACTCGCGGATGACCAGCGCCGAAGAAGCGCATCAGCTTGCTCAAAGCCAATGCCCAGGGCCACCGAGGCACTCCGCACCAGGCCGTCGTTCGCGGCGGCGCCGGCCCGGGGACCCCCGAACAGGGATCGGCGCGACAGGCCGAGCGCCAGCAGCGTGCCACCCAGCAACACCAGCAGCGTTGGACCCAACTCTTTGGGCAGCAGCGGATTCGAGATCAGGGAGCCCGGCACCGGCCCGAGTGCAGCGAAGGCGAGCAGCAGCGAGGACAGTGCCAGCGCCAGTGCCGCGAACTCGGAGAGTCGCGAGACCCGCTTCTTCAGCTCGATCGGTGTCGCCGGACGGCGCAGCGCATTGGTGAGCACCAGCACCACGTAGCCGGCCGTAAACGCCGCACCACCTTGCAGCACGAGGGTCCACCACCACTGGCCGGAGCTGTCGGCCGCGTCGAGCAGGAGTTTTTTCGCGAGATACGCGCCGCTCGGCACGACGCCCATCAGTGCCAGTCCGGAAACCGCGAATGCGAGCACGGTAACCGGCATCGTGCGCGCCATGCCGCCGAGGTCCGCGATCCGGTCGTGGCCGAGCGCTGCGTAGACGAGGCCCGCGGCCATGAACATGCCTGCCTTGGCGGTTGCATGCGCAACAGCCTGCAGGAGTCCACCGGTCAAGACCGTGCCATGCACGAGTGAGCTGCCGCTCGCATCGAAGGCGAGCGGGAACATCAGGAACAGGTAGCCGATCTGCGCGATCGTCGAATACGCGACCAGAAGTTTCAGCCGTTCCTGCCGTAGCGCCACGATGCTGCCGACGACGATGGCCGTCGCACCCAGGCCCGCCAACAACTGCGCAGACGGCAGCGTGACGACGCCGGGCATGACGTCGAACCACAGGCGTACCACCAGGAACCACGAGCCCTTGATCACCAGGGCGGACAGTACCGCGCTCGCGGCAGCCGGTGCGCCTGCATGCGCAGGGGGCAGCCAGATGTGCAGCGGGAACAGCGCCGTCTTGGCGAGCAGGCCGACGGTCATCAGCGCCGCGGCGGCCCAGGCGACAGGTTCGGGGCCGATGCGTCCAGCCAGCAACGCGATATCCAGCGTGCCGTAGCCGCCGTACAGCAGCACCGCGCCCAGCAGGTACAGCAGGGAGCCGGCGAGTGCAAACAGCAGGTATCGCAACGCTGCGCGCAGCGTCTCGCCCTTGCCATCGAGGCAGACCAGCGGCACACCCGAGAACGTCAGCAGTTCGAGCGCGACGTACAGCGTGAACAGGTCGCCGCTGACGAACACCAGGTTCAGCGATCCCCACACGGCCAGCAGCAGCAGCCAGTAGACGAAGGACGCGCGCTGCTCGGGCTCGCCGGCGGTGCTGCCGAAGTCCGCCCGCGCGTAGAGCCCGATGCCGCAGACGACCACGGCCACGGCGAGCAACATGACCGCCGACAGGCCATCCGCCCGCAGCGCAATGCCGAGCGGCGGTGCCCAGCCACCGAGCAGGTAGACCACCGTGTCGCCGGATTGCACCAGCGACCACGCGATACCTGCTGCAACGGCGAGGCCAACAGGCATGATCAGCATCGCCACGCGTTGCGCATTGCGACCGCCGAGCGCAAGTCCGGCGAGCACGCCGACGAACGGCGCCAGCACCGCAAGCAACAGCAGCCAACCGCCGGGCGTCGTCAGCATGGTCCGTGCGGACCCGTCGTGCTGGACTCAGTGTGCACTGGTGTCGTTCCCGGCCTTGGCTGGCGCGTCATTCGAGAGTGTCACCGAGCCGGTCTCGTCGAACAGTCGCAGCAAAAGTGCCACTGCCAGCGCCGTAGCTGAGAACGCGACCACGATGCCCGTAATCAGCAAGGCCTGCGGCACCGGGTCGCCACCCATGCCAGCACCGGCGCCGCGATAGGCAATGGCGCCGAAGAGCAGGAACACACCGCTGCCGACGACGTTGAAGGCCAGGATCTTGCGCAGCGGGTGCGGGTTGACGATCAAGCCGTACAGGCCGACGCCGATCAACGACGGCGGCGCACAAGCCGAACAGCGTGCCGGCGGTCATGATGGTTCACCGCGTCGTGGCGCACCCAGCAGCATCAGGCCGAGGATCAGCGTGAGCGTGGGCATCAATGCAAACTCGATCACCAGGATCAGCGGCTTGGCAAAACCTTCCGGATAGGCAAGAAACGCACCCGCGTGCACCGCGCCGACCACGCCGATGCAAATGAATGCCAGCGGCCCGGCGACCAGCAGCCAGCGCAGCCACGCACGACTGATCGGCGGTGCGTCGGCCAGGCCCGCCATCATGACCAGCAACCACATCGCTGCCATGATCGTGGCGCCCTGGAACTTGCCGCCCGGATGGTCGGCACCGACCCAGAAGACATACATGCCGGTGACGATGCCGATCGGCGGCAGCACCCGCGCGGCGTAGGCCAGCATGCCGTTCGGGTCGGCATGCTGCAGTTGGCCCGGGCGCCCGCCCCAGGCGCGGTCCGGCGCCAGCGACCAGACACCGACCAGCGCGAACAGCAGCACGATCGCCTCGAGCAGCGTGTCCATTGCGCGAAATGCCAGCAGCACGGCGGTGATCGGGTTGCCAACCTCGGTAACGGCGATATTGGCGACGACTTCGGGCGCCAGCGTGGGTGCCGGATCCGGCAGAGCGAGCACGCAGATCGCAAGCGCCACCGAAACAGCGCAAGACACGCCAGCTGCCAGCCATCGTGTCGCGGTCCCGGGGCGTTCCGCACGGGCGGCGGACTCGGTGCTGCGCAGGCGCGCGGCGGCGCCGATCAACAATGCGCCGGTGAGACCTCCCCCGATCGCCGCTTCGGTCAGCGCCACGTCGATGCCGTGCAGCTGTACCCACGCGAGCGTCAGCAACAGGCCGTAGGCAATGAACCCGACGACCGCGGCGTAGGCCTCGCGGGCGACGATCGCCCATACCGCGAGGCCGAGGATCAGCGCGGCCAGGCCGAAGTTGAGGACGTCGTTCACGGGCTTGAGTCGCCGCGTCGCAGGGTGCGCGCGATCAGTTGCGAAGCCGTCGCCCCTGATAGCAGCACCAGCAGCCAGATGCACACGAGCTTGAGACCGTCGGACACGCTGTCCATTTGTGGCAGCAAGCCCAGCACGACGAGGCCGAGGCCGAGATTGTCGGCCTTGGTCAGCGCGTGCAGTCGCGTGAACGAGTCCGGGAACCGCAGCAGTCCGACGGTGCCGGCGAGAAAGAAGATCGAGCCAGCGACGACGGCCGCAACGGTCCACAACTCGAAGGCGAGGCTCATGGTTTGACTTCGTCCCGCGACTCGGCGGGTGCCGGCGTAACCCGCGCCTTCACGAAAGCGAAGGAGGCGAACGCCGCCAGCAGCGCCAGCGTCAATGCAACGTCGACCGCCGCCGCTTCGCCAGTCGCCGCGCCCAGCAGCAGCACCACCGCGATGCCGCCCGTGCCGAGTAGCTGCGCTGCCATCATGCGATCCGCATCGGCCGGTCCGCGCAGCACGCGGACGAGTCCCAGTGCAACCATTGCCAGGATGAAAGCAGCAGCTCCGAACAGGAACTCAGCCATGGCGTTGCCCGGCGATCAGCGCCCTGGCCAGCAGGCGTTCTTCCTTCCAGAGTTGCTCCACCACCGGCGAAGTGTCGTCCAGAGCGTGGTAAACCAGCACACCCTCGGTCTCGTCGGCGGGTACGGAGCCTGGCAACAGACTGGTGATCGTGGCGAAAGTATTGCGCGCAAATCCCGGCGGGAAGGCCAGCGGGCAGGTGACGAAGCCGGGGCTGAGCGGCATGCGCGGGCTGAAAGCCCGGCGAGCCACGTCGACTCCAGCCAGCACCGATTCCCACAGGAAGTGCGGCAGCAGCGCGAGCAGCTTGCCGAAGCGCAGGCCGCCGGAGGAGGGTGGCAGCAGGTGCAGGCTGACCCAGGTGGCGCCGATGCAGGCGAACAGGCCGACGGCGAGGTCGGCCGGCTTCACGCTCTGCAACAGCAGCATCCAGAACAGGAAGAACGCGGCTCCGCGCCACAGTGCGGCCGACCGTCGCGATTCCGTCAAGGCCGCTGCGGCAGGCTCCGCGCCGTTGCTCATGCCTGAGGCCCTTCGACGCTGGCGCACTCGGCTGACTTGGCCGGGACGGTCTGCACGTCCATCAGGCTCAGCCGGTCGAACAGCTTGGCCTCCGCGCGGATCGGCCACCAGTCGTAAAGGAAGATCTCGAGCGGTCGCCACAGTGCGACCCAGGCGCCGATGACCAGGCTGTCCTCGATCAGCGAGGCATAGCGTTCCTTGAGCACACTGGCAACGGACTCGCCGACGATGATCACCACGGCCAGGAACACCAGTGCAATCAACAGGCTGATAACGGCCGATACGAAACAGGTGCTGCAACTGTCGGCGGGTGGCCTGTGCGCGCCGCCGGAAGTATGCACGCACCGACTCCGACACCATTGCCGCTTCGGCGTCGGTCGTCGTTTCGCAACCGAGGTGCAGGACCATGCGCAGCGGTTGTCGGGTCGAAGCCTCTTCGGCCCAGGCGACGATGTAGGCTGTCGCATTGGGATCGAGATCGCGCTGGCGAAACGGCGCCGGATCCATCGAATTGAACAGCTGCCGCGTATCCTCGAGGTACAGGTCCAGCACTTCGCGTCGCCTGGACCTTGCCTCGCGTGCGGCGGGCGACTCGACGTTCGCGCTGGCCCGGTCCTGTGACAACGGTGCGACTCCCATGATGCGTCAGGCAGCTTCGGCTGCCGGGGCCGGCACCGACGGCTGGTCCTTGCCGAACACTGCCACGTAGACGGTCGGAAGCAGCACGAGCGTCAGCATCGTCGCCACCAGCAGCCCGCCCATGATGGCGAACGCCATCGGTCCCCAGAAAACGGTCGGTGCAATCGGCAGCAGGCCGAGGACGGTCGAGCCTGCCGCGAGCATCATCGGTCGCATGCGCGACGTGGCCGATGCGACCACGGCGTCGTACACACCCTTGCCGGAGGCCCGGTCGGTCTCGATCTGCACGATCAGGATGACCGCGTTCTTGGCGATCATGCCGATCAATGCCAGCACACCGAGGATGGCGACGAAGCCCAATGGCCGGTTGAACAGCAGCAGCGTCAGCACCACGCCGATGAGTCCCAGCGGCATGATGCCCACCACCATGGCCAGCCGGCGGAAACTCACCAGCTGGACCATCATGATGATCAGCATCAGCCCGATCATCAGCGGCAGGACGGCGAACACCGAGGCGCGCGAGACCGCGCTCTCCTCGTAGAGACCACCCGTGACGACCTTGTACGGTTTGGGCAGCTTGGCCGCGAATTCCTCGATCTTGGGCGCCAGGTCGCCGACCACCGAGTCGGCGAGCACGCCCGGGGTGACGTCGGCACGGACCGTCAGCGTGGGAACCCGGTCGCGGCGCCAGACCAGTGGCAGTTCCTGCTCCTCGGAGAACGTCGCGAACTGCCGCAACGGCACCATGCGGCCGCTCGGCGTGGCCACTTGCAGTGAGCTGAGCGACTCGAACGAGGCGCGTTCGGCGTCGGTGGCGCGCGCGACCACGTTGATCAGGTAGATGTCGTCGCGGATCTGGGTCACCGTCGTGCCGGTGACGGCGGCATTCAGCGTGCCGGCCAGGGCCGCCGAACTAATACCCAGTTGGCGGGCCTGGTCCTGGTTCACGTTCACGCGCAATTGCCGCGCCGGCTCCATCCAGTCGAAGTTGACGTGCCGCGTGCGCGGCTCAGCGCCCACCACGTCCGCCAGCTGCAGCGCGATGCGGCGCACCTCGTCCGCATCAGGGCCCGACACGCGATACTGCAGGGGCCAGCCAACCGGTGGCCCGAGTTCGAGCGGTGAAACGTAGCCGACGACGTCGGGAAACTGCTCCGCCAGCAACTTCTCGAGCTTGGCATGCAGTCGTTCGCGGGCCTCGATGTCCTTGGCGACGATCACGAACTGGGCAAAGAACGGGTTCGCCAGCTGCACGTTCAGCGTCAGGATGAATCGGATCGCGCCGCGGCCGACGTACGTGCTGTAGTGATCGACGTCGGGATCGTCCTTCAACAGCGCCTCCATGCGCTCGACGCTGGCCTGCGTGGCATGGATCGACGCGCTCTGCGGCAGCGTCATGTCCATGGTCAGTTCGGGCCGGTCCGACGCCGGGAAGAACTGTTGCGGCACATACCGCACCAGGAACAGCGCCACCGCGAACGCCCCGAGCGTGACGCCGATCGTCAGCCAGGGCATGCGGATCGCACCCTTGAGGAAACTGCCGTAGCCGGCCTCGATCTTGCTCTGCTTCGGCTCGGCTTCGACTTTCGGCGCCTTGAGGATGGCCTTGCCGAGCAGCGGGGCGAAGATGACGGCCACCAGCCACGAAACGATCAGCGAGATGCCGACCACCGAGAAGATCGAGAACGTATACTCGCCCGCCGAGCTCTTGGCGAAGCCGATCGGCACGAAGCTCGCGATCGTGACCAGCGTGCCGATCAGCATCGGCGCGGCCAGCGTGCGGTAGGCAAAGGTCGCCGCCTGGTCCTTGGTATCGCCCGCGCCGAGGCGTCGCAGCATCGCGTCGACCGTCGTCATGGCGTCGTCGACCAGCAGGCACAGCGCGATGATCAGCGCGCCGAGCGAGATGCGCTGCAGGTCGATGTTCATCACGTCCATGACCGCGAACACGATGGCCAGCGTCAGCGGAATCGCCAGCGCGACCACGGCTCCGGGCCGCACCCCGAGGCTGACGAAACTGCAGACGAGGATGATCACGATCGCCTGCCATAGCGAGGTCAGGAACTCGTTGATGGCGGTGTCCACGGTGACCGCCTGGTCGGCGACCAGGACGGGCTCGATGCCCACCGGCAGATTGGCCTTGATGTCGGCCATCTCGGCGCGAACGTTCTCGCCCAGCGCCAGGATGTCGCCAGCGTCCCGCATCGCGATGGCGAGCCCGATCGCCGGCTGCCCGTTGACGCGGAACATGGGCTGCGGTGGGTCGATGTAGCCACGACGCACCGTGGCGATGTCGCCCAGCCGGAAGATGCGACCGCCGACGACGATGTTGACCGCCTCGATGTCGGCCGCCGAATCGAACGAGCCGGTGACGCGCAGGAAGACGCGCTCCCGCTCGCCCTGGATCGTGCCCGCCGGGCGCACGACGTTCTGCGCCTGCAGCGTGGCGAGTACGGCACCCATGTCCAGGCGCAGTCCCGCCAGGCGTTCAGTCGAGAATTCGAGGTAGATCTGCTCATCCTGCGCGCCGAGCACCTCGATTTCCGAGATGTCCGGGACGTGCAGCAGCCGTGAGCGGATCTCCTCGACGTGGTCGCGCAGTTCGCGGAAGCTGAAGCCGTCGGCAGTGAACGCATAGATGATGCCGAACGTGCTGCCGAAGTCGTCGTTGAAAACCGGGCCCACCACGCCCTGCGGCAGCGTGCCGCGGATGTCGCCGATGTTCTTGCGCACCTGGTACCAGATGTCGGGCACCTTCTCGGGCGGCGTGGACTGTTTCAGGTCGACGAAGATCGTCGTCTGGCCGGCGATGGTGTAGCTGCGCACCCGGTCGAGAAAGTCGGTTTCCTGCAGCTTGCGTTCGAGTCGCTCGGTCACCTGCTTCATCGTCTCGTCCACGGTGGCGCCGGGCCAGGCCGCGGCGACGACCATCGTGCGGAACGTGAACGCCGGATCTTCGCCGCGCCCGAGTCGCATGAACGACGAGGTGCCCGCGAACACCGCGAGGATCATCAGGAAGATGACCAGTGAGCGCTTGAGCAGCGCCCATTCCGACAGGTTCGGGCCGATCACGATTGCGGTGTCTCGAGCGGACGGACTTTCTGGCCGGGACGCAGAGCCTGCACGCCGGCGGTGACCACGATGTCGCCGGGGTTCAGGCCGGACGCCACCTGTACCGTGGTCTCGTTGGAACCGGCGACGGTGATGCTGCGCGCGGCGACGGTTCCAGCCTCGGGGTCGTACACCCAGACTGCTGTACCTCCTTCGGCGCGCGTCAGGGCGGCGGCCGGGATCTGGATCGTCGGCGCCGCGTCGAGCTTGACGCGGCCGGTGACCGTGCTGCCGAGACGCATCAACGGTGGCGGGTCCGTGAGCTGCACGCGCACCGCGAAGGTGCCGGTCACCGGGTCGGCGCGCGGCGAAACCTCACGCACGGCGCCCATGGCGGTGATCTTCGGGTCGTCGACCAGCGCGACAGTGACGCCGACTTTGCGCGCCGCGCTGTCCTTGACCTGTGCCGGCACGTCGAACACGGCGTCGCGCGCGCCTTCGCGCGCCACCTGCACGACCATGCTCCCGGCCCCGACCACTTCACCGGGCTCGGCACCTCGAGCGGTTACGACGCCTGCGGCGGTGGCGTGCAGCTGCGTGTAGCTCAGGCGGTTCTCGGCCAGGTTGACGCTCGCGCGGGCCGAGTTCACCTGCGACTCAGCCGTCTGCAACATCGCGACCGCCTGGTCGAACGCCGCACGCGATACGGCGTTCTCGGCCACCAGGTCACTCATGCGCGTGTGGTTGTTGCGGGCCTCCACGAGCTGCGCCTGCGCTGCGACGAGCTGGGCCCGCGACGCCTGCAGGCTGCTTTCCTCGTTCTGGGGGTCGAGTCGCGCCAGCACCTGGCCGGGGCGAACGGTGTCGCCGATCTCGACGTTGCGCTCGATCAGCCGGCCACCGATCCGGAACGATTCGTTGATTTCAGTCTGCGCCTGCACAGTGCCAGTCAGGGCGATGGTGTCGCCGATGGCGCGGGTCTCGATGGTCGTCACACGGACGGGTCGCACCTCAGGCGGGGCCGCTTCGTCAGCGTTCCTGCACGAGACCAGGACCGCAAGCGCAGCGAGGGTCAGGACGGTTGCCGATATCCGCGAATAGCCCATTCGCCTGCCGGAGAGGTTAGATGACACGAGGCGAACTCCCTATCTTGCTTGGCTTCTAGCGCACATTCTTGTTTGTCGCGCCGCAGCGCAACGTGACACTGCCTGGCGGATATTGCCACCGCCGGACCGCCTTTGTCTTGGTCACCGCCCAGCCGCGCATCGCATACGCGCCGTTGGTTACGCGACGGTCGCTCATGACGCGTCCGTTGACGTTCGGCATCCTGTGTGCGCCAGCAGAGTCAGCGACGCGCTAGATACCATGCCGCGCTTGCGTGTCTTGCTTGAAATGACACAATTGCGGTCGGTGCAGTGACTCGCGGCGGTGGATGTGCCTGAAAGCTTTGCCTCTGGCGTGCTAGCCAACCTCCCGGAGACCGGGTGGTTCGCGGACTGCTCGCCGGATCTCCGGCGTGAGATTCTCGCTCTGGCACGTCTGAAATCGCTGGCAGCGGGCAGCGTGGTCTTCCGCGCGGGCGACGTCGGGGGTGACTTGTTCCGCATTGTATCCGGCGTCGTCACCGTGCAGTGCAGGTTCACCCACCAGGATGCCGTCCTGATGCACATGATGTGGCCCGGCGAATGGTTCGGCACGATGGAAGTGATGGTCGAGCGCAAGCGCAACTACACGGCCATCGCAAGGACCGAGGTGACTCTGCTGCGGATGCCTGGTAATGAACTCCAGGAACTGCTGCGACGTCGCCCGGAGGGGATCATCAAGCTCGGACAACACGCCGTCTACGGGTTCGATCTTGCGATGCAGGGGGCCGCCGATCTGCTGATCCGCGATGCCTCGGCACGCTGCGCGGCGGTCCTGCTGCGCCTGGCAGGCCGGCGATGGGATTCAGGCCCGGGAAGCGCTGCTCGCGGTTGAAATCCCGGCGCCCCAAAGCGAGCTCGCGATGCTCTGCAATGTCTCCAGGAGCACCTTCAGTCGCGTCATGCAGGATTTCTCACGTCGCCAGCTCGTGACCCTCAACTACAGTTCGCTGACGTTGAATGACCCCGCGCAATTGCGTGCTGTCGTGGAAGCCGGCTGATCCGCGGCAAATGTGTCATATTGAGCAAAATGCTTGCCGGTGGCGTGCTATCTAACGCTCCGCGGGCGAAAACAATGGCACGACATCTCGCCGAACCCTCGATCACAGGAGTGTGCGATGCATCTGACACCGCGTGAATTCGACAAACTCATCATTCACATGATGGCCGAGGTCGCGCTCAAGCGGAAAGCGAACGGCATCAAGCTGAACCATCCGGAAGCCGTCGCGGTCATTTCCGCCCGGGCCCTGGACGGCGCGCGCGCCGGCAAGACCATCGAAGAAGTAACCAAAGACGCGCGCACCGCACTGACCAAGGACGACGTCATGGACGGCGTCGCCGACCTGATCCCGATCGTGCAGGTCGAAGCCGTGTTCACCGACGGCAGTCGCCTGGTGACCGTTCACACGCCGATCCAGTAACGCATAGCCCGAGGAGCATCCCATGGCTGCAGTAAAAGCGGGGCCCGTCGTCGCGGCCAACGTCGATCCGGCGACGGTCAAGACCGCCGTTGGCGGTTATGTCTGCCACGCGGCGCCGATCACGTTCAATGACAAGTCGCCGGTGACGACGCTGGTCGTGCGCAACACCGGCGACCGTCCCGTGCAGGTCGGTTCGCATTTTCATTTCTTTGAAGTCAATCCTGCGCTCGAGTTCGACCGGGCGGCAGCTTTCGGGCTGCACCTCAACATCCCGGCGTCCACCGCGCTGCGTTTCGAGCCGGGCGACGAGCGTGAGGTGAGCCTGGTGCCGTTCGGCGGCAACCGCGCCGTCTACGGTTTCAATAACCTGGTCGACGGGCCGACTGCGGGAACCGCGGGCGACGCCGGCAAGGCCAAGGCCGTGGCGCTCGCAGCGAAGCGCGGCTTCCGCTCCCGGACGTAACGGCGCGGTCTGCCGCGGCGCCGACCGGACGTCTCAATTCACATTCCGCTGGGATAGCACTCATGCCTACCATTTCCCGCAATGAATACGTTGGCTTGTTCGGCGCCACCACGGGCGATCGCATCCGCCTGGGCGACACCGGGTTGTTCGTCGAGATCGAACGCGACTTGCGCGGCGCGTACGGCGACGAAATCGTCTTCGGCGGCGGCAAGAGCCTGCGCGAAGGCATGGGGATGGACAACAAGCTGACCTATGCGGCGGGTCCGCCGGACCTCGTCATCACCAACGTGACGATCATCGACGCGGTGCAGGGCGTGGTGAAGGCCGACGTCGGCATCCGCAACGGTCGCATATGCGCCATCGGCAAGTCCGGCAATCCGCAGACGATGAGCGGCATCACGCCGGGGCTGGAACTGGGCCTCGCGACCGACGCCATCTCGGGTAATCACCTGATCCTGACGGCGGCTGGCATCGATACCCACATCCACTACATCTCGCCACAGCAGGCGCACGCTGCACTGTCCAACGGCACCACGACGCTGGTCGGTGGCGGCACCGGGCCCACGGACGGATCCAATGCCACCACCGTGACGCCCGGCCCGGGCAACATCAGGAACATGCTGCGGGCGTTCGAGGGCTGGCCGGTCAACGTCGGCATCCTCGGCAAGGGTCATGGCCACGGCAAGGACTCGCTGGTCGAGCAGATCGAAGCCGGTGCCGTGGGTTTCAAGTGCCACGAGGACTGGGGCACCACGCCCGCGGTGCTGCGTTCGGCGCTCACGGTCGCGGACGAGATGGATGTGCAGGTATGCATGCATACCGACACCCTGAACGAATCGGGCTTCGTCGAGGACACGATCGCCGCGTTCGAGGGACGCACCATCCACTCGTTCCACACCGAAGGCTCGGGTGGCGGGCACGCACCTGACATCATCCGGGTGGCCGGGCTCCCCAACGTGCTGCCGTCCTCGACCAACCCGACGCTCCCCTACGGCATCAACTCGCAGGCCGAGCTCTACGACATGATCATGGTGTGCCACCACCTGAGCCCGGACATTCCGTCGGACGTGGCGTTCACCGAAAGCCGCATCCGGGCCGAGACCATCGCGGCCGAGAACGTGATGCAGGACCTCGGCGTCATCTCGATGTTTTCCAGCGACTCGCAGGCGATGGGCCGCATCGGCGAGTGCTGGCTGCGCTGCATCCAGACGGCCGACGCGATGAAGACCGGGCGCGGCAAGCTGCCCGAGGATGCGCCGGGCAACGACAACTTCCGCGTCCTGCGCTACGTCGCCAAGGTCACCATCAACCCGGCCGTGGCGCATGGCATCTCGCACGTGCTCGGCTCGGTCGAGGTCGGCAAGATCGCCGACCTGGTGCTGTGGGAGCCCGCGTTCTTCGGCGCCAAGCCCAAGATCGTGCTCAAGGGCGGCGTGATCAACTGGGCGTTGATGGGCGACCCGAACGCCTCGCTGCCCACCCCGCAGCCGGTCTACTACCGCCCGATGTTCGGCGCCCAGGGCAAGCTGCTCAACGACACCTGCGTTACGTTCGTGTCGCAGGCTGCGGAGGCTGCCGGTGTCGCCAAGCGGCTCGGGCTCGAACGGCAGGTGATCGCCGTGAAGAACACGCGCAAGATCGGCAAGAAAGACATGGTCCGCAATGCCGCGACCCCGAAGATCACCGTCTCGCCGGAAACCTTCGCCGTCACCGTCGACGGGGTGCATGCCACGGTCGCACCGCTGAAGACGATCTCCCTCAACCAGAAATACTTCTTCAGCTGAGGGCGCCACGACATGGTTCTCGTCGAGAAAGTGCTGGGCAATGCCAGCGATCCCGAGTGGGCGCGGCGGCTGGCCGAGGTTGCCGTCGAGCCGTTGTCGCTCGACCACTGGGAGGCGCAGAAGAACCGCTTTCGCAAGAAGACCGCGAGCGGGGCCGAAGTCGCAGTGTCGCTCGATCGCGGCGCGTTCCTGCGCGACGGCGATGTACTGTTGTGGGACGCTGCGGCCGGCACGGCCGTGGTCGCCCGCATCAGCCTGCGCGACGTGATGATCATCCACCTCGACCAGCTGGCGGAGCAGCAGGATGCCGAGTACGCGATGCGAACCTGCATCGAGCTCGGGCACGCGCTGGGTAACCAGCACTGGCCGGCGCTGGTGAAAGGCGCGCGCGTTTTCGTGCCGCTCACGGTCGACCACAAGGTCATGGCCTCGGTCATGAAGACGCACCGTTTCGAGGGCATCCGTTACGAATTCGTCGCGGGCAGCGAAATCGTTCCCTACCTCGCTCCGCACGAATCGCGCCGGCTCTTTGGCGGGGCGGAGGGCCCGTTGCATACCCACGCACATGATCGCTTTGTCGCGGTGGATCCCGAGACAGGGCACGTGCACGGGCGTTCACCGATCCGTGCGCACAGCCACCCGCATCCCGAAGCGGCCGAATGAACGCCCACGCTGACGGCGCCCCGGTGCCCGTCACCGCGACGCACCTTGCGCGGCTGCTGCAGTTCGGCGACTCGATGTTGCCGATCGGCGGCTTCTCGTTCTCGGGCGGCCTGGAGTCCGCCATCCAGAAGGGCGTGGTCACCGACGTCGCCAGCCTGGGCGAATTCACGCGAACCGCGGTGGAGCAGGCCGCTCGCGGCGACGGCATCGCGATTGTCTGCGCGCACCGTGCGGCGCTCGCGGGAGAGATCGAGGAACTGCTCAGGATCGATGCCCGCGTCCATGCGCGGAAGCTGTCGGGCGAGACGCGGGCCATGTCGACAAAGATGGGCAGGAAATTCGCGGAGCTGGGTGCGCATGTCACCCGTTCGGCAACGATGCAGGACTGGCGCGAGCGAGTCCTGGCCGGCGCGACGCCCGGCTGTTATCCCGTGGCGCTGGCAATTCACTTCGCCGCCCAGGGGCTGTCGGCACGCGACGCCTTCGTCGTCCACCAGTACGGCGTCGCCGCCACGATCCTGGGTGCAGCTTTGCGCCTGATGCGCATCAGCCACGTCGACACGCAGTCGCTGTTGTTCCAGCTCAACGCTGACGTGGATACTCCCTATACCACCGCGGCCGCAGCCACCCTCGACGACATGGCCGGATTCGCGCCCATGGCGGATATCCTGGCGGCCGTCCACGTCAAGGCGCACGTGCGCCTGTTCATGAACTGAAGCAATTCGACCGGAGATACAGGCGAGTGAAGAAAGTCACGCGAATCGGGATCGGCGGACCGGTCGGCTCGGGCAAGACGGCGATCGTGGAGGCCATCACGCCGGCGCTGCTGGGCATGGGAATCAAGGTGCTCATCATCACCAACGACGTGGTGACGACGGAGGATGCCAAGCACGTCCAGAGGACGCTGAAAGGCATCCTGCTCGAGGAGCGCATCCTCGGCGTCGAGACCGGCGCCTGTCCGCACACGGCCGTGCGTGAGGATCCGAGCATGAACCTCGCGGCGGTGGAAGACATGGAAGCGCGCTTCCCCGACGGCGACGTCGTGCTGATCGAGAGCGGCGGCGACAACCTCACCCTGACGTTCTCGCCGGCGCTGGTCGATTTCTTCATCTACGTGATCGACGTGGCCGCCGGCGACAAGATTCCGCGCAAGAACGGTCCCGGCATCTCGCAGTCGGACATCCTGGTCATCAACAAGACCGACCTGGCGCCCTACGTCGGCGCGAGTCTCGAGGTGATGGCGCACGACTCGAAAATCATGCGCGGCGACAAGCCGTTCGTGTTCACCAACTGCCGCACAGGCGAGGGCATTCCTGAACTCGTGCAGTTGATCCGTAACGACCTGCTGTTCGATCTCAAGGTGACGGCGGGGCAGGCGGCGTAATGAGCGCACTGGCGGAGTTCGTCCCTTACGGCGATGAGCCGCCACAGATGCGCAGCGGCGCCGTCGGCAAGTCCGGCCTGCTGCGACTGGGCTTCGAGCGCCGCGACGACCGCACCATCCTGGCCGAGCTTGGATCGCGCACGCCCTGCCTGGCGCAGCGCGCGCTGCATTGCGACGACGCACTTCCGGACATGGCGTGGCTGTTCATGATCACCACGTCGGGCTGCGTGCTGCAGGGTGACCGGCTGGCGCTGGACGTGTCCCTCGGACCCGGCGCGCGGGCCCATGTCACCACGCAGTCGGCGACCAAGATCCACTCGATGGACGCCAATTTTGCGCTGCAGACGCAATCCTTCACCGTGGGGGAGGGTGCCTACCTCGAGTTCCTGCCCGATCCGCTGATTCCCCACCGCCAGGCTCGGTTTGCGAGCGACACGCGGATCACCATCGACCCGTCCGCCTCGATGCTCTACTCGGAAATCGTGCAACCCGGCCGCAGGCACCACCATCCGGACGAGTGTTTCGGCGTCACGCTGCTGTCGCTCGCGACGACGGCCGTGCGGCCCGGCGGCGAGCCTTTGTTCAACGAGAAACTGCTGATCGAGCCCTTGCGCAACCCGATGCGGCAGGCAGGAGTCATGGAGGGCTTCGATGTGTTCGGTAACGTGATCCTCTGCACGCCTGCCGATTGCGCGGAGCGCGTGCTTGCGCAAGTCGATGCCGAGGTCGACAGCGCGCGTGGCGTAGCGTTCGGCGCGTGCAGGCTGCCCAACGACGCCGGACTCATCTACAAGGTTCTCGGGCGCGAGACTGCGCAGGTGCGAGCGAAAGTTCGCGAATTCTGGGAAGTGGCGCGCCGGGAGATCACGGGTGCGGCCATCCCGCCCCCATTCTTCTGGCGCTAGCGCCAGCCAGCACCGCTCACGACGGAGGTCTCCATGAAAGCGTACCTGTCCGGCTGGGAATCGCTGTGCGCATCGTCGGCCGTCGCCCGGTTCGTCGACTGCAACCTGCGCGGCATCGGCCAGGTGATGTTCCAGGACAATCCGCTGAGCGGGGCATTGTTTTTCGCCGCCATTGTCTGGGGGTCGCTCGCCGCGGGCGTGCCACAGGTGGCGATCTGCGGTGCGCTGGCGGTCGTCGTGGCGACGCTGACGGCGCAGTGGCTACGCGTCGACACAGCTTCGCTGCGCGCGGGACTCTACGGTTTCAACGGCTTCCTGGTGGGGTTGGCGCTCGCGACCTTCATTGCGCCCGGTCCGCTGCTGTGGACGTACGTTGCGCTGGGCGCCGCCGTGTCGGTCGTGACGATGACTGCGACGGCCAACGCCCTGAAAGCGCTGGGCGTGCCGACCCTGACATTTCCTTTCGTGCTCGTTACCTGGCTGCTGCTGCTCGCCACGTACGGCTTCGCCGGGCTCGGGGGCGATGCGCTGCCCGCCGAGGACGTGATTGCTCCGTACGAGTCGGTCGCCTCCGCGCAACTCGGCGTAGGGGATTTCCTGCAGGCCACGCTGTTCAGCATTTCGCAGGTATTCCTCAAGGCGAGCGTCGTCGCGGCACTGCTCTTCCTCGCCGGCCTGGCCGTCAACTCCATTGCGGCAGCGGTCGCTGCGGTCGGCGGCGCGGTCCTCGCGGTCGTTACGGCGCACCTGCTGGGTGCCGAAAGCGACCTGATCACGGGTGGACTGCTGGGTTTCAGTCCAGTGCTGACGGCCGTCGCTCTGGGTAGCGTCTTCCACCCGCCGGGCGTGCGCGTCGCCGCCTATGCCGCACTAGGCACGGTATTCACGGTCATCGCGCAGGCGGCCTTCAACGTGGCGCTGACGCCCCTCGCCATTCCAGCGCTGACCGGGCCATTTGTGCTCGTCACCTGGCTCTTCCTGCTGCCACGGCAAAGTTTCGAACGCTCGGCATCCAGATAGGGCGGAAACAGCAGTAACGCTTCGGGTCCCGCACCTGGCCCGGCACTTGTCTGGCGCCCTACCGCGGCGCGCCGGGATCAGTCTTGGCGACCGGCTGCAGGGCAATGATCACCGGAACCAGGATCGCCGCCACCAGGCCGGCGGCGAAGCCGTTGTTGTAGAGCACCAGGCCGCCATGCAGCTGCCCGACGGTCTGTGCCACCGACGAGTGCACGAAGCCGGCGACGATGCCCCAGCGCCAGCCGAAGCGCCCTGCGATGGGCGCCAGCGTGGTGCCGAACAGCGCCGCGAGCACGGCTGACGGGTCGTCGGCGCTCCAGTCCTTGAGCATCGACGCAATGAACACGCCAAGCATGATCGGCACGATGTTGCGCGGGTGCTTGCCGAAGGCCGAGAAGCCGACGATGGTAAAGATGGCGCCGAGGGTCGGGCCGTTCAGGTCGCTACCCACCGCCAGGACGTAGGCCGTGCCGAGGGCCCCGGTCAGGCCCATGTTCAGCAGGCTAGGGCCCATGCCTGCCTGGTCTACGAAGTCGGTGGGCGACAGCCCTGTCTGGCGCAGGATCCAGCCCTGCTTTTGCCAGGCTTCGCGATCGAGCCACCAGCCGCCAAGGCCCATGGCGACGAACAGCAGCGCGAACGTGCCGCCCAGCAGCCCGTTGTTGCCGGTGGTCCAGATGAACACCGGATCCGGCACGAAACCGTAGGACTTGTACACCGCCACGGTCAGCGTGCCCAGGATGCCAGCGACCCAGCCGATGTTGTACAGGGTGTGGCCCATGTGCGCGTTGAACAGGTGCGCCGCGCAAGGCACCAGCACGAAGCCCAGTCCCAGCGTGGTGGCCACCGCCAGTGGCAGGCTGGCCTGCAGCGGCAAGGCCGAGCTGAACAGGATCTCGGTGAAGATCGGCGACAGCGCGGCGCCGAAGAAGGCCACGTTGATGTGCCTGGCGAAGGGTTCGCGCTTGAACCTCGCGTAGAGAAAAACGCCCAGGACGATGAACCAGACGTTGAGCAGGTTCTTGCCGAACAACGCGAAGCCGAGCACCAGGAACAGGCAGGCCACCGCTGCACCGCCGATGACCGCGCCCGAGCGCCAGTACACGATGATCGCCAGCAGCGTCAGCAGGCCGGCGTTGACGAACGCCGCGCCCATGCCGCCCACGCCGATGTAGTCGGTGATCAGCGTGTCCCTGGACGTGAGGATGGCGACGCAGGCCGCGGAAGATCTCCGCTGGCGAGTCGACGATGAAGCCGAACAGCACGAACGCCACAGGAAACAGCGCGAGGACCAGCAGCAGCTGTTTCCTCGAAAGAGCGACGGGCTCCATGCTGGGGGCCTGGCTGCTCGGGTCCATGTCTGCTGAATCCAGCACCCTGCCGCCGGGTTCAGCCGCCCAGCTTCCGCTGCATCTCCGCCTGGCTCGACAACAGCGTGTCGTCGTAGAACTCGACTGTGCCGGAATCGAGGTCGTGCTTGCCGCCGATGATCGCAATCTCACCCTTCTCGATCATCTGTTCGAGGATGAAGCTGCGCTCGACAATCGACCGGACCGAGCGCTTGACGTTGAGGCTCGCGACGTTCTCCACGAATTTCTCGTTGCCGGAATTGCGGGTGTCCTTATCGCCAGTGCTGGTTTCCTGGTAGACGGCGGGCTGTATTTTCGCCAGCAGTTCGGTCAGGTTTCCCATTTCCACGTGGTCGCAGGCGCCCTTCACCGCGCCGCACTTGCTGTGGCCAAGCACCACGATCAGCTTGGATCCGGCCACTTTGCAGGCGAACTCGATGCTGCCGATGATGTCGGTATTGACCACGTTGCCGGCGATGCGGATCGAAAACACGTCGCCCAGGCCCTGGTCGAAGATGAGCTCGGCGGACGTCCGGCTGTCGATGCAGCTCAGGATCACCGCGAACGGCCATTGGCCCTCGCGGGTCTCGTTCACCTGCTTGAGCAGGTTGCGGCTCGCCTTCAGGTTGTTGACGAACCGTTGATTGCCTTCCTTCAGGTACTGAAGGGCCGTCGACGGCGTCATTGAGCTCTGGGTTTCCAGGGTCTGCGTTTTCATGGCGTCTTCCAACATTGGGAGGCTGTGGAGGGAAGCGGTGGCACAACCGGCCGCGACAACGCCGGCTCAGGAGGCACGCAGCATGCGAAATCCGGCATATGCCAAGGCAATCGTCAGCAGTGGGCTGACGTAACTGAAGACGGCATAGGGCGCGTAACTCCAGGTGGCCACGCCCAGCGTGGCGGCCATGTAGGCGCCGCAGCTGTTCCACGGAATGAGCGCAGACGTTGGGGTCGCAGTGTCGCCGACCGTGCGGGATAGCACAACGGGCGCGAGTCCGCGCCGTGCGAATGCCGACTTGAACATGCGTCCCGGCAGCACGATGGCGATGTACTGGTCGGCGGTGATGACGTTGGTCGCGACGATGGAGGAGGTAAGGGAGGCGACCAGGGCGCCATTGGATTTAGCCTTCTCGATGATCGGCGTGATCAGCCGGTCGAGCACGCCCGCCTTCTCGACCACGCCGCCGAATGCCAGCGCGGTGACGATGAGCCAGATCGTGTTCAGCATGCTGTCCATGCCGCCACGCGTGGCCAGCATGTCCATTGGCGCGAATCCCGTAGTCGAGTTGTAACCGCTCGCCAATGCGAGCCAGACTCCCTTCAGCAACGCCAGCCACGTTGGCAAGTCGCCCGCGTCCGCATACTTGATCACTCGTTCCGGCGCCACGAACACGGCGAGCACGCCGCCGGCGATGGCACCGAGGAAAATCGCCGTGAAGGGCGGGAACCGGAATAACGCGAGCGCCAGCACCACCACCAGCGGCAGGAACAGGACGGGCGAGATGTGGAACGCTGCCCGTATCGCGGCCATCTTGTCGGTCGCGTCGAAATCGCCGGGCTGCCCCAGCATGAAGAAGACCGCGAGCGCAATCGACAGGGCCATCGTCGACGTGAGCAGTGTTTCGCGAATGTGCTGGTAGAGATTAACGCCGGCCGCGGCCGCTGCGAGATTCGCGGAGTCGGACAGCGGCGAAGACTTGTCGCCGAAATACGCGCCCGAGATCACGGCCCCCGCTGCAATGGCAGGGTTGAGGTCCATGCTGGCGGCTATCCCCATGAAGCCGACGCCGATCGTGCCGACGACGGTCCACGAGCTGCCGATGCTGGCCGCAACGAGTGCGCAGATCGCACAGGCGGTGACGAAAAAGTAATTCGGGCTCAGCAACTGCAGCCCGTAATACACCATCGCCACCAGCGTGCCGCTCATCGCCCAGGTGCCGATCAGCCCGCCCACGGCGAACAGGATGAAGATGGCGCCGATGCCGGTGGCGACACTGTCAGTGGCGGCCTTGCCCAGCACGTCGAGTGAGTGGCCGCGGCGCCAGCCGATGAACACCGCGATCATCGTGGCGACCACGAGCGCCACCTGGTTCGGCCCGACCGCGCCCCGATCGCCGAACAGGAAGTACGACAGTCCTACCAGCAGGATCAGGCTTGCGACCGGCAGGGTCGCCTCGAGCAGCGACAGCGGTTGCGGTTCGGAAGGCCGCTTCATCGGCACTGCACCCTGTTGCTGGTCATGGCCGTCAGAACGACTTGCGCACAGTCACCCACGACTTCGGTCTTGCTGTACGCAAGCGCCGGGATGTTGCTGTTCTCCCAGTCGTACTCGAACGCCGGTCGCAGCGTCCAGCCGGGAGCGAAGGACCATACCAGCCCGCCACCAGCGTACACGAGGTCGTCGCTGCGTTGCACCAGCAGGTTCGGGTCGGTGCTGAAGTCCGGCCGCTCCTCGTCGTATCCCTCTTCCCAGTACTCGAGAAAGAAGAATGCGTCGAGCGAGTCGCTGAACGCATGGTCGAGCGAGCTGCGGACGCTCCAGATCGAGGCGTCGCCATCGATGCGCTCCTGCGTCGCCCACTCCTCGGCGAAGGACCCGCCGAGCGAAAGGGAGGTCTTGCCGTTGGCGAGCGAGTGCGTCCACAGGGCCGTCAACTCCGCGATGTCGCGCGTCCTTGAACGCAAGGGTCCGCCAGGGTAGCGCCGCTCGCGGAACTCGCCCGTGACCGCGAGGCGGTCGCTCGCACTGAAGCCGATGCTGTAGGTCGCAAATGCGCCCCAGTCATTGCGGTACTGGCCGTCGCCACGGTAACTCGTCCGTCCGCGCATGCCGAAGCGCAGGTTGTCGTCGTCCACCGGTCGACTCAGGTTCAAGTTCCAGCGCAGGTCGGAGTCGTTGCGGCGGTCGTTGTCGTCGTACCAACGGAAGCGGTAGTCAATGGTGCCATTGAACGAATGGCGCTCGGTCACGGCCGCGCTCCAGCCGCCACCGCCGCGGATCGGCAGGAACGTGTCGTGGTCGCCGGCCCCGCCAAAAATGTCCGTCGACTTGGAACTGTTCTGGCGGTAGTTGCCGATGCCCGTTTCAGCGTAATAGAAGGGCGACCAGGTTCGGCCCGCGGCGTAATCCTCGGCGATGCCGTCGTAGATCGCGTCCAGCGTCTGGAGGTCGGGCGCCACGACCGCGGGGTCGTAGCCGAGGACCGCCTCGAACTCGAGTCGTGCCCGGGCGTACTCGCCAATGCCGTAATAGGCCCTTGCACGGCCGAGGTGTCCCTCGACCGAACTCGGGTCGGCTTCCAGCGCCTCGGTGAAGGCCTGTTGGGCCGCCTTGTAGTCGCCCGCGGCGAGCAGTTCGTTGCCGCGTGTCACCGCAGCCTGAGCTGCGGCAACCGCGGCAAACGCATCGGCAGCGGGCAGCACGAGCGCGAGTGACCATGCCAAGGCGAGGGCAGCACGTGCGGCTGTGAAAGATCGCATGGTCGCGGTCCTTGCGGGTGTATTCGGGATATCAGGGCTTCACGCCCGCCAGCGCCATGCCCGCGCCGAACAGTCGTCTCGGCGCGGGCAACGGCCGCTGCGCCGCGATCAGTAGTCCACCGGATCGCGGATGATCGGGCAGGTCATGCAGTGACCGCCACCGCGCCCACGGCCGAGTTCGGCGCCGACGATAGTGATGACCTCGATGCCTTCCTTGCGCAGCAGGGTGTTGGTGTACGTGTTGCGGTCGTAGGCGTAGACCACGCCCGGCGACGCGCATACGAGGTTGGCGCCGCTGTCCCATTGCGTGCGCTCACGCTGGTAATCAGTGCCGCCAGCCTCAACCACGCGCAGCTTCTTCAACCCCAGCGCCTCGCGTACGACTTCCACGAAGGACTTCTTCTCTGCGTGGAACTCGACGCCGCTCGGATGATCGCTCGGCCGGTAGGAGAAGGTCGTGGTCTGGGCGAGGAAATCCGGCGCCAGCAGCACACAGTCACGATCGGCGAACGTGAAGACGGTGTCCAGGTGCATTGCCGCCCGGATCTTCGGCATCGCAGCGACGATCACGCGCTCGGCAGCGCCCTTCTTGAACAGCGTGGCCGCGAGCTGGCTGATTGCCTGCCGAGACGTGCGTTCGCTCATGCCGATGAGTACGTTGCCCTTGCCGATCGGCATCACGTCACCGCCCTCCAGCGTGGCCATGCCGTGGTCGTGCAATGGATCGCCCCACCAGACGTTGACCTTGCCCGCGAAGTCCGGGTGGAACTTGTAAATGGCGGTGGTCAGGATCGTTTCTTCGTGCCGCGCCGGCCAGTACAGCGGGTTGAGCGTGACTCCGCCGTAGATCCAGCAGGTGGTGTCGCGCGTATAAAGCGTGTTCGGCAGCGGCGGCAGCAGGTATTCGGTGACACCGGCCGCCTCCTTGACCACCTGCAGTGCCTTGCCGCCGATCGATTCGGGGAATTCGAGCGTCGACAGGCCGCCGATCAGGGTTTCCGCGAGGGCGCGATTGTCGAGGCCTTCGAGGTAACTGCGCAGTTCGTCGATGAAGCCGAGACCGACTTGGTCGGGCACGACCTGGTTGTCCAGGATCCACTTCTTGCCTTCCGGGACCGCGACGGTCTCGGCGAGCAGGTTGTGCATCTCCACCACGTCGACGCCACGGTCACGCATCTTGGTGACGAAGTCGAAGTGGTCGCGCTTGGCATTCTCGACCCACAGCACGTCGTCGAAGAGGAGCTGGTCGCAGTTCGACGGCGTCAAGCGCTGGTGCGCACGCCCGGGCGCGCAGACCATGACCTTGCGCAGCTGCCCGACCTCCGAATGAACGCCGAATTTGACTTGGTTTGTGCTTGCCATGATTGGGTTGACTCGCTGAATGCGGTTTGAAGGGGGTACGAGAAGGGGGTATCAGAGGGAGAGGGCGCCGGTGGCCAGGCCGTAGACGCAATAGAGTGCGGCGGCGACGATCACGCCGAAAACGACCCAGTCCGAGGTGCCAACGAAAACCGGCTTGCCTTGCTCACGGCGCGCCATGTAGTAGAGGATCGTGCCGGGGGCGAACAGCAGTGCGGCGAGCAGGATGTACTTCAGGCCGCCGGCGTAAATCATGAAGAGGGTGTAGGCCACGGCCAGCGAGGCCAGGATCAGGTCGCGCTTGCGTTCCTCCGGCCGCACCTCGTAAGTCTGGCCGCGCCGCGCAATCATCAGGCCGTAGGCGGCCACGAAGAAGTAGGGAATCAGCGTGGTCGCGCTGGTGAGGCTCAGCATCAGCGCAAACGCATCGCGCGACCAGTAGGTCGAGATTACGATCAGCTGGATGATGATACTGGTCGTCCACAGCGCCACTGACGGCACGTTGTTCTGGTTGGTCCTGGCGAAGGCTCTTGGCATGTCCTTGGACTTGCCGGCGGCAAACATCACCTCTGCGCAGATGAGCGCCCATGCCAGGTAGGCGCCCAGCACCGACACCAGCAGGCCCACGCTGACGAAGATCGCCCCCCATGGCCCGACCACCGACTCGAGCACCGCGGCCATCGACGGCTGGCGCACGCCGGCAATGTCGGCACGCTGCATCACGGCATAGGGCAGCAGCGTGACCAGCACCATCAGGCTGGTGACGATGATGAAGCCGGTGATGGTCGCGAGGCCTACGTCCGAGCGCTCCTTGGCGAAGCGCGAATAGACGCTGGCACCCTCGATGCCGATGAAGACGAACACCGTGACCAGCATCGTCGCCCTGACCTGTTCGAACAGGCCGGTGGTGAGGTCGCCGCCGTAGAGATTGAAGCTGAACAGGTCGACCTTGAACGAGAAAATCAGGATCAGGATGAAGACCATGATCGGGATGACCTTCGCAATGGTGACGATCTTGTTGATCGCCGCCGCCTGCTGCACGCCGCGCAGGATCAGGAAATGGAACAGCCAGATGCCGACAGAGGCCACGAGGATCGCAACGACCGTGTTGCCGTCGCCGAAGACCGGGAAGAATGCACCCATCGTCGACTTGATGAGCACCCAGTACGACACGTTGCCGATGCAACTGCCGATCCAGTAGCCGAAAGCAGACAGGAAACCCGCGTAGTCACCAAAACCCTCGCGGGCGTAGGCATACACGCCGGCGTCGATGTCGGGCCGCCGCTCAGCCAGGGCCTGGAAGACGCGTGCCAGCATGTACATGCCGGTGCCTGCAATCAGCCAGGCGATGACCGCGCCCATCGGTCCAGTGGCATTGGCAAACGTTCGCGGCAGCGAAAATATGCCTGCGCCGACCATGCCACCCACCACCATGGCGGTGAGCGCCGTCCGTGACATCTTCTGGTCAGCCATGCTGATCTCCCTGTGGGTTTCTTTTTGTCAGGTAGCGCAGGCGTCGCACGACCCCGGCCCGGAGAATAGTACGTTAACCCGGATCATGATTGTCCAGCATTGAACAATCTTGCGCTGGCCGCGCCCTTATTCTTCCGTGGCATTCGAGCGACTGGCTTCGTACGAGATCGCGCACGGCGGGCCCCTGATTCTTGTCCACCCTGCGCCTGATCGCTGCTATCGTACCCAGGGTGACGTGCATTGCGCGACACAGCAGGCGTTGATTGCCCGTCCAAATCAGCGGACGGGGAGTCATGCGAGCAGATGCACGGTGCGCCTGCCGCCAGCACACTTTTCCGTATACGTACTTTCGAACAATTCAGGAGCGAGGAACAATGGATATACGCCGGAGTCTTTTTGGATCGGTCGCACTGCTGGGCGCGGTCCTCATTGCGGGCGAGGTCAATGCCCAGACCACGGTCACCCACGGCCGCATCACCGCCGTGCGTCAGGTCGACATCCAGAACCAGGGTGCGAATGCTGCCGGGACGATCGTGGGCGGTGCCCTCGGCGTCGCCTCGGGCTCCGGGCAGTCGAGCAGCAATCGTGCACTGCGCGGCGTGGGCGGTGCGGCCGTTGGTCGCCGCCTGGCAGGCGCGGCGGGATCGTCGACCGGTTTCGAGTACACGGTCCTGATCGGCGGCACCAACACGATCCGCATCGTGACCGAGCAGGCTGGCCTGCGCGTCGGTGACTGCGTATCGGTCGAGCGTGGCCAGTTCAACAACATCCGTCTTGCGGACGATGCCCGCTGTGCAGCTGCGGCCAACGCGGCGGCGCCTGCCAACGCCCAGGCGGAGGCGGACGCTTGCGTGGCCGCCAAGCAGCAGCTGTTGAATGCCAACACGGATGCCGATTTCGACCGGGCCGAGCGCCGGATGCGCCTGATCTGCGGCGACTGATCGCGTCTGCCAGCGGATGTTCGACTGATAGACCGTCCCCGGCAGGATCCAACGTGCCCTGCCGGGGACAAGATTCAATTTAGGTAGTAACAACGATGTATAAGCGATATTTTCTTGCGGCTCTGTTGAGCTTTTCGG
>CAWHCA010000034.1:0-42196 GCA_963827615.1 uncultured Gammaproteobacteria bacterium | reverse complement strand
TCGCTGGCCTCGATCAGCACGACGCAGCGGGCGTGGGGAATCTTCTGCTCGCGCAGCGCGCGGATCGCGGCGATCGACGAGAACAGGGCATAGCCGTCGTCGGCGCCGCCACGGCCATACAACTTGCCGTCGCGGATCACCGGGGTCCAGGGGTCGAGGCCGTCCGACCAGCCCGTGAACTCCGGTTGCTTGTCCAGGTGGCCGTACATCAGCACGCAGTCGTCCACATCGCCCGGGACGTCGACCATCAGCACCGGCGTGCGACCCGCGAGCCTGAGCACCTCGACCCTGGAGCCGGCCGGCGCCTGCGCCTGGGCCCAGCGCAGCATCAACTGGACGGCGGCCTCCATGTGGCCGTGCGCTTCCCAGTCCGGGTCGAAGAGCGGGGACTTGTTGGGGATACGGACGTAATCGATCAACTGCGGCAGGATCGAGTCCGACCAGGTCGTGTCGATGAAGCTCTTGGCTTTGGAAATATCCATTAAATTCAACTTATTGCGAGCTAAACGTAGAACAGGTTTCAGGACGTCGCCACGGCATTCCCAAACCCGAAGAACTTTAGCGCATTGCGGGTCGTCGCAGCGGCAACGGTCGAAAAGTCTTCGCCCCGGCAAGAGGCAATGACCTTGACCACGTGGGGCAGGAACTTGGGCTCGTTGCGGCGATGAGCGGGCCTGGGCTGCAGGTCGCGTGGAAGCAGGTACGGGGCATCGGTTTCCACCAGCAGCCGGTCGAGAGGGATCTCGCGCACCAGTTCGCGCAGGTGGTGGCCCCTGCGTTCATCGCAGATCCAGCCGGTGATGCCGATCGAAAGACCCAGTTCCAGGCAGTCGCGCAACTCGCGTCCGTCGCCGGTGAAGCAATGAGCGACGCCGCCCGCCAGCCGGGGCAGGTAGTCCTTGAGTATGGCGACAAAGGCGTCGTGACCGTCGCGCTGGTGCAGGAAGACCGGCTTGCCGCTGTCCACGGCCAGCTCCAGCTGCCAGCGGAAGGCTCGCTCCTGGTCTGCGTGCGAAGAGAAGTTGCGAAAGTAGTCCAGACCGCACTCGCCTGCAGCGCCGACCTCCGGTGCCGCGAGCAGTTCGCGCAGGTGCGGCAGGTCGTCCTGGCGGAGTTCACTGGCATGGTGGGGATGGACGCCCGCGGTGGCCCGAAATACGGCCGGATCGGTCCGCACGAGGTCGATGGCACGACGGGTGCTGTCGAGGGTGCTGCCCGTGATCACCATGTGGCGCACGCCGCAGGCCACCGCGGCAGCCACCACGTCGGCACGGTCGTGGTCGAAGCTGTCGTGCGCGAGATTGAGGCCGATGTCGACGAGGGTGGGGGCCGGAGTCATGCAGGGTGGGCTGTGTTAGATTGCGCCGCTTCCCCAGACTAGCGAGTCCGCATGGCACTGGACAAGGCAGCGCTCGAGAGCCTGCGCCTCGATCGCGATCCTGCAGCAGGAAAATACCGGCCGCGCAGCGGTTCGCGCCGCAAGCTCTGGTACGTGCTGGCCGCGATCGCAGTGATTGCGGCGGTGCTGGCCTGGCGCTCGTTCAACGGCGCCGTGCCGGTGCAGACCGTGACCGTCGAATCGCCGACGTCCGCCAGCGGTGCCGTCCTCAACGCGTCGGGCTACGTCGTGGCGCGGCGCCTGGCGACCGTCAGTTCGAAAGTCACGGGCCGGGTCGCCGAGGTGCTGTTCGAGGAAGGCGCCGAAGTCGAGGCGGGCCAGGTACTCGCGCGGCTCGAACGTTCGACGGTCGATGCCCAGCTCAACGTGTCCAACAGCAATGCCGAAGCGGCGCGTCGCAACCTGCGCGAAATCGAGGTACGGCTGGCCGATGCGCGCCGGACGCTCGAGCGCAATCGCTCGCTGGTCGAGCGCAAGCTGGTTGCGCAGAGCGTGCTCGACAGCTCCGAGGCCGAAGTGGCCGCGCTCGGCGCCCGTCTTGCGGCTGCGCGCTCGGCGGTCGACGTCGCCATCGCCCAGGTGGGTCTCAGCCGGCAGGAACTCGCCGACCTGGAAATCCGCGCGCCCTTCAAGGGCGTCGTGATTTCGAAGGACGCGCAGCCTGGCGAAATGGTCTCGCCGATGTCGGCCGGAGGCGGCTTCACCCGCACGGGGGTGGCGACCATCGTCGACATGGATTCGCGCGAAGTCGAAGTCGATGTCAACGAGGCCTACATCAATCGCGTCAGCTCGGGCCAGAAGGTCGAGTGCGTGCTCGACGCGTATCCCGACCTGAAGATTCCTGCGCACGTCATCAGCATCGTGCCGACGGCCGACCGGCAGAAGGCGACCGTGCGCGTGCGCATCGGCCTCGACCAGCTCGATCCGCGCATCCTGCCGGACATGGGCATCAAGGTCAGCTTCCTCGAGGACGGTTCGCAACCGGCGACCAGGAGCGCGCTGCTCGTGCCGGAAAACGCCGTAGTCCACGAGGGCGACGCAAGTTTCGTCTGGGTCGTGCGCGACGGCAAGGTCGAGAAGCGCGCGGTCAAGGTGGGTTCCGCGAAGGACGAGCAGGTGCCGGTCACCGATGGTCTCGCGGGTGGTGAATCCATCGTGGTCGACGCGCCGAAGCGCCTGCGCGACGGCGGGGCCGTGGAGTTGAAGGCAACGACATGAACGCAGCGCCGGCCGTCGCTGCGGCGGGAACGTCAATTGTCCGCATCCGCGACCTGGTGAAGGATTACCGTCGCGGCGCCGAGACCGTGCGAGTCCTCGACGGTCTCTCGCTCGACATCCGGCAGGGCGATTTCGTCGCGCTGATGGGGCCTTCGGGCTCCGGCAAGTCGACGCTGCTCAACCTCATCGGCGGCCTCGACCGTCCGACCTCGGGCACGCTCGAGGTCGACGGCCTGCGGGTCGACGAACTGTCGGAAGGGTCGCTCGGCCGCTGGCGCGCCGATCACGTCGGCTTCATCTTCCAGATGTACAACCTGCTGCCGGTGCTCACCGCCGAGCGCAACGTCGAGTTGCCGCTGCTGCTCACGAGCCTCGATCGCGAGCAGCGCATGCGTCGAGTGGCGGCTGCGCTCAAGCTGGTCGGTCTCGAGCATCGCGCCAGGCACCGCCCGCGCGAGCTGTCGGGTGGCCAGGAACAGCGTGTCGGCATCGCGCGGGCCATCGTCACCGATCCGACGCTGCTGCTGTGCGACGAGCCCACCGGCGACCTCGACCGCAAGTCGGGCGACGAGATCCTGACGCTGCTCGAGGCGCTCAACGACGAGTATGGCAAGACCATCATCATGGTCACGCACGATCCGCACGCCGCCGAACGCGCCCACCGCGTCATCCATCTCGACAAGGGCATGCTGAGCGAAGGATCGGGATGATTGGCAAGTACCTGCCGTTGCTGGCATCGAGCCTGCGCCGCAAGCGGCTGCGCACGTTCTTCACGGTCGCCTCGATCCTGATCGCGTTCCTGTTGTACGGGCTCGCGGCGTCCATGCAGTTTGCGCTGAAAGCGGGCGTGGACGTCGCCGGCGCCGACCGCCTGCTGACGATGCACAAGGTCTCGTTTACGCAGCTGCTGCCGGCGAGCTACGAAAGCCGCATCAAGGCCGTCGACGGCGTCGTGGCCGTATCGCCGCAGACCTGGTTCGGCGCGTGGTACCGCGACGAGCGCAACCAGTTCCCGACGTTTCCGAGCGATCCCGAGGCCTACCTCCGCATCTATCCCGAGATCAAGCTCGCCGAAGAGCAGAAGCAGGCCTGGTTCGCCGATCGCGCAGGCGCGCTGGTCGGGCGCGCCATCGCCGACCTCTACGGCTGGAAGGTCGGTGACCAGGTGCCGTTGCGGTCGGCCATCTGGCGCCGGCTGGACGGCTCCGATACGTGGGACGTCACGGTGCGTGCGATCTACGACCTGCCCGAGGGCGGCGACACCCGGCAGATCGTGCTGCACCAGGACTATTTCGAGGAAGCGAAGCAGCAGGCCAAGGGCCTGATTGGCTGGTACGTCATCAAGATCGACGACGTGAACCGAGCGCAGGCGATCAGCAGGCAAATCGACGTGATGTTCGCGAATTCACCGGCGGAGACCAAGACGTCGTCGGAGCGCGCGATGGCGCAGTCGTTCGTCAACCAGATTGGCAACATCGGGGCGATCCTGTCGGCGATCGTCGCGGCAGTGTTCTTCACGATGCTGCTGGTGACGGCTAACACCATGGCTCAATCCGTGCGTGAGCGCACCAACGAACTCGCAGTGCTGAAGACGCTTGGCTTCAGCAATGGCGGCGTGCTCGGCATGGTGCTGGCGGAGTCGGTGCTGGTGACGACGCTCGGCGGCATGCTTGGCATGTTCTTCGCCTGGTGGATCGGTGTGCAATTCGGCCCGACTCTCGACCAGTACCTGCCGGGTTTCCGCGTCCCGCCCGATGCGGTCGTGAAATCGGTGCTGTACATGCTGGCACTCGGCGCTGTCGCGGGCGCGGTGCCGGCCTGGCAGGCGATGCGCCTGCGCATCGTCGAAGCGCTGCGCAGGGATTGAAACAGGCATGAGTCTTCGCTCCGCCTTCAACCAGCTGGTCACGGTCACCGCGATGAACCTGCGGAACCTGCCGTCGCGGGTCGGCACCTCGCTGGTCGCTGTCATCGGCATCGGCGGCGTGGTGGCCGTGCTGGTCTCGTTGCTGTCGATGGGGGAGGGCTTTCGCGCCGCGCTTGATCTCTCCGGCCGCGAGGACGTCGCGATGATCCTGCGCGGCGGCTCACCGGACGAACTCTCCAGCTCCATCGGGCGCGAGGAGTACAACGCCATCGTCATTGCGCCCGGCATTGCGCGTGACGAGCGCGGTCCGATCGTATCCGGCGAGTTGTATTCGATCGTGGACCTGCCGATGCGCAGCACCGGCACAGGCGCCAACGTGCCGCTCCGCGGCGTCGGGGAACGCGGTCCGGAACTGCGCGACGGGTTCCGCATCGTCGCCGGCCGCATGTTCCGCCCCGGGCAGGACGAAGTGATCGTCGGTCGCGGCGCCTTCTCGCAGTTCGAGAACATCGACCTCGGGCGCGAAGTGAAATGGGGCTCGCAGAAGTGGCGCGTCGTCGGTGTCTTCGAGGCGGGAGGCAGTGTTTCGGAATCCGAGGTCTGGACCGACGCGGTCGTCCTGCGCGGGGTCTACCGGCGCGGCAACACCGTGCAGATCATTCGCGCCCAGCTCACTTCGGCGGAGGCATTGCCTGTGGTTCGCGCGGCCCTCGAAAAGGATCCGCGACTCAATGTCTCGGTGCGCAGCGAAAAGGCTTTTTATTCGGACCAGTCGCGCATCCTGCTCGCCCTGATCAAGTACGTCGGGACGACCATTGCGGTGCTGATGGGCGTAGGCGCGGTGTTCGCGGCGCTGAATACGATGTATTCGGCGGTCTCCTCGCGCACGCGCGAGATCGCGACGTTGCGCGCACTCGGCTTCGGCGCGGCACCGGTCGTCACGTCCGTGCTGCTCGAGTCAGCGGTGCTCGGGCTGCTCGGCGGCGTCGCGGGTGGATTGCTGGTTTACTTCGGCCTGAACGGCTACCAGGCGACGACACTTAATTTCGGCAGCTTCAGCCAGCTGACGTTCGCGTTCACCGTTACGCCGCGACTGCTGGTGACCGGCCTCTGGTACTCGCTCATACTCGGCATCGTGGGCGGCCTGTTGCCGGGTATCCGGGCCGCGAGAATGCCGGTGACGACCGGCCTGAGGGAACTGTAGCCGATGCGTAGCCTGGGTCGAGGCGCCGCCGGGAAGGCACCCGGCGCGCACCCGCTGCAAATGACGCTATGGACCGACCGTGAGGTTGGCGTCGCGTGGAACGTGCGCATCAGCCGGCGCGCGCGCCGCATGTCGATGCGCGTGTTTCCCGGGGGCCGTGTCGAAGTCGTCGTGCCGCAGGGCGCGGGTCTGCCTGCGGTCGAGCGGTTCGTCGCCCGGCACCGCGACTGGGCGGAACGCCGCTCGAAGGAGCTGCTGCAACTGGCGCCGAAGGCCGCAGAGCGCCAGCCCCAGGCGGTGGAGATCCGCCTGCTCGACCGGCTGTGGTCCGTCGAGTACGTGCCCGGACGGCGCGTGCGGACCGAACAGGTCGGCGATTCGATGCTGCGTGTGCACGCTCCCGCAGTCACCGACCGCTACGCGAGCCAGGCACTGGTGCCGTGGCTCACGCGTCTGGCGAGTCACGAACTATCGCACCGGCTGCGACCGCTCGCGACCGAAGTCGGCATCGATTATTCGCGCATGACCGTGCGTCGCCAGCGCACGCGGTGGGGCTCCTGCTCGACGCGGGGTACCATCAGTCTCAATGTCTGCCTGCTGTTTCAGCGCCCGGAGGTCGTGCGCTACCTCATGATCCACGAACTCTGTCATCGCCGGCACATGAACCACTCGAAACGGTTCTGGTCGCTCGTCACCTCGCTCGAGCCGGGCTGGAAACCGCTCGACGTCGAACTGCTGCAGGGCTGGCGGCACGTGCCAGCCTGGGTCTTTCCATGAGCGAGTCGCGCGACGACCACGGCGGGTCACGCAAGCCGTCGCTGGGGGCTTTCGTCGAACTCGAGGGAGAGCGCATTCACTGGGACCTCGGCGAATCGCTGAGCTATGGCGAATACCTGCACCTCGACCAGGTGCTCGGGGCGCAGCAGCCGCTGTCCGGCCAGCACGACGAGATGCTGTTCATCGTGATGCACCAGGCCTCCGAGCTGTGGATGAAGCTGTGCGTGCACGAGCTGCAGGCGGCGATGGCGCAGATCCGCGGTGACGACCTCGGTCCGGCGTTCAAGATGCTGGCGCGGGTTTCGCGCGTGCAGCAGCAGCTCGCGCAGTCGTGGGACGTGCTCAGTACGATGACGCCGGCCGATTACTCCGCGTTTCGCGACTCGCTGGGCAAGTCATCCGGGTTCCAGAGTTTCCAGTACCGGACGCTCGAGTACCTGATCGGCAACAAGAACGCGGCGATGATCGAAGTCCACCGACGGACTCCCGCGATCTACGCGCAGTTGCACGACGCATTGCACAGTCCCAGCCTGTACGACGAGGCGCTGCGGCTGCTGGGACGCCGTGGCTTCGCGATTCCCGCCGCCTTGCTGGAGCGCGACTGGAGCGTGCCGTACGCGGAGAACCCCGACGTCACGGCGGCGTGGCTCGTCGTGTATCGCAACACCGAACAGCACTGGGACCTGTACGAGCTCGCGGAGAAACTGGTCGACCTGGACCAGCGCTTCCAGCTGTGGCGCTTCGCCCACCTGAAGACGGTCGAACGGATCATCGGCTACAAGCGCGGGACGGGTGGCAGCAGCGGCGTCGCTTACCTGGCCAAGGCGCTCGAGCTGAGGTTTTTCCCGGAACTGTGGAGCGTCCGAACTTCGATCTGACGCGTGTAGAATGCCGCGGTCCAGGGCCATGCCGGCCCGGCCAGGCGCGCGTCAATGCAGGAAAGACTCCAGAACATCAACGTCGTTTCGAGCGAGCTGCTCGCCACGCCGGAGGCGATCAAGCGCGATCTGCCCCTGGCGCAGGCGGCCGAGGACTTCGTGTATCGCAGCCGCCAGGCCGTGCGCAGGATCCTCGACCGTGACGATCCGCGATTGTTCATCGTCGTCGGCCCGTGCTCGATCCACGATCCGGTCGCCGCGCGCGAGTACGCTCAGCGCCTCAGCAAGCTGGCCGCGAAGGTCGACAAGACGATGTTGCTCGTCATGCGCGTCTACTTCGAGAAGCCGCGCACGACGGTGGGCTGGAAGGGCCTCATCAACGATCCCGACATGGACGACTCCTTCCACGTCGAGAAGGGCATCCGTGTTGCGCGCGAGCTGCTGCTGTTCCTGGCCGACCTCGGCGTGCCGGCGGCCACCGAAGCGCTCGACCCGATCATGCCCCAGTACCTGTCCGAACTGATCACGTGGACGGCGATCGGCGCGCGCACGACGGAATCGCAGACGCATCGCGAAATGGCGAGCGGGCTCTCGACCCCCGTGGGATTCAAGAACGGCACGGACGGCTCGTTGACGGTCGCGATCAACGCGCTGCAGTCGGTGCGCCACCCGCACCACTTCCTGGGCATCACGCAGCAGGGCCAGTCGGCCGTGTTCCGCACGCGCGGCAACAAGTACGGCCACATCGTGCTCCGCGGCGGCGGGTCGCGCACGAATTACGATTCGGTGAGCCTGGCGCTGGCCGAGCGTGAGCTCGACAAGGCCGGACTGCCGGCCAACATCGTCGTCGACTGCAGCCACGGCAATTCCAACAAGGATCCCGGCCTGCAGCCGCTCGTCGCCGAAAACCTGGCCAACCAGATCCTCGAAGGCAATCGCTCGCTGGTGGGGTTCATGCTCGAGAGCAACCTGCACTGGGGCAGCCAGCCACTCAGCAGCGATCGCAGCCAGCTGCAGTACGGCGTCTCGGTGACGGATGCCTGCGTGGACTGGGACACGACCGAAAAACTGCTGGTCGGGCTGGATGAACGCCTGCGTTCGGCGCCACGGTTTGTGAAGGGCCCGGCGGCCGCCTGACGCAGGCGCGAGCGCGAAGCCTTTACCAGACCAGGTCGTCGGGAACGACGAAATCCTTGTAGGCCTCGTCGATCGGTGCCGACTCGACCTTGTCCGAGGTGTTTACGACGGCGCGTGGTTCCCGTTCCTTGACGCGCTCGCCGGTTTCCGCCGGCACCAGTTCGTAGTGCCCATCGCAGCGGACAATGGCGATTTCGCCGCGGACGATGCGTTCGCGCAGCGACGCATCCACCGGGATGCGGCCCACCTTGCCGTTGATCACGAAGTTGAAGTAGTCGTCGCTTTCGGGCTTGGCGATCCGGTTCTGCTCGACGAGCTGGCGAATCTCCGCCCAGCGCGCCTTGGCCGCGGCCTTTTCCTCGCGCTTGCGGTTGAGCTCTGCGTCTTTTGCGGCCTTGGCCGCCGCCTGCTTCTGCAATTCGGCCTGGCGCTGCTCCTCGCGGAAGTTGCGGTCCTTCTTGCCGACTTGCTTGCGGTCGGTGAAATCCTGGCGCTTCTGGCTCTGCTCGGCCTGCTTGACCTGCTTTTCGCTGACCAGGCCGGCCTGCAGCAACTGCTCACGCAACGACAAGCCAGTCATGCTCAAAACTCCAGGGTCGCGGGGGTAGGCAGGGCCGGGTATGTTACGCAGTGAGGGCCGTGTTGCGAAGCGCGAAGTAGGGCAATTTCGGCACGCCTGCATTCATAATTGCCCCCATGCTTCCCATCAGAACCCTGTGCCGGTCGGTGGCAGTCGTCGCCTGCGGGTTGATGCTCCTGGCGACACGTGCAGATGCGGCGGCGCCCGCGGCGCCCGGGCCCGTCGCGGTGGGTCATGCCTTGCCGGACGTGATCATGACCGGCCTGAACGGCCCGCAGCGATCCCTTTCCAGCTACCGCGGTCGTCCGCTGATCATCAACGTCTGGGCCAGCTGGTGCAGCCCGTGTCGCAAGGAAGCTGCGTCGCTCGAACGGCTTGCCTGGAGCGAGGCCGGCGGCCGGTACACCGTCATCGGCATCTCGACCGACGACGACCGGAACGCGGCGTTGGCGTGGCTCAAGCAGTCGAACGCGACAGTGACTCACTACATCGATTCCGGTCCGCGTTGGACCCTGGAGCACATGCTCGGCGCCTCGAGCATCCCGGTCACGGTGCTCGTCGACGCGGGCGGTCGCGTGGTCGCGCGGTTCCGGGGCGCTCGCGACTGGAGCAGCGCCGAGTCGATCAAGCTGATCGAGCGCGCATTCGCCAACGCGGGCCGCCCGGCGTCGGCACGCTAGCCGGGCCGGTCCATGGCCGCTCCGGGGTACTGGTAAGATTCAGTCCATCCAACAGCCACATCCGGTCATCGAACCGGGGGAGCAGCCAGTCATGACGATCAAAGTGGGCGACAAGATGCCCGTCGGCACGTTCAAGACGATGACCAAGGACGGCCCGCAGAACCTGACCACGGACCAGCTCTTCACCGGCAAGACGGTCGTGCTGTTTTCCGTGCCGGGTGCGTTCACGCCCACCTGCGATGCCAAGCACCTGCCCGGGTTCGTCGAGAAGGCCGGTGCATTCAAGGCCAAGGGCGTGGACACGGTCGCCTGCATGGCGGTCAACGACGTGTTCGTGATGAACGCCTGGGGCAAGCACTCGAACGTCGGCGACGGCGTGCTGATGCTGGCGGACGGCAATGCCGAATACGCCAAGGCCCTCGGGCTGGAACTCAACGCCAGCGGCTTCGGCATGGGTATCCGTGGCCAGCGCTTCGCGCTCGTGGCGAAGGACGGCACCGTGACCGGCCTGTTCGTCGAAGGCCCGGGCGAGTTCAAGGTCTCGAGCGCCGAGCACGTGCTGAGCCAGCTGTAACTCTTCGGGTCCACCGACCAACTGCGCAGCGGCGTGCGTTCCGGCACGCCGTTCGTGCATTGGAGCTTCGCCAATGAATTTCAATGCCCCCGTCGTGACGATGCTTTATGCCGCGATTTGCGGCGTGATGCTCATCGTGCTCGCACTCAACATCGTGCGCCTGCGTCGCGGGCGCAGGATTGCGCTCGGCATGGGCGAAGGCGCGGCGCTCGAGCAACCGGTGCGGGTGCACGGTAATTTCACCGAGTACACCCCGACATTCCTGATCCTGCTGCTGCTCGCAGAACTGGGGGGCGCCGCGTTCTGGTTCCTGCACCTGCTCGGCGCCGCGTTCGTGGCCGGTCGCATGCTGCATGCCTACGGGCTCAGCACGGTACGCACGACGTCGTTCGGCCGGTTCTACGGCTCGTCGCTCTCCTGGACCTCGATCCTGGTGCTCAGCGGCTACCTGCTGGTCCGTTCCTTCGGCTGAGCCGGCCGACCAGGCCGCACCCGGACCCGCAGTCATGCATACGCTCGAACCGGAACTTCGGGCCCTGCAAACCGAAGGCATCCTCGACGACGCGACGGCGTCCAGCGCCCTGGCCCTGGATCGCGGGGAGGTGTTTTCCCTGCACCTCGAACTGCGCGCAACGCTGTACGCGGGTGTGCTGCTGGTGATGGCCGGCGTGGGCATCGTGCTCGCGCGCAATTTCGACCGGATCGGTCCCGTGGCCATTCTGCTGGTGATTTTGCTCGCAGCGGCCGCGTGCGGCGTGCCCGCCATTCGCTCGAAACTCGCAGGCCGGGCACGCACCGTCGCGAACGACTACCTGCTGCTCCTCGCGGCGCTTCTCAGCAGCGCGGCTCTTGCCTACGCCGAACGTCAATTCACGCTGCTCGGCCCCTGGTGGTCGTGGCACTTGCTGCTGCTCGCGGTTGTCCACGCGGCTGTCGCGTACGCCTTTGCCTCGCCGCTCGTGCTTGCTGCGTCGCTCACGTCGCTCGCCGGCTGGTTCGGCGTGGACGGCACGCTCGGCGACGTGCTGCATTCCTCGCACTCGACGCCGTGGCTCGGCGCCCGTGCCCTCGCGTGCGCCGCGGTGATCGCCGCCTGGCGCCATGCCGACCGTCGTGCGCGTCCGGACACGTCCTTCAGCGACGTGTTTGATCACTTCGCGGCGAACCTGGCGTTCTGGGGCACGCTCGCGTGGTGCCTGGAGTGGCCGTGGCTCGCGGCCGGGCTGCCGTTGCTGGCGGTGCTCGCCTATGCGTCGGTCCGTCGCGGACTCGACACCGGCCGTGAGGCATTCCTCGTCTACGGCATCATGTATGCGGCGATCGGCATCTGTGCCGTGACGGTACCGCGTCTGCATGGCATGACCGCGTCGTTCGGCTTCGTGCTGGTCGTCGTGTGCGTCGCGGCAGCCACGCTGTGGCAGTTGCGCCGACAGCTCCGGGAACCGGGTCCATGAGGGGCCGTTGGCGTCCATCGCCCGAGGAGGAACGCTGGCTCGAGGTGGGGTCCCGGCTTGGCGCTACGGTTCCGAGTGCCGTGATGGCCGAGCGTACCGGCGGCTGGCGCAGCACCGGTCCGCTCGCGCGCATCGCGCTCTTCCTGCTGGGTCTCGTCGCGGCCGCGCTGTTGCTCGGGATCCTCGGTTTTCGCGACAAGACCACGTTGCTCATCGCGGGACTCGGCGCCGCACTCGCTGCCGAATGGCTCATCGTAGAGCGGCGCCTGCACGCATCCGGTGTCGAGGAGGGTCTCTGCGTTGCCGGGTTCCTCATGATCGGCGCCTGGATCACCACGCTCATCGTGCCGCCGGCTGGCTTCGCCGGGGGCACCGTCGAGACGCTGGTGCTGATCGCGGCCCTGGGTGCCGCCGGGCTGCGGCTCCTGAATCCCCTCGTCACCACGTGCGCCGTGATCGGTTTCGTTTACTGGGTCGGGTCAACCGCGACCGCGCGTGCGCTCGATCAATCGATCGGCGGCGGCGTGACGACGGTCGTGGTCGGTTGCGCGCTCGCGGCACTTGCGCTCGTGCTTGGCGCGCGCGAATACCGCCGGCCGTCGCACGACAGGATGCTCGACTGGCTGATCCTGACTCTGCCAGTCGCGGCTTACGTGCAGTCGACATCCTGGAGCGTGTACGGAGCATCGGGCTCCACCGGCACAAGCTCGAGCCGACTGGTCGCCTCCGCTGTGTTGATTGTCCTTGGCGCCGCGATGTTGATCATCGGCCTTCGCCGGCGACGGCACGCGCCGCTCCTGGGCTTCCTGGGCTGTGTCGCCGGTCTTGCGGTGGAGTTGCGTCTTGCCACTGCGCTTGCGACCGAGACCTGGCTCATCGTCTACGGGCTGGCGGCACTGGCTGCCGCACTGGCATTGGATCGCTATTTGCGGCCACCGCGCGATGGCCTCACCTCGGAGCCGCTGACCTGCCGCGAGGGTCCGCTCGACCTGCTGCAAACCGCTGGCGCAGCAGTACTCACGCGACACGCGGCCCCCGGGCACCCGCGCTCGGAGCCCCCTGTCACTCCAGGTGGCGGGCGATTCGGTGGTGGCGGCGCCAGCGGCCGCTACTGAAGCGACCTGTCACCGAACCCAGGACGACAAAGAAAAAGCCCGGAGACCTCACGATCACCGGGCCTTCACTTTGCGCAGGCTGCCGATCAGCCGAGAGCTTTCTCGAGCTCAGGCACGATCGTGAACAGGTCGCCGACGAGGCCGATGTCCGCGCTCTCGAAGATCGGCGCTTCGCCGTCCTTGTTGATCGCCACGATCGTGCGCGCGTCCTTGATGCCTGTCATGTGCTGGATCGCGCCCGAAATGCCGATCGCGAAGTACACCTGCGGCGCGATGATCTTGCCGGTCTGGCCGACCTGCAGGTCGTTCGGGACGTAGCCCGCATCGACTGCAGCGCGCGACGCACCGACCGCCGCACCGAGCTTGTCGGCGAGCGAATAGATCAGCTTGAAGTTTTCCGCACTGCCGAGTGCACGGCCACCCGAGACGACCTTGGCGGCCGACTGCAGGTCCGGACGACCAGTCGTCGCGCCGGAACGCGACACGAAGCGCGTATGCGAGGGCAGGGCAGCACCCGGGTCGACCTTTTCGATGGATGCGCTACCGCCTGCGGCAGCCGCTTCGAACGAAGCGACGCGCACGGTGGCGACGACCGGGGCACCCGCGGGCGCTTCGACGGTGAGGATCGCGTTGCCCGCGTAGATCGGTCGCTTGAACGTGTGCGAGCCATCCACCGCCATGATGTCCGAGACCTGGCTCACGCCGAGGAGCGCCGCGACGCGGGGCATGACGTCCTTGCCGAACGTCGTCGACGGACCGAACACGTGCGTGTAGCCGGCCGCGAGCTTCGCGATCTGGGGCGCGAGTACCGCCGCGAGGGGCTCCTTGTTGGCCGGGTTCTCGACCACGAGCACCTTGCTGACGCCCGTGAGCGCGGCAGCTTCCGCTGCAACGGCCGCGGCATCGGCCGCAAGCACGGCGACGTCGATGGTGGCGCCCGCGATCCGGGCGGCGCAGGTGACGCTCTTTGCCGTGCTCGCGTTCAGCTTCCCGCCGTCGTGTTCGGCGACGATCAGAATCTTGCTCATCAGACCAACCCCTTCTGCTTCAGCACGCCGACGAGTTCGGCGACGTCCTTGACGATGATGCCTTTCTGCCGGCTCGGCGGCGGGTCGACCTTGACGGTCTTGAACGCCGCGCCTTCAACCACGCCGTAGTCGGCGACGCTCTTGATGTCGAGCGGCTTCTTCTTCGCCTTCATGATGTCCGGCAGCTTCACGTAGCGCGGCTCGTTGAGGCGGAGGTCGACCGACAGCACGGCCGGCAGGTCGACCTCGAGGGTTTCGAGGCCACTGTCGACTTCACGCGTGACCGTGGCCTTGCCATCGGCAATGTCGACCTTCGAGCAGGAGGTTGCCTGCGGACGGTCGAGCAGGGCGGCCAGCATCTGGGCTGTCTGGCCGTTGTCCTCGTCGATGGCCTGCTTGCCCAGCAGCGTCAGGAACGGCTGCTCGGCCTCGGCGACTTTCTGGAAAACCTTTGCGATCGACAGCGGCGCCATGGCGGCGTCGGTCTGCACCAGGATCGCGCGGTCGGCGCCCATTGCGAGCGCGGTGCGCAGCTGCTGCTGGGTGTCTCCCGGACCGATGCTGACGGCCAGCACTTCGTCGGCCAGGCCCTGTTCCTTGATGCGCAGCGCCTGTTCGAGCGCGATTTCATCGAAGGGATTGATGCTCATCTTGACGCCTTCGGTGATGACGCCCGTGTTGTCCGGTTTGACACGGATGCGGACGTTGTAGTCCACGACGCGTTTGACACCGACCATGATTCTGCGCACGCGCTCACTCCTGTTCAGCTGGGTCTTTGCAATGCAGCATCATACCAGTCCGACCGGCTGCGGCGACCGGCCGACCCGGCGTGGTCGCAGTGGAAATCCGCCCCTACCAGCCGCGTTTTTCGTCGAGCTGGCGGGTCAGGTTGACGAGGCGCCGGTAGCTTTCCAGGCGCCGGGGGTCGATCTCCCCGGATTCGACGGCCGCCTGGACCGCGCACTGCGGCTCCCGCAGGTGCAGGCAGTTCTGGAACCTGCAGCCGGGAGCCCGCTGGATTATCTCCAGATAGCCCCTCTGGACGTCTGGCAGGGGCGCGACAGGGGGTGCGTAGTCCCGGACGCCCGGGGAGTCCGTCAGCTCGCCCCAGGGCAGTTGCACGATCACGGAGGACACGGTGGTGTGCTTGCCCTGGCCCGACCCGACCGAGAGGTCTGACGTGGCCCGGTAGGCGCCCTCGCACAGCGTGTTGGTCAACGACGACTTGCCGACCCCCGACTGGCCGGCCAGGAGCGTACGGCGGCCGTGCAGCCGCTCCTTGAGCGCATCGAGGCCGGTGCCGCGCTTGGCGGAGACCGTCACCACGGGGATACCGATACGCCGGTACGTATCGATGAAGGCGAAATCCTCGGGGCCGAACTCGCCGGCACCGATCAGGTCCTGCTTGTTCAGGATCAGCAGGGCGTCGATTCCCGCATAACCCGCCCCGGCCAGGTAGCGGTCGATGATGAACGGGTCGCAGGTCGGGCGAGGCGCCACGACGATGCCGAGCTGGTCCAGGTTGGACGCAATATCCTCGACGCCACCCCGGCTGTCCGTCCGCTGCAGGACGTTGCGGCGGGGCAGGCGCTCGGCCACTACCCAGTGCCCGTCGGCGGCCGCCGATTCGGGCTCGAGGCGGACCAGGTCACCGGCGACAACCTCAGTCCGCCGGCCACGGATCTTGCAGGGCAGTCGCTCTGCCGTGTCCGACGACAACACAACGACCCGGCGGCCATAGGACTCGACCACGCAGCCCGTCCTGCCCTCTGTCACCGACGTCGGCCTGGAGCTGCGGCCGGCGCGGTGCTGCGACGATCCTTCGCTGCGGCGTCGTGTGCTCACGTGGGTGAGAGCGCCTGCCCGGTGGCGGGGGAACCTGGCGCGCCGCCGGGATGGACGAGACGGGAAATCCGGACGACTGGCGGTGGGTGTGAGTCGTAAAACGCGGAATGCAACGGGTCGGGCGTCAGGGTGCTCGCGTTTTCGCGATACAGTCTGACCAGTGCGCGGCCCAGCTCCGGACCGTCGCTGAAGCGGGCCGCGAAGGCGTCGGCCTGGAACTCGTGGCGCCGCGACCATGCGGCACCGAGTGGCGTGAGGAGCCACGTAAACGCGGGCAGGACCAGGATGAACAGCAGCAGGGCGGCCGAGCTGCCGGGTTGATCGACGCCGAGCGCAGCGTAGAACCAGTCCTGCGCCGACAACCATCCCAGCAGGGCGAAGCCTGCGAGCGACATGGCGGCGCTCACGAGCAGCCGCTGCGGGATGTGCCTGAGCTTGAAGTGCGCGAGCTCGTGGGCAAGCACGGCTTCGACCTGCACCGGCGAGAGCGACTGCAGCAGCGTGTCGTAGAAGACGATGCGCTTCTCGCGGCCGAGTCCGGTGAAATAGGCGTTGCCGTGCGCGGATCGCTTCGATCCGTCCATGACGTACACGTCGCGCGCGTGGAAGTCACAACGGGCGAGCAGGGCATCGATGCGCTCGCGCAGGGCTGCGTCCGTCAGCGGGGTGAACTTGTTGAAGAAGCCCGCGATCCAGCGCGGCCATGCCCACAGCAGCAGCAGGGAAATCGCCATCCACACGGCCCACGCCACCAGCCACCAGCGCGTGCCGCTGGCTTCCATCGTCCAGAGCACAAGCGCGACGATGCTCCCGCCCAGCAATCCGCCGAGCACTGCTCCCTTCAGCAGGTCGGCCACGAAGATGGCCGCAGTCGTCCGGTTGAAACCGAAGCGAGCTTCGAGCACGAAGGTTCGCCAGACCGAAAACGGCAATGAGGCCAGGCTCATCGCCAACAGTGCCAGCAGCACGTGCAGCGTTCCCGAGCCGACGGGATTCGGGCCCGCAATTGCGGTGGCGAGTCGACCAAGCGCAGCGATCCCCCCACCCAGCGTCAGGATCAGCAGCACGATCGCGTCGTAGACCAGTTCGAGCCGGCCAAAACGCTGCCTGGCGACCGTGTAATCGGCGGCTTTCGCATGCTCCGCTGCGCTGACAGCATCGGCAAAGGCGGGCGGGACTTGGTGCCGGCGAGCCGCGACATGGCGGGTCTGCCGATAGGACAGCCAGAGCTGCACGAGAAGGTGCAGCGCAAGGGCCGTCAGGAAGGCAATGGTCATCCAATGGGGCATCTGAGGTGACGGTATTTAACAATGGCAGTGTAGTTCCATGAAGGGTGCGGAGCTTAGCCTTTGCTAGAATCCCTCACAATCGACCATCGGAGGTGCCGCCGAGCACCTTGTGGTCCCGGTTCGAAAACCTCGCCCGATTCGCTGCCTGGTCCAACTTTGAAAGCCGACAACCTGATCTGGATCGATCTCGAAATGACCGGCCTGGACACCACGGCCGATCGCATCATCGAGATCGCCACGATCGTCACCGACTCGTCGCTCCGTATAGTGGCGGAAGGCCCCGTAATTGCGATCCACCAGGACGCCGCCGTGCTCGGTGCGATGGACGAATGGAACCGGACCACGCATGGCGGCACCGGCCTGTTGCAGCGGGTTCGTGATAGCCGGTTAACTGCGAAGGACGCGGAGACGCGGACGCTGGATTTCCTGGCGCAGCACGCCGTGGCCGGAGCCTCGCCGATGTGCGGCAACAGCATCTGTCAGGATCGCCGGTTTCTCGCGCGCGAGATGCCTGCCCTCGAGAGGTTTTTCCATTACCGGAATCTCGACGTCAGCACCGTCAAGGAACTTGCGCGGCGCTGGGCGCCAGACGTCCTGGCCGGGGTGCAAAAGGCGTCGACACACCTTGCCCTTGACGATATCCGCGAGTCGATCAGCGAGTTGGAACATTATCGTCGGCACTTCTTGCGGGTGGCGTGAGTAATCCGGTGCCTAAGTAATTCGCGACATGTTGAATAACGACCTTCAAAATCGTCTTCTTGACGCAGTTGCCCTCTGCATGCGTCCGCTCGCACGCATGCTTTTGGGTGCAGGCATAGGCTATGCGCAGTTTGCGGAAGTTGCGAAACGAGCCTTCATCGAGCAGGCGTTCGGGGAACCAGACGCAAAGGGTCGCACCACAAACGTATCCAGGGTCGCCGTTCGTACAGGTCTTTCACGCAAGGAAGTATCGCGAGTAAGGCGGCTGCTCGAGACACCTGTTCGAAGTGACGATATGACCGTTCAAATTGGCAGACCGGCTCGCGCGCTGCAGCTTTGGCATTCGGAGCCAGCATTTCTCGACGAAAATGGATTACCTATTGACCTGCCGTTCGATGGAGGTGAGAAAACGTTCTCTGGTCTTGTGAAGCTCGTTGGAGGCGACGTTCCAGCGGGTGCGGTCAGAGCGGAGTTACTGGCGGCAGGCGGAGTGGTGGAACTTGAGAATGGCAAGTTACGCGTTCAGAAACGCTTCTTTGTGCCGTCAGCCTTAGATGAAGACTTGATTGTCGGTTTTTCATTCATCGTCGCCCCCCTCTTGGAAACGCTGAGCCATAACCTCGAGAATCCATCTGCCGCCTTTATTCAGCGCGTTGCCTACTCGGACTATCTCCCGCAAGGGGCCTTGGCCGAATTTCGCAATGTGAGCCATACGCAGGCGGAAGGCCTCATAAACTCGATCGATGAATGGATATCGGCGCGCGAGGACACTGAGCGGCGCACCTGGGAACCTGCCCAGACGTGTAGGTGTTGGCGTCTTCTATTTCGAAAACGACAAGACTTCGAGGTCATAAAAAAAGGTCGCGCCATAGGGCGCGACCTTCTGATCCGTTGATCGCTGTCGATCAGCGGATTGTGTCAGCGAGTATCAAGCCATTAGAAAGTGGTTGGGTTCCGACAACAGTAATCCAGCGTGCCGACTGATATAGCAACGTCGGCTCTCGATAGCACGCTTGAGTAATCGACCAGCTGCTTACCAATTGCCAGCTTCCCTGACGTGCGATCAACACTCGTCACCTTGCCTTTCAATAATACTTTCGTTGCGCCAGGAACGTATGACGCGTCCAGAATCACCATCGATCTTGGCGCCAATGTTCCATCTTTCTGCGCGGCGCCCAGCACGGCCACCATTGGGACGCCACCGCTGCCAATCTTATTGGCGATAACAGAGATCTTGTCTGGGCTCGCTTTGTAGGTTCGGCCGAGCGCAGAAACCGTACCGGCGAGTCTGGTCCACCGCGTCGATTGGACCAACTAGCAGCGCATTCTTCGGCACTCGATTGTCACCACCGACGATCGCATCGCCGCCGACGATGACACCGGGGCGCTTGACTTGGAACGGTCACCGCCGACGATGGCGTCACCGCCGACGATTGCGTCGCCGCCGACGATGACACCGGGACGCTTAACCTTGGAACGGTCACCGCCGACGATGGCGTCGCCACCGACGATTGCATCGCCGCCGACGATGACACCGGGGCGCTTAACCTTGGCGCGGTCACCGCCGACGATGGCGTCACCGCCAACGATCGCGTCGCCGCCGACGATGACACCGGGGCGCTTAACCTTGGCGCGGTCACCGCCGACGATGGCGTCGCCACCGACGATGACACCGGGACGCTTAACCTTGGAACGGTCACCGCCGACGATTGCATCGCCGCCGACGATGACACCGGGACGCTTAACCTTGGAACGGTCACCGCCGACGATGGCGTCGCCACCGACGATTGCATCGCCGCCGACGATGACACCGGGACGCTTAACCTTGGAACGGTCACCGCCGACGATGGCGTCGCCACCGACGATTGCATCGCCGCCGACGATGACACCGGGACGCTTAACCTTGGAACGGTCACCGCCGACGATGGCGTCACCGCCAACGATCGCGTCGCCACCGGTGATGACGTCGGGGCGCTTGGCCTTGGAACGGTCACCGCCGACGATGGCGTCACCGCCAACGATCGCGTCGCCACCGGTGATGACGCCGGGCGCTTGGCCTTGGAACGGTCACCGCCGACGATGGCGTCGCCGCCGACGATTGCATCGCCGCCGACGATGACACCGGGACGCTTAACCTTGGAACGGTCACCGCCGACGATGGCATCGCCACCGACGATGACACCAGCGGCGCTTAACCTTGGCGCGGTCACCGCCGACGATGGCGTCACCGCCGACGATTGCATCGCCGCCGACGATGACGCCGGGGCGCTTAACCTTGGAACGGTCACCGCCGACGATGGCGTCACCGCCGACGATTGCATCGCCGCCGACGATGACACCGGGGCGCTTAACCTTGGAACGGTCGCCGCCGACGATGGCGTCGCCGCCGACGATTGCATCGCCGCCGACGATGACACCAGGGCGCTTAACCTTGGAACGGTCACCGCCGACGATGGCGTCACCGCCGACGATCGCGTCGCCGCCGACGATGACACCGGGGCGCTTGACCTTGGAACGGTCACCGCCGACGATGGCGTCACCGCCGACGATTGCATCGCCGCCGACGATGACACCGGGCGCTTAACCTTGGAACGGTCACCGCCGACGATGGCGTCACCGCCGACGATTGCATCGCCGCCGACGATGACACCAGCGGCGCTTAACCTTGGCGCGGTCACCGCCGACGATGGCGTCACCGCCCACGATCGCATCGCCGCCGACGATTGCGTCGCCGCCGACGATGACACCGCGGCGCTTAACCTTGGCGCGGTCACCGCCGACGATGGCGTCACCGCCCACGATCGCATCGCCGCCGACAATTGCGTCGCCACCGGTGATGACGCCTGGGCGCTTGGCCTTGGAACGGTCACCACCAACGATGGCGTCGCCACCGGTGATGACACCGGAACGCTTCAGTTGCTCACCGACGACAGAGGTGTTGGTGCCCGTGGTCTTCGCGCCGGTAGTTGCGCTAGCCAGAGCCAACGCAGCAGCAATAACGAAGCGAAGATTCTGACCATTCCCGTTCATATTCTCTTCCTTATGGCGCACTGACTGCGCGCACTTTTAGTTTTCAAAGTCACTTTGCTCGTCCTTGGGAGGCGAGGGAGACTTCTCGATGAAGTGGAAAATTCCAACGCCCGTCTTGATCGCTTCAGACGCGGGCAACTTATGCCCGCCCTTTGTTTCGTACTGGCCGAGCCAATCGTCGAGAACTTCAAGTAGTTCTTGGCCTTTTTCCCTAACAAGCGCGTCGAATTTCTGGAATGCCTGGGGCGACAGGCCTTCCAGAGTCATCGCGTATCTTTCGAAACGTCCCTCTCCTTGGCGTTTCTTCTGCAAATTGAAATCGACGGTATCGATAAAGTAATTGACGACGTTGCCAAGTCGCTCGAGCCCAACTGGGTCAAGAGGCGCTGGCAGGTACGTTCTGTTGAGCAAACGCACATAGCCATCGTCCATTTCGACAGCCGCGTTCACGCGAACTAGTTCTTCAAGAAGCGCGCGCGCAGAAACATCGTCGGCGTACCTCCGGACGAGATCCTCAAACGACATCGTCGCGACCTTCGAACGGCACCTCGAGTGGAAGGCCGTAAGGGCCGAGATACTGGGGATCTTGGCTCCATCCTTGAAGAACACGAGCAATACGATTCGAGCCCACCGCATCGTCGTCCGCGTCGTCCAAGTTCTGAATGCGAGCGACGTCTCGCTTTGTCAGTCCGGTGAGAATCGCGATGCGTGCTTCCGTCTGTGGGCGATTCGGCGGCACCAGTTCGTTCTTTGCGATGTCGATATACGCGCCGCGAACTGAATCGGAAAATTCCCCATATGACACACCGTGGCGCAACAGAATCCGCACCAACGGATGAAGCAAATGTCGACACGCCGCGAGCAGCGGCTTTTTAACGTTTTCGCTCATTCCTAGCCCCAAAAAGGGCAGCTCCGGACTGATTGCTATGGCGGCTGACATTGGCGGTTATTGTTAACTTCGCGAGTTAACTATATCCGGGGAGCCCCGTCGGTCAAGACTTCAACATATTCGGGGAGTTACGTGAGCGTCTTAAGGGCGGCTCTGGAAGGGGCTCGAAGCGGTGATGCTGGTCAAATTTCAACCAGATCAGGGGGCTGGAAGAGAACCTTCACCTGGCCCGGAGGTGCAGGTTTTAGCCAGCGAGCGCGTTCACAGTTGGCATATGTAAACTTGAGACCGGCTGGTTCCGGACGTAAACGCACCAAAAAGCGCGATTCTGTGAAACACGTCACACTTTTTAATCTAATCAATAAAAACAATAAGATGCGTTGTTTTATTAATCTAAAAGATTAAATTCATTCAGTGCCCGCAGCAGTACCGAAAAAGCATTCAGGCTGAGCGCGTGACCGTCTGGTTTGGCAACCAATTTCATCCGCAGTCGCAATGTGATGGCGACGTCGCGACAGGCCCAATGAAAACGGCCGGTTCCCCTCGCGGGAAACCGGCCGTGGCCAGCAAAAATAAAACTTGACCGTCAGTTGGTCTTCTGAATCTTCGCGGTCTTGCGAAGGTCGTCCAGGTAGGCCTGCAGCTTCTTCCGCTGGGCGAACATCTTTACCTGCTCCTTGACGTCCTCGAACCCGGGAGCGCTGGGAGCGCGCACGTCTTCAAGCCGGATGACGTGAAAGCCGTACTCCGTCTGCACGGGCTCGGTGGTGGTCGCGCCTTTCTCGAGTTTCGCGAGCGCGTCGGCGAATGGCTTCACCATCGTCTGCGCCGAGAACCAACCGAGATCGCCGCCCTTGGCCGCGCTGCCCGGATCCTTCGACTGCGCCTTCGCGATCTTCGCGAAGTCACCGCCAGCCTGCAGTTCCTTGATGATCGCGTCCGCGGTTTCCTTCTTCTCGACCAGGATGTGCCGCGCGTTGTATTCCTTGGGCATGTTCGCCACTTCGGTATCGTAGGCTGCCTTCACTTCGTCATCCGACACCGGATGCGACTTCACGTACTTCTCACTCGCGGCCTCGGCGAGGATCTGCATGTGCAGCAGGTCGAGTCGAGCCTGCACGTCCGGGGTGGCGGCCAGGCCATCTTTCTCGGCGGCCTGCGCGGCCAGCGTCATGTTCACGAGCTGCTCGAGCAGCGCGTCCCTCTGTTCCTTGGTCGCTTCGGCAGCGGGCTTGCCGGTGACGGCCTGCAGGAAAGTGTCGAGCATCTGCGAGTTGATCGCCTTGCCGTTGACGGTCACGAGCGTCGGCGAGGCCTTTTCGGCGGATGCCGCCGGGCTTGCCGGCTTGGCTGCATCGTCAGCGGGCTTCGTGCACGCGGTGGTGCCAAGCGCGATGGTGGCGCCGAGCAGGAGGGCGGTCTTCAGGTTTCGCATCGATGAGCCTCTATGGATGGTGCGTCAGGGCGTCCAGGTGGACGCGTAAAAGGGAAAACGTGGTCGTCAGGCCAGCGAGCCTTCGCCGGGCGCCAGGGCCTGGATCGACAACGCGTGGATGTCGGTGGTCATCATGTCGCCGACTGCTTCGTACACGAGCCGGTGCCGCCGTACGACAGGCAGTCCTGCGAAACGTTCCGCGACGAGCTGGACGGTGAAATGGCCGTGCCCGCCGGCAGCGCCCGCATGACCGGCGTGCAGATGGCTGTCGTCCAGGACGCGCAGTTCCAGCGGCTGCAACGCCGCGCGCAGCCGGGCCTCCAGTCTTTCGGTGCGGCTGGGCGAAGGTGATTGCGTCATGGCAGCGTCTTCACGAACGGACGCACTTCGTGCGATTTGAATACGCCTTCCGTCACGTACGGATCGGCCGCAGCCCACGCTTCAGCGTCGGCGAGGCAGGCGAACTCCGCAATGATCACGCTGCCGGTGAAGCCGGCGGGTCCGGGGTCCGATGAATCGATCGCAGGGCAGGGGCCCGCGACGAGCATGCGTCCTTCGTCGAGCAGCTTCTGCGCGCGCTCGAGGTGCGCGGGACGTACTCGCTTGCGGATCTCGAGTGCGTCGGGACTGTCCTGGCCGATGATTACGTACCACATCGCGGGTATTCGCCTCACTCCGTCCGGGCCGCGCCGGCTTCCACCTGGTCGAGCTTGCGCCCCAGCCAGTAGCCCTGCGCCAGCGCAAAGACGATCGTCAGCCCCATCAGCCCGAACAACTTGAAGTTCACCCACGTGTCTTCGCTGAAGTTGTAAGCGACGTACAGGTTCAGCACGGCGCAGACGATGAAGTAGCCGACCCACATCAGGTTGAGGCGGGTCCAGAGGGACGCGGGTTCGAGCTTGATCTTCTCGCCCATCAGGCGCTGGACGATGGTCGGTCCCTGCATGAACTGGCTCGCCAGGAACGCGCCGGCGAACAGCAGGTTCACGATCGTCGGCTTCCACTTGATGAAGGTCGCGTCGTGGATGAGCAGCGTCAGGCCGCCGAACACGAGCACCAGGATGGCCGAGGTGAGCAGCATCGGACTGACCTTCCTGTGCTTGAACCAGCTGATGGCGGTCTGCACCAGCACGCCGACGATCAGCACCGCCGTCGCAACGTAGATGCCCGCCATCTTGTAAGCGATGAAAAAGAACACGACCGGCAGCAGGTCGAACAGCATTTGCATCTGGCTGGGGTGCGCTCGGGGCAGGTCGGCGAAGGGGCGCGTATCATACCAATTTGGCCGTGACACCCGCGGCTGGGCGAGTTTCATGGCGTTCCTGATCTCCATTCACCCGCAGAATCCGCAGCCGCGCCTGGTGCGCCAGGCCATTGCCGCCATCCGCGACGGCAGCGTGGTGGTCTATCCGACGGACTCCAGCTATGCGCTCGGCTGCCTGATCGGCGACAAGGAGGCCATGGAGCGCATCCGTCGCATCCGCAACGTAGACGTCAAGCAGCACAATTTCACGCTGGTCTGCCGCGACCTGTCGGAAATCGCGAAGTACGCGCGGGTCGACAACAGCCAGTACCGCACCTTGAAAGCATTCACGCCGGGTCCGTACACCTTCCTGCTCGAGGCCACGCGGGAGGTGCCGAAACGGCTGCAGAACCCGAAGCGTCGCACCATCGGCATCCGTGTGCCGGACAACGCGATCGTGAGCATGCTGCTGGCCGAACTGGGTGAGCCGATCATGAGTTCGACCTTGCTGCTGCCAGGCGAGTCGGAAACACCGACCGACCCGCAGGAGATCAAGGAGAAGCTCGACCACCTGGTCGACCTGGTGATCGACGGCGGCACCGGTGGCATCGAGGCCAGCAGCATCGTGGACCTGTCGAGCGGCACGCCGGTCATCGTGCGTCGCGGCAAGGGCGATGTCTCCGCGTTCGAGTGAACGCGGCCGGGGCGGCTGCGTATAATCGCGCCTTACCGCTGGCTTGGTGGGTCGACCCGGGTTGAAGTAATACCCGATGTTTGTTCTGCAAGCCGCTGAAAGTTAAAAGATTCTACCGCGACACGGTCGCAGGGAACCCGTTTGAGTTCTACCGTCACGACCCCGCGTCGAGTGCTTTCCGGAATGCGCCCGACCGGCAGCCTGCACCTCGGCAACTACCACGGCGCACTGAAGAACTGGACCGAACTCCAGTACCAGTACGACTGCTATTTCTTCATTGCCGACTACCACGCCCTCACGACCGGGTACGAAGACACCCGCCATCTCGAGGACTTCGCGTGGCAGATGGTCGTCGACTGGCTGGCCGCGGGCCTGAACCCGGCGGTCTGCACGATGTTCATCCAGTCCCGCGTACCCGAGCACGCGGAGCTGCACCTGATGCTCTCGATGATTACGCCGCTCGGCTGGCTCGAGCGCGTACCGACGTACAAGGACCAGCAGGAACAGCTCAAGGAAAAGGACCTGGCCACCTACGGGTTCCTGGGCTATCCGCTGCTGCAGAGCGCCGACATCCTGCTGTACCGCCCGATGGGCGTGCCGGTCGGTGAAGACCAGGTCGCTCACGTCGAGATCACGCGTGAGATCGCCCGCCGCTTCAATTTCATCTTCGGCCGCGAGCAGGATTTCGAAGCCAAGGCCGAGCGAGCCATCAAGAACCTCGGCGCGAAGAACGCGGCGCTCTATCGCGACCTGCGCAAGGGCTACCAGGAGCAGGGCCAGGAGGACGCACTGGTAAAGGCGCATGCCTTGCTCGATGGCAATTCGCGCCTCACCCTGGCCGACCGCGAGCGCCTGCTCGGGTACCTCGAAGGCACGGGCCGCACGATCCTCACCGAACCCGAGGCACTGCTGACCTCGACGCCGAAGGTCACCGGTCTCGACGGCCGCAAGATGTCGAAGTCGTACGGCAACACGATCGGCCTGCGCGAGGATCCGGACGAAGTCGCGAAGAAGCTCAAGACGATGCAGACGGATCCAGCGCGCGTGCGGCGCACCGACCCGGGCAATCCCGAGAAGTGCCCGGTGTGGGACCTGCACCAGCTTTATTCCGACGCGGAGACGCAGCGCTGGGTCGACCAGGGCTGCCGTTCGGCGGGCATCGGTTGCCTGGAATGCAAGAAGCCGGTGATCGACAGGATCGTCGAGGAAGTCACGGGCATGCGCCAGCGTGCGCAGGAATACGAGGACAACCCGGACCTGGTGCACGGCATCATCGCGGAAGGCTGCGAAAAAGCGCGCGCGGTCGCGGGCCAGACGCTCGACGACGTCAAGCAGGCGATGGGCCTGGCATACCGCTGAGGCAGGACGACGCATGACGAAACCCGACCTCAAGGTGATCGAAGGCGGGCTGGGACACCAGCCACCGGCCGAGCCGCACGTGCCGGAGCCGCACGAGCAGGGCGAGATGCCGTTCGCCGTGGTCGACGGCGAGCCGGTCACGCAGATGCCGAAGGACCTGTACATCCCGCCGGATGCGTTACAGGTGTTTCTCGAGGCCTTCGAAGGTCCGCTCGACCTGCTGCTCTACCTGATCCGCCGGCAGAACCTCGACATCCTCGACATCCCGATCGCCGAGATCACGCGGCAGTACACGTCGTATATCGACCTGATGCGCGGCATGCAGCTGGAACTCGCGGGCGAATACCTCGTGATGGCCGCGACGCTGGCCGAGATCAAGTCGCGCATGCTGCTGCCGCGGCCGGCTGCGGCAGGCGAAGAAGAAGCCGACCCGCGCGCGGAGCTCGTGCGCCGGCTGCAGGAGTACGAGCGCTTCAAGCGCGCTGCGATCGACATCGAGGAACTGCACCGCGTCGACCGCGACACGTTCCCGGCTTCGGCCGAACTCGTCGAGCTGCGCGTCGTCCGGCTGCAGCCGAACGTGTCGCTGCAGGAGATGCTGGTCGCGCTCAAGGACGTGATGGGACGCGCCGAGATGTTCGCGCACCATCGCATCAGCCGCGAACGGCTCTCGGTGCGCCAGCGCATGTCCGAAGTGCTGGACGCGATGCGGACGCAGGCGTTCGTCGAATTCGTCACGCTGTTCCGCGCCGAGGAAGGGCGCATGGGCGTCACCGTCACTTTCGTCGCGATCCTCGAACTGCTCCGCGAGGGGCTGATCGAGATCGTGCAGTCCGAACCGTATGCGCCGATCCACGTGCGCGCCGGCACTCCCCGTCAGGCGGACCAGATCGACGGCATGGATGACCGGGCCCCGCCAGGCCCGCAAGGCACCGAATCATGACCCAGCACCCCCTGAGCGGCGTCGTTGAAGCCGTGCTGCTCGCCGCCGGCCGGCCCGTTTCGGTCGAGCAGCTGCTCGAACTGTTCGACGAGGGACAGCGTCCGCCGGCCGAAGAGGTGACGGCCGCGCTCGCCGAGCTGCAGCAGAGCTACAAGGATCGAGGCGTCGAACTGCGTGAAGTGGCGAGTGGCTGGCGCGTGCAGGTCCGCCCGCAGCACGCCGATGTCGTCTCGCGCCTGTGGCAGGAACGGCCAAGCCGCTATTCACGCGCGCTGCTCGAGACGCTGGCGCTGATTGCGTATCGACAGCCGATCACGCGTGGCGAGATCGAGGACATCCGTGGCGTCACGGTCGCGACGACGATCATGCGGACGCTGCACGAGCGCAACTGGATCCGGGTCGTTGGCCACCGCGAGGTGCCGGGACACCCCGAACTGCTCGGGACGACGCGGGAGTTTCTCGACTACTTCGGCTTGAAGAGCCTCGACGACCTGCCGACCCTCGCCGAGCTGCGTGACCTCGAAGACATCCGCGAGCAACTCGACCTGCCGGCCGCAATCGCGGCGGCAGAGGCGGGCCTGGCGACGGAGCCGGCCGCGGAAGGCGACGAGCCCCGTTGAGCGAACGCCTCCACAAACTGCTCGCGCAGCACGGCATCGGTTCGCGCCGCCAGGTCGAGGCCTGGATTCGCGAAGGCCGCGTGCTGGTCAACGGCCGGCCCGCCGCGATCGGGCACGCGCTGCAGGCGGGCGAGCGTGTCGTCGTGGATGGCAAGGACGTGACGCGCCTGCTGGCGGTGGACCGCAAGCTGCAGGTCATCCTGTATCACAAGCCCGCGGGCGAGATGCTGCGCAGCCGTGCGGGTGACGATCGTGAGAGCGCCGAGATGAACCTGCCGGCACTGCATGCCGGTCGCTGGGTGGCGGTCAACGCCCTCGGCTTCGGCGAGGACGGCTTGCTGATCCTGTCCAGCGAAGGAAAGTTCGCGCTGGCGATCGCCCGCCACAACCACGAGATTCCGGTCGAGTACCGCGTGCGCGCGTTGCGACCGAGCCAGGACGAGGCGTGGCCCGAGATGCCGACGGAAGTCGACGTCGAAGGCCAGACGGCCACGTTCAGTGCGGTAGAACCAGCAGGGACAAGCGGCACCAACATGTGGTTCAAGGTCACGAGCGAACGCACCTTGCCGCGCGGCGCGATCCGCGCCTTGTTCGATTCCGCGGGCCTCAAGATCAGCCGCACCATGCTGGTGAAGTGGGGCCCGATCGCCCTGCCACGCGATTTGCCGCGGGGCCGTTCGCGTGCGCTCGAAGGCGTGGACCTCGATCCTCTCTATGCGCTGGCGGGTCGCGATCGCAGCGACACCGGTCTCAAGCCGCGTCCGCGACCCCGGCCAGCCCCGGACCGTCGCCGCAAGAAAACTACTGCGCGTCGAAGCGGCAGCCGGTGACGCCCCGGCTGTCGGGGCCCAGCAGGTAGAGGAACGGCGCGAGCACGGCTTCGGGCGTTGCCAGTTTCGCGGCGTCCTCGGCTGGGTACGCCTTGGCACGCATCGGTGAGCGCACGGCGCCTGGATTGACGCTGTTCGAGCGGATCGGCGAATCCGTCGCCAGCTCATCCGCCAGCACCTGCATCATTCCTTCGTTCGCAAACTTCGAGACGGCATACGCGCCCCAGTACGCGCGTCCCTTGATCGACACGCCGCTCGTGGTAAAGACGATCGATGCGTCCGTCGACCTGCCGAGCAGCGGCAGCAGGATCTTCGTCAGGATGAACGGTGCGTTGACGTTGACGTGCATCACCTTGAGCCACGTCGGCACGTCGTAGTGTGCGATCGGCGAGCGGTCGCCAAGGATCCCACCCACGTGGGCGAGGCCATCGAGCCGGCCGAACTCACCGCCGATAGCCTCGGCGAGCGCGTCGTACGCGGCGGCGTCGGCTTTCTCGAAGTCGACCGGTGCGATGGACGGCCGCGGACCGCCTTGTGCGACGATCGCGTCGTAGACATTTTCCAGTTTCCTGACCGAGCGGCCGCTCAGGATGACGCGTGCGCCCAGTCGCGCACAGGCTTGTGCGAGTGCGCCGCCGATGCTGCCGCTCGCACCGGTGACCAGGATGACGCGGTCGGCGAGCAGGTTTTCGGCCGGCGAGTAGGCGCGAACTTCAGCAGAGGTAGGGGCGGGCATCATTGCTCCGGCGCATCGTCAGTGACTGCGCGTGCCAGTTTGTCGATCGGCGCGATTTCCTCGATCTCCTTCGCAGGCCGCAGGCCAAGCTCCGTGAACTTGCGTGCGCCGGGCATCACCTGGCGCTCGAGCGAACCGACCGCCGCGTTGTAGGCCTCCACGCTCTGCCCCAGGGTCCGTCCCACTTTCGAGATGTGCGCGGTGAACGTGGCGAGTCGCTTGTACAAGTCCTCGCCGAGTTCCTGGATGTGCGCCGCGTTCTCCGCCAGCGCATTCTGGCGCCAGCCATAGGCGACCGCCTTCAACAGCGCCACGAAGCTCGTCGGTGTCGCGATGATCACGTGCTGCCGGATTGCGTCTTCGAGCAGCGACGGCATTTCCGCCACGGCCGCGCTCAGGAACTGGTCACCCGGGATGAACAGCACGACGAAGTCCGGGCTCTGCTCGAACTGTGACCAGTAGGCCTTCTGTGACAACTGCCGCACGCGTTCCTGCACGGCCAGTGCATGGCGGCGCAAGGCGAGGTCGCGGTCCTCGTCGGTCGTGGCCTCCGCGGCCGTCAGGTAAGCATCGAGCGGGGTCTTGACGTCGACCACGATCTGCCGGCCGTCGGGCATGTTCACGATCATGTCGGGGCGCAGCGAACCGTCCTCGCCCGGCACGTGGACCTGCTCGAAGAAATCGCAGCGCTCGACCATGCCGGCCAGTTCGGCCAGCCGACGCAGCGTCATCTCACCCCATTGACCGCGCACCTCGGGCCGGCGCAGGGCCGTGACCAGGTTGCGGGTCTCGCGCTGCAGCGTGACCTGGCCGAGCGCGACGCTCTCGATCGAACTGCGCAGGGCGCCGAAACTCTCGGCGCGATCCTTCTCGATACGGGCGATCTGTTCGTGGGTTTTCTGCAGCGCCTCGCGTACCGGTGCCAGCAGGGATTCGACGGCCTTCTCGCGTTCCGTGAGATTGCGTAGTGCAACCTCCTGCTGCTGGCCGAGGGTCTGGCGCGCGAGTTGCAGGAACACCTCGTTGTTGCCGCGCAGCGCCTGGCCGGCCATCGAGTCGAAGCCGCTGCGCAGACGCTGCAAAGCCATATCGAGCGCCTGGTCGCGTTCGGTCGCGACGTCGGCGGCCGACTTGAGCGACGCCTCGGCAGTAGCCAGCCGGACTTCGGCCGCGTGGGTGCGTCGGCGCGCGAACAGCCAGCCGATGAGCAGGCCGAATGCGAGGCCGAGCACCGCGAATGCGAAGGACTGGGGAGTGAGTTCGATCATGAAGCGGCCATGGCATCGAGGTGCCGGAGCGTGAGCCACGCCATCACGTCTTCGGGCCGCTCGATGATGCCGTCGGCGTTCCAGGTTTCCGGATGATCGTGTTCCGCGAGGTAACCGTAGGCGGCAATCACCGTCTGCATTCCTGCGGCCCGTCCCGCGACGATGTCACGCTCGGCATCGCCGACGTACACGCAATGATCCGGCGACACCCCGGTCACTGCCGCAGCGTGCAGCAGGGGCAGGGGATGGGGCTTGCGTTCGTTGACCGTGTCGCCGCTTACCACGCAGCAGGCGCGACCGCTCAGGCCGAGCTGCTCCAGCAGCGGGTCGGTGAGCCAGCCCGGCTTGTTCGTCACGATGCCCCAGGGCAGATCCTCGGCCTCGAAGGCAGCCAGCACCTGCTCGAAGCCCGCGAACAGTCGGGTGCCGCCGACGAGATTCGCTGAGTAGAGCGTGAGGAACCGCTGGCGCAGTCGTTCGAACTCGTCGGCCTGTGCCGATGGGAAGCCCACCGTGACCAGGCGCACCGCGCCGTGTGACACGGACGAGCGCAGTGCGGTGAACGGCAGCGGCTCGAGGCCTTCCTCCTGTCGCAGCAGGTTGAGCGCGCCAATCATGTCCGGCGCCGTGTCGAGCAGCGTGCCGTCCAGGTCGAAGAGTATGGCGTGGGCGCGGGTCATGCTGCCGCTGTCGGTCGATCGTGCCGCAGGTGCACGAGGTAGTTGACGCTTGCGTCCATCGTCAGCCGTGCCTGGTGCGTGAACGGATCGTAATCGAGACCGGCAATGTCGATCACGGTGAGTCCCGCCGCACGCGACCACTGCCTGAGTTCGGACGGGCGGATGAATTTCTCGTACGTGTGCGTGCCGGTCGGCAGCAACCGCAACACGTACTCGGCGCCGAGGATCGCCAGTGCATAGGACTTCATCGTCCTGTTCAGCGTCGACGCGAACACGTGCCCGTCCGGTTTGACCAGGTGACCGAGCGCAGCGACGATCGACGTGGGATCGGGCACGTGCTCGAGCATCTCCATGCACGTGACGATGTCGTATTCGCCTGGATGAGCTGCGGCATGCGCCTCGGCCGCCTCGAGCACGTAGTTCACCTCGACGCCGGCCTCGAGTGCATGCAGCTTCGCCACCTGCAGGAGGTCGTCGGCCAGGTCGAGACCCGTGACCCGCGCGCCTTTGCGCGCCATCGCTTCGGCCAGCAGTCCGCCGCCGCAGCCCACGTCGAGCACCTTGAGCCCGGCAAGGCTTCCCGCGCGCTCGACGTACTGCAGGCGCACCGGGTTCAGGTCGTGCAGCGGACGCATTTCGCCCTGCGGATCCCACCAGCGGCTGGCGGCCGCCTCGAAGCGGGCGATTTCCGCGGGGTCGACGTTGCGATGTTCGTTCATGTGTTCCGGGGTCGCCGACATCAGCCTTTTCTCCCGCCGTGCGCGGCATCGATGCGGATACGCCACGCTTCGGCCCGTTCGAGCACGGATTCCTCGTCGATGTACTGCAGCGAGCCTGCCGCAAGAACTCGGCGGCCCGCCACCCATGTGTCGGTCACCTGCCGCGAACTGCAGGCATAGACCAGTGCAGCCTCGACGTCGTGCACAGGCCAGCTGCCCGCGGTGCGCAGGTTGACGCAGCAGAGGTCCGCCCACTTGCCCGCCACGAGGCTGCCCGTGCTGTCGCCGAGTCCGAGCACGCGCGCGCCCTCGAGCGTCGCCATGCGCAGCAGGTCGCGTGCGACCAGCGCACCGGGCCGCGCGCTGACGCCAGCCGCGAGCAGTCCGGCCGTGCGCATTTCTGAAATTACGTCGAGGTCGTTGTTCGAGGCGGCGCCGTCCGTTCCCAGCGCCACACGCACGCCGCGGCCGAGCAGAGCGGGGGCAGGGCAAACGCCAATGCCGAGCTTGAGGTTCGATTCGGGGCAGTGCACGACGGCGGCGCCACAGGCCGCAAGTGCATCGATGTCCGCCGGCGACAAACAGGTGCCATGCACCGCAACGAGCAACGGACTGGCGAATCCGAGCCGCACGAGCCGGTCCAGCGGCCGCGCACCGTGGCGAGCCAGGCTCTCCGCCATTTCCCACGCCGACTCGTGCACGGGCAGGGCCACTGGAATCTCGAGTTCGTCGGCAAGCCGCCGCACCCTGGCCAGGGTGGAGTCATCCAGGGCATGCGAGGGTTCGAGTGCGAAGTGCGTGGCTACCAGTGCGTCGCCGCGGTACTCGTCCCGCAGTGCCATGCCTTTTTCGATGTATTCGTTGGGATCGGCCGCCCAGCGGGAAGCGGCCTGTTCCACCACGAGTCCAACGCTGACACGCATGTGCGCGTCGGCCGCCGCGCGTGCAACCACCTCTGGCCAGAGCTGCATGTCGGCGAAGCAGGTGACGCCGCCGCGCTGCATTTCGGCAATGGCCAGTTCCGTCCCGTCGCGCACGTATTCGGGATCGACCCAGCGCCGCTCGATCGGTGCGATTGCATCCTGCAGCCACGGTGCCAGCGCCAGGTTTTCGGCCCGGCCGCGCAGCAGCGTCATGGCCGCATGCGTGTGCGCATTGACCAGTCCCGGCAAGAGCGCGTGCTGCGGACGTTCAACGAGTTCGGCTGGCGTGTAGGTGGCGAGCGCGGCGGCCGTGGGCAGCACGGCGACGATGCGTCCATCGCGCATCGCCACCGCATGGTCGGCGAGCACGGTGCCGTCGGGTTCGACGGGCAGCACCCAGCGGGCGCAAACGAGCGTGTCTACCGGCTCCATTCAGGGTCTCGCGGATCGGGGCCGGCAGTATACCGGGCGCAGCCCCGGCATGACCTGCGGTGACCGTCCTTGGGGGGCGTTGAAAGGCCTCGTCGTGGTATCATTTCGGATCATTTTGGTTGGGCAAAACGGACTCCATGGCAGACATCGCGCGCGAACTCCTGCACGTCAATCTCGAAGACGAGATGAAGCAGTCGTACCTCGATTACGCGATGAGCGTGATCGTGGGGCGCGCCTTGCCGGACGTCCGCGACGGCCTCAAGCCGGTCCATCGTCGCGTGCTGTATGCCATGCGCGAGCTCGGCAACGAGTGGAACAAGTCCTACAAGAAGTCAGCCCGCGTCGTCGGCGACGTCATCGGCAAGTACCATCCGCACGGCGACACGGCCGCGTACGACACCATGGTGCGCATGGCGCAGCCATTCTCGTTGCGCTACCTGCTGGTCGACGGGCAGGGCAACTTCGGCTCGGTGGACGGCGACTCGCCGGCCGCCATGCGTTACACCGAAGTCCGCATGTCGCGCCTCGCGGGCGAGCTGCTGGCCGACATCGACAAGGAAACAGTCGAGTTCGTGCCGAACTACGACGGGTCCGAGATCGAGCCGTCGGTACTGCCCACGCGCGTGCCGAACCTGCTGATCAACGGCTCGTCGGGCATCGCCGTCGGCATGGCGACCAACATCCCGCCGCACAACCTGGTCGAGATCGTGAACGCGTGCGTCGCGTACATCGACAATCCCGCGATCACGATCCCCGAACTGATGGAACACGTGCCGGGCCCGGATTTCCCCACGGCCGGCATCATCAACGGCGCCCGCGAGATCTATAACGCCTACACGACGGGGCGGGGCCGCATCGTCGTCCGCGCCAAGGCCGAGATCGAGGAATACGACGACGCCGGCCGCGAGGCCATCATCGTCACCGAGCTGCCGTACCAGGTGAACAAGGCGCGCCTGCTCGAGCGCATCGCCGACCTCGTGCGCGGCAAGCTGCTCGAAGGCATTTCCGAGCTGCGGGACGAGTCCGACAAGGACGGCATGCGTGTCGTCATCGAGCTCAAGCGCAACGAGAACGCCGAGATCGTCCTCAACAACCTGTACAAGCAGACGCCGATGGAGTCGGTGTTCGGCGTGAACATGGTGGCGCTGCTCGACGGCCAGCCGCGCCTGCTCAACCTCAAGGACATGATCGAGGCATTCGTCCGACACCGCCGTGAAGTGGTGACGCGCCGGACGGTGTTCGACCTGCGCAAGGCCCGCGACCGTGGCCACATCCTCGAAGGCCTCGCAGTCGCGCTGGCCAACATCGACGAAATCATCGCGCTGATCAAGGCGTCGCCCACGCCACCCGAGGCGAAAGCCGCGTTGATTGCCCGCGAATGGCGCGGCGGGGCCGTGCCCGAGATGCTCGCGCGTGCGGGTGACGTCAGTGCGCGTCCGGCGGGCCTCGAGGCTGCGCTCGGCCTGCACGGCGCCATCTATCGCCTGTCGGAGACGCAGGCCCAGGCGATCCTCGACCTGCGGCTGCACCGGCTCACTGGCCTCGAGCAGGACAAGATCCTCGCCGAGTACGCCGAGCTGCTCGACGTAATCCGCGACCTCAGCGACATCCTCGCGCGCCCCGAACGCCTGCTGCAGGTGATCCGCGACGAGCTGATCGCAATCCGCGAGCAGTACGGCGACGAACGCCGCACCCGCATCGAGCGCGACGAATCCGATCTCACGATCGAAGACCTCATCACGCCGCAGGACGTGGTCGTCACGCTGTCGCACGGCGGTTACGCCAAGTCGCAACCCGTGAGCGAATACCGTGCGCAGGGTCGAGGCGGCCGCGGCCGTTCAGCGACGGCGATGAAGGACGAGGATTTCGTCGAGAAGCTGTTCGTCGCCAACACGCACGACACGTTGCTGTGCTTCTCGAGCCGCGGCCAGTTGTACTGGCTCAAGGTATACCAGCTGCCGATGGCCGGCCGGGTGTCACGCGGCAAGCCGATCGTCAACCTGCTGCCGCTGCAGGAAGGCGAGCGCATCACCGCCGTGCTCCCCATTCGCGAGTACGAGGAAGAAAAGTACATCTTCATGGCCACGGCGCTGGGCACGGTCAAGAAGACCTCGCTCGTCGCATTTTCGCGTCCCCGCACGGCCGGCATCATCGCGGTCGGCCTGGAAGAGGGCGACCAGCTGGTGGGCGTCGACATCACGGACGGCAAGCGCGACGTGATGATGTTCACCACCGAAGGCAAGGCGATCCGCTTCGCCGAGGAAGACGTGCGTCCGATGGGCCGCAACGCCGCGGGCGTGCGCGGCATCCGCCTGCCGGACGACGAGCGTGTCATCTCATTGATCATTCCGGATCCGCAGGGACTGATCCTGATCGCGTCCGAGAATGGCTTCGGCAAGCTGACGTCGGTCGAAGAGTTCCCGGTGCATGGCCGTGGCGGCCAGGGCGTCATCGCGATCCAGACGACCGAGCGGAACGGCAGGCTGGTCGCTGCCACGCAGGTTGCGACGACGAACGAACTGATGCTGATGAGCTCCGGCGGCACGCTCGTGCGCACCCGGGCCTCGGAAGTGTCCGTGCTCGGTCGCAACACGCAGGGCGTGAGACTCATTCGACTCGACGAAGGCGAGCGCCTGATCGGCGTCGAATCGGTCGAGCCTGAGCCGGACTCGGATGCGGAAGTCGTCGAAGGCGAGACCCCGCCGGGCGACGCCGCCGCTGCGAATGAAGGCACCGAAGCAACGCCCTGATGCCACGCCCTGTTGCACGCCACGCGGCAGCATAAGCAAATGCCGTGTTGACGGACTCCGCGAGGATCGTGACTGCTAAACTGCGGTGCGAAAAGACCTCCTGGAGCGTTCCGTCATGACCCGCGTGTTCAATTTCAGCGCCGGCCCCGCCGCGCTGCCCGTCGAAGTGCTCGAACAGCTCCGCGACGAGATGCTCGACTGGCACGGTCACGGCATGTCGGTCATGGAGATGAGCCATCGGGGCAAGGCCTACGTCGGCATTGCCCAGCAGGCCGAAGCAGACCTCCGCGAGTTGATGGCCGTCCCGGCCAACTACAAAGTGCTGTTCCTGCAGGGCGGGGCCACGGCGCAGTTCGCCGCGATCCCGCTGAACCTCACGGCTCCGGGTGCTGTCGTCGACTACGTCAACACGGGCACCTGGTCCACGAAGGCCATCGCTGAAGCGAAACGGTACTGCACGGTCAACGTCGTGGCCGATGCGTCCGCGACGAAGTTCACCACCGTTCCGGCAGAGTCCGGTTGGCAGCGGTCGCCCGCGGCGGCATACCTGCACTACACGCCGAACGAGACGATCCACGGCGTCGAGTTCCCGTTCGTGCCCGAGGCCCGCGGTATCCCGCTGGTGGCAGACCTGTCGTCCACCATCCTGTCGCGCCCGATCGACGTCAGCCGGTTCGGCGTGATCTATGCCGGCGCGCAGAAGAACATCGGCCCAGCCGGTCTCGTGGTGGTCATCGTGCGTGAAGACCTGCTCGGCAAGGCGCGGCCCGACACGCCCACCGTGTTCGACTGGAAGGCGATGGCCGCCGACGGCTCGATGCTCAACACGCCCGCGACCTATTCGTGGTACGTGGCTGGTCTCGTGTTCCAGTGGATCAAGCGCCAGGGCGGCCTCGAGGCCATGGGTCGACTCAACCAGGCCAAGGCTCGCAAGCTGTACGACGCGATCGATTCATCGGGCTTCTACCGCAACCCGGTCGCGGTCGAGTGCCGCTCGTGGATGAACGTGCCTTTCACGTTGCCGGACGCAGCGCTCGACAAGCTGTTCGCGGATGGCGCGAAGCAGGCAGGCCTGGTTGCGCTCGAAGGTCATCGCTCCGTTGGCGGCATGCGCGCGAGCATCTACAACGCGATGCCGATGGCGGGCGTGGAAGCGCTGGTCGAGTACATGCGTGAGTTCCAGCGGACGAGGGGATAGAGGAAGGGGAGGAAGGGCAGGAAGGGCAGGAAGGGCAGGAAGGGCAGGAAGGGCGGAAGGGCGGAAGGGGGCGATGCGCGCCGTCAGTCCGCGTCCCCAGAGCACAAATCTCTGATTTCTGATTTCTGAGCTTCCTGAACTTCCTATGCTTCCCGCCCTTCCTGTCCTTCCTAGTCCTTCCTGTCCTTCCTATCCTTCCTCCCTTCCTCCCTTCCTCCCTTCCTCCCCTTCCCCATGTTCAAGATCCAGACTCTCAACAACATCTCGCTGCGCGGTCTCGAGCGCCTGCCTCGCGATCGCTACGAAGTCGCGTCCGAACTGGTGCGGCCCGATGCGTTGCTCGTCCGTTCGGCCGACGTGCACGCGCTGGAGATTCCGGCGAGCGTGCTGGCGGTGGCGAGGGCGGGAGCGGGCACCAACAACATCCCCGTCGCGAAGCTGAGCCAGCGTGGCATTCCGGTCTTCAATTCGCCGGGCGCCAACGCCAACGCGGTCAAGGAACTCGTGCTTGCCGGGCTGTTCCTGGCGGCGCGCAACATCTGCCAGGCCTGGGATTACGTGCGCACGCTCGAAGGCGATGATCACGCGCTCGAAGCGGCGATGGAGCAGGGCAAGAAGAAATTCGTCGGCTACGAACTGCCGGGGCGCACGCTCGGGGTGGTGGGGCTCGGCGCCATCGGCGTCGAGGTCGCGAACGCTGCCCTGCATCTCGGCATGAAAGTCCTGGGTTACGACCCGCAGATCACCGTGCAGCGCGCATGGCAGCTGTCGTCCGGCGTCGAACAGGCGCTCAGCCTGGACGACTTGTTCGCCCGCTGCGATGCCGTCACGGTGCACGTGCCGCTCAACGACCACACGCGTGGTCTCGTCAATGCGTCGCGCATCAGCCTCATGCGCAAGGGCAGCGCGGTGCTCAACTTCGCCCGCGGGCAGATCGTCGACGAAGCCGCCGTGCTGGCCGGCCTCGACAATGGCCAGTTGAGCGCCTACGTCTGCGACTTTCCGACGAATGCCGTTCGGGCGCACGCCAGGGTGGTGGCGCTGCCGCACCTCGGCGCATCGACGGGCGAAGCCGAGGAGAACTGCGCGATCATGGCGGCGGAGACGCTGCGCGAGTTCCTCGAAAATGGCAACGTGCGTCATTCGGTCAACTTTCCCGAAGCGGTGCTGCCGCGGGCCGGCGTCAGCCGCCTGGCCATCGCCAACGCGAACGTGCCCAACATGGTCGGCCAGATCTCGACCTGCCTCGCGGAAGCCCGGCTCAACATCGCCGACCTGCTCAACAAGTCGCGCGGCGACGTCGCCTACACGCTGCTCGACACGGACGCCCCGATCGCGCCGGAAGTTGTGGTTAAACTGCGCGCCATTCCCGGCGTGTTGAGCGCCCGACTGATCTGATCGACCCGACCCGACCCGACCCGACCCGACCCGACACGACCTGACCCGAGCCATGGCCAAGACGAAGCGATCCCGGAGCCTGCCCGCGGGCAACAAACGCCGAACTCCGAAGAAGTCGGCGGCGTCGCCACGCATGAAGCCGGCTGCAGCGCAGGTCGTCACGGCCGCGAGCGCCCTGAAGGTGCCGCTCGAACAGATTCGCGAGCGCATCGACAGCGTCGATGCGCAGCTGCACGCACTGATCAACGAGCGAGCAAGACTCGCGCAGCAGGTGGGCGTGTCCAAGCACGCAGCCGGTCACACCGTCGACTTCTATCGCCCGGAGCGCGAATCCCAGGTCCTGCGCCTCGCCCTGCAGCGCAACCAGGAGGAGGGCGGCCCCCTGCGGGACGAAGAAGTCCTGCGGCTGTTCCGCGAGATCATGTCCGCGTGCCTCGCCCAGCAGAATGCGCTCAAGATCGGGTACCTCGGACCCGAGGGCACGTTCACGCAGCAGGCGGTGCTCAAGTATTTCGGCCACTCGGTGCGGCCGCTGCCGCTGACGTCGGTCGAAGAGGTCTTCCACGAGGTGGAATCGGGCGCCGCCGACTTCGGCGTCGTGCCGATCGAGAACTCGACCGAAGGCACCGTCAACAACACGCTCGACATGTTCCTGACCTCGCCGCTGAAGATCATCGGCGAGGTGGAACTGCGCATCCACCAGAACCTGATGGGTCGCATGTCGATGCTCGGCGACATCCGCCGGGTGTGCGGGCACCCGCAGTCGCTGGCACAGTGCCGCGGCTGGCTGCAGGAGCACATGCCCAGCGTCGAGCGCGTCGTTGTCAGCAGCAATGCCGAAGGTGCGCGTCGTGCACGTGACGAAGAGGGCACTGCTGCGATTGCCGGCGCCGCCGCGGCCGAGGTGTACGGCCTGAACCTGCTCGTGCCGGAGGTCGAGGACCGCCCCGACAACACGACGCGCTTCCTCGTGATCGGCCGCAAGGCCGCGAGCCCGGGCGAGGCCGACAAGACAACGCTGCTGGTATCGGCCGCGAAAACCGATGCGCCTGGCGCGTTGTATCGCCTGCTCGAGCCGCTGGCACAGCACGGCATCAGCCTGACGCGCATCGAATCGCGCCCGTCCCGCAAGAAGAAATGGGACTACGTGTTCTTCATCGACGTCGAGGGCCATGCCGAGCGCGAGCCGCTGGCAACTGCGCTCGCGGAGCTCAAGCGTCGCGCGTCGCTGTACCGCGTCGTCGGCGCCTACCCGAAGGCGATCCTCTGACATGACGTCCTACGTCGTCGACCCGGCCGAGCGCGTCGCCGGGGAGATCAGCGTCCCGGGCGACAAGTCGGTCTCGCACCGCGCCGTCATGTTTGGCGCACTGGCAGAAGGGCGGACGCACGTCACGGGATTCCTGGAAGGCGAAGACTGCCTCTCCACCATGAAGGCCGTCGCGCACCTCGGTGTCCGCGTCGAACGACCGGGCCCCGGTGAAGTCACTGTCGATGGCGTCGGCCTGCAGGGCCTGCGCGCGCCCACGGCCACGCTTGACATGGGCAACGCGGGCACCGCGATGCGGCTCTTCATGGGCCTGCTCAGCGCCCAGCCGTTCGATTCCGAGCTGATCGGTGACGCATCGTTGATGCGCCGCCCGATGGAGCGCGCCGCAAAGCCGCTGCGCGCCATGGGTGCCGACATCGAAACGCACGACGGGAGACCGCCGGTGCGGATTCGCGGCGGGCAGCAGCTGCAAGGCATCCGCTACGAGATGCCCGTCGCCAGCGCGCAGGTGAAATCCGCGGTGCTGCTTGCAGGGCTGTATGCGAAGGGCGAGACCACCGTGGTCGAACCGGCCGTCACGCGCGATCACACGGAACGGATGCTGCAGAGCTTCGGCTGCGAAGTCCGCGCACGCGACGGCGTGGTCACTCTCGCTGCGCCCAGGTCGCTGCAGGCCGCAAGGCTCCACGTGCCGGGCGACATCTCGTCCGCGGCGTTCTTCCTGGTCGCGGCGTGCCTCGGAGCGCGCGAGCCATTCACGATCCGCGATGTCGGCGTGAACCCTACGCGGACCGGCATCCTGGAGATGCTGGCGCTGATGGGCGCAGACCTGCGCCTGCTCAACCACCGCAGCTTCGGCATGGAGCCGGTAGCCGACATCGAAGTGCGGCCGTCGCGGCTCAAGGGCGCGCGCATCCCCGAGCGGCTGGTGCCACTCGCGATCGACGAGTTTCCGGCCCTGTTCGTCGCTGCGGCATGTGCGGAAGGCGAGACCCTCGTCACGGGGGCCGAGGAACTCCGTGTCAAGGAAAGCGACCGCATCGCGGCGATGGCGCGCGGTTTCGAGGTGCTCGGCGTGCAGCATGAAGTGCTTGCCGACGGCATGCGCATCGTGGGCGGCAACCCGTTGCGCGGCGGCACGATCGACAGCCGCGGCGATCACCGGATCGCGATGGCGTTCGCGGTCGCGAGCCTGCGTGCATCCGCGCCGATCGAGATCCTCGATGTTGCTAACGTCGCCACCAGCTTTCCCGGGTTCGCTGCGCTCGCCAACTCCGTTGGCCTGAAAGTAGGGGTAACGGGATAGGGGATAGGGGTTAGGGTTTAGGGGTTGGTCGGAGCGGGGCTTTAGTATCGGGCGCTTGTTGCGCGATGCGCAACACGCTATCCTGCGATCATGATCCAGTCGTTCCGGCACAAAGGGCTGCGGAAGTTCTATGAGTCGGGGAGTCTGGCCGGCATCAGGCCCGCGCATGCAAAGCGTCTGCGTATGCAGTTGGCCGCACTCGAGTCCGCCCAGACGATCGAGGACATGGATATCGCGGGTTTCCGACTCCATGGCTTAAAGGGCTCAGAGCGTGGTCGATGGTCGATCTGGGTCAATGGGAACTGGCGCCTGACATTCGAGTTCCGGGACGGGCAAGCATTCGTCCTGGACTATGAGGACTACCACTGATGGCGATGCACAACCCCCCACATCCTGGCGAGTTCATCTCGTCGGTTTATCTGGAGCCGAATGGCATCAGCGGCCGTGAGTTGGCGGCGAAGCTCGGCGTGGCGGCCTCCACCTTGAATCGTGTGTTGACCGGCGCGAGCGGGATCAGCCCGGAAATGGCGCTGCGACTCTCGAAGAGTCTGGGACGTTCGCCCGAGAGCTGGCTCGCTTTGCAGTACAGCTACGATCTTTGGCAGGCGAAGCAGCAAGTCGATTTGAGTCGCGTCGGCAAGGTCCGATTGACCGCCGCTTGACGCTTCCGTCCTTACTATCCTTCCTGTCCTTCCTGTCCTTCCTATCCCTCCTGCCCTTCCCAATGCG
>CAWHCA010000033.1:0-160953 GCA_963827615.1 uncultured Gammaproteobacteria bacterium | reverse complement strand
CTTGACCGTGGCGCACTGCGGCGGTCAACGGACCGGCATGGGCTCCGGGAATGTCCACGTGCCGTCGACAATCTCGGGCCGCGGGCGGTACAGGCGCACGATGTAGTTCCAGCCGGGCATGGTGCGCAAGTAATTGACGGCCTTTGGATCGCCGCCGAAATGGATGGTCATCGAGCCATCCTTGTTCCGCTTCCCGGTGACGTTGTTGATCGAGATCGCAGTCTCGGGCGCCTCGAAGTAGCCCTTGTCGTTGTAGACGGTGACTGACCAGAAGCCGTCGACCGGCACATCCTTCACCGTCAGCGCATGGGGCGTGTTGCCGTCGTTCTGCTGCACCGCGCCGATGACGTACTTTGCGTCCTCGAGCGGGTTGCCGCCCCAGCCCGCCGCCGTGCCGATGAGGTGGCGTTCCGGATTGACCTTCTCCTTCGGGCCGAACATGTCGCGGCTGTCGGGAACGAATGGGAACAAGCCAGCAAGCGCTGCGCTCAGTTTCGCGCGCTGTTGCTCGTCCCAGTCGGGCACCTCGAACTTGCCCGGACTGGCCTGCATTACCTCGATCGCATCCTGCGCCGCGTGGGCCGCCGTCACGTCGGCTGGATCGTTGGGATCCATGAACGTACGGAACAGCACGGCGACGTACCGCGAGCCCATGCTCTCCTGCGTCAGCGTGTAGCTGCCGGGCTTGTAGGCGACCAGCGGGTTGTACTGGTCCTCGTTGATGATGAGCATCGACTGGAAGCGCTTGCCGGTGTCGGGCTTCACGATCGTCACCGGCGTCGTGAGATCGAAAATTCCCGCCGTGTACGGCGTGTCGCGATTCATCCGGATCACGTCCTGCTTGTCGACGGGTGGCGGGGACCGGTCGTTGCAGAGCTTCGCGAAGCAGCCCTTGTCGACATAGGTCGAGAAGTAGTGATGGGTCTCGGCACGCCGGAAGTTGTCGATCGTCACCGGTTCGGCGGCGAACGCAGGGACGACAGCGCAGACCATCGACGCCGCAGCCAGGATCCGTGAACAGGCATTCTTTCGCATCGCGTCTCTCTCCCGCCCTTGTTGCGGCGCGCCCTAGCGGACGCCCCTGACCTTGAAATTGCATCCGGATGTTGCCTTCGCGTCGAATCGAGGGCTTGATGTTCAGGGCCATCTACTTAACTATTTGGGCCACCCTGAATCTGCGGTGATGATTGAGACCCAAGCCAACGAATCGTCCGGCCGGCGGTGAACCGCGCTCGAAGCGTCCGAGCGTCGGGACCGCCCAAGTGCGCGTTGCGCCGATCATGGCGCTTCCGTCCGTGCTCGCCGGGCTCGGCGTCGATGCCGCCCCACTGCTCCGGGAATTTAATCTTGCGCCCTCGGCGTTCAACGATCCTGAGTGCCGGATTGCTTACTCGACGGTTGGGCGCATCTTCGGCCGGTGCGTCGAGGCAACGTCGTGTGAGCATTTCGGCTTGCTGGTCGGCGAACGCGCGGGGATCTCGTCATTGGGCGCGGTCGGTTACCTGGCACAGAGCGCGCCCAACGTCCGAACCGCTCTGCATACGATTCAACGCCTGTACCACATTGCCGACGGCGGCGGCACGATCACGCTCGACCATCACGGCGGATCGGTGTCATTCGGCTATGCGATCGTTGAGCCTGACGTGCCGAACGCCGAGCAACTCATCGCCGTCGCCGTGGCCATCGGCTTCAACATCCTGCGCGCACTCTGCGGGCCGCAATGGCACCCGACGGAGGTGCACTTTGCACTTGCGGCGCCGCCGGCCACGGCGCGCATTCGCACTGCCTTTCACGTGGCGCCGCGGTTCGACCAGGAGCGCTCCGGGATCACGTTCGCAGCCCGCTGGCTTGCGCGGCCGCCGCCCGGCGCAGATCCGATACTGCACCGGATGATGCGCGAGCGCGTCACTGAGTTGCTTGTGGGCGTCGACGACGATGATGACATCGTGGACCGGGTCCGCCGACAACTGCGCACGATGGTGACGGGCGCCCGTTGCTCAATCATGGCTGCGTCGGAACAGATGGGACTGACCGTCCGGACGTTGAAACGGCGCCTGGCAACAGCAGGCACTACATTCTTACAACTGCGTGACGAGGCCCGTTTCGACACCGCGCGCCACTTGCTGCAACGCACCCGGATGCCCGTCGGCGAGATCGCATCCATCCTTGGCTACACCGAATGCAGCTCATTCACGCGCGCATTCGGGCGATGGGCAGGGATGGGGCCGGCCGAGTGGCGAAGCCGGCGCGACCGGCATGAAACGCCGCAAGCGACATCCGCGGAAGATTGGAGCGGGTGATGGGAATCGAACCCACGCTAGTAGCTTGGGAAGCTACAGTTCTACCATTGAACTACACCCGCTGGCCGACGTGGATTCTATGCAGGTTCCAGAGGGTCGGCAAATCGACAGTACAGCGAAGCGGTCGAGTAACGGCGCGGAAAACGACCGAGGGCCCTGGGATGACTCCAGCGGGCAGCGCGGGGAGTGTCGCCGACCGCCCGCCAGTGCGCACCACCAGGCCGGGTGATTAACGATACTGGGTAACGGCCTGTCTATTGCGCCCGAGCCGTTACCCCGGGGCACGCTACCTGCAGCTGCTCTCCATACCGTTGGCAATCGACGCAACATGGCGACTGGCGTCGAAATGAACGACGACGCAACGGGACCCCTTGCCCCAGTATGAGTAGACTTCATTGCCCTGCACTTCATTCTTCGCCGCTCGCCAGCCTCGGGCAATCAGCTCGTCGTCGACCTCGCCACCGACCCGGCGGCCGTGGACCAGGTCCTTCAGATCGGCCGGCGTGTCGCTCACGCTGCCACCGCCCTGGTTAGCTGCAGGCGCGCCGAAAGTGACGATCACCTTCGTGCCGCCTTCCCACTTGAACTCCTGGGTAGTGCCGCCCGCCTGCGTGCGGATGACCTTGTTGCCCTTCTGGTCCTTGTAGTGGTTCGCATTCTGGCCCGGGGACAGGCTATAGGTCACGCCATTGCGAAGATCCAGGTCGATATAGCCTTGCCGCTGCGAAAACGTGCAGGGACCTGACCGGCCTTGCTTCACTTCGCCATCCTTGCGGACCTCGCAATGCGCTTCGGCAGAGTCGGCATGCACGGGTGCCAGCCAACCGCTCATGGCGATGACGACCAGGGATGCCGACACGAATGCAGACTTTCTCATGCAACCTCCATTACAAGTTTTCCTGTCACCGAACCGCCGGGATCACCGGGCGATCAACCCCCGAACACGAACGCGTCGATAATCTCGTAGACCTCCGCCGCACCGATGCGCACGATCGTAACGTCGTCACGTCGCTCCACTTTGAATGGCGCATCGGCGTCGGTGGACGACACCTTGCCGTCCCGGAAGGTGATCACGCGGCTGCCGCCGTCCGGCGTCCTGACGTGAACCGAGCCGCCGTTCGCTGTACGCTTGACGCCGGCCTCGCACAGGCTCATCGGCTTGTTCGGTTCGGCGACACAGGGGATCTGCGACGTCGCGTGGAAATCGGTCCCGGGCACCAGCGCATCGCCTCCGCCCTTGCCGTGGGCGGCACCCGTCACGATCATCTCCAGACGATAGTTCGCCACTTCGTTGCGCCGCGCAGCACTGCGCATCATGTACACGCGTATCCGGTAGTCGCCGGTCGCGGCAAGTTCGCCCTCGAACTGATTCTCGCTGGTGGAGCCATTGAAGAAGGCGACCTCGGTCTCGCCCGGTGCCATGATGTTGAAGTAGCTCGCGGCGTTGTCGGTCGCCATGCTCACGTTCATGTACTGACCCTGCGCCGCATGAAGCACGTAATCGACGATCTCATAGCCCTTGATCGTGCCTTTCATGGTCGCGCTGGTGGCGCCCTTGGCGAACTGCACCCGCTGGGTCCGGATGTCACTGTCGGCTTGTGCCGACGCGATCAAGACCGGAAACAGGGCGAGCATGAGCAGAAAACGCAGCGCGCGCCGATGAATGGTTGCCATAGTCAGCCTCGGCTGGGGATCACGACGTCGTGCAAAACCGCGGTCACGCAGAAACTCCCTGCGTCCGCCGACGGAACAGTGCCGGGATGTTAGCGTCGAAAGGAGCCACCAACTATCCGAATTCCGCACACACTGAACGGCTCTCCGGACCGCCTCGAGCGTTCCAGAATGAGCACCGGGCTTGGACTGGCTCTCCGCGGCCTGCGCACCGTTCTGCGCCGCCAGTTGCCCTGTCAACCGCTACTTTGCCTTGCGCTGACTGCGCAACCGGGTGCGCGAGGGTAGTTCGCCGAATACATCGCGATAGGCCATCGAAAAGCGGCCCATGTGCGTGAAGCCGAGTTCGATGGCCACTCGCGTGATGTCGGAAATGCCATCCGACGCCGAGAGGCGACGATGCGCGGCCTGCAGTCGCTGCTCAGTGACAAAGCGCATCGGGGACATGCCGCGGCGGGCACTGAATGCCAACTGCAACGACCGCTCGCCGACACCGACGACGCTGCAAAGCCGACCGATGGTGATCGGCTCGCCGAGGTGCGCGTCGATCCAATCCTCGAGGTCGTTCAGGCGCTGCGCCGACAGACGGCCCTGACGGACCACGTGCGACGAGGTATCGAGCAGCACATCGGCCAGCAGACTGACGACCTGGCTCTCGGCGTGGGCTTGCCGGGCAAGCGGCATGTTCGGGTCCAGCGCTGCGGCCAATTCGCCGACTGCGCCACCGAATGCGCGCCGCTGCGCCATCGACAGCTTGAGGGCACGCGGCATGCGTGGAAGCGTGACATCTTTGTCTTGACGACGTGCGCGAACCTCGGCGACGAGCGTCGAATCTTCGAATTCGAGGGCAAAGACGCAGCCCGACTCTGCACGCCTCGAGCAATCGGTCCCTGTCCCGATGAAGACCGGCGTGCCGGTCGAGACCGACATCTCGGTGCGACCGAAGGAGTACTGCTGGGCGACTTCGAGGGGCACCTGCACGTGCGGTTGATCGAAGCGGGCCCGCAACGTCTGGCCGAGACGCGATCGCCCCCAGCCGAGGTTCACGCAGCGGCCCTCAAGAAACGCGATCTTGAAACCAAAGGGCCCCGTGCCATGCACTACCCGCGAGTGCTCGCCGTCGCGCCGCCGCACCCAGGACGTCACCTCATCTGGGTCATCGCTGTGCAACCAGCGTGCGTGCCGAGGCGGGAGCGGCATTCCAGGCATGGATTCACCTCGACGCTGCGGTTCTAGACAGAAGCGGCCGCGCCACCGGTTCGGTTGAACCGCCTGTCTCTCTGTTCAAAGCCGTTCCGGGCCCAACCATAACATGCGGGTCGAAATCGACTGACCATCATGGGACGCCCTTCGCGGCCAGGGCGCCGGACGGCGTGGCACTCATCATCTCTTCGCTGGCATACCGCAGCGCCGCCTCCAGCAGCTCCGACCGTGGCAGGTTGCGCGAGCTCTGGCGCGCCGACAGCCGTGGCATCTGGCTTTCCAGCGCGATCGCGAGATCCCAATGGTCGGCGTTGACATAGCCGAGCAGGGTCGAGCCCGGAATTACGGCGTCGCCCACGACGACTTGGCCATCGTTACGCCGGTCATATCGAGCCAGCATTCGCCAGGTCATCGTCAATCCCTCGCTCAGGTGTTCCTCGGTCGTAAACGCAGCGAGTGAGTAATAGGCGATGTGCCTCGGCAGCGGATGGGTCGCAAGCCAGGCGGTGCGCACTGAAGGCCGCAGGCTGTGGATGACCTGGCCGTCGCCCGGATCGCAAGTACCGGCGAATGCGTGGTCGAAAAGCGTGCGATACCACCAGTCGCCCTGATCAGCCAGCGGCGAACCCTGGACGGCACCGGCTACGCTCACTACCGCGGCGACCTGTCTGGCAGGCCCGGGAAAGTCGGCGAGGTACTGCAGGACGTCCGCAGCGCCCTTGGAATAGCCGACCAGGACGATGCGCTCGTCGGGCGCGACGCCGGCGGTACGAATGGCATCCGCGACCTGGCGTGCGTTGTGCTCCGTGCTCGAGCGGCCACTCACCATCACCGGACGAATCCGGACGCCCGTCGCCGCAAGTCGTGCAATCCCGGCCTCGAACGGCACCGTCGCGGGTTCGCGGCAATCGGAGAATGCGCCGCTGACGACGAAGATCTGCAGCCGGGGTGCGATGGCCGGCAGCGCCACGCGGTCAGTGTCTGCAGGGGGTTCGTCCCGCAGTCGCCACAAGATGTCGTCGCAACTTTCGGCCGATGGGGCGGGGTCGGGCGTCCGCGCGACCAGATCGCAGGTGATCTGCCGAAACCGTGCCCGGCCATCACGGTCGGCGGGCAGCGATCCGCCGGGATACGCCGCCACCGTATCGAGCAGTGCCGGCGCTCGCGGCATGGTGCCGCAGCTGACGAACAAGGCGCAGGACCAAGCCAGAAGGAATCGACGCAGGAACATATGTCGCAAATAATGTACATCGAAACCAGCCAGAACATCGTGGCACGCAAAGGATGCCGGCCGTTCGCTTTCCGGATATCTGCTGTCACCCCAGGCTGCTAGCTTTTTGTCGTTACCCCGCCGGACCAGGAACCCATGTACCGACGAATTGCAATCGCCGCCCTGCTGATGTGTGCCACGGCTTCGTCCGAGGCCACCCCTTTCTGGGGCGCCAATGAATCGCGCCAGGCGGAAACCGCGCCCGTCGACCTCAAACCGGGCGAATACGTCTGGAACGCCGCGGCGGCGCCTGAGGGTCCCATCGTGGTGCTGGTAAGTCTCGGCGAGCAGCGCGCCTACGTCTATCGCAACGGCGTCGAGATCGGCGTTACGACGATCAGCACGGGCAAGGGTGGCTATGAGACCCCGACGGGTGTCTTCGTCGTGCTGCAGCAGGACAAGGATCATCACTCGAGCAAGTACAACAACGCGGCGATGCCCTACACGCAACGGCTGACCTGGAGCGGTGTGGCGCTGCACGCCGGGGGACTGCCGGGCTACCCCTCGTCGCATGGCTGTGTGCACCTGCCGTCGAAATTTTCGGAAGAACTGTTCGCTGTGTCACCGATGGGCATGACCGTCGTCGTCGTCGACGGGAAGACTGCACCGGAGACGGTTGCACACCCGCCTGCGTTTGCGCCGGTCGACGCGAGCACGGGTGCCGCCCGCGTGCCGGAGCGCCTCGCCGAGAATCAGGACTTCCGACTCGAACCCGAGAAATCCCCACACGGGCCAGTGTCCATCGTGATCAGTGCGACCGACCGGCGCGCACTGGTGATGCGTAACGGCGTCGAAATCGGCCGTGCAAGGATCTCCCTTCGCAGCCCGGATATGCCGCTCGGCACGCACGCTTACGTGCTGACCGCGGACTACGACGACGCGTCGCACGCAACGCTTTCCGGTCAACGGCAGGGAAAATGGGTCGCGATCGCCATGCCGGGTCACTTCGACGATGCCGGGCGCTCGCTGCCGTTCGATGCGGCGTCGGCCGTAGTCTTGCCGGCGGGATTCTCGCGGGCGGTCTACGTCTTGCTTGGCCCCGGTTCCACGATGATGATCACCGACGCGCCTATACTCGCCGAAAACACTGCGTCTGGTTTCACGATCCTCAGTGACGGTCCAGCTGGAGGCGCTCCGCAATAAGACTCGGCAACCGCCCGCCATAAGCGTCGGCGCTGATCAACCGTTGCCGACCGCCAAGGTGACGTCGCGCTGTGCGTTCGCCTGAATCGACGACTGACGATGAAATTCCTTGATCGCATTCTCACAAGCGTTGCCGCAGCAGTTCTCGCGGGTTGCGGAGTCAAGTCTCCGCCGGCCGTGGCAGTGCCTGCCGCGCCTGCAGTGCAGGAGTCGCCACCGCTGACGGACATCGGCCTGCAATCGGACGTCTACGGCGATCCGGCGACTCCAGTCGCCGGTAAGGTGCTTGGCACGGTCATCCACACGCAGGAAGCGGAAGAGCTCCGCTACGTAGTCCTGACGCGCTTGACCGACCAGTACGCGGACCAGCAGCACATTGTGGTGACACCCGCGGAGAAGGACGCCTACGTCGCGCACGTGCGAGCCTTCATGGAGGAGGATCGCGCGCGCCGGCAGGCAGCGGGCGAGCCGGTTCCGGCCGACACCGCGGCGGATGCCACCGAGGAATCCGACGAGGACAGGGCGGCGCGACTGGAGATCGCAGCCGCGTTCATCAGGCAGTGGAAGATCAATCGGGCGCTCTACCAGCAGTACGGCGGCCGCATCGGCTACCAGCAAGGAGGGCCGGAACCGCTGGACGCCTACCGCAGGTTCCTCGAGGAGCGTGCGGCACGGGGCGACTTCAGGATCGCGAATCCGGACCTGGAGACGGCCTTCTGGCGCTACTACCGCGACGATTCGATTCACGAGTTCGTCGAGCCGGGCAGCGCGGCGGAGGCAACGACATTCACCGATCCGCCGTGGCTAGCCGACAAGTCGCTGCGCTAGGCGTGCGTGCCGAGGAACCGGCCTGGCGGCATGCCATAGCCGTCACTGCCCCTCCTGCACGCGAGTGGCGTGCCCGCCCTGCACATTCTCAACGGAATAGAACTGCATGCCGCACGCGAATCACGTCGCCCGACTGCTTCTCGCCCTGTGCCTCGTGGTGGCTGCGGAATATGGGAATGCTTCCGACAATCCCGCGCGGGGAGACTCTCAGCTCGAAACCGCGCTCGCCGCCCCGGCAGCCCGTGTCGAGTCCGCGACGCCGTGTTTCGTAGCGCCGCCGCCGGACCTTGAGTTCGGCGCGGCTTACGAATGCGGATACGTCGTCGTCCAGGAGGATGCATCGAAGCCCAGTGGACGCACGGTGAAGTTGGGATTTCTGCGCGTGAAGGGCCGGGCCGGCAAGCCGTCGGCTCCTCTTTTCATGCTCGCAGGAGGACCGGGCAGCACGCTGATCTCGCCGCAGGCATTCGCGCTGCTGAGTCCGGGCTTCCTCGGCCCGATCCTCGACACGCGGGACGTCGTCGTGCTGGAACAGCGAGGCTCCATTCACAGCGTTCCAGTGCTCGACTGCCCGGAGGCCAACTCGCTCGCGTGGACAGCCTACCGCCGCAAACTCGGCGAGCAGGACAGCATCGTGCTGGAGCGAGAGACGTTGGCCCGATGCATCGGCAATTTCCGCCAGCAAGGCATCGACCTTTCCAAGTACAACAGCGTCGCCATCGCGGCGGACATCAACGCCGCTCGCGAGGCGCTAGGCTACAAGCGGATCGTTTACTACGGCGCATCGTACGGATCGCAGCTCGGACAGCACGTGATGCGTGATTTCCCGGCAATGCTCGAGGCGGTCATCCTCGACGGAGCCGAATCGCTGTCGCGCAAGAGCTGGGTCGAGAACCGGGCCCTGGACACCGACTACGCGCTACGCCACGTTGCCGGTCTATGCGAGGCGGATCCGAAGTGTCGCGAGGCTTACGACATCCCGTCCCTGGTCGATCGCGGGCTGGCGCTGTTCGACGACGGGCCGATTCCGGCCTCTTTCGCCGACCCGGAGAATCCCGGCACGGTGCTGCAGTTCGACGTACGGCGGGACGACTTCGTCGCCTTCGTCTACGGAATGCACGGAACGAAGATCGGCGTCATGAGCCTGCCGGCCACTATGCACGAGCTCATCAAAGACGGACGCAAGTCGATGGGCGAGGTCATGGGCAGTGTCATTGGCCAGGCGCTGATCGGGGCGCGTAACGCGCCCGCTGGCGCGATAGCGCAGGTCATGCACATGGCCGTGGTCTGCTCGGACGATCCGGTGCGCTCCGCCGACGAGCTCATCCTCGACGGTGTCGGCAGGTACGCCAGACTGTTCGGGGAGTCAGTAGCACGCGAGTACGTACGCTTGTGCGAGATTGCCGGCGTGCCTGGCCTGCCGGATTCGACCGATGTCGATGTCAGGTCGGACCTCCCGACCCTGATCCTGAGCGGCGGCCTCGATGCGCAGACTCCCACGTTCCGCAGCGAGATCGTCGCGCGCGCACTGCCCAGCGCGCGGCTCGTCGTGTTCCCGGACAGCACACACGTCCAACTCGGCGCCATTAACCTGTGCGCGGCGAGGATCGTGGTAGCGTTCGTGGATGACCCGAGCGCGAAACTCCCGCTGGAGTGCGTCGACGATCTGCGTTTTCCTGGGTTTATCCTGCCCGACGGATCGGCGAGCCGGGAGACAACGCCACGCTGACCAGGTCGACGACGTCGCACTGACTGTCGAGCGGTCCGCCGTGGCCAAAGTCCGGTCGCGCTGCTGATGAGCGTTGGGCGCGGAGGTGACGATCAGGTATTGCGTGCTCAGCCGCTAGGAGCGCATCACGCCGTTAATCAGAAGGATCCCGGCGTTAAGGCAGGACAAGGCCACGGCCAGCCACGTTCCTGCACAACAGTCCGTCCAGCAGTAGCGCGTCTCGAGGCATTGGCGATGCCGTGCGCGTCAACCCACGCCATAGTGATCCATCACCAATTTCTCGTACAGTCGCTGTGGCAGCACGTGTCGCAACCCAACCAGCGCCAGCTGCAGCCGGCTCGCGACCGGATAGCGCAACGGCGGGCGGTCCGACTCGATCGAGTCGATCGCTGCACGCACGACGGGCCGGACGTCCGTGGTCACGCCTTCGTCCTCCGCCATCTTCGCGACGGCCGAGCGGCAACGCTCGGCATACGGCGAACCGGGCACGCTGGCTGCAGTCATGCGCCGATGCGCGGTAAAGCCCGTGGCGAAGTCGCCGGGTTCGATCATCGCCACCTGGATGCCAAAAGACCGCACCTCCATGCGCAAGGCCTGCGTGTAGGCTTCCAACGCGTATTTCGACGCGCAGTACATGCCCTGGAAGGGCACGGTCACCAACCCGCCAAGCGAACTCATGTTGACGATGCGGCCGGCACGGCGCTCGCGCATGTGCGGTAGCACCGCCCGACAGACGCGGTGCACGCCGAAGAGGTTCGTCTCGAACTGCCGCCGCGCCTCGTCGACGGAGGTGTCCTCGAGCGCGCCCGCGTAGCCGACGCCGGCGTTGTTCAGCACGGCGTCGATCCTGCCGGCGTCTGCCAGCACATGCGCGACGCCTGCCGCGACCGACGAATCGTCGTCCACATCCATTGCGATCAGGGTAGTGCTATCGGGCGCCGCAGCGGTCGGGTTGCGACTGGTGCCGTACACCCGATGTCCTCGCTGTCGCAGCGCGTTCGCAATCGTTCGTCCGAAACCCGATGATGCGCCCGTGACCAGCACGACGCAGGGGACTTGCCGCAGTGCCAAAGCCGTGACCTCTCTCTGCCGTGACCGCAGTGGCCGGATGGTAGCGCTGTTCTCCACTGCTGCATGGTCTTGTGGGGTCCAGGCGATACAATGCGCCCGCGAATCCCGCCTCGAGGCGAAAACGGCGTCACCATGATTCACCCTCCCCTGGTGTCCAGGGTTCTGCTCGTGCTGCTCACTGCCGCCACCTTGCTGTCGGGGTGCGCAGCCACCAATCGACTGTTCCGCGACCGGGCGGCCGAGGAGCGTGCAGCCGCACTGCTGCAACTGCAGCTCTCCATCATGCGCTTTGCCGACGAATACACGGCGTGGGTCACCGAGCGGGTCGGCGTGTTTCAGCAGTCCACCGACGATCCTGGCGAGCGGTTGGCCGCGCAGTCGTGGCTGGTCTCGCAGGCCACGAGCGCGTTCACGATCGCGACGGGCCCGAACCCGGAGCTCAACGCCATCGACATGCTGGTATTCGCCACACTGAGCCGCATGGTGATCGAGGACCGCTGGGTCGGCGAACTCTACGGTCAGCGTGCCGAGGGCCTGCTGGTCGCGCACAGGGGGCTGGAGGAGCGCGCCTGGAATTTCGCGCCCGAGCTGCTGAGTGAAGCGCAGGTCGTGGAGCTGCGCACGGGCATCGAGGCCTGGCATCGGAAGAATCCGGTCGGGCGCGCGGTACCGTTCATCCATCTAGGGGACTTCGCCTTCGCCACCGGCGCCGCGAGCACTGGCACCCCATCGTCGACCAGCATCTTCTCCTTCCTGGGTATCGATCCGCTGAGCAACCTCGACCCGGCGGTCCGCGAACTCGCGCAGACACGTCAGCTGGCCGAGCGGGCCGTTTACTACGGCCAGCGCGCACCGAAGCTGATCAGCATGGAGGCGCAGCGCCTCGCTTTCGAGATGGCCGTGACCCCGGAGTCGGCGACACTGCTTGCAAACGTGGATCGCGTCGGCGCCGCCGCGCAATCCGCCAGTACCCTGGCCGAGGACCTGCCGCGCCTGTTCGCCGAGGAGCGGTCCGCCGCGATCGAGCAACTGACTGGAATCCTGGACGAGCGCCAGGGCCAGTTGCAGGCGCTGGTCGTCGAGCTGCGCTCGACGCTCGAGGCCGGCGGCACGACGTCCGATTCGGTTCGCGAGACCATCGCTGCCCTGGACGTGCTGCTGGCGCGCTTTGACCGCCCTGCGTCGGCGACGGCCCGGAGCGAGTCGCGGCCATTCGACGTGACGGAGTACACCGAGGCACTGCACGTGATGGGCGAGACGGCGCAGCAGCTGCAGGTGCTGCTCGGCCAGGCGGACGGCAAGATGCCGGCGTTGAACCAGGCCTCGGAGCGCGTTACCGCGCAACTTGTGTCGCTGGTCGACCACGTGTACTGGCGGCTGGTGCAACTCATCCTGGTGCTGGTCGCGGCAGGCGTCGTCGGCGCGCTCGGCTACAGCGCCATCGTGCGCCGCATGCGCTACGACTCATGACGGCTGTCCAGTTCCGCAATCCCGAAGTCCGTCTCTCTGAAGCGCTGGCGACGACGCGGCATGCGATCGAGGGGCACCAGGTCACGCTGCGCGAATTGCTGCTGCTGGTTGGCGAACAAGGCCTCCTGGTCTTTTGCGCGATCCTCGCGATGCCGTTCCTGCTGCCGGTGTCGTTGCCGTTCATGAGCACGGCACTCGGGGTACCCATGCTGCTGATCGGGTACGCCGTCACGATGAACCGCGTGCCATGGTTGCCGGATCGCGTGCTCGATCACGCGTTGCCGAGTGAGACTGTGCAGCACACACTCGAGCGAGCGGCTCGGACCTTCGATCGTTTCGAGCATCTCGTGCGGCCCCGCATGCTCGGGCTGACGGCAACGCCTGGCGTCAATACCTTGCACGGGATTGCACTCGTCGTCGCCGTCATCGCGCTGATGGCGCCATTGCCGCTGATTCCGCTCGCCAATACGCTGCCGGCCATCGGTATCATCCTGCTGTGCCTCGGCATGGCGGAACGCGACGGCGCGTTGCTGTTGCTAGGCCACCTGGTGGCGCTGATGTCGGTGCTCTACGTCGGTGCCCTGTTCTACTTTGCCGCCGAGGCCGGCAGCAATCCTCAGGCCGCACTGGACATGGTCCTGAAGCTCTTCGAAAGAATTTTCGGCGGATAACTCCCCAGGGAGGACTCATGGAACTGAAGAACCTGCTCGCCACGCTGGCCAGTCTCACGCTGTTGGCAGCGACGCCGAATCTCGCGCTGGCCCAGCACGAGCATCCGCAGCACGAAATGCACGGCTCCAGCAGCGCCGTGGCGCAACTGCAGTTGCAGAATGGCCAGAAATGGCAGACGGATGCCCCCCTGCGACAGGGCATGGCCGACATCCGCGCGGCGTTCGACGCCGACCACCCGGCGATCCACGCAGGCAATCAGACCGACGCCCAGTACGCGGCGCTCGCAACGCAAATCGATCAGCAGGTGAAGTCGATCGTGGCCAACTGCCGGTTGCCGGCGGATGCCGACGCGAACCTGCACCTGATCGTCGCCGACCTGCTGCATGGCGTTTCGCTCATGCGCGGCGAGGACACCGCGCGCTCACGTCACGATGGCGCAGCGCTGGTCCACGGAGCGCTGAAGGCTTATGGCCAGTACTTCGACGATCCGGCGTGGAAGCCGGACGCACCGATGCAGCAGAAGTGATCCCAGGAGTTGCGGCTGCAGCAGCGGCTACACACCCGGCATTCCGTGCGCACCGAGGATGTCCTCCAGGCTCCACTCGTGCTGTCGCTCGAATCGAGTTGCCAGAAATTCGACGAACGATCGTACCTTGGCCGACAGGTGCCGCCGGCTCGGATAGACCGCGGCGATAGGTGACCGCAGCGGCCGGTAGTCCGGCAACAATGGCACGAGCTGTCCGGCACGGATCTCGTTCGCCACGATGAAATCCGGCGCGTAGACGATCCCCATGCCCTGCACCGCGAGCGATGCGAGCACCTGGCCGTTGTTGGCGCGGTGCCGCGGCGGGATGCGCACCGACTGAGGCGCTTCGCGCCCCTCCCTGCCTTCGAATTGCCACGTGTTCGGCATGCCGACGTTGGTGTAGCTCAGGCACTCGTGTTGCTGCAGATCCAGCGGGGTACGGATCGATTCACTGCGCCGCGCGACATACTCGGGCGAGGCGCAACAGACGATCTGCGTCCAGCCGAGCCGTTTCGACACCATGCCCTGCGAACCGATGTGACCGATGCGGATCGCAAGGTCGAATCCCTCTTCGACCAGGTCGACGACGCGATCGGATAGATCGAGGTCGAGCAGCAGATCCGGGTGGAGCGCACTGAACTCCGCAAGCGCCGGCGCCAGGTACCGCGTCCCGAAGCTGACGCCGCAAGTCAGGCGCAGCGTGCCTTTGGGTTCCGCTGCCGTCGCACGCACCGAGGCCTCCGCATCCTCGAGGTCCGACAACAACTGCACGCTGTGCTCGTAGAACGACTGCCCGGCTTCAGTGAGCGACAGCCGTCGCGTGGTGCGATTGAGCAGCCGGACGTTCAGGTGCGATTCGAGTTCCGACACCTGCCGCGAGACGGCCGAGGTCGACAAACCGATCCGCTCGGCAGCCCGCGCAAAGCTGCCCAGTTCGACGACTTTGGCGAAGGTACTGACGGCCAGGAAGCGATCCATGGAATTATTGTTGCATTTTCTTCAAGTATCAATCAATTGATACCATCTTTATCCCGATATTCGACTTTATAAGAATGTGCTCGTACCCAGCGCAGACAGCCGGGCTCGAATGCACGACCCATCGCAGCCACAGACTTAACCCAGGAAGACGCAACCCATGAAGCTCTACTACACGCCCGGCGCCTGCTCGCAGGCCCCGCACATCGCCCTCAACGAACTCGGTCTGGCGTACGAGCGGGTCAAAGTGGACCTGGTCAAGCACACGCTGCCGGACGGGACCGACTTCTACTCGATCAATCCGAAGGGCTACGTGCCAATGCTCGAACTGGACGACGGCACGCGACTCACGGAAGTGGGCGTCCTGCTGCAGTACGTCGCGGACCAGAAGCCGGGCACGATCGCGCCGGCCTTCGGCACCAAGGCGCGTTGGCAACTGATGGAATGGCTCAACTTCATCTCGACCGAGGTGCACAAGGGCTTCGGCCCGCTGTGGAATCCGCAGACGCCAGCCGATGTGCGCGAGCGGACCGTGCAGGCGCTCGGCAACCGGTTCACGTTCATCTCGAAGACCCTCGAACAGCAGCCGTTCCTCACGGGCGACACGTTCTCGATTGCGGACGCCTACCTGTGGGTGGTGCTGAACTGGGCCGACTATCACAAAGTCGACCTCGCTTCGTGGCCCGCCTTGCAGCAGTTCCGTGCGCGCGTCGCGGCGCGTCCGGCGGTACAGAAGACGCTGAAAGCCGAAGGTTTGGTGAAGTAGCGGACTCCTCACCTTCCCCCGCTTCCGGCTGCCTCCGCCGCAAGCGGGGCGGGGTCGGGCCAGGCGTAAGACGACAATATCGATGCAGCGTTTCCCCACACTGTTTCTCTCGCACGGTTCACCGATGCACGCGCTCGATCCGGGCGGTGCCGGCAAGGCGTGGCGCGTCATCGCGGATTCGCTGCCGCAGCCGCGCGCGATCCTGATGGTCTCGGCGCACTGGGAAACCTCGCTGCCCATGCTGACGGGCGGCGCCCAGCTCAAGACGATCCACGACTTCGGCGGGTTTCCTGAACCACTGTACAAGCTGCGCTACGACGCGCCGGGCTCGCCTGCACTCGCCGAAGAAGCTGCGGCCTTGCTGCGCGACGCAGGGATCGCTTCATCGAGCAATGGCTGTCGCGGCATCGATCACGGCGCGTGGGTGCCGCTGCGCTGGATGTACCCGGCTGCCGACGTGCCCGTGGTGCAGTTGTCGGTGCAGCCGGGACTCGGCACCCCGCATCACCTGCAGATGGGACGCGCGCTGCAGCCGCTCACCGAGCGCGACGTGCTCGTGATCGGTTCGGGGCACGTCACTCACAACCTGCGCGACTGGATGACGAGCCGCGATGCTGCGCAGCCGCTGCCCTATGTGTCGGCGTTTTCCCAATGGCTCGAAAGCCACCTGGCGAGCAACGACGAAACGGCACTGCTGGCCTACCGCGAACAGGCGCCCGCGGCCGCGCGTGCGCATCCGACGGAGGAGCACTTCCTGCCGTTGTACGTGGCGCTCGGTGCAGCAGGGCCTGCAGTGACGTCGAGGCGGATTTACGCGGGCATGGAAGGGGCGGCGCTGTCGATGGACGCGTATGAGTTCATGCGAGCGGCTTGAGACCCGAACGGTCGCCGCAACGCTCTTCTGCAAGTGCGGGAGTGCGCAGCGAAAGCCAACACCCGGAAAAGGCGAGGCCCGGACTGTGCCGGGCCTCGACCTGGCTTACGCCCGCGAGCCGTAGCTCCTGGGCGTGGGGCGACGAGCGCCACCGCCCGGTCGGCCATGCGCCTGTCCGCCCGTGCCTTGAGCCTGGGATTGTCCAGAACCCTGGCGATGACGCTGGCCCTGCGGCTTGGCATGACGCTGCTGTTGGGCACGCGGATCGACGTGCCGCGGCTCGCGCGCCTTGCCCTCGCCCGACGGACGCGGAATCTGCGTGCGGTCGAGCGGCAGCACGTTGATCTTGCGGCCGAGCACGCGCTCGATCGCCCGGAGGCGATCACGCTCGTCGTCCGAGACCAGCGACAGCGCCTGGCCGGTGGCGCCGGCACGACCCGTGCGGCCGATGCGGTGCACGTAGTCTTCCGGCACGTGCGGCAGTTCGTAGTTCACGACCTGCGGCAGTTCGGTGATGTCGAGACCGCGTGCTGCGATGTCGGTCGCGACCAGGACCTGCACCTTGTATTCCTTGAAGTCTTCCAGCGCGCGCGTGCGGGCACTCTGCGACTTGTTGCCGTGGATCGCGGCGCACTGCAGTCCGTCGTGCGTCAGCTGCTCGGCAAGGCGGTTGGCGCCATGCTTGGTGCGGGTGAAGACGAGCGTCTGCGCATTGGGGCCGGACTTGAGCAGGTGGCTCAGCACGGCTCGCTTCTCGCCCTGCGAAACCAGGTGCACGCGGTGGTCGACCAGTTCGGTCGGCGCATTGCGCGGCGCGACCTCGATCGTGAGCGGGTTGCGCAGCAGGCCATTCGCGAGTCCGCGGATATCTTCCGAGAACGTCGCCGAGAACAGCAGGTTCTGGCGGTTCGGCGGCAGCATCGCGAGCACGCGACGGATGTCGCGGATGAAACCCATGTCGAGCATGCGATCGGCTTCGTCGAGGATCAGGTAACGCACGCTGCGCAGGTCGATGTTGCGTTCGTTCGCGTGATCGAGCAGACGACCCGGCGTGGCGACGACGATGTCGACGCCGCGACGCAGCTGGTCGATCTGCGGGCGCGGGCTGACGCCGCCGAAAATCAGCGCCGACTGCTGGCGCAGGTGGGCGCCGAGATCGGCGATGGACTGCTGGACCTGCGCGGCAAGTTCCCGGGTCGGAACGAGCACGAGTGCTCGCGGCGCACGCGAGCCACGCGGGTTGGGCTGGTCCTCGTGCAGCTTCTGCAGCAGCGGCAGCGCAAAGGCGGCCGTCTTGCCGGTGCCCGTCTGGGCGGCGGCAAGCAGGTCACGACCTTCGAGCACCGCGGGGATGCCGCGCGACTGGATGGGGGTTGGCTGCGTGTAACCCATGTCCTGGACCGCACGCACGAGTTCGGCCTGGAGGCCGAAGTTTTCGAATGACATTGAATGACTCTTCCGTGCGCCAAACCTGCGCGTGCAAGCACGTGCAGGCACCGGACTGGCGCCGTAACTTTGATGAATCGAGCAGCGAAATGCAGACTTCGATCAGTCTGCAGGAGGGGCCGCATAGGCATTCCCAGGGAGGGAAGCGCTGAAGAACCTCGTGCGCAGACCGGACTGCGCGGCGGCAAACTGTGGCGGGAGTCTACCTGAAACCGTTATTTCGTGCCAGCCAGCGTAGTGAGCAGCACGTACCAATGATCCAATCCGGCGTAAAACGCCGCTACCGGAACACGTTCGTTCAAGCCGTGGGCAAATTCGTCCGTGGATTTCATGAAGAGGCTGCTGACGCCATACGTTGGAATGCCTGCACCACGGAACGTCGAGCCGTCGGTGTAATAAGGCGCCATGTCCGGCACGACCGGGACCCCCGGGTAGCTCGCATGGACTGCCCTGGTGACGGCGGCGGTGACGTCGTCACGCAATGGTGACGGTGGGCCCTCGTACGAGTCACCGTGCACCTTCACTTCGATCTTGTCACCGGCCACTTGCTGGAGCGTGTCACGCACCTCGGCAACGCGGGTGCCCGGGAAGATGCGGCAATTCACGGTTGCCGTCGCCGACTGCGGCAGCGCGTTGTCCGCATGTCCGCCGGCAAGCATCGTCGCGACGCAGGTCGTGCGCGTGCGGCCCACCATCGAAGGCGACCCGGCGAGTACCGCCGCCGCTACTGGATCGCCTGGATTTGCAGCGAACTTCGCCATGGCCTGTCCGATCTCGCCGGGGGTGGAAGAAGCGGCCGACTTGAAGCCGCCGATCGTCCAGTCGTTCCACATCACCGGGAACGAGTAGCCCTGCAGCGCCTTGAGCGCATCGGCCAGTTCGTAGATGGCGTTGTCAGGCCGCGGCTGCGAGCTGTGCCCGCCCGGGTTGTGGGCGGTAAGCGTGAAGCTGGCGTAGGATTTCTCTGCGCCCTGCAGCTTGTAGTACTGCGGCTTGCCTGTACTGCTGTCGAGCGAGCCGCCACCGCCGTCGCCGTTCAGCGCGAACTCCGCGTCCGTGAGTGCGCGGTACCTGGTCGCGAGTTCCCTCGTCGTCACCATCGTCGTCTCCTCGTCGCCGGAGAAGGCGATGATGAGATCGCGCGTCGGCACGAATTGTTCGGCCTTGAGCCGCAGCATCGTCGCGGTGATCAGGGAAATCTCACCCTTGATGTCCTGCGTGCCGCGGCCAAAGAAATAGCCGTTCTCTTCGATCAGCCTGTACGGATCGCGCTCCCAGTCCTCGGGCTTCGCCGTGACGACGTCCATGTGCGCGAGCACCAGGATCGGCTTGCCGCCTTTGCCGTTGCCGCGATAGCGCACAACGAGCGACGCCGTTTCACCAGCGGGCAGGATGTGAATGTCTTCCTCGGGAAAGCCGGCTGCCCGGAAGCGATCTGCCAGGTACTTGGCAACTGCCGGAACCTGGCCGAGGCCAGCGGAGCTCGGGATGGAGACGATCTTGTCCAGGATGACTCGCGCATCCGCACGTACGCTATCTGGTGCCGCCGCGTGTGACGGCGCCGCAAGGCACCACACGAGAGCCACTATCGATCCCATCAGTCGCATCCGCATTCGGGCACCTGTCGTATTCATCAGCATTGCAGTTGTTCGAACCGCTCAAGGAACTTGATTGTCGCGTACGTACGCCTGCATGGCCCGCTCGATTTCACGCGCGGGCCCGCCCGCGGCAATCGCGGCTGCCAGCCACTCGTCCACCACCGCCTGCAGTGCGGGGTCGCGCGCCATCAGAATCCGCTTTTCGCCCCGAGTCAACGTGCCGGGGTATGTGCGGCACAACTGGCCGGGTCGGCGGCGAGCCTGGAGCTCGACTTCGACGTCATCCGTGACCATCACGTCGGCCCGACCCGCCGCAATCTCCGCGAACACTCCGCGGTTATCCGGGTGTACGAGGATCTGCGCCTGGTGCACGTGCTCGCGCACGTAGCGCTCGTTGGTCCCGCCCGGATTCACGATTACGCGCACACCGGGGCGATCGAGTTCGGCTGGTGTGTCGAACCGTTCGCGGTCGACACAGCGCGCAATCAACGTCTTGCCGCCATAGTGGTAGGCAGCAGAGTAGAGGCCCAGCGCAGCACGCTCCTCGGTGTAGCCGATGCCGCTCAGAGCCACATCGAAGCGTCCGGCGCGCAGATCATCGGCCAGGCCAGGCCAGCTGGTGCGGACGAACACCGGCTCGACACCGAGATGCGTGGCCAGGTCGCGCGCCAGCTCGATGTCCGCGCCGGACAAACGGCCATTGGCGTCGAGACTGAACGGTGCGTAATCGCCAGTGGTGGCTACACGGAGAACACGTGTAGCACGCACGCGTTCCAGCACCGGGCCGCCCTCGACCCGAACGACCTGCCGTAAGGCAGTCATCACAGCCGTGGCTTCGTCGGCCGCAAGCCCGTGGCGCCGAGCCGTGGCCTGCATCTGCTCCATCACGGCGGCGGCCGTGTCGGCACGCAATGGCGTCAGCAGGTACAAGGAAGCGAACTGCTGTTCGTTCGTCGCATCGATGCTCTCGCGCACCACCTGCAGAACCTTGGGTTCGTCGCACGGTGCGCAGTGGCCAGTCTGCTTCCATTCATCGTGCCAGCGCTGCTGCACGGCGCGAGCGAGACCGATCTGCGCGGCAAAGAACGCTTGCGTCGTCAAGGGCTCCAGGCCCAACGACCGAGCGTGGTCCGCCACGGACTGCAGCACGACAGCTTCGCGCGCAGCATCAGGGATCGGCGCACCCGACAGCCATTTTGCAGCGGCCACCTCACGCATCAGCGTCAACCGCTCGTCGATGGCCTGCACCAGGGATTGCGCCGCCTTCGCATCGGCAAATTCGGCCGCGCTCGCCCGGACAGTGCCCGATACGGGTGCGGTGGCCGTTGCGGCAACGTCGGTCCGCACTGCTTGAGTGGAAGCACAACCCGTGATCACGCAGCACGCTGCGACAAGCGCCAGCATCACGCCGTATCGGCCGCCGCAGGGAGCGTGCGCGCTTTGATCCGGAACGAGCGTCATGATTTCTTCCGGGCCCGGCCACGCACGACGGCGCGCAACCCGAGCCAGCGCGCGAGCAGGTCGAGTTCATCGCGCAAGCCGGCGTCGACAGCGCGACGATCCGAGTCCGGCTCGTAATGCGTGGCGATGACGCGCAGCTTCCCGGCCTCGCGGTCGGATTTCAGGTCCACGCGCGCGACGAGATCTTCGTTCAGCAGGAACGGCAGGACGTAGTAGCCGTGAATACGCTTGTGCGCCGGCGTGTAGATCTCGATGCGGTAGTGAAAATCAAACAGCCGTTGCAGCCGGTCACGAAACCAGACGAGTGAGTCGAACGGCGACAACAGGGCGCGAGCCTCGATGCGCGCAGGCATGCTCGAGCCTGCTGACATGTACGAAGGGCCTTTCCAGCCTTCCACCTGCACGGGTATCAGGTCCCGCGACTCGACGAGCTCGGCGACGCGTGCCTTGGCATCCTTCGGGCCCAGCCGGAAATAGTCGCGCAGGTCTTGCTCGGTCGCGACCCCCATCGCCACGCCTGCAAAGCGCAGCAGGTCGCGATGCGCGTCCTCGACTGTGGGCGTCGGCGCGTCGACGACGGCTTGCGGCAAGACCCGCTCGGTCAGGTCATAGACTCGTTCGAAGCGTCGCCGTGAATGCGTGGTGATCTGCCCGGTCCAGAACAGCCACTCGAGCGCGATCTTGCCTTCGCTCCAGCCCCACCAGCTGCCCTTGCGGCGATCGCCCGTGCCAATCTCGGACACGCCGAGCGGGCCGCGATCGCGAATTTCCGCATGCACCTCGCGGCAGAAGTCGGCGCGCTCGCGCCCGAATCGCGCCACGTTGCCCCAGGTGCCGTCGCCGTTCTTCGCGCGCTGCATGCGCCAGCGCAGCGACGGCTGGCACTCGACCGGCAACAGGGACGCCTCGTGACCCCAGTACTCGAACAACTGCCGTCGGCGCCCGCCATAGGCGGCTTCGTCCAGCAGCGGCATTGCGTATGCCCCAAGCCGGGAGAACAGCGGCAGGTAATGCGACCGGACGAGTACGTTGACCGAGTCGATCTGCAGCAGGCCCAGCGCGCGCACGGTGCGGACCACGTCGGCCTTGACGATGTCCCGACCGGGGCGCTGGCGGCCAAAGCCCTGCGCAGCGAGCGCGATCCGTCGCGCCTCGGGCAGTGACAACGTCTCGCGCGGCCTGCGGAGGTTGCTCATGCCGGGAATGATACCGGTGCGTTACCCTTGGCACCTCGCCATCCTTCCCGGAGTGGTCGAATGATCCGGTACTCGACAGACGTGATCGTGATCGGCGCCGGCATTGCGGGCGTGACGGCAGCCATCGAGTTGTTGAACCGCGGCCGGCGTGTCCTGCTCCTCGATCGCGACACCGAAGAGAACATGGGCGGCCTCGCGAAGGAAAGCTTTGGCGGCATCTGGTTTGCCGGCACGCCGCTGCAGAAGCGTTACGGCATTCGCGACGGCGCCCAGCAGGGCCTGCGTGACTGGCACGCGTTCGCGGAGTTCGGACCGGACGATCACTGGCCGCGCGCCTGGGCGGAGGCCTACGTCCATCGCGCCAATGAAGAAATCTACGACTGGCTCCGCGGCATCGGCGTGCAGTTCATGCCGATGCCACTGTGGGTGGAGCGCGGCCTGCATACACCGGGCAACTCGGTGCCACGCTGGCACATCGTCTGGGGTACTGGATACGAATTGCAGGTGGTACTGAATGCGCACCTGCTGTCGCGCCCGAATCGCGACCGGCTCGACCTGCGTTTCGAGCACTGCGTCGAGTCACTCATCGTCGCAAACGGCCGCGTGACGGGTTGCCGCGGCCGGCTCGAAGGCAGCGACGACGAATTCGAGGCGAACGCCGAGAATGTGGTGATCGCAAGCGGCGGCATCAACGGCAACCTCGAACGCGTGCGGCAGAACTGGCACGCGGACTGGTCGCGCCCACCTGCCACGCTGCTGAACGGTTCGCACAAATATGCGGACGGCAAGCTGCACGACGCAGCAGCCGCGCGCGGCGCGCACATCACGCACCTGGACTGGCAATGGAACTACGCGGCGGGCGTGCATCACTGGCAGCCGCGCAAACCGTCGCACGGACTGTCGCTCGTGCCGCCGAAATCCGCGCTGTGGCTCAACTGGCGCGGCGAACGCATCGGTCCCATGCCGCTGGTCACGGGCTTCGACACGCACGACCTCGTCGGGCAGATCTGCCGGCAGGAACGCGCCTATTCGTGGCAGCTGCTGAACCGCCGCATCATGCTCAAGGAACTAGCAATCTCCGGCGGTGAGTTTAATCCGGCGTTCCGGCGCAAGAACCGGCTCGCAGTCGCGCGCGACATGGTGCTGGGCAACCACTGGCTCTACGACCAGATGACGCAATTCTGTCCGGATGTCGTGGTCGCACCGACGGTCGAAACGCTCGTCGAAAAGATGAATGTGCTGGCAGGCGATGGGTCGGTCGACGTCGATGCGGTGCGCACGGCTGCGACCCGTTACGACGACATCATCGGTCTCGGCCCTCGATTCCATACCGATGATCAGCTGCGGCGCATCGAGTTCGCGCGCCGCTGGATCGGTGACCGGCTGCGTACCTGCAAATTCCAGCGGATACTCGAGCCGTCGGCGGGCCCACTGATTGCGATCCGCGAGTTCATCATCAGCCGCAAGAGCATGGGCGGCCTGCAGACCGACCTCGAGTGTCGCGTGCTCGACCACTCCGGCGAGCCGATTCCGGGCCTGTTCGCCGCGGGCGAGAGCGCCGGATTCGGCGGTGGCGGGATGAATGGCAAACGTGGACTCGAGGGCACGTTCCTCGGCGGCTGCCTGCTGGGTGGGCGCATCGCGGGGAAAGTTGCCTGAACGATCCCCTCTCCTGTTCGCGGCGCGAGCAATGCTGCAATGCCTCGCCCGCTTTGCAGCAGGAGAGGCAACGCGTCACACGAAGCGGTTCTCCAACCGCTCCGGCAGGCTCTTTACCTTGAATGCGAACATGATCTTCAGGACGCCCGTGATGATCGCCCACGACGCGATCATCCAGATGACGGACAGTCCGCCCACCTTCGGATTCATGATCACCAGGATTCCGAACAGGATCGACAGCCCGCCCGCGACATAGAGTATCCACTCGCGCCCTGTCGCTGCCCGGACCTTGTAGCCGAGCATCACGAGGAACACGCCGGCCATGATCGCTTCGAATGCGACCAGGAGGATGAACGCCTTCATGCTGACGAGCGGATTGAGCAGCGCGTAACCGCCGCCGACGACCCCGAGCACGCCGATCAGCAGCATGATCCACCAACCATCCTTGTCCCGGTTGCCGATGGAACCGACGATGTTGGATGCGCCATCGACCAGGATCGCCGCTGCGAAGAAGATCGCGACCACCAGCCAGGCCGTCATCGGCTGCGAAAAGGCCAGCACGCCGAAGATCACGCTGGCGATGCCGCCGACCAGGAACACCCACCAGGTTCGCTTGCACAGTATCCTGGCGTCGCCGCCGAGGCGGGTCAGCAGCAGTCCGTCCGATTGGGTCATCGTTATTCTCCACGCCCGTTGGCCGGGCTTTATGATTGCAATCCCAAGGCCAGCGAAACTCTAGACCCTTGCCGTCATCGAAGCCAGACGCCGAGAACGGATCCGGCGCCGCAGCGACGGCGCCCGACACGTCGCACCACCGTGCGATCCGCAGCTTTGTGGTGCGTGCAGGCCGCATGACCAGTGCACAGGAGCGTGCCTGGCGCGAACTGTGGCCCGCGCTCGGCATCGACAACGGCGAAGATCCGCTCGATTTTGCGGCCGCTTTCGGTCGGGAAGCGCCGGTGGTGCTCGAAATCGGCTTCGGCAACGGGGAGTCGCTCGTCGCGCTGGCATGCAACCATCCCGAGCGCGATTACCTCGGCCTGGAGGTTCATCCGCCCGGTGTCGGACACCTGCTGCTGTGCTGCGAAGCAGCGCAACTGCGCAACGTGCGCGTGATCTGCGAGGACGCCGTGCAGGTCCTGCAGCGGCGGATGCCGGATGCATCGCTCGACGAGGTGCTGCTCTATTTTCCGGATCCATGGCCCAAAAAGCGGCACCACAAGCGCCGCATCGTGCAACCTGCGTTCGTCGAACTGGTGACGCGCAAGCTCAAACCTGGTGGCGTCCTGCGCATGGCGACCGACTGGCAACCGTATGCCGAACACATGCTCGCCACGGCTGGCAGCGGCGAGGCGTTGCGAAACGAGTCGGCAACGGGTGATTTCGTGGAGCGGCCGGACAGCCGTCCCCTCACGCGCTTTGAACGGCGCGGCCAGAGGCTCGGGCACGGCGTGTGGGATCTCGCGTTCAGGAAGCGGTAGGAAGCAAAGGAAGGGGAGGAAGGGCAGGAAGGGCAGGAAGGGAGGAAGGGAGGAAGGGAGGAAGGGAAGCATGGGAAGTGACACCTTCCTCTACTTCCTCTACTTCCTCTCCTTCCTGCCCTTCCTGTCCTTCCTCCCTTCCTCCCCTCCCCTTCCCTCACCCCATCGCCCCGCGCACCCCATCGATCACGAACTGCGCCGCCAGCGCCGCCAGCAGGACGCCGAGCAATCTGCCGAGGACCGCGCTCCCCGTCACCCCGACGATCCGCATGACGGGGCCCGTCACCAGCATCAGCGCCAGCGTCAACACCAGCACCAGGCCGATCACCGCGAGCTGCGCGAAGAACTGCACCGAGCCGAACGGCACGGCGGCAAACGCCAGCAGGATGGTCGCGATCGCACCGGGTCCGGCGATCATCGGAAACGCCAGTGGAAACACCGAGATGTCGACGCGATGATGCGCTTCCTCGCCCTCGACCGGGGTGATCGAGCGCACGCCTGATTCACGCGCGAACACCATCTCGATCGCGAGCATGAACAGCAGGATGCCGCCGCCGATCTTGAAGGCGTCGACGCTGATGCCGAGCAGCTTGAGCAGCGCCGTGCCGCCGACGGCAAACAGGATGCACACTGCCGCGGAGATGGCGACGGCCTTGACGGACATGCGCCGCCGGAAGGCGTCGTCCGCACCTTCCGTGAGTCCTGCCAGGATGGGCAGGAGCGACAACGGCTCCACCACCACCAGCAGGACCACGAAGAATTTCACCAGTTCGTCGAGCATGGCGCCTTCGCGTATTTCGCGACTTGAACTCCGGGCCGCGCAGGTCTACAACCGGAGACAGGATACCAAGCGCAAGGACGCGTCGAGGACAAGACGATGAGCAACCCCGCACCTGTCGTTGGCAACTGGTACGCGCGCCCGGGAGGCGACTCCTTCGAGGTGGTCGCGATCGACCGCGACGACTCCACGATCGAGCTCCAGTACTTCGACGGCACGATCGAAGAACTCGATTTCGACGAGTGGCGCGAAGAGGAGATCGTCGCCGCCTCACCACCGGAAGACTGGACCGGCTCGGTCGACGTCGATCCCGAAGACACCGAGAACGAATTCGACCTGGCGCCCGGCAATGGCAACAGTCCGTTCGAAGCCATTGATCGCGGCGAGGCGGACGGCTACTCCGAGCTCGAATTGCCGGAGGAGTCGCAGGAGCGCCCGTCGGGCTGAGCCGCGTTCAGTTCGGGTCCCGCAGCGGAACCGACTCGTCGAGCAGCACGTAGCCGTGCCGGACATGCACCGGCAACGGCTGCAGGCCCAGCCCCTGGCATGGACCGGACAGGCAGCTTCCCGACTCCATTTCGAACAGTGCGCCGTGCATCACGCAGCGGATCGTCGTGCCTCCTGGCACCAGGAACTGATCCGGCTGCCAGTTGAGCGGGAATCCAGCGTGCGGGCAGAAATTGACGTAGCCGTAGACGCAGTCGCCCTGCCGCACCACGAAGCCCTTCAGGGGCCAGTCGCCCTGTCCCATCGTGAAGCCGCGCGCACCGGGATCCGCCAGCTCATGCAGCGGGCAGATCACTCGCGTCATGTCGATCTCGTCCGCCACCGCGACTCACCGGCCTTCCTGCCGCATCTTGCGGGCGAGAAAGAACAGCAGCACGAGGGCCGGCAAGCCGAGCGTCGAGGTATAGACGAAGAATGCCGGATAACCGATCGCATCGACGACGAAGCCCGACGTGCCCATCAGCAGCTTGCCGGGCAGCGCGTAGATCGACGAGAACAGCGCGTACTGGGTCGCCGTGTACGAAGCGCTGGTCAGGCTCGAGAGATAGGCGATCAATGACGTGCCCGCGATACCCATCGCCAGGTTGTCGGCGCTGATGAGGAAGGCAAGCCCGAGGAGATTCGGCTGGTTGTACGACGCAAACGCGGCAAACATCAGGTTGGCGATGATCACCAGCACGCTGCCGAGCGCGAGCGAGCGGATGACGCCCAGGCGCGCCACGGCCATGCCGCCGACCAGCGTGCCGAGGATCGACCAGAACACGCCGAACCCCTTGGCGACGGCGGCGATTTCCTTCAGCGTGAAACCGACGTCCAGGTAGAACGGGTTGCTCATCACGCCCATCGTGAAGTCGGCGAGACGGTAGCTGCCGATGAACGCGAGCATCAGCACGGCGAGCTTCACGCCGTAACGGGTAAAAAAGTCGATGAACGGATTCACGACGGCACCGACGAACCATGCGCCGAGATTGCGCATCGACTCCGGCCAGTGCGCCTTGCGCGCGAGCCAGTCGCTGACCCGCGCCTCCTGCGCCAGTGTGTGCTTGATCACGCGAGTTGCGGGCTCGCGGATGACGAGCGTGGTGGCGATACCGATGCACGCGCAAACTGCCATCGAAGTGTAGGACACGGCCCAGCCATGGTCGGCCGCGATCCAGAGCGCGCCGGCGCTGGCCACCATCATCGCGATGCGATAGCCGAGCTGGTACGCGGCCGCCATCACGCCCTGCATCTCCGTCGGGGCGGATTCGATCCGCCACGCATCCACCGCAATGTCCTGGGTGGCGGACGAGAACGCCACCAGCAGCGCCAGCGACGCTACGACGGCCAGGTGTCCCACCGGACTCATTTGCGCCATGTTGAGCAGGCCGACCGCGATGCCGACCTGGCCGAGCAGCATCCAGCTGCGCCGCCGGCCCAGCAGCCGGTGCAGCACAGGCAGACGCAGCTTGTCGACGACGGGCGCCCAGAAGAACTTGACCGTGTAGATGATGCCGACCCACGACAGCATGCCGATCGTGGCGCGCTCGACGCCGACTTCGCGCAACCAGGCGGACAGCGTCGAGAACACCAGCATGAACGGCAGGCCGGCCGAGAAGCCGAGGAACAGCATCGCGGCGACCTGTGGATTGCGGTACGCCAGCACCGCGTCTGCCCAGCCCCGCCACCAGGGCTTGCCGGCGCCGGGTGCAGTTGGCGATGTGCCGCCGCTCGCGCCGGTCACAGGTCGTACGTCACGGTGAGCGGAGCGTGATCGGAGAAGCGCTGTGCCTTGAAGATTTCGGCGCTGCGCACGCTGCCGCGCAGGCCCGGGCTCAGCACGTGGTAATCGATGCGCCAACCCACGTTCTTCGACCACGCCTGGCCACGGTTCGACCACCACGTGTACTGATCGGGCTCGGAGTTGACTTCGCGGAACGCATCGACGTACTTGACGTCGTCGAACAGCTCGTCGAGCCACGCGCGTTCTTCGGGCAGGAAACCCGAGTTCTTCTGGTTCGAGCGCCAGTTGCGCAGGTCGATTTCCTTGTGCGCGATGTTCCAGTCGCCGCAGAGGATATAGTCGCGGCGCTTGCGCTTCAGCGCACGCAGGTACGGCATGAACTCGGCGAGGAACCGGAACTTGGCCTGCTGGCGCTCCTCGCTCGACGAGCCCGAGGGCAGGTAGAGCGAAATCACGCTCAGGTTCTTGAAGCGCGCCTCGATGTAGCGGCCCTCGCCGTCAAACTCCCTCGACCCGTGGCCGGCCACGACCGTCAGCGGCTTCTGCCGCGAATACACGGCCACGCCGCTGTAGCCCTTCTTGACCGCGTCGAAGTAATAGCAGTGGTAGCCGGCCGGGTGGAACTCGGGCCCGGTGATCTGGTCGCGCTGGCATTTCGTCTCCTGCAGGCAGACGACATCCGCGTCCTGGGCCGGCAGCCAGTCGAAAAATCCCTTGCGCGCCGCGGAACGGATGCCATTGGCGTTGAGGGTGATGATGCGCATGGGCGCAAAGTATAAAGTACAGGCCCATGCACCAACCCGACTTCATCCGCCTCTGCCTCGAACTCGGAGTCCTGCGCTTCGGCGAGTTCACGCTGAAATCCGGCCGCAAGAGCCCTTACTTCTTCAACGCGGGCCTGTTCAACACGGGCCATGCCATCGGCTCGCTCGGGCGCTTCTACGCACGGGCGGCAATGCTGTCCGGCGTATCGTTCGACATGCTGTTCGGCCCGGCCTACAAAGGCATCCCCCTGGTCACCGCGACGGCTGCCGCGATGGCCGAGCACGAAGACCGCAACCTGTACTTTGCCTTCAACCGCAAGGAAGCCAAGGACCACGGTGAAGGTGGTACCGTCGTCGGCGCACCGCTCAAGGGTCGCGTCCTGATCGTGGACGACGTGATCACGGCCGGTACGGCCATCCGCGAGTCCGTGGAGATCATCCGTTCGCAGGGGGCAACGCCGGCGGGTGTACTGATTGCACTGGATCGCGAGGAGCGCGGCCAGGGCACGAAATCGGCCGTGCAGGAAGTGCAGGATTCGTACGGCCTGCCGGTCATTTCGGTGCTGCGACTGCGCGACCTCATGGCCCACCTGGAGGCGATCGGCGACGGTACGGTGCTGCAGTCGGTCCGGGCCTATCGCGACCAGTACGGGGTCTGAAGGCGGCCCCAGTTTGAAGCAGGTCACAATGCTGAACGCGACAAACACGAAAATGCTGCAAAAAGGAGGGGGTGTGGCCTCAGAATCCCTGTCATGCGCGCAGTCCCTGTGACCGCTTCCTCCCCGACACCCGTCCGTGTCCGCCTCGGCGTGGTCGTCGCATTGCTGTTGGTAGCCTGCGCTCTTGCGGCCGGCGTCGCCGATGCCGCGCAGAAGAAGAAGCCCAAGTCGAGCGGGCCCTCGCTGACCGACGAGCACGTCTACCGCTGCAAGAGTGCGTCCGGCCATAGCTTCTTCGGCCAGAACATCCCGCCCGAGTGCATGGGTGCCGACGTCGAAGTGCTCGACGAGACTGGCCGCGTCGTGCGCATGATCCCGGGCGCGAAGTCGCTCGAGCAACTCGCCGCGCAGAAAGCGGCCGAGGACGCCAAGGCCGCGGCTGCACAGCGCGACCGCACGTTGCTCGCCACCTACCTTTCGGTCGCAGACATCGAACGGCTGCGCGACCAGCGCCTCGAACTGCTCGAACAGCAGAACGTCGTGACGCGCCAGTACATCACCAACCTGCGCGCACGCGAGGCGCGGTTGATGGAATCGGTGCAGCGCTTCCGGCCGTACAGCCCGAAGCCGAATGCACCGGCGCTGCCCGAGCAGATTGCGAGTGAAATCGTGAATACGGTGAAGGGCCTGCAGGTCTACGAGCAGGAACTGCAGAAGAACACGGCGGAACGCGAACGCGTGACGCAGGAATTTGCGGCGGATATCAGCCGGTTCAAAGAGTTGAAGGGCATCAAGTAGGGAAATAGGGGACGCTCACCTATTTCCTGCCGGAAATAGGTGAGCGTCCCCTATTTCCCTACCCCCTTCCCGAACTGCCGAAGCCCCCGGCGCCCCGGTCGCTGGCGGTGAATTCGTCCACCACCTCGAACTCCACCTGCACGACGGGCACGACGACCATTTGCGCGATGCGCTCGCCCGGTTCGATGGTGAACGCCGCCTGGCCGCGATTCCAGCACGAAACCATGACCTGTCCCTGGTAGTCGGAGTCGATCAGGCCGACGAGATTGCCGAGCACGATGCCGTGCTTGTGGCCGAGGCCTGAGCGCGGCAGCAGCACCGCGGCGAGGCCGGGATCCTCGAGATGGATCGCAATGCCGGTGGGAACCAGCTGCGTCATGCCCGGTTCGAGCACCAGCGGTGCATCGAGGCACGCGCGCAGGTCGAGCCCCGCGGAACCAGGCGTCGCGTAATGCGGCAACGGATAGTCCTTGCCGATGCGCCCATCGAGGATGCGCACCTGCAGCTTCGGTCGACGTGCACTCATCGCGGTCGGCTCCCGGCGTATCGCTCGGCGATCACTTCGATCAACTCATCAGCGAGCCGGCACTTGGGCGCGCGTTCCAGTTCGTGCTTGCCGCCCTGCCAGTACAGCGTGAGCGCGTTGTCGTCGCAGTCGAAAGCGAGGCCTTCACCCACCTGGTTGGCGGCGATCATGTCGAGCTTCTTGCCCTCGAGCTTCTTCAGCGCATTGCGCTCGACGTCCTGCGTTTCGGCCGCGAAGCCGACCACGAACGGGCGCGGCGAACCGGCCGCCACGGTCGCAAGGATGTCGGGCGTCCGTGCCAGTTGCAGCGTCAGCTCGTCGCTGGTCTTCTTGATCTTGTGTTCCGCGATGGTGCGCATGCGGTAATCGGAAACGGCCGCGGCAGCGATGAAGATGTCGGTATCGGCAATTTCGGCCTGCACCGCATTCATCATCTGCTCGGCGGTTTCGACGTCGACTCGCTTTACGCCGGGCGGCGTAGGCACGTTGACCGGGCCACTGACGATTACAACGCTGGCGCCAGCATCGCGCGCGGCCTCGGCCACCGCGTAACCCATCTTGCCGGAGCTGCGATTGGTGATGAAACGCACGGGGTCGATACGCTCGCGCGTCGGACCGGCGGTGACGACGACCTTGCGTCCGCGCAGCAGTCCGGCTGTTTCGGCGCGCGGCGTCGCAAACACGGCCTCGACGATTTCCTGCGGTTCGACCATGCGGCCGGCGCCGGTCTCGCCGCAGGCCTGGCTGCCATCGGCGGGACCGAGGATCGTCAACCCACGCTGGCGCAACACGGCGACATTCGCCTGCGTTGCGGCATTGGCCCACATCAGCCGATTCATTGCGGGCACGACGACGATCGGCACGTCGGTTGCGAGGCACAGCGTCGACAGCAGATCGTCCGCCAGGCCGTGCGCGATGCGCGCAATGAAATCTGCAGTGGCCGGCGCGATGACGATGCGCTGCGGCCAGCGTGCGAGTTCGATGTGCCCCATGGCCGCTTCAGCGGCGGCGTCCCACAGGTCCGTGCGCACGGCTCGGCCCGATAGCGCCTGGAAGGTAAGCGGCGTGACGAACTGCTGCGCGCCGGCCGTCATGACGACCTGCACGTCGGCGCCGCGATCCTTGAGTCGACGCGTCAGTTCGGCACTCTTGTAGGCGGCAATTCCGCCCGTGACACCGAGCACTACGCGCATCGCTGGAGCTTCCGGAGCTGACATGACGCACGATTATGGGGGCGCGCCGCGGGGCGCGGCAAAGGGACTGTCCGCAGTCTGGCGTGACGGTCTCAGGTCATAACCGCCGGCTCTGGCGCCGGAGCAAGCAGTCGGGCACCGCCTTCCAACCCGCAACCGGCGACTATTTCTGGCACACAGGGCAGAAGTACGTCGAACGCTGGCCCTGCACGAGGTGCCGGATCGGCGTCCTGCAGCGCCGGCACGGCTCGCCAGCTCGCTCGTAGACGAATAGTTTCTGGCGGAAGTAGCCGGGCGTGCCGTCCGCATTCACGTAATCGCGCAGCGTGGTCCCGCCCTGGTGGATCGCCTCGCCCAGTACCTGCCGGATCGACTCGACGATGCGCTGCCATTCCGCCGGCTTGATCCGGCCCGCGGCCCGGCGCGGACGGACCCCCGCCCGGAACAGGGCCTCGCTCGCATAGATGTTGCCGACGCCCACGACGACGTGCTGATCCATCAGGAACAGTTTCACCGCGGCCTTGCGGCGCTTCGCCTTGGTCGCGAGCAGTTGCGCCGTGAAGCCATCTTCCAGCGGTTCCGGCCCCAGCTTCACCAGCAACGGATGCTCGTCCACCGGGCCCGTGCACCAGTGCAGGCTGCCAAAACGGCGCGGGTCGTTGAAACGCAGGCACTGGCCCGAATCGAGCACGAGGTCGTAGTGGTCGTGCAGCAGTCGCGGCGATCCCGACGGCATCACGCGCAGGCTACCGGACATGCCGAGGTGGGCGATGAGCGAGCCGCGGTCGAGATCGATCAACAGGTACTTGGCGCGGCGACGCACGTCGTGAATGCGCTGGCCGACGAGTTCGCGCACGAGCTTCGGTTCGACGGGCCAGCGCAGCCGCGGCTCACGCAGGTCGAAGGCCGTGACGGCATGGCCGACGATAGCTTCGCGCACACCGCGACGTGTCGTCTCGACTTCGGGTAACTCTGGCATCGGGCTCGCGACGTTCCACCATTTGCAGACGAAAAACCCGCCAGAGGCGGGTTCTTCGAGACACCCGGTCGAACCGGACGCGGCAAGCGCGATCAGGGATTACTTGATCTTCGCTTCCTTGTAGGCCACGTGCTTGCGGGCCTTCGGGTCGAACTTCTTGACCTCGAGCTTCTCCGGGTGGAGACGCTTGTTCTTGGTCGTCGTGTAGAAGTGGCCAGTGCCGGCGGTCGAAACGAGCTTGATCTTGTCGCGCATGTGAGTGACTCCTGCAGCTATCGGGCCGTCAGACCTTGACGCCCTGGGCGCGGAGCTCGTTCACGACGACCTCGATGCCCTTCTTGTCGATCGTGCGCATGGCATTGCCGGACACGCGCAGGCTGACCCAGCGCTTTTCCGTTTCGAGCCAGAAACGCTGCGTGTGCAGGTTCGGCAGGAAGCGGCGACGCTTGCGGTTGTTGGCGTGCGAAACGGTGTTGCCGCTCATCGGCTTCTTGCCGGTGACCTGACAGACTTTCGACATGGTGCTGATCCTGTAAACAGACGGGCCGGCCGAAGGGCGGACCCCGATAAACGAGCCGCGTTTTATACCAGTGCGGCCGACTTCGGGCAAGCCCCGAAGCCGGCCAGGGGTTAGGGGATGGGGGTTAGGGGTTAGTCGGAGGTGCAGATCAAACCGACGCTGCAGTTGCTCCTCCGACTATCCCCTATCCCCTATCCCCTATCCCCTACCCCTAACCCCTTGTTTCTATAGCAAGCCTCTCTCTGCAAAAGAGACGCAGGCTCCGTCCCCCACCACGATGTGATCGAGCACCCGGATGTCGACCAACGCCAGGGCGTCCCGCAGGCGCCCGGTAATCAATTCGTCGGCCTGGCTCGGCTCGGCGATGCCCGACGGGTGGTTGTGGGCCAGGATGACGGCCGCGGCATTGCGGGTCAGCGCCAGCTTGACGACCTCGCGGGGGTGGACGCTGGCCCCGTCGATCGTGCCGCGGAAGACTTCGTCAAAAGCGATGACCCGGTGGCGATTGTCCAGGAACAGGCAACAAAACACTTCATGTTCGCGATCCCGAAGCCGGGCTCGCAGGAAGTCCCGGGTGGCCCGGGGATTTGCCAGCGGCGGGCCAGCCAGCATCTGCTCGGCATAGTGGCGCCGGGACAATTCGAGCGCCGCCTGCAGCAGGGCAAACTTGGCCGCGCCGAGGCCGGGGGTACGGCAGACCGCCTGACGCTCCGCCGTCAGCAGGCCACGCAACGACTTGAACTCTCCCAGCAGGCCGCGAGCGATGTCGACGGCAGTGCGGCCGCGCGTCCCCGTCTGCAGCAGGACTGCGAGCAATTCGGCTTCCGAGAGCGCCGTGGCGCCCAGCTTCAGCAGCTTCGCGCGGGGTCGTTCGGTTTCAGGCCACAGGGGCAACGGCAGCGAAGACATCGGGGCTCCTCGATCGGGGAGCACCATGTTCGGGTCGGCCGCAAGCGGCCACACGGCCCATATACGCTGGATGCACCGTGAAATGGCGCGGTAGCGCCGATCCTGGAACGCCTGACCGGCAACCGGACGTCAGGGCGCCTTGCGGGTGAAGCGCTCGCGCAGGGCGTCGGCCACGGCCGGATGCACGAACTCGGAAATGTTGCCGCCAAGGCTCGCGATTTCGCGGATCAGCGTCGATGAGATGAAGTTGAACTGCTCGGTCGGCGTCAGGAACACCGTCTCGACCTGGTCGGTCAGGTGCCGGCTCATGGTCGCCAGCTGGAATTCGAACTCGAAATCCGACACCGCGCGCAGGCCGCGCATCATCACGTTGAGCCCGTTGACGCGGGCAAATTCCACCGTGAGCCCGGTGTAACCCATGACCTCAACGTTATCGAGGTCGGCCAGCACGATCTTGACCAGCTCGATGCGCTTGTCGAGCGGAAACAAAGGCGCCTTGCCCGGGTTCGCTGCAATCGCGACCACGACCTTGTCGAAGATCCGGCTCGCCCGCCGGACCAGGTCATTGTGGCCGTTCGTGAATGGATCGAACGTGCCTGGATACATTGCGCGACTGCTCATTCGCTCCCCCGTGCCTGGTGATCGTTGTTATGGGCCGGCGAGCCCCGGCGGGCGAGATGATAGCCGACGTCGCCTGCGCGCTTGCTGCGTAACAGCGTCCAGCCAGCGGGCAGCGGAGGCTCGCCCCGAGCCGCCGCGTCTTCGAGGTAGATCCAGGCCCCGGGGGCCAAGCCACCCGCCACATTCCAGCTTTTCGGCCAGGACAGACAGCAATGCCTCGCCGTAGGGCGGATCGAGAAACACGACGTCGAACGGCTTTCGAGGCGGGCGGTCGACGCTCGAGCCACGCGAACGCATCCGACCTGTTCCACGCGTCCACGATCGCAGCGGAGCTGAGCGAGCATGTCGCGGATCGCCCGGGCGGAGACCGCATCCCGCTCGACGAACACGACTTCACCGGCACCCCGGGACAGCGCCTCGAACCCGAGCGCGCCACTGCCCGCGAACAGGTCCAGGCAACGCGCGCCGGCCAGTTCGAATTGCAACCAGTTGAACACGGTCTCACGGACTCGGTCCGGAGTCGGCCGCAAACCCGCCGATGGTGGGAAATGCAGCTTGCGACCGCGCCATTCGCCACCGATGATTCGCACTTCGAAGCGGCCGCCTGCGGGGGCAGCCACGCGGCGTGTCGGGGGACCACCCGCCGGACCGTTTGTTGCTCTGGCAAAACGGCCCGTGCGCGGAGTTTCCGGGCGATTGTTGCGTGGCATCGTCAGGCGAGCGTAGGCTTCGTGAAGATTACTAATACGCGCGATGCTACGCGCGGATTTAACTGAGGGGATAGTCAAATGTTCGAGTCCAGGAACAGGCCGTTCGCGCCGGCGCTCGCAGCAGCGTTGGCAGGCATCGCGCTAGCCGGATGCCACGCGTCGAGTGAGGGACCAGAGTCGCCGCCGCCGCCGGTGGAGCAGGCGATCGCGAAGTTCAACATCGCGACAGGCAGCTTGCCGTATCCGATCGACCTGTATTTCGTTCCCTCGGCTGCCGCCCCACTGCCCGACGGCACACTGAATTTGCCGACCGTGCCATGGCGCAACGCTGCCATGCAGGCCGCGCTGAACTCGCAGGACGGCTGGTCGACCACGGCCAGCCTCGACGCGAGCTTCACCCTGCCGCTCGACAGCGCCTCGATCGGCGCGAGCTCGGTGAAGATCATCAAGCTCTGGCTCAACCCGTCGACCAAGGCGCCGGTCAATCCGGCCGACGCGGCGCAGTTGGCGTTCCTGCCCAGCGGTGCAACGAGTCCAGTAGCCGGGGTGCTCACCTACGGCACCGACTTCACGGCAGACGTGTCACCCGATATCGACAGCGGCGGCAAGATCCTGCGCATCACGCCGCTCAAGCCGTTCGCTTTCAGCAGCGGGCCGGCAGTGAACAACGCCGGGCCGAATGCCGGCAAGATCCTGAATGTCGGCTACCTCGTGGTCCTCACCAATGGCCTCAAGGCGACGACGGGCGAGGCGATGGCCCCCGATACGCTGTACGCGAACATCAAGGCCGCGCCTGCCGATTGCAGCACGTTCACGGACGCCACGCAGAAGCAGGTCTGCCAGCTCTTCAAGGCGCATCTGGGCATCGCGCAGGCCACTGGCACGAGTGCGGCCGACGTCGTGCTGTCGTGGAGCTTTTCCACGCAGTCGATCGATGACACGCTGAACGTGATTTCGCTGACCGCAGCACCGCAGCAAACGCTGATCGTGCCGACGGGCCTCACGACCAAGCAGGCGAACGCCAGCCTGCAAGGCAAGGCAAACATCTATGTCGGCTCGACGAAGCTGCCGTATTACCTGACGCCGGCAGCCAGCACGTCGGACAAGGCCGTGCTGACAGGTTTCTGGTCGGCTGCGGCCGCCCCGAACCCGGCGCTCGGCCTCGATCCGGCCAGCCGCAACCTGACCATGTTCAATCCGGCTCCGGCCAAAGTCGCCGACGTTACGGTGCCGCTGCTGGTCACCATTCCGAACTCGACCTCGGCGTGCCCGTACATCTATCCCGTCAGCGCGCCCCCGGGTGGCTGGCCAGTCGCAATCGTGCAGCACGGCATCACGCGTAACCGCTCGGACGCGCTCGCGATGTCGGACGGCTTCGCCGACGCGTGCTTCATCGTCGCGTCGATCGACCTGCCGTTGCACGGCATCACCGACAAGACCAGCCCGCTGTATTGCGATGCGACCAAGCCGCAGTGCATCGGCGCGACGGAACGCACGTTCAACGTCGACCTGGTCAACGCAGCCGGGGCGGCCACGCCCGACGGGGTGACGGACCCGTCCGGCACGCACTTCATCAACCTGACCAGCCCGCGCACCGGCCGTGACAACCTGCGGCAAGGCGAAGCGGACCTGATCGTGCTCACGAAGTCGGTGCAGACACTTGCAATCGCACCCGGAACGCCGCTGCCGGCGGGCCCGGTGGGCGTGAACCCGGCGCGCGTCAGTTTCGCCGGGCAGTCGCTCGGCGCGATCGTCGGCGGATCGCACGTCCACTTTGCCAACGACCTGGCCACGGTAACGCTGGAGGAGCCAGGCGGCGTGATTACGAAGCTGCTGCTCGATTCGGCGACGTTCGGACCACGCATCAGCGGAGCAGTGAGCGCGAGTGCCGTGCGTGACTCGTACTCCTACAACCTGTTCTTCCGCGACTTCCAGGCAGTGGTCGACTCGGGCGACCCCATCAATCACATCAAGGACGCGGTGACCATGCACCCGGTGCACCTGATCAAGGTGCTGAACGACGCGGTCGTGCCGAACAGTTCGACCGACCGGCTGATCGCGGCGGGCGGGCTGAACAAGCTGAAGACCCTCGGCCCGAACGCGGTTGGCCCCGGCAACGGCGGCTATGCGTTCTTCACCAAGGGCGCGCACGGCTCGATGTTCGATCCGACTGCGAGCCTGGCCGCGACGATCGAGATGCAGTCGCAGGCCATCAAGTTCGCGGCCACGGCCGTTGCGCCGGGCGGTCCGTTCGTTTACCTCACGGACCCGACGGTGCTCGACCTGAACTGACGCGCAGTCTCAGGCTGCGGGACGAAGGGCGGGAGCGATCCCGCCCTTCCTTTTTGGGGTCCGCTACAATCACGCCTCCAGACGCCCCGCGACGACGCAACACCATGGGTTTATTCGGTTTCCGGTCGAAGAAGACCAGCGAGGGCGCCCAGCCCGACGCCGAGGAAGCTGCGTCCGCCGTTCCCGCATCCGCGCCGGCTGTGACCGAAGCGCCGAAGCAGAGCTGGCTCGCGCGCATGCGCGCCAAGCTGAACCGCGGCGACTCGTGGCTCACTTACGACCTCGCTAACCTCCTTCCCGGTGGCAAGATCGATGAGACGGTACTCGACGAGCTCGAGACGCGCCTGATTGCGGCCGACGTCGGCATCGAGACCACCGAGAAGATCCTGGGCTCGCTGCGCGGTCGCGTGCAGCGCAAGGAACTCGGCGACCTGGACGCGCTGCTCGCCGCACTGCGCGCGGCCATGCTCGAAATCCTGCAGCCCGTTGCGCAACCGCTGGTCATCGATGCGGCGCACAAGCCGTTCGTGATTCTCGTGGTCGGCGTCAACGGCTCCGGCAAGACGACGACGATCGGCAAGCTCGCGCACCGTTTCAATGCCGAAGGTCGCAAGGTGCTGCTCGCCGCGGGAGACACGTTCCGCGCCGCAGCGATCGAGCAGTTGCAGGTCTGGGGCGAGCGTAACAATGTCCCAGTAATCGCTCAGAGCGCGGGCGCCGACCCCGCAGCCGTCACGTTCGACGCGCTGCAGGCCGCGCAGGCGCGTGGCACCGACGTGCTGATTGCCGACACCGCGGGCCGCCTGCACACGCAGAGCAACCTGATGGCGGAACTCAAGAAAGTGCGGCGCGTGCTGACCCGGCTCGATCCGGCGGCGCCGCACGAAGTGCTGCTGGTGCTGGATGGCAGCCAGGGCCAGAACGCGCTGGCGCAGGCGCAGCAGTTTCAGCAGGCCGTGGGCGTCACAGGCCTCGTCATGACCAAGCTCGACGGCACGGCCAAGGGCGGCATCGTGCTGGCCATCGCCGACACGCTGAAGCTGCCGATCCGCTACATCGGCATCGGCGAGACCGCAGCCGACTTCGATGTGTTCGATGCAGGCGCGTTCGTCGACGCCGTGCTGTCGCCTGCGCGCACAGGGACCGGCGCGTGATTCGTTTCGATCACGTTTCCAAGCGTTACCCGAACGGGCGCGAGGCGGTCAGCGACCTCTCGCTGGAAATTGCGCGTGGCGAGATGGTGTTTCTCACGGGTCACTCGGGCGCGGGCAAGAGCACCCTGCTCAAGCTGATTGCGTTGATCGAGCGTCCGAGCAAGGGCACGCTGATCGTGAACGGACAGAACACGTCTGCCCTGCCCCGCTCGAAGATACCTGCGTTCCGCCGCCAGATCGGCGTCGTGTTCCAGGACCACAAGCTGCTGATGGACCGGCCGGTCTATGACAACGTCGGCCTGCCGCTCGTCATCGCCGGGGTGCCGGAGAAGGAAATCCAGAAGCGGGTGCGTGCCGCACTCGACCAGGTGGGACTGCTGGGCCGCGAACGCACGCGCCCGATCGAACTCTCGACTGGTGAACAGCAGCGCGTCGGCATTGCGCGCGCGATCATCGGCAAGCCGGCCCTGCTGATCGCCGACGAGCCCACAGGCAATCTCGACCCCGATCTCGCGATCGAGGTCATGAACATCTTCAGGCGCTTCAACGAAGTCGGCGTGACCGTGCTGATCGCCAGCCACGACATCCACCTGATCGAGCGGTTCGGCGTGCGGCGCGTGATCCTGGCGCAGGGCCGCACGGTCGACTCGTGGGACGCCCATCCCGCATCGGCCCTGCCTGAAATCCGGGCGGACTGACCATGAACCAGTGGTTCGAACGGCACGTGCAGACGCTCGTGGGCTCGCTGGGACGGCTCTGGCAGCAGCCCTTCGCGACGATGCTGACGATCGTCGTCATCGGCATCGCGCTCGCACTGCCGGCCTGCCTGCACGTGCTGGTGCAGAACGTGCGGGTCGCGAGCGGCGGCTGGAACAGCGCACTCGACATCTCCGTCTACATGAAGCCGAACGCGTCGCTGGACCAGGCGAAGCGCGCGGCCGAGCGCATCCGTCAGCGCCGCGACGTCGACGAGGTCACGTTGATCGAAGCCGATGTCGCGCTTGCGGAATTCCGCCGCAACTCGGGGTTTGGCGCTGCGCTGGATGCCCTCAAGAACAATCCGCTGCCGCACGCGCTCGTGGTGCGACCGGACGCCGAATACCGCGAGGCAGGTCGCGTGCAGGCGCTCTCCAACGAGCTCAAGAAGATCGACGGCGTCGACATCGTGCAGCTCGACACCGAGTGGGTCAGCCGCTTCAACGCGATCCTCGACGTGATCCGACGCGGCGTCTTCCTGGCAGCCGTGCTGTTCGCGCTCGGCATCCTCGTGATCATCGGCAACACGATCCGCCTCGACATCGAGAACCGCCGCGGCGAAATCGAAGTGACCAAGCTTGTCGGCGGCAGCGACGCCTTCGTGCGCAGGCCGTTCCTCTACAACGGCGTGTGGTACGGGCTGGCTGGCGGCCTCACTGCAGGCCTCATCGTCGCCACCGTCGTCGCCGTGCTGAGTGCTCCGGTGCAGCGCATTGCCGGCCTGTACGGCAGCCAGTTCGAGCTGCAGGGCGTCGGCATCGCGGGCTGGATCGCGTTGCTGCTGGGCGGCGCGCTGCTCGGCTGGCTCGGTTCGTTCATCGTGGCCACGCGCGAGCTGCGCGAGATCGAGCCGAAGTAGGAAGGGGAGGAAGGGCAGGAAGGATAGGAAGGATAGGAAGGATAGGAAGGATAGGAAGGATGAGGAAGGGACCAACTTCTGCCCGTCCTCCCTTCCCGCCCTTCCTCCCTTCCGCCCTTCCTCCCCTTCCGCCCTTCCTGCCCTTCCTGCCCTTCCTGCCCTTCCTCCTCCTTCCTCCCCTAGCTCGTTGTTTTGACTGAACTTTCCGCCTCCGTAGCACGGTTATATGGAACTTCCCCGCGCATTTAGCACTCCAATCCGCAGACTGCTAATATGTGTTTCAGACAGGTACTGGGAGGTACTTCGAACCGATGAGCACGGCCACCGCCCTCGTTGCCCGCACGCCCGCTGAACTGGCCCTTGCCGGCCCGCTCGGCAGTTTCGACGCGTACGCAGACACCGTCAGCCGGATCCCGGTCCTGAGCCGCGAGGACGAGCAAGAGCTTGCCGTCCGCTACCACCGCGACGGGGACCTCGACGCGGCGCGGCAGCTCGTGCTGTCGCACCTGCGGTTCGTGCTGCACATCGCGCGCGGCTATGCCGGCTACGGCCTGCCGATGGGCGACCTCGTGCAGGAAGGCAACGTGGGCCTCATGAAGGCGGTGAAGCGCTTCGATCCCGCCGTCGGCGTGCGCCTCGTTTCGTTCGCGGTGCATTGGATTCGAGCCGAGATTCACGAGTACGTCCTGCGCAACTGGCGCCTGGTGAAGGTCGCCACGACCAAGGCGCAGCGGAAGCTGTTCTTCAACCTGCGCAAGCACAAGAAGAGCCTGGGTTGGCTGTCGGCCGCCGAGACCACCGCCGTCGCGCGCGACCTGGGCGTGACCGAGCACGACGTGACCGAGATGGAGCGACGCCTGTCGTCGCGCGACGTCTCGTTCGACCCGACGCCGGACGCGGACGACGAAGACTCGTCGTCGTACTCCCCGTCGGCCTACCTGCCGGCTCCCGACTCCGACCCAGCCGTGGCGATCGAAAACGCGGAATGGGATGACGACGTCGGCGAGCGCGTGTCGCTGGCCATGGCACAGCTCGACGAGCGCAGCCGGGCAATCCTGCACGCGCGCTGGGTGGATGAGCCCAAGGCAACGCTGCACGACCTCGCGGACAAGTACGGCGTGTCGGCCGAGCGCATTCGCCAGATCGAGGCGAATGCGATCAAGAAGCTGCAGAAGCTGGTCGTCGCCTGACGGCGCGCGTCACGCCGCCTACTTCGCCCGTGCCTTTGCCTTCGTCCTGGCCTTGCGCACGGTGCGCTTCGCCTTGCGCGCACGAGTCGTCTTTGCCTTCGCAGTCTTCGCCGGCCGGGCCACCTTCGTGTAGGTCTCGGTGGCGACCGCGCGCGCACCGCGACCCGCGTTCCGCACGATCGCGACCGCGCGGTTCACGTCACTGACCACCCGCTCACGGACCGCTCGCAGTTCGTCGGCCTGGCCACTGACCAGGTCCTTCACGTTTTCCGATTGCGCAACGCGTTCGAGTTGTGTCGCGGCGTCCGACAGCGCCGACGTGACGACTTCAAGCTGCAATGCCATCAGGCTCAACACGGCCTCGTGCGACACGTTCGTGAGCTTCACGCCGGAGTGCGTCACCACGCGGACCGGATCCTGCAGCGCTCGTATACCCTTCGCGGATTTCGCGGCGGCACCACGCACGACTTTGCCGGGCGCCTGGCGCAGCCTGGCCGCCTGCTCTGCCAGGACCTGGGCCTGCTCATTCACGAACTCTTTGACTTTGCTCGCCATCGGACTCTCCTTCCTCAATGAACTCAGCCCTGCTTCGCCTTCTGGACGCTGTCCTCGGTGACCGGCACGATCGTGATTTCGACGCGCCGATTCTGGGCACGGCCTTCCTCCGTTTCGTTCGTCGCAACAGGGTGAGCCTCCCCGGCGCCCACCGTCACGATGCGCGTATGCATGACGCCGTGGCTCGACAGGTACGACGCCACGCTGCTGGCGCGCTTTTCAGACAGCTGTTGGTTGTACGCATCGCTGCCGACGCTGTCGGTGTGTCCGGCGACTTCGATAACCGTCTTGTCGTACTCCTTCAGGGTTGCCGCAACCTTGTCCAGCACCGGGTAGAACTGGGCATTCAGGTCGGCGCTGTTGAACGCAAAAGTGACGCCGCCGGGCATGTCGAGCGTGATGTTGTCGCCCTTGCGCACGACATCCACGCCCGTGCCCGCCATCTGCTGGCGCAGCTTCGCTTCCTGCTTGTCCTGGTAATACCCGACCGAACCGCCGACGAGCGCGCCTGCGGCCGCTCCGATCATGGCGGACTTGAAGGGATTGTTACCGGCGCTCAGCAGTCCGACGACCGCGCCAGCTGCCGCTCCGTACCCGGTGCCCTTGCGCGTCTTCTCCTTCTCGGGGTTCGTCGCGAAGTCTTCCATCGAGGCGCACCCGGCCAGGGCGACAGCGGTGGCGGCGAGCAAGGCAACAAAGCCAGACTTAACGGGTTGATTCATGAGTGACTCCTGATTGCAAAACTTTACAATTCGTTCACGGTTCTTGTACAGGTAGGTTATTTGTAAAATCTCAGTTGAGATTAATTCGATGACGGCGATGCGTGCTTTCGTCACTGCGGCCCGCTGAGTTTCGAGATTCAGTGGACCGACAGAAGTTCCTCGCGACTGGCCCGATCTCCGATGGCTCCACGGTCCGGCCGGTGCGCATGGATGCGTCAGTCGTTCCGTCAGCATAGTGCCGCCGCGGGGTCTCGGGCCACCGTTTCCATTAGAATTGCGCCCCCGCCGAACAAGACTCCGACCGGGAGCCCCCGTGCCTGCCAACGCCCTGAACCCCCTCGACCTGTACGACGTCCGCGCCTCGCTCTCCGAAGAGGAGCGCATGGTGCAGGACTCCGTGGCGCGCTTCGTCGACGACGCCGTGCTGCCGATCATCCGGCCGCATTTCGAGAATCACACCTTTCCGAAAGAACTGGTCGGCGAGCTCGCGGGGCTCGGCCTGCTCGGCAGCTCGCTCGAGGGCTTCGGCTGTGCGGGCATGAACGCCGTGAGCTATGGCCTCATCTGCCAGGAACTCGAACGCGGCGATTCGGGCCTGCGCAGTTTCGTCTCGGTGCAGTCGTCGCTCTGCATGTACCCGATCTTCACGTACGGCAGCGAAGAGCAGAAGCAGCGCTACCTGCCGCGCATGGCGCGGGGCGAAATCATCGGTGCGTTCGGCCTCACCGAGCCGCACGGTGGTTCGGACCCGGCCAACATGAAGACGCATGCGAAGCGTCGTGGCGGCGACTGGGTGCTGAACGGCGGCAAGATGTGGATCACGAACTCGCCGATCGCCGACGTGTTCATCCTCTGGGCACGGACCGAGGAAGGGATCCGCGGCTTCCTGGTGGACCGGGGCACGAAAGGCCTCGAAACGCCGGAGATCGAGAACAAGTTCTCGCTGCGCGCATCGGCTACCGGCGCGATCTTCCTGAACGACGTCGTCGTGCCCGATTCCGCCATGCTTCCCGGCACTACCTGCGGCATCAAGGCACCACTCTCGTGTCTGACGCAGGCGCGCTACGGCATCACGTGGGGCGTGATCGGCGCTGCGCAGGCGTGCCTCAAGGAAGTCCTTGAATATTCGAAGACCCGCATCCTGTTCAACCGTCCGCTCGCCGCGACGCAGGCGATCCAGATCCGACTGGCCGAGATGTCGCGCAAGATCACGCTGGCACAGCTGATGTCACTGCAGCTCGGCCGCCTGAAGGACCAGGGCCTCATGTCGCCTTCGCACGTGTCGCTCGCGAAGTGGAACAACTGCCGCGCGGCGATCGAAGTCGCGCGCGACGCACGCGACATCCTTGGCGGCTCCGGCATCAGCGCCGAGTACGTGCCGATCCGGCACGCGCTCAACCTCGAGAGCGTCATCACGTACGAAGGCACCGAAACGATTCACCAGCTCACGATCGGTCGCGAGCTGACCGGCATCAACGCGTTCTGACCGCCTGCACGCGACGGCGTCGCGGCAGGCTCGGGCCGTGTCTCGTGCGGCTGAAGACCGTCGCGCGGCATCGACGGCGCGCGCGAGCCCCCACGGATGGGTTAACGGCGTGTCTTTGGCCGCACGAGACACGTCCCGAGCTGAAACGCTACTTGCGCGTGACCGCGTACTCCACCGTCACCACGGCCTTGACCCGCTTCTCGACCGTGCTCGTGTCGTAGCTGCCGTAGTCCGCCGTTTCCGTCGAATTCGGCGACGTGATCTGGAACACGCCCTGCGACGCCGAGCGCAGCGGCCCCACCGTCACGCCGCTGTTCGCAGCAAACTGCTGCGCTCGCAGCAGGGAATCCTTGGTCGCCGCACCGATCAGCCGCACTTTCACGGCGTTGAGGTCGGTGAAGAAGTACTGCGGCGGCATCGCATTGATCGCAACACCGTCGCTGATCAAGCGTGATGCGCCCGTGGCAATCGTGCCGATCTGCGCGACGTTCTGCGACGAGAACTCGAACTGTCGGCTCAGTTCGTACCCGAGAATGCGACCCGTCTGCACACCACCGGGTCCGAACTCATGGACGGTCTGCGTATTGACGGTGCCCCGCTGCAGCCTCTCCGAGTCGGCGCCCACGACCGACTCGAGGTACTTCACGACGCGTGCCGAGTCGGCATCAAGCTTCCCATAGGCCGTGGACAGGTCAGGTCCGCGCACGCTGATGATCGCGCGCCACGTGCCGGCGTCGGAGATCACCTTCTCCTCGGCATAGCCCTTCACCGTGATCTTGTCCCCCGCCAGCTTGATGCGCTCCAGGCTCGACGCGACGATCCACGCCGCCAGCACGAGACCGACCGCGAGCGCGACACCGAGAGCAAGGAAAGCTGCCGTCGCCTGGCCACGCTGCCAGGCGATCGCCGCCATCGGACGAGAACCGCGTGTCGTCATGAAGATTTCCCCGCGTGGCAGCGACGGATGCGCCCTTTTATGGCGGCATCTTTTACGAAAGTGACACACAGTGACAGCCCCAACCCACCAGACTCCAGCCGTTCTTCTACAAGCCACTGAAAAACATACGTTTCTTCATCTGGCATGCAGCTTGCTTGTTGAGATCGTCCTTCATTGGCCCAGAAGAGCAGACCAAGCGCCGACGGGCGAAGGACGGGCAAGCCAGCTCAGGGTGGGGACGACCGCCAGGGGATCTACCCGGAAGTACGCGACGCGCGGATCAGCGGCCGCCGTTCGCGTCGATGGCAATGACGCGATCGCCGGGTTCGATTCGCAGCGTCGGATCGCTCCAGCACCCGAACCGGCGGTTTCCGCGACGGACCTCGACGATCACGGTGCCCTCGGTTTCGCGCGCCAGGCGTCCCACTTCTTCCGCACGGGCCTCGCGCTCGACGAGCTGGCACTGCCCGCGGTACGACAACAATTCCGACACGAAGTCGATCGTGCCTTGCGTGCTGACCGCGTCGGCCATCAGGTAGCCGCCGAAGCGCGACGGCGCTACGATTTCATCAGCACCGCCCGAGCGCACGATCTTCACGTTCTCCGGTTCGGCAACGCTGGCAATGATGCGAACCCTGCTCGCCAGCGCGCGTACCGTCAGGACGATCAGTACCGTGGTGTCGTCGCGACCGACGCTGACGATGACTGAATGCGCCCGCTGCACGCCGGCCACCCGCAGGATTTCCTCGCTCGAGGCATCGCCGTGCAGGCCGATGAAGCCGCGATCAGCCGCGCGTGCGACTTCTTCCCGATCCGGGTCGATCACGGCGATCTGCTCGGGCTCCCAGCCCCGCAGCAGCAGTTCGGAGGCAGCGATCGAGCCGCTGTGGCCGTAGCCGCAGAGAACGACGTGATCCTTCAATTCGCGCTGCAAACGCAACATGCGCCATTCCTCGATGAGCCGCTGGATGATGAGCTGATACGCCGTGCCCAGGAACGTCAGCCAGACGAATATCCGCACGGGCGTGACGAAAAATGCATCGATCAGGCGTGCCTGGTCGGAGACCGGGACGATGTCGCCATAGCCGACGGTCGTGATGGTGACCATCGTGAAATAGATTATGTCCGAGACCGAGACGTGGCCGTCGATCTGGTCCCGCAGGCCGTCGCGGTCGAGCAGGAAGACGAGGAACACCGACGCCACCAGCAGCAGCACGAAGCCGGCACGCAGCAGCAACGTGACTTCGGGGGGCCGGGCGGCGCGCCGGATCAGGAGCGGCAGCGCACCGTCGCCCCGCTCGGCGCGGATACGGCGCATCGTGCGACGTACCCAGCCGAGTCGAATCCGCCGTGACCCGGGCAAGTCGCCTGTTCGGCGCGAAGACGTCAAATGGTTACCCCGTCAGGGGCGGCGCCACGCCGCCCGGCGCAGCGCCGAATATAGCGCACGCGGCCGCGAGGTTCGGCAGCGCAGTGAAAGACCGGCGAGATCAGGCGACCGCGAGCGGCGCCAGTTCGTAGCCGATGATTTCGCGGGTCTGGGGATCGAGGATCGGGGTGCCGCTGTTCCAGCGGCCGGTGACCATGGCCGCCTCGAGCAGGGCGCGGCTCGGCACCACGGACGCCAGCATCAACCCGCCGTGTGGGTCGCGGACGAAGGCCGTTACCGACGACGCTGGGTTTCCGGCGGAGGCTGGTTCGGGAAACAGCAGCGCGAGGACTTCCTCTGGCGTGATCTTGTCGGACATTGTCTTGGTGCTCTCCTGTTCCTGGCAACAGGAGGTAGCAACTTGCATGCCAACGCACGGGCCCAGCAATCACGGGCGATCAGGGTGAATTCGCGAGGGCGTGGTGACAGCTGGCGTCCATCGCGGTGACCGGCGCTGTCCATGTGTGAAGCTCGTCACATTGCGCGGCGATCTGCCCGACTGTCGCCAAGCGCGAGACGGCGCACATTAAGTAAACTCCGTGTCCGGGACGCAGCCGCCGCACGGAAGAGAATAATGAACAGCAACGACACGCGGCTGCCGGAGATCATCGCGCATCGCGGCAATGCCATCGAGTTTCCCGAGAATACCTTGCAGGCACTGGAATCGGCCGTGGCCCTGGGCGTGCGCCACGTCGAGTTCGACGTGCAACTGACAGCCGACCACGTCCCCGTCGTGTTCCACGATTCGGATCTCGCCCGTGTCGGCAACCGTCCCGAGAGCGTGCATTCACTGTCCTGGTCGCAGCTCGCCGCGATTCCGGTGGGCGAGGCCGGTCGCTTCGGCGACCGCTTCGCTCACACCCGTGCCCCGTCGCTGGCGCAGGCGGTGGAGGCGATCGCCGGCTGGGATGGCGTCACTGCATTCGTCGAGGTGAAGCGCGCGAGCCTGCGTCAGTTCGGTCATGAAACCGTGCTGCGCCGGATGAGCGAAGTGCTGCAGCCGGTGCTGAACCGCTGCGTGCTGATTTCGTTCGATCTCGCTGCCGTCAGGATCCTGCGCCTGATGACGGGCGCGCGGATCGGCTGGGTCCTGCATCAATACGACGCGGACAGCCTGCGCGAAGCGACCGCGCTCGCGCCTGAGTTCCTCTTCTGCAACCTCGAGCGCGTACCCGCCACGACGGAAAAGCTGTGGCCGGGGCCGTGGGACTGGGCCATCTACGAAGTACGCGACCGCGCGACCGCGCTTCACTGCCGTGAGCTGGGTGCAAAATTCGTCGAGACGATGGCCGTGCGCAGCCTGCGCACCGAGTATGACGAGGCCGCATCCAGAGCATGAGTGCCCGCGACGATGACGAAGGCCTCACCTGGCTCGCCGGCGAACTGAGCGCGATCCGCCGCGAACTGCTGCCTCCCGGCGAATCGCGTTCGCTGTACCTCGCACTGGACCAGGGTGGCACGTCGAGCCGCGCGGTCCTGTTCGATACGCTCGGCCGTGAGGTGGCGACCGCGCACGTCCCGATCAATACGCGAAGAACGGGCGACGATCGCGTTGAGCACGATGCGGCCGAACTGCTGCAGTCGCTGCTGACCGCAGCGCGCGATGTCGCCGAATCGCCGCTCGCGACCGGCCGACCGATCGTTGCGGCCGGTCTCGCCACGCAGCGCTCGACCATCTGCTGCTGGGACCGCAACGACGGGACGCCGTTGAGCCCCGCACTCTCCTGGCAGGATCGCCGCAACGCCGCCTGGCTCGATGAGCATCTGGGCACGCGCTCTGGCTGGGTACGGGAGCTCACGGGGCTACCGCTGTCGTCGCACTATGGCGCCAGCAAGATGCGCTGGTGCCTGGACGAGTTGCCCGCCGTGCGACTGGCTTTGCGCGACGAACGACTCTGCCTCGGACCGCTCGCGAGCTTCCTGGTGCAGGGCCTGTGCGCGGCGGGCGAAGCCTGCGTCGATCCGGCCAACGCATCGCGCACGCTGCTGTTCGACCCCGCGCTCCTGGACTGGTCGCCTCCGCTGCTCGAGGCTTTCGGCATCCCGGCTGCCGTCCTGCCGCGTTGCGTCGGCACGCTGCACGATTTCGGCACCTTCCCCGTCGATGCAAGCCGGAGTGCGCCGCTGCTCGCGTGCAGCGGGGACCAGTCCGCCGCGGTCTTTGCGTTCGGCCCACCCTCGACGACCACTGCCTATGTCAACGCCGGTACGGGCGCATTCGTGCAACGCGTGTTGCGCAGCGGTGCCGGTCCTGCGCCGCGCGGGTTGCTGAAGAGCGTGCTGTTCGCGCGGACCGACGATGCGACGGGCGCTCTCTATTGCCACGAAGGCACGGTCAACGGCGCTTACGCCGCGCTCGAGTGGCTGGGCAGGCGTGTCGCCGTCGACGTCAGGCGCACGCTGAAATCGTTGTCGGCATCGCTGGCAGGCGCTGACGTGCCGCTCCTGTTCATGAACGGGATCGGCGGACTCGGCGCACCTTACTGGCTGCCCGATTTCGACAGCGAATTCCTGGCGACCGCCGGCGGCAAGGCTGCCAGCGTGGACAACGCGACTGAACTGCAGCAGATCGGCGCCGTCGTCGAGAGCATCGCATTCCTGATTGCAGTCAACGTGCTTGCCATGCACGGTGCGACGCCCCTGCAGCGACTGACGATCACCGGTGGACTCGCCGCGTGCGACTACCTGTGTGAAGTGCTGGCCGAAGTCGCGCAGATGACCGTGGAACGACCGACCCTGCTAGAAGCCACTGCACGCGGCATCGCTTACCTGGCCGCGGGCCAGCCGCAGGACTGGCAGCCCGTGCCCATCGAAAAGTCATTTGCACCGACCGGGAAGCATCCCGCCCTCGACCGGTTCGACGAGTGGCGCGCCGCGATGGCCGTGCGCACCGGCGCAGCATAGGCCTCAGCCAGAGTCGAACGACGCGAGGACCTCTCGCTCAACCCAGGTCGACCCGGCGACGCCATCGTAGAAGCCGCAATGCCCGCCGTAGCGCGTGCGCGTGATGGTGAGCACCGGGTGTCGCGCGATGCGATCGAGGTCGGCCGCGGGGATGATCGGGTCATCGTCCGCCGCAATGATGCGGACGCGTGCATCGCGCAGCGCTGCCAGCGGCTCGAGCGCCCGGTCGACCAGCGCGTAACCCCGCAGGTAATCCGGCAACGAGGGAAACCCGCCGTAGCCGCACGCCAGCCGATGGGTCATATCGGTGAGGTTACCCAGTTCCAGGATGTCGTCGAGCGACTGGTACACTTCGGGCCACGCCTCGCGCTTCTTGCGCAGCGAGCGACGCCATTTCCACACGAAGTATTCGCGGTACAGCGCCCACCCCGACTCGAGCCGCGCCAGCGTGTGTTCGGGATCGATCACCGGGCAGACCGCAACGATGCGCGAGACGGCGATGCCCGCAGCTGCCGCGCGTGCACCGACACGCAGAAAGAAGTTGCCGCCGAGCGAGAATCCCGCGAGCACGAGCCGCTTGCCCGGATGCTGTCGCTGCAGTTCGCGCACGGCGCCGACCACTTCGGCGATGCGGCACGAATGGAAGATTCCGGCATTGAGATGGTGGCTCTCGCCGTGATCGCGCAGGTTGAGGCGCGCGACGTCGTAGCCGGCATCGAAGAGCTTCTGTCCGAGCGAGAGCAGGTACAACGAGTCCGCGCTGCCTTCCCATCCGTGCAGCAACACGGCAAGGCGGTCGGACGGCGGCCGCCCTGCGTCCGCCTGCGTTGCGACATGCGCGAGCAAGCGCACGCCGTCTCCGCATTCGACGATTACGTCGCGCGACGCCTGGCGCAGCACGGACGCGCGCCGCTCGACCCCCGCCCGTCGCAACGGCAGGCTCGGGTAGATCGTCTGCACGTGGTGATGTCGTAACCGCCAAGGCGGCACGAAATCAGATGACGCGCCGGCGGCTGGTCGGGGCGCTTCGCTCATGCGGCAGGAGGCCGCGGATTCCAGGTGCGGTCGCGGACGATCTCGATGCGGCTCGAGCCGGGCAGGGTCTCGACGAAGCCGCTGCCCATGATCTGCGACGGCGTGCGGTGACCGGGCTCGGCCGGTTTCCCGTCGAGCAGGTGCTGGGCAATCGCGAGCGATGCATGCACCGTCACCTCGTAACCATTCGCAACGCGAACCCGTGCCGTCACCCGGTCGCCGCTCGGTGCCTGGGCTTCACCCCACACCAGCATCGAACCCACCGCACGCGCAGCCGCGTCGGGCCCCGCTGGACCCCTCGACACCACGCGCTTCAACAACCCCTGCAGGGGACCGAACCGCAGCAACCGGCCGAACGTGTTCAGTCGCTTCAGCTTGGCAATGCTGGCGGCCGGCATCGCGATGTAGCACTCGATGTTGCCGATACCGGTCGTCCAGTAGGCGGTGCTCACGTCGCCCCACGGAATCGTCACCGCCGTGAGCGTGCCTTCGCCGAAATCGATTTCGCGCTCACGGAAGGCGTGAACGACCGGCGTGATGCGCCCTGCGCTGCGAATGCGACCACCGCGCGCAAGGTTTTCGATGCTGGTCTTGAGCGTGCCTCGGCTCGGCCGGCCACGCGCAGCGAATCCCAGCGCCAGGTAAGTCGCGTCGGGCAGTTCCTGCCGCAGCCGCGCCGCGACGCAATCGGTTGGAACCACGTCGAAGCCCGTGGCCGGGCACAACACGACACCCGCCTGGCGGGCCGCCGCATCACGTTCATGCACGGCTTCGAGCACATCGATTTCGCCGGTGATGTCGAGGTAGTGACTGCGCTGCCGCAGGCACGCCGCAACCATCGGCGCCGAAGTCGCCGAAAACGGACCTGCGCAGTGCATCGTCACGGCAGCACCTTGCAGCGCGCGATCGAGCGCGCCGGGATCTTCCAGCGACGCGATGCGATACTCGCAACCGAGTTCCTGGGCCAGGGCGGCAACCGTAGCCTCGCTGCGGCCGGCCAGCATGGGACGGAGTCCGCGGCGAACCGCCTCGCGCGCGATCAGTTCGCCCGTGTATCCCGTGGCGCCGTAGATGACCAGCCGCGCTGCGCTCATGTGGCCGGCAGGACGTGGAATTCGACTCGATTATTCTGGGCCGCGACCGTGTTCCAGCTGCCGGCCGTGGTCTTTTCTTCCTGCTCGGGATACGCGACGGGCTGGCTGCGCCCGCCATTGACGACTTCGACCTGGATGTCGCCACCGGTGCGGCGGCGCAATGTGGCAACGAAGTTGGCGAAGTCGACCGACTGCCGCTGCGCCACCGACAGCGAGTCGTCGAAGGGATTGCCCACCAGGTCGCACTTGGTCGCGGGCAGGTTGACGTCGGCCGGGGAGAAGCCCTCGTTCGCATTGCCGCCGAGGCAGAAGTCGCCGACGTAGGACTCGACGCGGATGCGGCCCTTGAACTGCTGCATTTCGAGCATCGAGGCCAGTGCTCGCAGCCGCTCGAGGCGACTGCCCGCCAGCGGGGCCTCGCCGTAAGGAACGTACTCGGTCGCGACCGGGCCCGCGGCCGATCCACCGATGCCTCCGCCCGCCGACGGGGCCGACAGCGGTGCGTTGCTCGCAACGGTGGCGCTCGCCGCAGCGGCCGCGATCCTCGCCGCCGCTTTCGCCCGTTCGACCGCGGCCTTTGAGTCCGCGAGCTCACGCACGAGTGCCGCGTTGGACACGTTCGCCTGCCACGCCACGTAGCCGAGCACCGCAGCGGGCACTGCCGCGAAAACAGCGGTCAGCACGACCGGCCACCACTGGCGGCGGGGTGGCTGCGGCGTGAGCGATTCGAAGGCGGGTGCCGGCGGAATCTTGCCGATGCTCTCCTTTATCTCGCTGGTCAGCCGGCGTGCGAATGCCTCGAACGTGGCGAGCAGGAACCGGCGTTGCTCGGTCAGCTGCTCCCGCACCAGGTGCTGGATGGAGTTGCGCAGACCCGCCTGCAGTTCGGACACGAGCCCCGGCGTGAGGGCCATCGCAGCTGGCGACGGAGCAAGCGGCGCCGCCGTCAGCGTCAGCCGCGTCGCCGTGGTCGACAGAGTATCGGCCGACTGGCCATCGTCAGGGTTAGCGGCCGCCAGCGCGGCGGCCATCCCCGCCTCGTCCGGCGACCTTTCGGCCGCCATTGCCGCCGCCGCCGCCGGCCCTGGGAACAGTGCCTGGCGTTGGGTCCGTCGATCCGGCAGCAGGTGGAGCTGGTACAGAATCCGTGACACGTCGACTGGCCGCACCGTCTTCGGCAGCACGCCGACCGCGCCGAGGGCACGCGCCTGGCTGACGTACAGTTCGCCTTCCTGCGAGGTGTACATCATGAGCGGGATCGTCGCGGTCAGCGGGTCGGCCTTGATGGTCTGCACGGCCTGGAATCCATCCATGCCCGGCATCAGGTGATCCATGAAAATGACGTCGGGCCGGCTCCGCTGCAGGTATTCGAGCGCCTGCTCGGCCGACTCGGCCGTATCGACGGTCAAGCCTTGCTGTTCGAGCATCCGGCTCAGGATGACTCTGGCTGATCGTGAGTCGTCCACGATCAGGGCGCGCTTGCCCGTCGTCATGTAATCCCTGGGTCCTTCTGGAGGCACCTGACAGGTGCCGCGTGTACCGGCTTTCTACCTTGAAAAAGGCGCAAAGCCAATCCCGGCAAGTGGAAGTGGTGCCGCTTGACTCCGGGCGTATGCTTTGCCCATCGACTGAGTCAAATAAGCAACGGAGGCATCCCGACGTGCCCTACACAACCCAGGACATTCGCAATATCGCTCTCGTGGGCCAAGCCGGCGCGGGCAAGACGCTGCTGGCCGAAGCCTTGCTCGCGCAGTCCGGTGCAATCCGGTCCAAGGGGTCGCTCGCCCGTGGCACGACGGTCTGCGACTTCGATCCGCAGGAGAAAGCCCTGCTCCACTCCCTGGATGCCGCCATCTGCGGCTTCGAGACGCAGGGCCGTCGCGTCAACATGATCGATACCCCGGGATACCCCGACTTTCTCGGCCGCACGCTGAGCGCGCTCGAGGCGGTCGAAACGGCGGTCATCGTCGTGAGTGCCGTCAACGGCATCGAGCCGATGACCCAGCGCATGATGGATTTCGCCAGGGCGAGGGGCCTGTGCCGGCTCATCGTCGTCAACAAGATCGACGCGCGCGACGCACGCACCGAACACGTGCTGATGGAACTGCGCGAGGCTTTCGGCAAGAGCTGCCTGCCGCTCAACCTGCCGGCACAAGGCGGCGCGGCGGTCGTCGATTGCTTCTTCCAGTCGCAGGGCAAGGCCACTGATTTCTCGTCGGTCGCTGCCGCGCACACCGAGATCATCGACCAGGTGGTCGAAGTCGACGAAAAACTGATGGCGCTCTACCTGGAGCAGGGCGAGGAGCTGCTGAATCCCGAGCAACTGCACGACCCGTTCGAGCAGGCGCTGCGTGAGGACCACCTGATTCCGATCTGTTTCTGCTCCGCCGAGACCGGCGCGGGCATCCCCGAGCTGCTGGCCGTGCTGGCGCGACTCGCGCCGAACCCGGCCGAGGGCAATCCGCCGCCGTTCCTGAAGGGCGATGGCGACGCGGCCGAACGCGTGACCGTGAGCCCCGATCCGGCACGGCACGTCATCGCGCACGTGTTCAAGGTCACGATCGATCCCTTCGTCGGCAAGATGGGAATCTTCCGCGTGCACCAGGGCACCGTGCGGCCCGGCGCGCAATTGTTCGTCGGTGACGCGCGCAAGCCGATCAAGCTCGCGCACCTCTACCAGCTGCAGGGCAAGGAACATGCCGAAATCACCCAGGCCATCCCGGGTGACATCTGCGCGGTGCCGAAGATCGACGAGATTCATTTCGACGCCGTGCTGCACGACTCGCACGACGAAGACAATTATCACCTGAAGTCCGTGACATTCCCGCCAGCGATGCTCGGGCTCGCGATCCGCTCCGAGAAGCGCGGTGACGAGCAGAAGCTGTCCGAAGGCCTGCACCGCCTCATGTCCGAGGACCCGTGCGTGCGCGTCGAACATCACGTCGCGCAGAACGAGACGGTGCTGTACGGCCTTGGCGACCTGCACCTGCGCGTGATGCTGCAGCGGCTGACGGAACGCTACGGCGTGTCGGTCAAGACGAGTCCGCCGGCGGTGCCTTACCGCGAGACGATCACGCGTCCGGCCGAAGGCCACTGCCGGCACAAGAAGCAGACGGGGGGCGCCGGCCAGTTCGGCGAGGTGTACCTGCGCATCGAGCCGCTCGAACGCGGCGCGGGCTTCGAGTTCGTCGACGACGTCGTGGGCGGAGCGATCCCAGGCCAGTTCATCCCCGCGGTCGAGAAAGGCGTGCGCCAGGTACTGACCGAGGGCGCGATCGCCGGCTTTACGCTGCAGGACATCCGCGTGAGCGTGTACGACGGCAAGCACCACGCCGTGGACTCCAAGGAAGTCGCGTTCGTGTCCGCGGGCCGCAAGGCGTTCGTCGAGGCCATCAAGCAGGCGGCGCCGATCGTGCTCGAGCCGATCGTCCGCATCGTCATCAGTTGCCCGAGCGCGTCGATCGGCGACGTCAGCAGCGACCTGGCGACGCGACGCGCGCGCATCAACGGCCAGGACACGTTGCAGGGTGGACGATCGGAAATCGCGGCGCTGGTGCCGCTCGGCGAACTGCAGGATTACCTGTCGCGCCTCAAGGCGCTGACCGGCGGCGAAGGCACGTACACCATGGACCTGAGTCACTACGATCCGGTGCCGTCGCGCAAGCAGCAGGAGCTGGTGTCGGCGTTCAAGCCGCACGAGGAGAGTGAATAGGGGATAGGGGATAGGGGTTAGTCGGAGGTGCCGCGACTACGTGGCGATCAACGACAAAGCGGCGGCAAGAGGCGGGAATGTCGGGCTGAAGCGATCGTCCGACTAACCCCTATCCCCTAACCCCTATCCCCTCCCGAAGACGGTTGGGGGGCCACCGGCCCTCAACCGTCTTCGGGCGTTTCCATCTCTATCCCGAGCATCCGTCGCATCCGGCGCCAAGCGCTGCGCCACGGCTTGTCGGAGAGAGTCACGTTGGCGTGCGGCCACGGCTCGGCGGGCACGGGCTTGCCGAGGAACTCGCACAGTGGGCCCCACTCGCGCATGCGCGTCGGGTCGAATTCGAGGAACTGGTCGGGTCGACTGCGGAAATGTTCGCGCACGGCGGCATTGTGCGCACGGTACGCCTCGAGCCACGCCTGCCGGCTCTCGGCACTGTCGCCCGGGTTCGCATGCTTGCCGAACATCCACACGCGCATCGGACGGATCCGGCGATTGCGATAAAAACTCGCGCAGCTCTCGATCCAGCGCTCTTCGTCGCGCACGGTCAGGATGTATTTCGCATCCGGGAACTGCTCGAAGATCTCCCGCCACAGGTGGAAATAGGGATTGTCGGTGAACGCATCGAAGAGCTCGAACGTCGGCAACCGATAGTCGCCGCGCTCGATCTGCCGCAGCAGCGTCTCGCCGTCGTCGGCGCCCGGGTAGCTGCCGATCTTGTCGCCGTTGATCGTGCGATACCCCAGGACCTTCAGCGCCTCGAAGATCGTGGTTGTGCCGGTCTTGTAGAAACCGATGGCGAAGATCTTGCCGGCGTAGGGCGCGCGCTGCATGACGCGATTCTGCACTCAGCTGCGCTGTTGCGCGAGATCGCGGACCTCCTTCGCGAGGGTGAGCAGCCGCTGCTCGGTGACGGCGCGTTGTTGCGGCGTCAGCGAGGCATCGAGCTGCACCACCAGATCGAGCAAGTCCGAGCGGCCGGTTGCGAACGCCTGACGGTACCCGGGCGTCCACAGGCGGTCCGGTTCGGCAATCAGCACGCGCATGCGTTCGTCGAAGGCCGCCCGCGGCCCGGACCGCACGCGCAACGTAGCCGCGAGTTCCTCGCGCCAGAGTCGACGGTTTTCGCGCCACTCAGACATGAAAGGGCGCGCCGTCCACGCATAGTCGCGGATCAGCTTGCGCTGCTGAGGACTCAGCGGGCCGGTCATGCGCTCGACGTTCTTGCGCAGCGACTTCTCGCGCCGGGAGCGGCGATCCTCCGGCGTCCTTTGCGAATAGTCCCGCCAGGTCTTCTCGTCGGCCTGCTGCAGGCCTTCAAGCAGTTCGTGCACCTGGCGGTCGCTGAGCGTTACCGCGAGAGAGGCGTAGCCGGGCGCCGCCTGCTCGAAGATGCGCCGCCAGTAGACCTCGGCCCGTTGCGCGGCGTCCTCGAGGCTTGCCCGCGTGACACCGCCGCGGACTTGCGCTGCCAGTTCCTGCAGGAACGCGTCGTAGCGCTCCAGTTCCTCGCTGCGATGCCATTCCAGGTTGTGCTTGAGCGTGCGCGCGAGACTGGCGCTCTGGCTCCCGTCGAGCGACACGAGCCCGCGCACGTAAAGACCCACCAGCGAATCGAGCCGCGGGTACACGAGCGACGCGCCACATCCGGCCAGTCCCGCCAGCAGCAGCACTGCGAGCAGGGACCTTGCAATCCAGCGGCGCAGACACGGGTCAGTCCTGGTCATCGTCGGGGGCCGGTGCCAGGTCCAGTGTCATGGCGCGGGGTGGTGCATCCACTGGCTCGATCAGTTGCGGCCCCTGGTTGCGTGCATTGCTCACGAGCCGGCTCACCCGGTGCGCAACCATTTCACCGGCGCTGTCAGCGGTCAGCAGCCGGTCCAGGCGCTCGACGTCCTGATTGCGCGGATCGAGCCACTCGCCATACGCGGAAGCCGGGATGATCACCGGCATCCGGTCGTGGATGTAGGCGATCGACTTCGGTGGCGCAGTGGTGATCAGCGTGCACGACTCGAGCGGCTCGCCCGTGGCGGGGTCCCGCCAGGCTTCCCACAACGCCGCGAGCGCGAACGGTCCCGCGCTTGCTGGCCGCAGGAAATAAGGTTGCTTGTCGCGCGGCCCGAGCTGCATCCACTCGTAATACCCGTCGGCCGGCACGAGCGCACGACGCTTGCGGTATGCAGTGCGGAAGGCTGGCTTCTCCCGCAACGTTTCCGCCCGCGCGTTGGTCATGCGTGCGCCGATCGACTTGTCCTTTGCCCAGACCGGCACGAGTCCCCAGTAGAGCATCGCCAGTCGCCGCGTTGCTGCAATGTCGGGCGACGCGTCGTCGGGCAACTCGCGCACTGCCGGAATGAAGGTGGTCGGCGCGATGTTGTAGCGCGGCTCGATCGCGGGCGTATCGTCCGGCAAACCGAAGAGCCGGACGACAGCTTCGTGAGGTGAGTAGAAGGCGAAGCGACCGCACATGGGAAGGGCAGGAAGGGCAGGAAGGGCAGGGGAAGGGGACAGGAAGGACAGGAAGGATAGGAAGGATAGGAAGGATAGGAAGGATAGGAAGGGACCGGAAGGACCTTCGCCGCAAGATTTTGGCCAGGCGATGCAGTGTCGGACAAGCGTGAACCGTCGTCCACCACCTGCCTCCCTCCGCCTCTCCCCTTCCGCCTTCCTCCCCTTCCTCCCCTTCCTCTACTCCCTCGTGCCCGTGCCCTTGTTCATCAGCCACACGCAGGCTGCGAACAGCACCACCACCGACAAGGTCATGATCGCGAATGAAAAGCCGACGTCGACGTCGGCATGCCCGAGGAAGCCGTAACGGAAGGCGCTCACCATGTACAGGATCGGGTTGGCTTTCGAGACCGCCTGCGCCCATTCGGGCAGCATCTGGATCGAGTAGAACACGCCTCCGAGGTAAGTCATCGGCGTCAGGATGAAGGTCGGCACGAACGTGATCTGGTCGAAGTTCTTGGCGAACACGGCGTTGACGAAGCCGCCGAGCGCGAACACGACCGACGTGAGCAGCACGGCCGCGATCACCACGAACAGGTGCTCGACGTGCAGGCGCGTGAAAAACAGCGCGATGATCGTCACGATCAATCCCGACCAGCAATCCGCGCAGCACGCCACCCGCGACGTACCCGAGCACGATCAGCCAGTTGGGCAGCGGCGAGACGAGCAGTTCCTCGATGTGCCGGCCGAACTTCGCGCCGAAGAACGACGACACCACGTTGCCGTAACTGTTGGTGATCACGGACATCATGATCAGGCCCGGAGCGATGTACTGCAGGTACGTGTAGCCGCCCATCTGCCCGATGCGGCCGCCGATCAGGTTGCCGAAGATGATGAAGTAAAGCGTCGCCGTGATCACGGGCGGCACCAGCGTCTGGCCCCAGATGCGCATGATGCGGCTGAATTCGCGGATCACGATCGTCGCGAAACCGACCCGGCGCGCACGACGCATGTTGGCGGTCATCGTCACTTCCGCATGACTGCCAGGGACGGCGCCGGGCGCGCGACTCGGCGGCACGGCGCTCATGCGCCCGCCTGTGCAGTCGGTGGCGTCGTCGGCTGGCCGCTGCCGACGTCGCGGCCTTCGACGAGGCGCATGAAGAGTTCTTCGAGGCGGTTGGACTTGTTGCGCATGCTCACGACTTCACCGCCCGCAGCGGACAAGGCGACGAAAATCTCGTTCAGGTTCTGCTCCTTGTTGACCTCGACCTCGAGCGTCGTCTCGTCCGGCGCCATCACGCGATAACCGGGCAGCGACAAAGTCCCGCGCAGTGGTCCGCGCAGGTTGAGCACGAAGGTCTCCGTGTGCAGCTTGCGCAGCACGGTCGACATGCGGTCGTTCTCGATGATGCGGCCTTCGTCGATGATCGCGATGTGGCGGCAGAGGCTCTCCGCTTCCTCGAGGTAATGCGTCGTCAGGATGATCGTGGTGCCCTGCTCGTTGATCCGGCGCAGGAATTCCCACATCGAGCGGCGCACCTCGATGTCCACGCCTGCGGTCGGCTCGTCGAGGATCAGCAGTTGCGGCTCGTGGATCAGCGCGCGCGCGATCATGAGCCGGCGCTTCATGCCGCCCGACAGGGACCGCGAAATCGTCTCACGCTTGTCCCACAGCTGCAGCTGGTTGAGCCAGTACTCCATGCGTTCGCGCGCGACGGGGCGCGGGATGCCGTAGAAGCCGGCCTGGTTCAGCAGGATCGTCGAGAGCTTCTCGAACTGGTTGAAATTGATTTCCTGCGGCACGACACCGAGGCAGGACTTCGCCGCCTCGAGCTCGGTGTCGATGCTGTGCCCGAACACGGTCACCGTGCCGCTCGACTTGTTGACGAGCGACGACACGATGCCGATCGCGGTCGACTTGCCCGCGCCGTTCGGCCCGAGCAGCGCGAAAAAATCGCCCTCCTCCACGTCGAGGTCGATGCCCTTCAAGGCCTGGACCCCGTTGTTGTACGTCTTGCAAAGCTGGCGCAGCGACAGAGCCTTCATGGCGGGACGGACGTTCACGGGAGGGGAGCGAAGGGTAATGTGCGGGCACCCCGTCAGCAAGGAACGTCGGTGTCGCCGGCGGTTCCCCTGTGGTGTGTCGGGCGCGCCCGGCGCGCAGGAGCACTGCGCGCACTGACCGGATCGCGCGCGCAGTGGCCGAGCAGGCACAGCCCCGCCGAATAGGCCCAGTTCAGGTCTGCCTGCACGGTACCTGCCGCTGCTTCGGCCAGCAGGCTCCAGTAACGCGAGTGCCCGGGCCACCGCGGACGCACCAACCCGGGCCAGGAGGCGAGCCGAAACGAATCGGATGGCGTCAGCGTGGACAGGCGTGTCTCGGAGGTCGACTCCAACCCGAAGGCGATGCGTGACGAGAACGGCACGCTTTCGGCCAGCCTCCTCGCCACATTCAGCGCGACCAGGCCGAACGAACGACGGACCTCGCCACGCGCGCGGTCGGCCAATTCCGCGTCGGTGTCCGCGACGGACTGGAGACGCCAGGGCGGCGCCTCGTCATCCCGGGGCAACGAGAGTTCAAACAGCGAGATCGGACTGCACGCGGCACGCTCCCGGGCTTCAGGCGCGACTTCGACCAGTCGTTTTACGGTCGCAGCCGGTAACTGGAACCAGCAGTCGACCCCGTGGCCGGGGTCGAGCGCGTGTGCCAGGAACAGGCGATTGAGGTCCGCAATATCCCGGCGCACGGCCGGATTAAGCAGGTTGCCCTGGTGCGGCCAGACAGCGTTGGGCAGTGTCAGTTTTGGTTCAGTCATGATCGATTTCCCATATATGGTCCAAATGGACCATATATGGATATAGAATCTCATGCTTGGTCTGAATAGACCATATATGGCCAAAACATCAAGAATGGGGAGGAAGGCCATGAGAATCACGGACAGCCGGTACGATCGCGATCGCCTGCGGCTGGCGATCACCCACCGGATGATCGCGCTGGAAGCCCGCACCCGCACCATCCGGATCGCGACGCAGTTGTCGGACGACAGGATCCGCCGCATGTATCGCGACTATTTTGCCTCGACCGGCGGCAACCTCGTGCGGCGCCGGCGCGGTAAATCGCCGCGGCAGATGTCGTATTTCCGGCGTTCGCTCGAGCACGAACAGCAGGCGGCCCTGCTGGGCTCCCTGCTGCGGCTCTGCAGCCTGCTGCGGCCGTATTCAAGCGGATTTCGGCCCGCGCTGGAGGACGTCGGCTGCTTCTGCGATGCGTACGAGACCTACCGGGGCCTCTGGCCAGAAGGGCACATCTCGTTCGAGCACGCGTGGCACCTGTGGCAGGTGTTCTGCCGCAACGACGAATTCGTGCTGTCGAACTGCCCCGACTGCGAATCCCTCTGGCTGCAGGACACCCTGGAAATCCTGCCGTACAACTGTCCGGCATGCAGGCGAGGGTCGCCGACCCGCACGTGACGAGGGGCTGCAGGCAGGGGCCGCGCTAAACTCGCGGTCCCCTCGCCTGCCGGTAGCGGCCGTGCCTGCACCACCCAACGTCTTCGCTGGACCGTACCTGGATCGCATTGCGCACCTGCGCAAGGACGAGGCGTTCGTGGCCGAGGCCCTGCGCGGCGCCAAGGTCAGATTCGTGCCCGTGCACGAGTCGCGCATCCTCGTGCAGCGCGGTCCTGACGGCTGGTCGGCGGCATTCGCGACGGCGATGGATCTCGGGAGGCTGCCCGCGCTCGCTGCAGAACCCGTGCTGCTGGGCCGCTTCGACGATTGCATCTATTTCGCCGCCGAAGTGGCGAGCCCGGATCCGGTGCAGGCGCTGTTCACGACGGGCTCGGTCAGGTTCGAGGATCTCCGCAACGCAGGCGGCCAGCTGCCGGAACAGCAGGCCGGCGTACTCGCGTACGCGCGCGCCATGCTCTACTGGCGCGGCCGGCACCGATACTGCGGCGCGTGCGGCGCACCAACCCGCGTCGCCAGCGCCGGCCACGTCATGAAGTGCACCAACGACGCCTGCGGCATCGATCATTTTCCGCGCCTGGATCCCGCCATCATCGTGCTGGTCACGGATGGCGAGCGGGCATTGCTCGGCCGCCAGGCCTCCTGGCCAGCCGGACGGTATTCGACGATCGCGGGCTTCGTCGAACCCGGCGAAAGCCTGGAAGATGCCGTGGCCCGCGAAGTGCTGGAAGAAACCGGCGTGACGGTGCTCGAATCGACCTATCACTCGTCGCAACCGTGGCCGTTCCCATCGTCGCTGATGATCGGCTACACGGCTCTCGCCGCGGCAGGGTCGGTTCCGCGCGCTGACGAAGAACTCGAAGACGTCCGCTGGTTCACGCGTCAGGAAATCGCAGCAGGTTTTCCCGGACTGCCACCGCCACAGTCCGTTTCGTTCCGCCTGATCGAGCACTGGTACGACTCCGGCTCGGACCTGCCGCTGGCGCAGACACCCGGCATCACGCTCTGGGGTTCGCGGCGCGGTTGACACCCGCCCGCCGCCCGCAGCCTTCGCAGTCGCAACGTGACGCTGGCAATCCTGCTCGTGCTCGTCGCCGCGTTCGGCGCCGGTTTCATCGACGCGCTGGCGGGCGGCGGCGGCCTGATCCAGCTGCCCGCGCTGTTTGCGACGTTTCCGCAGGCACCGCACACCACTTTGCTGGGCACCGGCAAGCTTGCCGGGTTCGCGGGCACCTCGAGCGCGATCGCCCGGTTCATCCGGCACGTGCGACTCGATTGGGGCCTGCTGTTGCCGGCCGCGGGCGGCGCATTTGCCGCCGCACTCGTCGGCGCGTGGCTCGCGACAGGCGTTTCACCGGAGCGATTCCGCGCGCTCGTGCCGCTGCTGCTGAGCTTCGTGCTCGTCTACACGCTGATGAACAAGGACCTCGGTCGCGACCACCGTCCGCGCGCCCTCGATCGCAGCGGACGCTGGCTCGCGGCGGGTACCGCGGGAATCATCGGTCTGTACGACGGATTCTTCGGCCCGGGTACCGGCAGCTTCCTGGTCTTCCTGTTCGTCCGCTTGTTCGGGCTCGACTTCCTGCACGCATCGGCTTCGGCCAAGATCGTCAATGCCGCGACCAATGCCGCGGCGATCATCCTGTTCGGGCTGACCGGCGAGCTGTACTGGCTGCTGGGCCTCGCGATGTCGGTCAGCAACATCGCCGGCGCGCAATTCGGCAGCCACCTTGCGATCCGGCGCGGCAGCGCTCTCGTGCGCAAGGTGTTCATGGTCGTCGTGTTCGCGCTGATCGCGAAGACGGCGTGGGACGCCATCCGACTGCACCTGTAAGCAGGCGCGGCGTCAGGACCGCTAGAATGCGCGGGCGGCAGTGGTCGCACGGTCGAGGTGGGAAGCATGGATCTTTCTTGGACGACATTCGCCGGCATCGCGCTCGGTATCGGCCTCGCCGCGGCCACGGGCTTCCGTGTGTTCCTGCCGCTGCTGATGGCCGGGCTCGCCGCGCACTTCGGCTACATCCCGCTCGCGGAGAACTTCCAGTGGCTCGCAAGCATCCCGGCGCTGGTGATGCTCGGCACGGCCGCGGCGGCGGAAATCCTCGCGTATTACATTCCCGGCGTGGACCATGCACTCGACGTCGTGGCGAGCCCCGCCACGCTGGTGGCCGGCGCGGTCGCAAGCGCCGCGGTGATGACGGACCTGCCGCCGAGCATCCTCTGGCCCGTCGCGATCATCGGCGGCAGCGGGATCGCCGGCCTGACCAAAGGCAGTTCGGCGCTCATCCGCGCGAAGTCGGGCCTGGTGACGGGCGGCCTCGGCAATCCCGTGGTCTCCACCGCAGAAACGATCGGCGCCACGGGCCTGTCGCTGTTCGCGATCGCGCTGCCCCTGGTCGCACTCGTGCTGATCATCGTGCTGCTGGTCTGGGTAGTGCGCAAGACGGGGCGATTCTTCTTCGGGCGCCGCAAGGTCGACGCTATCGCTGCGCCGCGGGAGCGCTGAGCGGGGTTTATGTGCCTGCTCGTGCTCGCCTGGAACTCTCACCCGCGCTATCGGCTGATCGTGGCCGCAAACCGCGATGAGTTCCACGACCGTCCGGCCGCCCCGCTGGGCTGGTGGCCCGACGACTCGCGCATTCTCGCGGGCCGCGATTTGCGCGGATCCGGGACGTGGCTGGGCGCAGCACGATCCGGTCGGTTCGGCGTCGTCACCAATTTCCGCGAACTCGAGCGACCCGCAGCGGACGCGCCATCGCGCGGCGACCTCGTGACGCGCTTCCTGTCGGGCGCGGCCTCGCCGCAGGAATACTTCGACGACTTGCGCATCCGCGCGCCGACCTACGCCGGCTTCAACCTGCTGCTCGGCGGGCCTCGCGCGCTCTTCTACTACTCGAACCGCGATGGGCTCGAAGCGAGACCGCTCGGACGCGGCATCTACGGGCTCAGCAACCACTGGCTCGATTCCCCGTGGCCCAAGTTGCTGCGCACGCGGGCACGGCTGTCGGACCTGATCACGACCGATGCCGTGGAACCTGAATCGCTGTTCACGCTGCTCGCGGATCGCCTGCCGGCCGACCTCGACGAGACGCCGGACACCGGTCTGCCGCCTGAATGGGAACGTGCCTTGTCCGCGCCTTTCGTCGTGCACGAAAGGTATGGCACGCGCTGCTCGTCGGTGCTGCTCGTCGAACACGACGGCCGCACCACGATGTGCGAGCGGCGGTTCGACGCAGGCGGGAACACGACCGGTGCGACGCGACTCGAGTTTGCAAGCGGCGAAGCGCCCGAATGACGTCGATCGATGCGCACACGCCTGGAGCGCTGATGGGCCTGCTGGGGCGACTGCTGCTGGCGTGCGCGCTTGTATGGTCGGGGATGGCGCTTGCGGCCGCGCCGAAGGAGCGCATCGAGATCAAGATCGATGGCGTGCCGGACGACATGGCGGCGAACGTCCGCTCGTACCTGACCCTGTCCCGCTATGTGACCCGCGACGACCTGACCGACCCGCAGGTGCGGCGGCTCGCTGACCGTGCCGTGGACGAAGCCGCCGACGCGCTGCGTCCATTCGGGTTTTACGCGCCGACCATCCGCAGCCGCACGAGCCGCGACGATCCCAAGTGGATCGTGCGCTTGAAGATCGTCCCCGGCGAACCCGTGCGCATGAGCGCCGTCGACGTAGAAATCATCGGCGCCGGTGCCGTCGACAAGTCCCTGCTGCAGGTCGTCGCCGGGACGACGCTCAAACCCGGCACCCGCCTCGACCACGCCAGTTACGAGGCGCTCAAGGCGTCATTGATGCGCACGGCGCGCGATCGAGGCTTTCTCGACGCCACGCTGACGCGCCGCGAGCTGATCGTGAATCCGACCGACCTGACGGCGGATGCCCGCATCACGCTCGAGACGGGCGGCCGCTATGAATTCGGCGCCCTGGAGCTCGACCAGGACATCATTCGGGACGACCTGATGCGGGCCTACGTGCGCTTCTCGCCGGGCCAGCCATTTTCACCCGAAGCGCTGAACAGCACGCAGTTCGCGCTCGAGGACAGCAATTATTTCTCGTCGGTCGTCGTTACTCAGGGTGAACGCGACCGGGCGAACCTGACGGTTCCCGTGAAGATCCACGTCGAACCGATCAAGCGCAATCGCTATGCCGTGAATGCAGGTTACGGCACCGACACCGGCATCCGCGGCCAGTTCACCTGGGACAACCGGCTGGTCAATACCAGGGGCCACCGATCGCGCGTCGAACTCACGGCCTCCGAGATCCGCTACGAGTCCCTCTTTCGCTACGTGATCCCGGTCGGCGACCCGAGCCTCGAGAAACTCGAGTTCTCGCTCGGCTACATCGATGAGGACATCGGCGATCTCAGGAGCCAGCGCACCGAGCTCACCGGCGGCCTGACGCAGGTCTTCGGACACTGGCAGCAGGTCATGTTCCTGAAGCTCAACGACGAGCGCACGATCTATCCCGACGGCAGCTCCGAACGATGCCCTGCTGCTGATCCCGGGCATCAGCTATGCGAGCCTGCCGCCGAACTTCCTGACGGGATGGGTGCGTGACGCAGCCTATTACGTCGAGTTGAGCGGCAGTCCGGCCACGCTGGGATCCGATGCTTCCTACCTGCGCTTCTATGGCCGGGCCGAACGCGTGTGGCCGATTCATGGACCCTGGTACTTTCGTGGTCGTGCGGAATTCGGCACCAGCTGGGTGGACGATTTCTCCGAGCTGCCCGCCTCGCAGCGATTTTTCGCGGGCGGCGACCGCAGCGTTCGCGGCTTCGCGCTCAACTCACTGAGCCCCCCGCTGCCGGCAAGCGAGACAAAGACCGGCGCCTCGTCGGGCCAGGGTGGTGGTGGCGAGCACAAGGTCATCGCCAGCGTCGAGTTCGAACGCGATTTCCGGCGCAACTTCCGCGGCGCCGTGTTCTTCGATGCCGGCAACGCGTTCAACGACTGGAGCACGCCGCTCGAATATTCGGTCGGCGTCGGCGTGCGCTGGAGACTGCCGATGCTGATGATCGGCTTCGACGTGGCGCAAGCCTTGTCGCAGTCCGACCTCAAGCCACGCCTCCACCTGAACATCACGCAGGTGCTGTAGCGTGCGCCGACGTTACGCCGTGTTCCTCGGACTGCTGCTCGCGCTGGCTGGCGGCATCGCGCTGTTCCTGCACTGGTTGCTGTTCACGCAGCAGGGCCTGGAGTTCGCAGTCGCGCAGCTGGGCCGCTTGCCCACTGTCAAGATCGAAGTGCGCGGCGCGCGAGGTTCGATCGCCGGGCCATTGCGGGCGGACAGCGTCACCGTCGAGCACGAAGCCGCGCACGTCGTCGCGCGCGGCCTGACCGCCAATCCCGAACCGAGTGGCTTGATTATTGGGCACTTCGGGGTCGAAGACCTGACGGTCTCGCGCCTGGAGGTGACGCTCAAGGAGCGGCCGCCGCAACCCGAGAAGCCGCCGTATTTCCTGCCGGCCGGATTGCACATCACGGCACCGGACTTCCGGCTCGGCAACATCGCACTGACCCTGAAGGGTGGCCAGCGGATCGAGGCACGCGCGGCCACAGGTTCGTTCAGCTTGACGCGCTGGCGGCTCGACCTCGACCCCGTCGACGTGCGCGGACCCGACGGACGCATCAGCGGAAGCCTTGTTCTGCGTGCCTCCGAGCCGCTCGGCCTGCGCACTGACCTGCGCGGGGAATGGCGGCTGCCCGACGACGCGTTCGAGTATCGCTTCCGTGCCGTGACTCGAGGCAATCTCGACCGGCTCGGTGCGGATATCTTCCTGGACGCCCCGGCGAAGCTGCGATTTACGGGCACGTTGCTCGACCTGACGGGGAAACCACGGGCGAGTGGCACCTTCCGGATGACCGCGTTCGATGGCTCGCCCTGGGTGCCTGCCGGACGCTTGCCGCGCGTGACGGGCACGATCACGCTCGCTGCGGGCCTCGCGTCGCTCGGGATCGACGGGACGCTGACCTCGCCGGCACTGCCGAACCAGCAACTGCGCGTGCAGGGCGCGGGGCGATGGGAGGAGCGGACGATTTCGCTCGCCAACCTGCAGGTGTGGCTGCCGCGCATGGGGCTCGCCGTGACCTCGAGCGGCACGATCGAGCTGCCCGCTGCAGATGCGCCGGAAGGCACGCTGCCGTTGCTCGCCCTGAATGGCGATTGGTCGGCGCTGCAATGGCCCGTCGCGCTCGACGGCGAACCTGTCGTGAAGAGCCCGCAGGGTGTGTACACGCTCGAAGGTTCGCTGCCGTACCGGTTCTCGACACGCGCCCAGGTTGAAGGCCCCGCCATTCCGTCGACGAGCTTCGAGGCGGCCGGCGTCGTCAGCAAGACCGGCGTCGTGCTCGATCGCTTCGATGGTTACGCGCTGCGAGGGCGGATCAATGGTCGCGGTGCGCTGTCGTGGTCGGGTAACCAGGCGTGGAATTTCGACGTCGACGCGCAGGGACTGGCCATCAGCGAATTGCGGCCGGGCGTCGAGGGCCGCGTCAGCGCCAAGGGCACCATCGCAGGCGCAGGACTCAGCGCGGCAGCGCCATGGACGGCGCGACTCACTTCGCTGTCCGGCACGATGTTCGGCCGGCCGCTGACCGGGCGCGGTGAGATCGCGCACCGCAACGGCATGTTCGACCTCCGGGGCGTACGCATTGCGAACGGCACCTCCTTCGTCGACCTCAACGGCCGCGTCGGCACCAACGCGCTCGACCTGGACTGGAACGTCGACCTGCGTTCGCTGGCCGTCGTCCTGCCCGGCATGACCGGAACGCTCGTCTCGCGCGGCTCGGCGCGCGGGTTGCCGTCCCGTCCCGTCATTGCCGGCACCGCACGCGTGCGGCATTTCGATTACGCCGGTGTGCAGGTTGCGAGCTTCGACGCCGAGGCGGACGTCGACTCGAGCGACCAGCGTCGTTCGGGTGTCACGTTCAGCGCCGCGACCATCGATGCAGCCGGACTTGCGTTGGACTTCGCGCGCGGCAGCCTCGATGGTTTCGTCGGCGAGCACCGGATCACGCTCGACTTCGCCTCGCCGGGCGACCCCGAACGCCGCATCACCGAATTCCGCGGCGAGTTCATCGCCGAAGGCGGCTATGACCTGGAACGCAACGAATGGGCCGGCGACCTGTCGCAGGCCGACATCCAGTTCCCCGACGGCAACGCGCGACTGATCCAGCCGGCGGCGTTGGTGCTCGGTCCGAAGTTGCAGCGCGCGGCGCCACTGTGCCTGCGCACGGACCAGGACGCACGGCTGTGCGTCGAAGGCGAGCATCGTCCGCAGCCCCTCTCGTGGCGCGTGCTCTACAGCGCGGAGGACTGGCCGTTGCAGCGGCTCCTGCGATCGCTGCTCGGGTGGCGGGAATTCGACGGCCGGCTGCAGGCGGGCGGCTGGGCGGAAAAGTCGCCGGGCAAGGAGTGGATCGGCGGTTCGACGCTGCTCGTGCACGAGCCGACGATCAACGTGCAGCGCAACAAGTTCCGCGTCGAGCGAATCCGGATGGGCGGCGGCCGCTTCGACTTGCTGGCCGAACCCACGCAGATTCATGCCACCCTGAACATCGACATCGACGAGACGACGAAAGTGCAGGGCGCAGCGCTGGTACAGCGGAACGAGGACGCACCGCTCGACTCGACACTGACCGGAAACATCAAGGGGACCTCGGAAGCCATCAAGGTCCTGCCGCTGCTGGTGCCGGAGATCGATCGGGCAGCCGGCCGGCTCGAAGGCAACGTCGTGCTGGGCGGGACGGTCGGCCAGCCGACGTTCAATGGCGACTTCCAGGTGCGTGACGGCGTGCTGGAACTCTATCGAACCAACCTGAAGATTTCGGCGCTGCAGGCCGATGGCTCGTTCGACGGCGATGCGCTCACGTTCGACGCGCAAGGCGAGACCGCCAAGGGCAAGCTGACGGTCGACGGCAACTTCACCTGGCCGGAAGGCGTCATGACCGGCTCCATGCGGCTGCGTGGCGACCAGTTGCTGGTGGCTGACACGCCGGAGCTGCGCGTGCTCGCCTCACCCGACATCGTGTTGCACTCCGGCACGAACGGCTTCGAGGTTGAAGGCGAGGTGAAGATTCCGAACGCGCGGATCTCCCCGCGCGAAATCACGACCACGGTCAACACGTCGCCCGACGAGCGCATCGTCGGCCTCGCAGACGTCGAGGACACGGAGCCGTCGTCGGCCGACCGGGTCACGAGCCGGATCAAGGTCGTGCTCGGCGATGCCGTGCGGGTCGATGCTTACGGCCTGAAGGCGCGCCTGGAAGGCAGCGTGACAGTGTCGACGGTGCCGGACGACGTGCCGCGCGGCAACGGCGTCATCCGGGTCGCCGAAGGTCAGTACAAGGCGTTCGGCCAGGACGTCCGCATCACGAGGGGCACGCTGACGTTCAACAACTCGCCGCTCAACGAGCCGGTGCTCGACATCGTTGCCGAGCGCAAGATCAAGGATGCCGACATCACGGTGGCGGTCAACGTGCGCGGGACGATCGCTCAACCGTTCGTCTCGATCACCTCGCAGCCGTCGATGTCGAGCAACGAGGCCTTGTCGTACCTGCTGACGGGACGCTCGATCGATACGCTGCAATCCGGCGAAGCAGCGAACGTGAACCAGGCGGCAGAGAGTCTCGCGGTGAGCGGCGGTGGGTTGCTGCTCGGCGGCCTCAGCACGAAGCTCGGGCTTGATGAAGTGTCGGTCGAACGGACCGGCGAGGACGACACCTCGGTGGTGCTGGGCAAGGCGCTGTCGCCGGACCTGTACGTGAGCTATGGCATCTCGATTGCCGAGGCGATCAATACCATCAAGCTCAGGTACACCCTGAACGAACGGTGGTCGCTGAAGGCCGAGGCAGGCATCGAGCAAAGCGCGGATATCGAGTATCGGATTGAGAGGTAGCCGTTGTCCCGCTATTTGGTCGCCGGTCGCAGGGTCGGGGGACTCGTGCTTCTTCCGGCGAGCGGAAAGGCAGACACGCTCGCCGGAAGAAGCACGAATCCCCCGACCTGACGTTTCGCGCCTGAGCGACCCATCGGGCGGATAGTGAATGCGATGCGATCGATATCCGTGCCCGCCCGATGACTCGCACGGCGCCTGCAGCTGGACCGCGCTCGTGGAGCACAGCTCCAGGATGACAAACCAAAGTTCGTGCTGGTGGATCGTCGAGCTTCATGAAGGACGACGTACCGAGCGGATGAGATCGTCGAAGGCTTGCGTGTTCCTGTGGGAATTTCGCCGTGAGTGAAAATGACTCTGTTTTGAAATCGTGTTGGTCGGGCGGCGGAATTGGGGTAGAAAGCAGACGTTCGCGTAGGCGCGCTTTCGGCCAGGAACGGTCACTCGCACCGGTCTGCTCGTAGGGCCTGCGACCTTGACTAGATACGGCATTGCCGTATAGTCTGAAGATGTTCAGCTTCATCGAGACACGAGCCTTCACCAAGAACTGGTTCGTCTCGAGTACCTGGTCGTGCGAGATAGTTCTGCGGCGAGCAGTTCTGCAGTTGATCGACGATGCAGAGAATGGCCTGACCGTGCGCTTCCGATCGCTGCTGGCTGGCTTGTACCGTGATCTGAAGCAGATCACGAGCGGTGCGCGAGCTCGATCAGAGATCCTGCGATCACTCGTGAGCACGAGCCCGTCAGGCGACTCATGCAGATTACGCGATGGCCGATGATACGCGGCGCGCAGTCCGCGTTGGTCGCCGATCCGAGGCCGGCCGCCGTCGTGACCGGCGGTGGCGCTGCGATTGACGTCTCGGCTGCACGCCGGGCCGCAAGGAGAAGCTGGTGGCCATCGGCGTCATCTATTACGTGCGCCGCTATCCACGCGACGCTCGGCGTTGCGCACGGCGCCAGCGAGCGAATCGGCGTCATCTGCCGATGCTGACGATGTACCCGAAGAACGTGGCCGACAGCATTCCCGCCCACGTCCTGCGGCAGATTCGCGAGCGAAGTCCGACAATGCGTAAGGTAAAGCGAAATATTCCAGGAGATTTCGATGCGACGAGCGCGTTCTGATCGGCTTCGGCGGCCGATCTGCGCCTCGATCGCTCGTCTGCGCCTCAAGCAGGCGCAGGAAGGCCGTGATCTGGTGGTGGACCTTGCCCGGCGAGCTTCGCCAGGCGTCGCAGGTTCTGCGCTGCAGCCGCGAGTTGAAGCGCGGCGACGGTCAGTCGCGTAATCGTGCCCGACGTTGCGCAATCCGTGAGATGACCGAGCCTGTCGCATTCAGCGCTGCGCGCGACTCTCGGTGTTGTGCGCACGCTTGAGACTGGGAGCGACGTCGCGCGCCTTCGGGACGCGGCGTGAACGTTGTTGCTCGTCGGTGGTTCGGGCAGCAGCGCGGCTTGAGCGGGCAGAGTTGCCATATGCCTGTTGGGTCGAACGGTAGACGATGGTGCCGGCATGCGTGATGTGGGTGCGCGGGTTCTTGAACGTGCGCCAGTCGGCTGCGCAACGGTTCGCCCTGCGGACAGCGGTACTCATCGGCCTGCTCGTCCCACACGAAGTCGGAGCTCGAGAGCGTCCCATCCGTGCGCTGCGTCTTATCCCAGACAGGCACATGTGGCTCGATGCCCTTGTCATCGACAAGCCACGCCAGCATGGGCGCGGCACCGTACGCCATGTCCCCGATAAGCCGCTCGGGCTTCAGCGCGAAGTCGGCTTCGACGCGTTCGATCATGCGCTTCGTCGACTCGACCTCGTGCAGGCGGTTGGCCGGCGTGGCATCGACGCCGACGATTACGCCGTGCTCGACGTCGATGAGGTAGTTGGTCGAGTAGGCGAAGAAGGCGGGACCGCCTGGCGCACATGTCCAGCTGGCCTGCGGATCCGTCAGCGATACGCTCTTCGGCGGCGCACGTGACTCGTCGAGTGCCGCGAGGTACTCACGGACAGCTCGCGTGCGCAGCCGTTCATCGTTCCAGTCGACGCTGGTCGTCCCAGGGACGCTACGCTGGCCACTGGCATCGGCTGCGACGACGCTCGCATCGACCGCAAAGCCTTCTCCCTTGACGAGTCCGGCGTCCATGCAGCGGTGCAGCACTTCGTCGAACAGCCAGCGGAAGGCACCACTGTCGCGGAAGCGGCCGTGCCGGTTCTTGGAGAACGTCGAGTGCTCCGGGACAGGACGGTCGAGGCCCAGGCGGCAGAACCATCGATAGCCGAGGTTGAGATGCACCTCATCACACAGCCTTCGCTCGGAGCGGATGCCGAAGCAGTAGCCGACGATCAGCATGCGGATCATCAGCTCCGGATCGATCGAAGGGCGGCCGGTATGGCTGTAGAACGGCGCGAGATGCTGCCGTAGGTCGCTCAGATCAAGAACGCGATCAATACGTCGAAGCAGATGGTCAGCTGGGACGTGGGACTCGATGCTGAATGCGTAGAAGAGCTGTTCCTGCCCGACTCCTTGCTGTCCCATCATCGCGGCGTAACCCCGTCGCTTGTCGCTCTGTCACTTCAGACACTCCGATCGCAATCCTCACGCACTACTCGACGTCGCGTAAGCTTGATATGGCATTAACGTGCGTTTTCGACAAACGGCGCGCATAAGCACGCACTTCACCAACACCACTTGGTGACGGGGCCATGGAAATTGCCGCTTGCCACCCATCCGCAGCGGGTCATGCGATGTGACCTCGTCGACATTGCGTGCGCCGTGAGAATTCTCGGGCTTTGACGAGAATTCTCTCAGGCGCGGTCGATCAGGCGTCCGTGCCGGGTCTTTTCCGGGCGAGCGTGTCTGCCTTTCCGCTCGCCCGGAAAAGACCCGGCACGGACGCCCTCACGACTCGACGCCAACAGTGAACTTCAATCAAAGTCCGTCGGAATCTCCGGCCGCAGGAAATGCTGCCGCATGCGCATGACCTGCTGCGGCGTACACCGGCCCAGGGACATGGGCGGCAGGTCGTCCGGGTCGAAGAACTCGACCCCATCCGTCTCGTAACTGCCGCGAGCCTCGCCGCCTTCGATCTCGCAGAGGAAAAACGCCTTCCAGCTGTGATGCAGTGACGGCGTGTGGCCGTGCGCGTTTCGGTCATACAGCGCCGCGAGCTTGACCACCCGCACCCGGAAACCCGACTCCTGCTCGATTTCCTTGCGGATGGCGCCGGACGGCGAGTCGTTCACGTCGGCCCAGCCACCGGGCAGGGTCCACAAGCCATCCGCCGTCTCGCGAACCAGCAGCACCTTGCCGTCGGCTGCGCGGAACGCTGCGCCGCGCACCTCGACCTTGGGCGTGACGTACCCGCCCTCCCGCGACCACTCGGACCGCAGCTCGGCCGGATCGGCACCGGCGCCTGCGGCGAGCAGTTCCGACGCGATACGCTCGATGGCTTCGTAGCGCTCGCGGTCGTACTCGTCCTTGCAGAAATGCAGGCCCGTGCGCGCAAGCGCCTGCAGGCTGCGGAAGTGTTCCAGACGCCGATCGCTCATTCCGGGAATTCCGGGCTTGACACGCTTTGCATAATTATGCACATTTGCGCACCTTTTATTCATCTAGATCGAAGACAACGCCCGTGGCCACCGACCTCAACGCCCAGACCCAGCGTCGCGATGCGATCGTCCGCATCCTGCGGCAGAACGCGGTCGCGCGTCAGGCCGAGCTGGTCACCCTGCTCCACCGCGAAGGCCACGACGCGACCCAGTCCAGCGTCAGCCGCGACCTGCGCGAGCTCGGCGTGGTCAAGGGCGGCGACCGCTACTTGCTGCCGGCCGTCGAGGACGCGCTCACCCCAAGCCACTTCGAGACGGTCCGCTCGTTCGTCAAGGGATACCGCGCCGCGGGGCCCACGTTGACGGTGCTGCGCACGTCGGTGGGCACCGCCCAGAGCGTCGCCATCGCGCTCGACAAGGCCCGCTGGTCCGAGGTCATCGGCACCATCGCCGGCGACGACACGATCTTCATCGCGACGGAAAGCGCGAAAGCGCAGCGCCGCCTGCACGAACACCTCCGTACCCACTTCGGACGCTGAGATTTCCCGATGACCACGCAACCCCAGGGCGCCAAGCCCATCCTGCTCGCTTTTTCCGGCGGACTCGACACCTCGTTCTGCGTGCCCTGGCTCGCGGAAAAGTACGGCCGCCCGATCGTCACGCTGACCGTCAACACGGGCGGCATCGACGCCGAGGCGGCGAAAATGCTCGAGGAGCGTTCGCGGACGCTCGGTGCCGTCGCGCACCACCTGGTCGACGCGCGTCCGGCCTACTTCGAGCAGGTGCTCAAGTACCTGGTCATGGGTAACGTGCGTCGCGGCAACCTGTATCCACTGTGCGTCGGCGCCGAGCGCGTGCTGCAGGCACAGACCGTCGCGCAGTTCGCGCGGCAGCTGGGCACCGACGTCGTGGCCCACGGCTCGACTGCAGCGGGCAACGACCAGGTGCGCTTCGAGGTCGCGCTGCGGACGCTTGCTCCCGAACTCGAAATTCTCGCACCGGTCAGGGACCAGGCGTTCAAGCGGCCCGAGCAGCTGGAGTACCTGCAGACGCGTAAGCTCCCGGTGCCGCCGTTTGGCGCGGCCTACTCCGTCAATCGCGGCCTGTGGGGCGTGACGATCGGCGGCAAGGAAACGCTGGTCTCCGAGACCTGCATTCCGGACGACGCCTGGGTGCTGACGAAGGACGCTTTCACGCACCCGCACGCGCCGGAACGGCACACGATCGGCTTCGAAGCCGGCATACCGAGCTCGCTCGACGGCAAGCAGCTCGACGCCGTGAGCCTCATCGAGCAGGTGGAGACGATCGGTGCGAAATTCGGCGTCGGCCGCGGCATCCACCTGGGCGATACCATCATCGGCTTCAAGGGCCGCGTTGCGTTCGAAGCCCCCGCGGCTGAAGTGCTGCTCACGGCACATCGCGAACTCGAAAAGCTGGTGCTGTCTGCGCGACAGGCCCGGCTCAAGGACTCGCTCGCGTCACCGTATGGCGACCTCGTGCACGAAGGCCAGCACCTGGACCCGGTGTGTCGCGACATGGAAGCCTTCTTCGTCTCGACGCAGCAGCGTGTCACGGGTGAAGTGCACGTCCTGTTCCGTCCCGGTGTCGTCTTCATCGAGGGCACCTCGTCGCGGTACTCGCTGATGAAGGCGTCGAAGGGCGCCTACGGCGAATCGGCCGGTGAGTGGACGGCCGCCGAGGCCCACGGCTTCTCCAAGATGCTGGCGCTGCCGGGCATCTTCTACACGCGCGCCGGGCGCAACTGAGCGCCGGTCGGGCCAGGGAGACACACCATGCAGATGAAGTCTGTCGTCGTCGACAAGATCGGTTCCATCGCGCAGGCCTGCGGCCTCGGCCACGAATTGCGCGTCGCCACCACCGACATTCCCTGCGAGGAAGGCGTGGTGCTGGTCGTCGAGATTCTGACCAACAAGTCGACCTACAACACGCTCGAGCTCACCAGCGGCCGCATGGCCAAGGTGTCGAAGGGCGACGTGATCGTCGGCGCGCTCGGCCACCGGCAGGCGCTGTTCGGCTACTCCGGGCACATCCCTGAGAAGGTGGCCGTGGGCGACATCATCCAGGTGCTGAACATCGGCGGCGTGCTTGGCATCTGCGATTCGGCCAATCCCGAGCGCGGTCAACCGTTCGACGCGCGCGTGCTCGGCTGCGTGCTGCAGTTCCCGTTCCTGGGCGAGCGCATCGGCGTGCCGGCCCGCGTCGGCTATCACCGGCTGGACCAGGGAGCGACGCTCGACACGCACGGCGTGCCGATCGTGGCGCTTGCCGGCACCTGCATGGAGGCCGGCAAGACGGCCGCTGCCTGCGCCATCGTGAGTCGCATGCGCCATCGCGGCCTCGCCGTGCACGCGTTCAAGGCGACGGGCGTCTCGCTACGTCGTGACATCCTGGCGATGGAGGACGCGGGCGCGCGTCGCAGCCAAATCTTCACCGACTTCGGCATCGTCACGACGACCGCCGCGTCCGGCCCGGCCCTCACGCGGACCATGCTGACCGAGATGACCCAGGGCAAGCCCGACGTCGTGATCTTCGAACTCGGCGATGGCATCCTCGGCGCCTATGGCGTCGAAGCGATCCTGTCCGCCCCGGATATCGCCAAGTCGCTGACCGCTGTGATTCTTTCGGCCAATGATCCGGTTGCGGCCTGGGGCGGCGTGAAGCTGCTGCGGGAGCGGTTCAGCATCGAGCCCTGCGCGGTCACCGGACCCGCCACGGACAACGCAGTGGGCGTGGACATCATCGAGCAGCAGATGCAGGTGCGTGCCTTCAATGCGATCACCGCCGGCGCCGCGCTCGGTGACCACATCATCGAGACGCTGGGACTCACGACGCAATCCGTGGCGGCGGTCAACCAATGAGTGCAAGGACCCCCGCGATCGTGCTGGGCGGCACCGGCTACGTCGCCGGCGAACTGCTGCGCCTGCTCGCATCGCATCCGTATTTCGACCTGGCAGCGGTCGCCTCGGACAGCCAGCCCGACGAACCCGTCGCCCAGTTCTTCCGTCATCTGCAGCCTGTGCTGCCGCACCTGCGTTTCGCGAATCACGAGGAGATCCTCGAGTACGTCACGTCCAACCCTACGACCGCCGTCTTCTCGGCGGCGCCGCATGGCGTGTCGGCGGCCCTGATCGATCGGCTGTTGGCGTCCGCCGAGCAGGCCGGCACGCAGGCGCGGGTCGTTGATACCTCGGCGGACTTCCGCTACGCGAGCGCGGATGCCTACGAGGCAGTCTACAAGCACGCTCACGGCGCACCGGAGCGGCTCGGCGAGTTTTCCTGCGCTGTCCCCGAGCATCTGAATGCGTTGTCCACGCCCCACGTGGCACACCCCGGGTGTTTCGCGACCGCCGTGCTGCTGGCAAGCGTACCGTTGCTTGCGCTGGGCCTCGTCGAGCCGCGCCTGTTCGTGTCCGGCGTCACCGGCAGCACGGGCTCGGGTCGCCAACCCGTCGCTGGCACGCACCACCCGCAGCGCCACAGCGACCTGTACTCGTACAACGCACTTGCCCATCGGCATGCGCCGGAGATTACGGCACTCGCGCTGGCGGCCGCCGGCACGCAGGCCGACTTCGCTTTCGTGCCGCACAGCGGCCCATTCGCGCGCGGCATTCACGTGACGGTCCAGGCGACGTTGCACGAATCGATGTCGACGCACGAACTCGTGCATGCGCTGCGCGAGTATTACGACCAGTCCGTGTTCGTGCGCGTCAGCGGCGACATGCCGCGCCTCAAGGACGTCGTCGCCAGCAACTTCGCGGAACTCTCCGGCGTCAGCAATGGTCGCACGGTCGCCGTGATGTGCGTGATCGACAACCTGACCAAGGGCGCGGCCGGTGGTGCCGTGCAGTGGATGAACCGCATGTTCGGGCACGAAGAAACCGCCGGCCTGATGTCGCCTGCGCCGGGGTGGACCTGATGAACGCGGTCGCTAACTGGGCGCCGCCTGCCGATCACCTGGCCCCTGTCTATTCGCAGTGGGCCCTCGACGTCGTCGACGGCTCCGGCGTGTACCTGAATACGCGCGACGGCCGCAAGGTGCTGGACCTGTACGGCGGCCACGCCGTTGCGGCGCTCGGGTACTCGCACCGGCGACTGCTCGCCGCGCTCGAAGCCCAGGCGAAAGCGCTGATCTTCCAGAGCAATGCCGTTCCACTCGACGTACGTGCACGAGCCGCGCTACGCCTGACACGATTCGCCGGCCTCGGACTCAACACGGCGTTTTTCATCAGCACGGGCGCGGAAGCGAACGAGAACGCGCTGAAGCTGGCGTTGCGAATCACGGGCCGGCGCAAGGTCGTTGCCATTGAAGGCAGCTTCCACGGCCGCACGGCTGCTGCCGGAGCCGTGACCTGGGGTGCGGTCAAGAAATGGTATGGCTTTCCGCAGGCACCCTTCGATGTCGAATTCGTGCCGCGCGGCGACTTCGCCGCAATCGATCGAATCATCGGCACGGACACCGCCGTCGTGATCGTCGAGCCCGTCCAAGGTGTGGGCGGTGCGCTCGACCTCGGCGAGCCGTTCCTGACGGCGCTGCGCAAGCGTTGCACCGAAACCTGCGCGCTGCTCGTCTTCGACGAAGTGCAGTGTGGCATGGGTCGGACCGGTTACCCGTTCGCCGCCAACATGTATGGCGTCTCGCCCGACATGATCACGACGGCCAAAGCCCTCGGTGCTGGCTTCCCGTGCGCCGCGCTACTGATGGCAGATCACGTCGCTGGCCACCTGAAACTGGACGACCTCGGCACGACGTTCGGCGGCGGACCGATGGCCTGCGCGATGATCGAAACCGTCGTGGACATCATCGAGAGCGAAGGCTTGCTCGCGAACGTGCGCAAGCTGTCGCAGCAGATGCGCGAGACCTGCGTCGTCGGACCGGTGACCGGCACGCAGGGCGCCGGTTTCCTGCTCGGTCTGCGCACCCGTCGTCCGGCGAAGGACGTGCAGCGCGAGTTGCTCGAACAGCACGACATCCTTGCGGGGACCAGCGCTGACCCGCACATCGTCCGCATCCTCGCGCCTTACGTGCTCGAGTCGCGACACGTCGAGCAGCTGCGCGACGCCCTCGCCGCTTTGCCGGCGTGACGGTGAAAGGCGTAGCGAAGTTCGTCTCCCCGCTCAGCGCTCCGACTAACCCCCATCCCCTATCCCCTATCCCCTCATGAAGAGCTTCCTCGACCTGGCCGATCTCTCGCGCGACGAAGTCGTGGACCTGCTCGCGCTCGCGCAAAGCCTGCAGAGCCGACCCGAACCGACCGCGCTCGCCGGGAAAATTCTCGGACTGCTGTTCCTGAACCCGTCGCTGCGCACGCTCGCTTCGTTCCAGGCGGGCATGCAGCGTCTTGGCGGTACGGCTTTTGTCGTGACGCCGGGTCAAGGCACCTGGCAAGTCGAGACACGGGACGGCACGATCATGAATGGCGGCGCCGCGGAACACGTGCGCGAGGCGATACCCGTGCTTGCCTCGTATTGCGACGCGCTCGGCATCCGCTCGTTCGCCGAAGGCAAGGACCTCGCGGCAGACATCGCCGAAGAGCAGTTCATGCGCATGGCCAACCTGTGCCCGAAACCACTCGTGAACCTGGAATCGGCCGTCAACCACCCGTGCCAGGCACTTGCAGACTGGCGGACGATGGACGAGCTCGCCGTGCCTCGCGCTGGCAAGTTCGTGCTGAGCTGGGTCTCGCACCCGCGTGCATTGCCGCTCGCGGTACCGGCCGCAACCGTGCACATGGCGGCGCAGCGTGGCATGGACGTCGTGGTGCTGCGGCCCGAAGGCTACGCCCTGCCCGACGCGATCATGCACAAGGCTCGGGCAGCCGCAGCGGCTTCAGGCGGCAACGTCTCCGAAACCGCCGATCGCGCATCGGCGTTGCGCGACGCGCACGTCGTGTACGCAAAGGAATGGGGTTCACCGCTGCACTACGGTGACGCCGACGGCGAAGCGCAGGCACGTGCGCCGCTCGGTGACTGGTGCGTGCGCGAAAGCTGGTTTCAGCGCGCGCGGGCTGACTGTCATTTCATGCATTGCCTGCCGGTGCGCCGCAACGTCGCGGTCGCCGACGAAATTCTCGACGGGCCACGCAGCCGCGTGGTCCGCGAAGCCGCCAACCGCATGGTCGTCCAGATGGCCGTGCTGCATCGCTTGCTCAAGGGGAACTGACGATGATCGGACACAAGGTCGAACAGGCTGTCACGGTGCGGGCACTGCGCGGCGCGACGCCTTACATCCACATGTACAAGGGCAAGGTCTTCGTCATCAAGACCGGGGGCGGTGCGTTCCGCGACGCCGGGACGATGCGAGCCTTCGTCGAGCAGGTGACGATCCTGCACCATCTCGGCATCCGCGTCGTGCTCGTTCACGGCGGTGGTCCGCAGCTCGACGACGTGACGGCGAAACTTGGCGTGCAGACGCGCATGGTTCAGGGTCGTCGCGTGACCGACGCGTCGGCGATCGACGCGACCAGCATGGTCCTGAACGGCCTGATCAACACGCAGCTGGTCGCGCTCTGCCGCAGCTTCGGCATCTCCGCGATCGGCATCGGCGGCATCGACGGCGGCCTGGTGCAGGCGCATCGCCGCGCCCCGGTGACGCTCGCGAGCGGCGAGGTCGTCGACTACGGCCTGGTGGGCGACATCGACGGCATCGACGGCAGCGTCATCACGCGGCTGCTGGACAGCGGCTTCCTGCCTGTCGTCAGCCCGCTGTCGTGTGACGCCACGGGACAGCTGCTCAACATCAATGCCGACACGGTCGCCGCGGCGATCGGCGGCGCGCTGGTCGCGGAGAAGCTGATCCTGTGCACCGGCGCTCCCGGCATCCTCGAACGTGTCGACGATCCGCAGTCGCTGATCTCGTACACCGACCTGGCCGGCCTGCACCGGCTGCGCGAGAAGGGAGCGCTCACCGACGGCATGTTGCCGAAGTCGAGCGCCATCGAAACGGCGATCCGGGGTGGCGTGCGCCGTGTGCACGTGATCTCGTATGCCGAGACCGACTCGCTGCTCGCCGAGATCTTTACGAACGAAGGCAAGGGCACGCTGGTCGTCGCGGACACCAAGGCGCTCACGGCCGCTGAACAAGGACAGTAGGGGATGGGGGTTGGGGGATGGGGGATAGTCGGAAGCGCGCGCATCTTCTCCGACTAACCCCTATCCCCTATCCCCTAACCCCTCGCGACTACGGAGGACAGGCGCATGAGTAGACTGTGGGACAAGGGCGCACCCCTCGACGAACGAGTGTTGCGCTTCACGGCCGGCGAAGACCATGCGCTCGACAACCGGCTCGTGGCCTATGACGTCCGCGCCTCGATCGCGCACGCCGAGATGCTGCAGGAATGCGGTCTGCTTACGCAGCACGAACTGGACGCGATCCGCAACGGCTTGAACGAAATCGCCGCCGCCCACGCCCGTGGTGAGTGGTCGGTGACGCTCGACCTCGAGGACGGGCAGACGGCACTCGAGACCCTGCTCACGCGCAAGATCGGTACCGCGGGCGCGCGTCTGCATGCGGGTCGCTCGCGCAACGACCAGGTGCTCACGGCGCTTCGCCTGTATCTGCGCGACGCCGTCGAGGAACTGGCCGAGGGTGCACGCCATGTCGCCGAAGCACTGGACGGCCTGGCGGCCGACCAGGGCTCGATCGCACTACCCGGCTACACGCACATGCAGCAGGCGATGCCAAGTTCGGTCGCCCTGTGGGCACAGGGCTTCGCCGCGGAAATCCGCGACGACATCGAGGGACTGCGCCACTCGCATCGTCGCATCGGCAAGAATCCTCTCGGTTCCGCCGCGGGCTATGGCACACCGAACCTGCCCGTCAATCGCGACGCGACGCGCGTCAGGCTGGCATTTCCCGCGAATCACGAGCCAGTGACGGCAGTGCAGCTCTCGCGCGGCAAGGCTGAAGCCGAAGTGCTGTTCCAGGTGGCGCTGTTGATGCAGGACCTCGGCCGGCTGGCGTCCGACCTGCTGCTCTTTTATACGCGGGAGTTCGGCTTCGTGCGGCTACCCGATGCGTTCACGACCGGTTCGTCGATCATGCCGCAGAAACGCAACCCCGACGTCTTCGAACTGGTGCGCGGCCGCACGGCGACGGCGCAGGCGTGCCTGTCTGAGGTCCTCGGCATCACGGCCAAGTTGCCGTCGGGTTACCAGCGCGACCTGCAGCTGATCAAGGCGCCGCTGTTCCGTTCGATCGACGTCTGCCTCGAATCGCTCGGCATCATGGCCGCCGCGATTCCAGAGCTGCAGTTCGTGCCGGAACGCATTCGCATGGACGCAGACATTCATGCCGCAGCAGAGGCCAACGCGCTCGTCGCGCAGGAAGGCATGCCGTTCCGCGAGGCATACCAGCGCATCGGGGCGAAGCACCGCCGCGAGGAGTAACGCGGCGCGCGGAGACGCGTTAGCATCGGTATCCACTAGCGACGCAGGGGAATTCCGATGCAAGCAACCGCCGCTGCCGTGCTCCGGTCAGGTTCCGGCAGACACGCCGTGAACCCATCCCTGGGGGCTCACGCTCGCCGTCCATGGCTCGCGATGGTCTGCCGGAACCTGACCGGAGCACGGATCGGCGTTGTTGCGCTCCGAGGCTTTGCTGCCTCAATCGCCTTGTTCGTCAGCGCCGCGTCCGCGGCGCCGGCGGACTTCTCCCGCCTCGGCAAGGACCTCACACCCGTCGGCGCGGAACGAGCCGGCAACGCCGACGGCACGATTCCCGCGTGGGAAGGCGGACTGATGCAGCCTCCTGCCGGCTGGACACCGCAGCAGGGTTACATCGATCCATTCCCGGACGACAAGCCGCTGTTCACGATCAATTCGGCCAACGTCGGCCAGTACGAGGCCAAGCTGACCTCGGGACAGGCAGCGTTGCTGCGGAAGTATCCGCAGAATTTCCGCATGAACGTGTATCCGACACGACGTACGGTCGGCTACCCGAAGGCCGTGACCGATCGCGTCATCGCGCAGGCCGGCAAGGTCTCGCTGCAGGGCTTCGGCCTCAAGGACCTGAACGGCTCGACCACGCCGTTCCCGATTCCCGAGAACGGCCTGCAGGTAATCTGGAATCACCTCGTGCGCTATCTCGGCGGCGGCATCGTCCGCGCCGGACACTCGTTCCCGGTCCGACCCAACGGCGACTTCTACAAGATCGGCTTCGCCTCGCAGCGCATCTACGCGCAGAACGTCGAAAACGTCGAACCGAACCGGCTCTTCTACGCGCTCGGCTATTTCACCGAACCGGCGACGCTGCGCGGCACGATCTTCCTGGTGCACGAACCGGTGGACCAGGTCGCGGAACAGCGCTCGGCGTGGATCTACAACTCCGGACAACGCCGTGTGCGCCGTGCGCCGGATCTTGCGTACGACGGTATCAACGACGGCTCCGAAGGCATGCTGACGACCGACCAGGTCGACGGCTACAACGGCGCACCCGACCGCTACGAGTGGAAGCTGCTCGGCAAGCGTGAGATCTACGTGCCGTACAACACGTACCGGCTGTCCGACAAGTCGCTCAAGTACAAGGACATCATCCGGCCGAAGTCGATCAATCCCGACTACGTGCGCTACGAACTGCACCGCGTCTGGGTGGTGGAAGGCACGCTCAAGCCGGGCCAGCGCCACATCTACGGCAAGCGCACGTTCTACCTCGACGAGGACAGCTGGTCGGTGCTCGCCGAAGATGCATATGACACGCGCGGCAACCTGTGGCGCGCCGCGATGCACGGCGTGCTGCAGGCGTACGACGCGCAGGTTCCGTTCTACCGCTTCGGGATCTACCACGACCTCAACAGCGGCGGTTACCTCGTCGGCGGTCTCGACAACGAGGTCAAGGAACCAATCCAGTTCAACGCCAGGGCCAAGGTCGGTGACTTCCAGCCGGACGCACTGCGGCGCCTGGGCGGAACGCTCTAGCGCAAGGCGCGACTGGACCGCTCACCGTGCCATGGTTTCGCGCCCTGCTCGTCTGGCTCGTCATCATCGTCGCCGAATCGGTGCATGGCACGCTGCGGACGATGCATCTCGCACCAGCCATCGGTGATTTCCAGGCTCGCCGCGTCGGCGTCTTGATCGGCGCTGCGCTCGTCTTCGTCATCGCCCTTGGGTTCACACGCTGGATCGGGGCGAAGTCCCGCTGGCAACTGTTGGGGATCGGTGCGCTCTGGGTCGCGTTGACCGTCGCATTCGAAGTCGGACTCGGTCGCGCTGTACTCCACTTCGACTGGACGAGAATTCTTGCGGATTACGATCTGTCGCGCGGTGGCCTGATGGGGTTCGGCCTGCTGGCGATGCTTTTCATGCCGCTGCTGGCCGCTCGAATCCGCGGTCGCCGCAAGTGATCGCAGCGGGCGAAGTGAAAAATCTCAATCGAGCCCGAGCTGAAAGCCGGCATCGAGGTCCTGCTTCGAATAGACCTTGAAGGAGATCAGCGTCTCCGAGCCCGTGATCCCTGGGAGCTTGCGCATCTTCTCGCTGATGACACGCGCCAGGTCTTCGTTCTCGCGCACGCGCACCAGCGCGACGAGGTCGTACTGACCGGCCACCGAGAACACCTCGCTCACGCCTTCGAGTTCGGCCATCGTCTGCGCCAGCTCCGGCACCTTGTCGGTCTCGGCCTTGATCAGGACGACGGCGGTCACCATGGGGAGCCTCGGAAGTGATCAGCAACTTGCTGCAACGGATTCTAGTCCTCGGAGCAGTGAGCACCAATCATTAATCATTGCTCACTTCCGCCACAGTTCCCTTCCTTGCCTTCCCGTCACTTCCCCTCGGCGTCCGGCTGGCTCTCCGGCCGGGCCGACCGGAATGCCGTCAGCCCCTCGAGGTGCGCGCAGATCGCGGCGAGTCGCGGGTAGGGCGCGACATCGACGCTGAAGCGGCGTGCGTTGTACATCTGCGGCACCAGGCACACGTCCGCAAGAGTCGGGGCGTGGCCGAAGCAGAAGCGCTGATGGCCAACCTCGACCGGGGCGCCCGGTATCGAACCCACCCAGCGTTCGAGCCCTGAGAATCCGCGCTCGATCCAGTGCGCCACCCAGCGGTTGACGGCTGCGTCGTCCGCGCCGAATTCGCGGCGCAGGTAACCCATGATCGGCAGGTTGTTGAGCGGATGCGTGTCGCAAGCGACGACCATGGCCATGCCGCGGACGATCGCGCGGTCCCGCGCCGAGCCCGGCAGCAGCTGCGGTTCTGGATGGATCTCTTCGAGGTACTCGCAGATGGCGAGCGACTGCGGGATGACGAAGTCGTCGTCAGCCAGCGCAGGGATCAGTCCCTGCGGATTGACCGCGAGGTAATCGGGCTTGCGCTGCTCGCCGCCGTCGCGCAGCAGGTGCTTCGGCACGGACTCGTAGTCGAGGCCCTTGAGCGCCAACGCGATGCGGACGCGAAACGCGGCCGAACTGCGCCAGTACGTGTACAGCCGGAATGCCATCTGCTCTCTCCCGGGGCGTTCAGACGATGGTCGTGCGCAGCGTGTCGAGACCGTCGATGCCGGCCACGATGCTGTCGCCGCGCTGCACCGCGCCGACGCCTGCCGGCGTGCCGGTGAAGATCAGGTCGCCTGCCTGCAGTTCGAACAGCGTCGCGAGCTCGGCCACGATCTCGGGCACGCTCCAGATCAACTCGGACAGGTTGGCGTCCTGTCGCGACTGGCCGTTGACCTCGAGCCAGATGCGACCCGAGGTGGGGTGACCACCGTCCGACACGGGACGGATCGCCGTGATCGGGGCCGAGTGATCGAACGCCTTCGCGACGTCCCAGGGCAGTCCGTTGTCTTTGGCGTGCGTCTGCAGGTCGCGACGCGTCAGGTCATTGCCGACCGCATAACCGAACACGTGCTCGAGCGCCTCGGCCGCAGAGATGTGCTTGCCGCCCTTGCCGATCGCGACGACGAGTTCCACCTCGTGGTGCAGGTTCGACGTGCGCGGCGGGTAACGCACCGACGAGCCGTTCGCGACCACTGCGTCGGCAGGCTTGGTGAAGAAACACGGCGGCTCGCGCACCGGATCCGATCCCATCTCGCGCACATGCGCCGCGTAATTGCGCCCGACGCAGTAGATGCGATGCACGGGGAAGCGCACCGTGGAACCCGAGATCGCGACGGTCGGTCGCGGCACGGCGAACGGAAGCGATTCGGCTGTCATCGTGTGCTCCTCGGTGTGCGAGCGGGCCGACGCCTGCACGCGCAGCAACTCGGGCAGGAAGACTTCCTGCACGAGGATAGGCAGGCCGCCGAGCCTGTACACGGCACGGCGGGCCCACATGGATGCGTCGCCCGCAGCGACGCGCGCGGCCTCGGCCAGCGGGTGGCCCGGAGGAAGTTCGGCGTATTCGAGCGGCTCGCGTTCGAGCGGGTCGTCCACCTCGCGCAGCGCTTCGCCGAGCGGCGAGTCGCCGAGTTCGCGCAGCCACGGGTAATGCCCGATGGTCGAGGCCGGCAACACGGTCTGCGCGAACACGATGCGTTCGCCGCTGGCGCAAAACTCGATCTCGCGCAGCAGGCAGGTGTCGTCGTCGACCTTGAGCCGTTCGCACAGCGGAGTGGAAAGCCCGGCTTCACGCAACCCGCCCAGTCGCCGGAATTCCATCGCCGGACCGCACAGCGCACGAACGCGCGCGGTCAGCATTCCCGGCTCGGCGAGCCAGGACAGGAGGTCATGCGGCACACGCTCCGCAACGGCGTTGAGCGGTGACCAGTGCAAGGGGTTGGCCAAGAGCCTGCGGCGCGTCAGAACTGGTCGGCGGTCAGCGCCATGATCGAGCCGCTGCCGGCGCGCACGGCGACGCCGTAGGCCAGCACGCGCGGCAGCACGTGCTCCGCATAGAACTTCGCCAGCAGCACCTGCGTGCGGAGAAAGACCGGGTCGGTGCCGTCGGTCTCGAGCTTCGTGGTCGCGACCAGGGCGCCGCGCGCCAGCTGCCAGCCGCCGATGACGGTGCCCATCAACATCAGGTAGTTGAAAGCCGCGGAGCTCGCGAGCTCCGGATCCTTGCGCTCGCCCGCCAGCAGGTGCGATGAGCACAGCACGAGTTCGTCGAGTCCTTTCGCGAGCCACAGGCGGACGCCCGCCAGGTCCTCACCTGCATTCGCGAGCGGCGCGTCGACGAGACGCATGTCCGACACGAAGGCCGAGACGGTGGCGCCGCCGTCGCGCAGCAGCTTGCGGCCGACCAGGTCGATCGCCTGGATTCCGTTGGTGCCTTCGTAGATCGAAGCGATGCGCGCATCGCGGTAGTACTGCGCAACGCCGGTCTCCTCGACGTAACCCATGCCGCCGTGCACCTGGATGCCGAGGGCCGTGACGTCCTGTCCGATTTCAGACGAAAACGCCTTGGCGATCGGCGTCATCAGGTCGCCGCGTGCAATCCAGGCGGCCGACGTCTCCGGCGTGTCGCCGTAGTTGCCGCGATCGAGGCACGAAGCCGTGTAGTAGCAGATCGCCCGGCAGGCCTGCGTCAGCGAACGCATCAGCAGCAGCGTGCGACGGATGTCGGGATGACGAATGATCGCGACGCGGCCCTTTTCGCCCGGGGCCCTGCCCTGCACACGCTCACGCGCGTACTTGACCGCGGCCTGGTACGAACGGTCGGCGAGGCCCACGCCCTGGGCACCGACGCCGAGGCGCATGTAGTTCATCATCGTGAACATGGCGGCGAGGCCTTCGTTCTGCACACCGACCAGGTAACCCAGCGCCCCGCCACTGTCACCGAACGCCATCACGCAGGTCGGGCTCGCGTGGATGCCGAGCTTGTGCTCGACCGACACCGGGAACACGTCGTTGCGCTCGCCCGGCGTGCCGTCGGCATTCAGCTTGTACTTCGGGACGAGGAACAGCGAGATGCCCTTGGTGCCCTGCGGCGCCCCGGGCAGCCGCGCCAGCACCAAGTGCACGATGTTCGACGTCATGGGGTGGTCGCCCCACGTGATGTAGATCTTGCGTCCGGTCAGCAAGTAGGTGCCGTCGGCCTGCGGTTCCGCGCGAGTCGTGAGCGCGGCCAGGTCAGAGCCTGCCTGCGGCTCGGTCAGGCACATCGTGCCGGTCCATTCCCCTGAGACGAGCTTGCCGAGGTACTGCGCCTTCAGTTCATCGGAACCGTGCCGATCGAGCGCGAGGATCGCACCCTGCGACAGTTCGGGGCACAGCGCGAAGGCCACGTTGGCGCCGGACCACATCTCGTCGCAGGCGATGGAGATCGTCTTCGGCAGGCCCTGGCCGCCGAAGTCGGGATTCGCGGCGATGCCCGGCCAACCGCCAGCGCTGAACCTGGCATAGGCGTCGGTGAACTCAGGTGGAACCTGCACCGCCTTGTCGACGACCTTCGCGCCCTCGCGATCACCGAGCCAGTTGGTCGGCGCGAGCACGCCGCTGGCAAAGCGACCGGCCTCTTCCAGCACGGCCTCGACCGTGTCTGCATCGACCGCCGAATACGATTGCAGCGCGGCGACATTCTTGAAATCCGCCAGGTGCTCGATCGTGAATCGCATCTGCTGCAGGGGGGCGCTGTAGTCGGGCATGGTCGGCTCCGGCGGGATCGTTTGTGCTGTGCAACAATCCATTTTGCCCTGCCCGGGCGGGTCCTGCCATGCCAGCCCGGCCCACGCGGGTACAATCACTGGATTGCCGCGAGGTTCGGATGAGTATCTGGTTTCGACCCACGACGATCGAGCAGGTCCACGCCACCTTCAGTGGCGTCCGCGACATCAACGTGCACCTGGACATCAGGGTGACCGAGATCGGAGACGATTTCCTGCGCGGGTCGATTCCAGTGGACGAGCGCACCCGCCAGCCTTTCGGCCTGTTGCACGGCGGAGCCAGCGTCGTCCTGGCGGAAACGCTCGGCAGCGTCGCCAGCAACTTGTGCATCGATACCAGCAAGTTCTATGCCGTAGGGCAGGAGATCAGCGCAAATCACCTCCGTTCGGCGCGCTCCGGGCGGGTGACCGGAACGGCCCGGCCGGTGCATCTCGGTGGCCGATCCCAGGTCTGGGACATCCAGTTGCAGGACGAGGCAGGCCGGCTGACCTGCGTATCGAGACTGACCATGGCCGTCATCGCGGCGCCCGGGCGAGGCATGACGCTCGTTGGAAAGGAGAAATGATGCAGCACGTCTCGCGCAGCGCACTGGCGGCGGTCTTGCTGGCCGTCGCAGCCACGAGCGGTTGCGGTCTGAAGGGCGCGCTCACCCTGCCGTCGAAATCCGACGAGGTCGTGATCCGCGCGCCAGGCCAGACCGCACCGGTGGAGGGCGAGACGACGGCGACGCCACCGGCCACCAGTCCTGCGGAGCCCGTCCCGGAAACCCCGGCCAGGCCCAGGGACGAGCGCATCCCGCCGCCGCCGCTGCCAGGCGGCAAACCAGGCACCGCCCGCGGTGGTTGATCCGCGCACACTGGTGCTCGTGGATGGCTCGTCCTACCTGTACCGGGCCTTCCACGCGCTGCCACCGCTGACGAACTCGCGCGGTGAGCCGACAGGCGCAGTGCTCGGCGTGCTCAACATGCTGCTGCGCATGCAGCGCGAGCAGAACCCGGAGCTCGTGGCCGTCGTGTTCGACGCGCCAGGCAAGACGTTCCGCGACGAACTGTTCGCCGAGTACAAGTCGCACCGGCCGCCGATGCCGGACGACCTCCGCTCCCAGATCGAGCCGCTGATCGACGCCGTGCAGGCGCTCGGACTGCCGCTGCTGCGGATTGCAGGTGTCGAGGCGGACGACGTGATCGGCACGCTCGCGCAGCGCGCCGTGGACTCGGGCCTGCAGGTACTGATCTCGACCGGCGACAAGGACATGGCGCAGCTGGTCAACGAGCACGTCACGCTCGTCAACACCATGACCAACTCGTCCCTCGATCGGGCCGGCGTCAAGCTCAAGTTCGACGTCTACCCCGAACAGATCATCGACTACCTCGCGCTCGTCGGCGACGCCTCCGACAACATTCCCGGCGTGCCGAAGGTCGGCCCGAAGACGGCGGCAAAGTGGCTCAACGAGTACCGCACGCTCGACAGCCTGCTGGAGAACCAGGATCGCATCGAAGGCAAGGTCGGCGAAAGCCTGCGTGCGTCGACCACGGATCTCGCGCTGTCACGTGAGCTCGCCAGGATCCGCTGCGACGTCGAGCTCGACGTCGGCCCCGAACAGCTGCGCCGCCACGAACCGGACGTGGCCAAGCTGCGTGAACTCTACACACGACTCGAACTGCGTTCGCTGCTGAAGTCGCTGGATGCCCCTTCCTCGCCTTCCCCTCCTTCCTCCCCTTCCTCCCCTTCCTCCCCTTCCTCTCCTTCCCCCCCTTCCCCCACCGGCTGGGCGCCCGGCCGCAACTACGAGCTAGTGCTCGAACGGGATCACTTCGAACGCTGGCTCGGTGCGCTGCGCGCCGCAGACGTCTTCGCGTTCGACACGGAAACGACGTCCCTCGATTACATGCAGGCCGAGATCGTCGGCGTGTCGTTCGCCATCGAGCCCGGGACGGCGGCCTACGTGCCGCTCGCACACACCTATCCCGGTGCGCCGGACCAGCTGAGCCGCGCCGAGGTGCTGCGACTGCTGCAACCCCTGCTCGAGGACCTGGGCCGCGGCAAGCTGGGCCATCACCTGAAATATGACGCGCACGTGCTGCGCAACCACGGCGTCGAACTGCGTGGCATGCGTTTCGACACGATGCTGGAGTCGTACGTGTTGAACAGCACGGCGACCCGCCACGACCTCGATTCGGTGGCGAAACTCTACCTTGGTGTCGAGACGATCCATTACGAGGACGTCGCAGGCAAGGGCGCGAAGCAGCTCAACTTCAGCGACGTGTCGGTCGAAACCGCCGCGGAGTATTCGGCCGAAGATTCCGACGTCGCACTGCGCCTGCACCGCACGCTCTGGCCGCGGCTCGAAACCGTACCTGCACTCGCCCGGCTCTACCGGGAGATCGAGCAACCACTCGTACCCGTGCTGCTCGACATGGAGCACTGCGGCGTGCTGGTCGACGCGCAGATGCTCAAGCGCCAGAGCCACGAACTGTCGCGCAGCCTCGTCGAACTCGAAAAGCGCGCGCATGCGGCGGCGGCGCAGCCTTTCAACCTCGAATCGCCGAAGCAGCTGCAGGAAGTGCTGTTCGGCAAGCTCGGACTGCCCGTGAAGCGCAAGACGCCCACGGGCCAGCCGTCGACGGCCGAAGACGTGCTCGAGGAACTGGCCGATGAGTTCGAACTGCCGCGCATCATCCTCGAGTACCGCGGACTCGCGAAGCTGCGCTCCACGTACACCGACAAGTTGCCGGAACAGATCAATCCACGCACCGGCCGCGTCCACACGTCTTATCACCAGGCCGTTGCGGCGACGGGACGCCTGTCCTCGACCGACCCGAACCTGCAGAACATCCCGATCCGCACGGCGGAAGGACGACGCATCCGGCAGGCCTTCGTGGCACCGCCGGGCCATGCCCTGATCGCGGCCGACTATTCACAGATCGAGCTGCGCATCATGGCGCACCTCTCTGGCGACGCCGGCCTGCTCGATGCATTCGCGCACGACCGCGACATTCACCAGGCGACCGCAGCCGAGGTGTTCGGGGTCCCCTCGCCCGAGCAAGTCACGCCGGACCAGCGGCGTGCGGCGAAGGCGATCAACTTCGGACTCATTTACGGCATGTCCGCGTTCGGGCTGGCACGGCAACTCGGCATCGAACGCGGCGCGGCGCAGCAGTACGTGGACCTCTACTTCCAGCGCTACCCGGGCGTGAAGCGCTACATGGACGAGACGCGCGCCGCGGCGCGCGAGCAAGGCTTCGTCGAAACCGTGTGCGGACGCCGGCTCTACCTGCCCGAGATCCGGTCACGCAATGCGCAGATGCGGCAGTACGCCGAGCGCAGCGCGATCAACGCGCCGATGCAGGGCACGGCGGCGGACATCATCAAGCGCGCGATGATCGACGTGCACCGGTGGCTGTTCGGCCAGCCTCACGCGCGCCTCATGATGCAGGTGCACGACGAACTCGTGCTCGAAGTGGCGGAGGATCGCGTCGACGGCGTGCTCGCCGAACTGCGCGGGCACATGATGGCCGCGGCGGATTTGCGGGTTCCGCTCAAGGTCGAAGTCGGTGTCGGCAAGAACTGGGACGAAGCGCACTGAAGTTCGCCACAGCGCGGTAAGCGAAACAGCCGTAAAATGCGTCATCCGGGCGTCCCGCCCAGTCGAAGGAGACACAATCGTGCGCAAGACCCTCGCCGCCGCCGCGCTCGCGGCTTCATTCAGCCTGCTCAGCCTGCCCGCGTTTTCCGCCGACAACGGCATCTATCTCGGCGCCAGCGTCGGCCAGAGCAGTGTCGAGTTCGACGACAATATCGGCGGCCAGAACCTCAACTTCGACGCCAGCGCGACGGGTTTCAAGGCGATCGCCGGCTGGCGGTTCCTCGACTGGGTTGCCGTCGAAGCCAACTACGTCGACCTCGGCTCCGGCGACGACAACGTACAGGGCGAGCGGATCGAATCCGACGTCAACGGCATCTCGCTGTCGGCCGTGGGTTTCGTGCCCATCGGTCCGGTGGACCTGTTTGCGCGCGTCGGCGCCGTCAACTGGAATGCCGACTTCGATGCGCCGAACCTCGGTGTGAGCGCGAGCGACGACGGCACCGACCTGACCTATGGCGTGGGCGCCCAGTTTCGTGTGTGGAGCATCAGCATCCGCGGCGAGTACGAAATATTCGATATTTCCGACGCCGACACGGTCGACATGTTCTCGATCGGTGTCACCTGGACGTTCCTGTAATCTAACCCATTGACCGGCAATGGATTATTGGCTGGCTGAACACGGCAGGAACCGCGGCTGGAGGCAGCCGGAACTTTCCGTGCGAGACCCCCTCTAATCTGCTTGAGCGTCCTTGTGATGCTTGACGTTGGCCTTTCTCCCTGGGCCCGACGTCTGCCCGGTCATCCCCCAATACCGGGTTGATTTGCCCCGGCTGGATCCACAGGTCCAGCCGGGGTTTCTTTTATGCGCTTGCCATCGAGCAGCTTTTCCAGCGCGCCGCGCGCTTCCTGCACGCCGTCCCCGGAGTGCGCAGAGAACAACTGCACGGTGACGAGGCCGTCCCGTTGCAGTTTGCGGCGGACTCCCTGCAACGCATTGCCCGCTGCGCCGCGGCCGAGCTTGTCGGCCTTGGTCAGGAGGATGTGCACCGGCAGGTTGCGCGACGTTGCCAGCCGCAGCATGTCCTGGTCGTGGTCGGTCAGCGGGTGACGCACGTCCATCACGACGATGGTGCCGCGCAGCGACTCCCGCTTGCCGAAGTACCCGGTGAGCAACGTGCCCCAGTGCGCGCGCATTTCCCCCGCCACCCTGGCAAACCCGTATCCCGGCAGGTCGACGAGCCGGCGGCCCGGCTGCAGCTCGAAGAAATTAAGCAACCGGGTGGCACCCGGACTCTTGCTGGTCCTGGCCAGCCCCTTGCGCTGGGTGACCGCGTTGATCGCGCTCGACTTGCCGGCATTGGAGCGGCCGGCCACAGCGACTTCGACGCCCGTATCCGGGGGCAACTGCCCGAGCTTGTTCGCGCTGGTCAGGAATCGGACTTCGGGGTACGCGGCCATGTTTCCTGTCCGTGGGACGCGCCCACGACGCGCGAAAACCTTAGTGTACAATTTGCGGCTAGCCCGGCAGGCCGCAGAACAGCAAAGTCCCCGGCCATTCTGCGCCGGCGCCCGTTCGGTTTTTGGGAGTGAATTCAGTCATGACCGCGAAGTTCGCCGCCCTCACGCTGGTTGCCGTGCTCGGCTGGACCGGCTCCGTCCACGCAGCCGGCACGATCGAGGCCGGCCAGGCCAAATCGGCGACCTGCATGGCCTGCCATGGCATGGACGGCAACAGCGCCAATCCCGAATGGCCGTCGCTCGCGGGCCAGCATCCGTCCTACATCCTGAAGCAGCTCAAGCACTTCAAGGCGGGCGAGCGACAGAACGCGCTGATGAGCCCGATGGCCATGATCCTGGCCGACCAGGACATGGAAGACCTCGCGGCCTACTTCTCGTCTCAGACGCCGCGCCCCACGGGTGAGACCGAGCCCTCGAAGCTCCAGCGCGGCCAGAGCATCTACCGTGCCGGCATCGCATCGAAGGGCGTGCCGTCATGCGCCGGCTGCCACGGCCCGAGCGGCCGCGGCATCGCGGGAGCCGCGTTCCCGATGATCGGCGGCCAGCACGCCGTATACGCCGCGACCCAGCTGCGCAGTTACAAATCGGGTGCCCGCGCCACCGACCCGAACTCGATGATGCGTACGATTGCGTCCAGGCTCACGGACGACGAAATCGATGCCGTCGCCTCGTACCTGCAGGGCATGCGTTGAACCTCGCGGCCCGTCGTCGGTCAGAAGCCCCCATGAACAAGCAGACCCGCGTTTCCCGGATCCGGCAGGCGTTCGCTGCCGGCGTGATGATGCTGGCGGCCGGCACGGCCTCGGCCGCATTCGAACCCCAGCAGGGCGTGCACTACAAGCTGTTGACGCCTGCGCAACCGACCAACGTCGCGCCGGGCAAGGTCGAGGTGGTGGAGGTGTTCTGGTATGCATGCGGCCATTGCTACCTGCTCGAGCCCAAGCTCGAAGCCTGGAGCCGCAAAGGCAAGCCCGTCAACGCCGAACTCGTGCGCTTGCCTGCCACCTGGAACAACACGCTCAAGACGCACGCGCGCGTCTTCTACACGATGGAACTGCTCGGCAAGCAGAACCTGAATGCCGAGATCTGGCGTGAGATCAACGTCAAGGGCAACCGCCTCGACACGCCTGCGGCGATCGAGACTTTCTTCACGTCGCGCGGCGTGAGCAAGGCCGACTTCCAGAAGGCATTCGCGGGCTTCGCGGTCGACTCCAAGATCATGAAGGCGGAAGACCTCAACCGCCGCTACAAGATTGCGAGCACCCCCACCGTGATCGTGAACGGCAAGTACGCCACCGACGTCAGCATGGCCGGCAGCGAGGACAAGCTGTTCGAAGTGATCAACGCGCTGGTCGCCAGGGAAACGCCGGCGCGCTGATCCCGCCCGGATCGCTCGCTCGAACGAGAACCGCCCCGGGAAACCAGGGCGGTTTTTTTTCGCCGGATCGATCGTTGCGGAAAACCTCCCCCGCGCGCGGGGGTTTTTCGTTGCGCCCTGTGTTACAACGGCGACCGGACTTCAGGGCGGATTTCCGGATGCTGCGCTTATTGATTCCCACCGGCAGTGGCTACACCTGGGTCGAGCACGCCCCGCCGGCGCCCTTTCCGGACGAGTTCCTGTGGGCAGACCTCTTCGAGCCGACCCCCGACGAGGAGCGAGCCGTCGAGGCACTGCTCACCGTCGACGTGCCCACGCGCGACGAAATGAAGGAGATCGAAACCTCCAACCGCCTGTACGAAGAGGGCGGCGCCGTGTACATGACGGCGACGGTCGGCAGCAAACTCGACAGCGAGCGCCCTGAGAGCAGCGCGATCACGTTCATCCTCGCCAACGGGCGGATGATCACCAACCGCTACGTCAACCCGACGCCGGTACAGCGCTTCATGCAGTTCGTCGAGCGGTCGCCAGCAGCGTGCACTTCATCGGCCACGCTGTTCGCGGGCCTCCTCGAATCGTTCGTCGAACGAATCGCCGACCTGCTCGAACGCGTGCAGACGGAACTCGATGCCGTGTCGTTCGCGATCTTTCCGCGTGGCGGAGCAACCTCGCCGAGCAGCGCCGACCTGCACGCCCTGATCCGCCAGATCGGCGCCGACGGCGACCTGGTCTCGAAGGCGCGGGAAAGCCTCGTGAGCTTCCAGCGGATCCTGATGTACGTGCAGCAGACCCCGAACCTCGAGCTCTCGTCCGACCAGCGTAACCGCTTCAAGTCGACGCTGCGCGACGTGCAGTCGCTGTCGGACCACGCGTCGTTCCTGGTCAGCAAGATCCAGTTCCTGCTCGACGCGGTGCTCGGTCTCATCAACCTCGAGCAGAACAACATCATCAAGATCTTCTCGGTCGCAGCCGTAATGTTCCTGCCACCGACGCTGGTTGCGAGCATCTACGGCATGAACTTCGAGTTCATGCCGGAGCTTTCCAAGCACTGGGGCTACCCCGCGGCCCTGCTGGCGATGGTGTTCTCGGCCCTCGTTCCCTACATCTACTTCCGCCGCAAGGGCTGGCTGTAGTCCGGCCCGTCGCTGCCCCCCCGGCACTCACAGATGACGCCGGGCGTATACCTCGCCCTGTCCGCGACGATCGCCGTGGCTGCGCTGACGCCGGGTCCCGCGGTGACGGCGATCGTGGCGCGCGCCATCACGGATGGCATCCGACCCGCGCTGGCGATCAACGCAGGCGTGGTCACGGGCGACCTGCTGTTCTTCGCGCTGGCAGCCGCCGGCATGGCTGCGGCGGCGCACTCGCTCGGCGAGCTGTTCACGGTGCTGCAATGGCTCGGTGCCGCCTACCTCGCCTGGCAGGGCGTCGCCCTGTGGCGTTTCGAACCACGGTCCGCGACGCCCGGGGCAGGCGTGCCTCACGAGTCGCACTTCTGGCGCAACTACGGCGCCGGACTGCTGCTGATGTTCGGGCACGTGCAGGCATTGCTGTTCTACGCCGCGCTGCTGCCCGGCTTCGTCGACTTTTCCCGTCTCACCGCGCGGGACATTGCCCTCGTCGCACTGACGCTCGTCGTCGTGATCGGGGGCGTCAATGCGGGGTACGCCGTGCTCGGGGCCCGTGCCCGCCATTTCTTTGCCGACGCGCGGGCCCAGCAGACCTTGCACCGCGTGGCGGGCACGCTGATGCTGCTCGCGGCGTTCCTGGTCGCCACCCGGGTGTAGGATTGCACGCATGGCCAAACCCACGATCAACAACATGGCGGTGTTCTGCGACTTCGAGAACGTCGCCCTCGGCGTGCGCGATGCGCGCTACGCGAAGTTCGACATCGACAAGGTGCTCGAGCGCCTGCTGCTGAAGGGCAGCATCGTCGTCAAGAAGGCGTACTGCGACTGGGAGCGGTACAAGGAGTTCAAGGCGCCGATGCACGAAGCGTCGTTCGAACTGATCGAGATCCCGCACGTGCGCATGTCGGGCAAGAATTCGGCCGACATCCGCATGGTCGTCGACGCGCTCGACCTCTGCTACACCAAGTCGCACGTCGACACGTTCGTGATCGTGAGCGGCGACTCCGACTTCTCGCCGCTCGTGAGCAAGCTGCGCGAGAACAACAAGCTCGTCATCGGCGTCGGCGTAAAGAGCTCGACGTCGGACCTGCTGATCGCCAATTGCGACGAGTTCATCTACTACGACGACCTCGTGCGCAAGGAACAGCAGCGCAGCGGTCGCAAGAAGCAACCTGCCGCGGCCTCCGCGGCTGCACCCGCCGGCAAGCAGACCGGAGCCGGGAAACAGGCCTCGCAGTCCGCGCCACCTGCACCCGTTCCCGTGCCGGCAGCCGATGCAACCGACGCGCCCGCCCCGGCGGCCGAGCCGTCACGCAGGGCACCGTCGCGCGCCAAGTCCGACGACGAGAAGAAGCAGGAAGCGTTCGACCAGGTGCTGGCCACGATCGATGCGCTGGCGGACGAGCGCGAAGTCGACGAGAAGATCTGGGGTTCCATGATCAAGCAGACGCTGAAGCGACAGCGCCCCGGGTTCAATGAGAGCTACCACGGCTTCCGCAGTTTCAACCAGCTGCTCGAGGAAGCCCGCGACCGCAAGCTGATCGAGCTGGAAAAGGACGAGAAATCGGGCGGCTACGTCGTCAAGGCAGTGACCTGAGTTGGCAGGGGCTGAGCATGGCTGACGTATTCGTTTCGTATGCCCGCAGCGACAAGGCGCGCGTTGCACCGCTCGTGGCGGCGATCGAGGCCAGGGGCTGGACGGTCTGGTGGGACCCGGAAATCGACGCGGGGCAGCAGTTCGACGACCAGATCGAAGCCGAACTGCTGGCGGCCGCGGCGGTTGTCGTGGTCTGGACGGCAACTTCAGTCAGCTCCCGCTGGGTGCGTGGCGAGGCGCGCGAAGCCGCCGACCGCAACATCCTGGTGCCCGTGCGTTTCGACGCGGCTCGCCTGCCGATGGACGTGCGCGCGATCCACACGATCGATCTCGACGCGTGGAACGAAGACGCCGGCAGCGCTTCGTTCCAGGACCTCGCGCGCGCCCTCGAGGCGATGATTGCGCGCCAGCGCAAGACGCATGCCGGCGCGCAGTCCGGGGTCGGCACCACGACGTCGGCGACTCCAGCCCCGCAGCGCGTATCGATCTGCGTACTGCCGTTCTCCAACATGAGCGGCGACCTCGAGCAGGAATACTTCAGCGACGGCATCAGCGAAGACATCATCACCGACCTGAGCAAGGTCTCGGCACTCGCCGTCGTCTCGCGCAACACCGCCTTCACGTTCAAGGGCAAGAACGTCGACCTGCCGCAGGTAGCCCGCCAGCTGAAAGTGAACTACGTGCTCGAAGGCAGCGTCCGCCGTGCCGGCGGTCGTGTTCGCATCACCGCGCAGCTGATCGAAGCGTCGAGCGACAACCACCTCTGGGCCGAACGCTACGACCGCGACCTGAACGACATCTTCGCGTTGCAGGACGAGATTTCGGAGGCAATCGTCAAGGCCTTGAAGCTGAAGCTGCTGCCCGAAGAGAAGAAAGCGATCGAGCAGCGCGGCACGACCCATCTCGATGCCTACAACCTGTACCTGATGGCCCGCCATCACTACACCAGCGGCATGCTGAGCGACGTGCGCAAGAACGACACCGTGATCCGCCTGTGCCGGGGTGCGATCGAACTCGATGCGAACTACGCGCAAGCCTGGGCCCTGCTGGCAGCGACGCAGCGCTATCGCCTGGGCATCTCGGGAGAAGGCGACAACGGCGATGCCGCAGCCACGCGTGCCATCGAGTTGGACGCGAACCTGGCCGAGGCGCATTCGGCCAAGGCCGGCGTGCTGGCGGCGGAAGGCAAGTATGCCGAAGCCGAGGATGAGATCAGGACGGCGCTGCGGCTGGATCCGGACTCGGTGGACGTGCTGCGCGAGGCGGGCCGCCTGAGCTTCATGTTGCGACGGTACGCCGAGGCCGCCGCGTACTGGGAAAAGCAGTCCAAACTGGTTGACCTGGACTTCGCGGTCGGCGGCCTCCTGATCACCTGCTACACGGCGTTGGGCGATCGCCCGAACGTGAAACGAGTGGCGCAGCTCACGCTGACGCGGGCCGAGAAGATCATTGCAGTCGATGGCGACAACGGTTCTGCCATGGCCGCGATGTTCAGCTGCCTGCTCTACCTTGGCGAAGGCGATCGCGCGAAGGAATGGGCCAAGCGCGCGGTGCTGATCGACCCCGACAACATGATCATGCGCTACAACCTGGCGTGCGACCTGGCGGTGAACCTCGGCGATGTAGAGACGGCCCTCGCCATGCTGGGTCCGTATTGCAGCCGCACCGGGCGTGAGCAGCTGGAGTGGTTGAAGTCCGACCCGGACATGGATCCGCTGCGCGAGGACCCCCGCTTCCAGGCCATGGTCGACCAGGCGGAGCGGCGTCTCGCCTCGATTCAGCCCTGAACGAGCCAGTCGTGCGTTTGCTCCTGGCAGAAGACGACACGATGATCGGCGAGGCGGTGCGTGCCGGCCTGCGGCGACAGGGATTTGCCGTGGACTGGGTGCGGGACGGTGTCGCCGCCGAACAGGCGCTGCTGGCTGAAGCCTACGATGCCTGCCTGCTCGACCTCGGCCTGCCGCGCAAGGCGGGCCTCGACGTCCTGCGCCGCCTGCGCGAGCGCGGCTCGATGCTGCCGGTGCTGGTCCTGACCGCCAGGGACGCGATCACCGATCGCGTGGACGGACTCGATGCGGGCGCCGACGATTACGTCGTCAAGCCGTTCGACCTGACCGAACTCGCGGCCAGGATCCGGGCGGTAACCCGGCGCAAGGGCGGACGCGCCCAGGCGATCATCGAGTACAACGATGTCGCGCTCGACCCGGCGACGCGTGAAGTCCGGCGCGGAGGTGAACGCGTGGTGCTGTCGCCGCGCGAATTCGCGCTGCTGCAGGCTCTGCTCGAGCATCCCGGGCGGATACTCTCCCGCGCGCAACTCGAGGAGCGTCTATACGGGTGGGGCGAGGAAATCGAGAGCAACGTGGTCGAGGTGCACGTGCATGCCCTGCGCCGCAAGCTCGGCACTGACTTCATCCGCAACGTCCGCGGCGTCGGCTACCGCGTCACCCCGGCGACGCCGTGAACTCGCTGCGCAACAACCTGCTCGCCTGGCTGCTCGGCGCCGTGGCGCTGGTCGGCGCGGCAGGCGCCTGGGTGAGTTATCGCAACGCGCTCAACGAGGCGAACGCCTTCTTCGACGAGCATCTGCGCGCGACCGCGATGTTGCTGCGCGACCAGGCTTACGGTTATTCGAACACGCCCGGCTTGCCGCAGGAAATCCCCGACTACGATTTCGTGGTGCAGGTGTGGACGCTGGACGGCGTGCGGGTGTACCTGTCGCGCCCCCACGCGGTGCTGCCGGGCCTGACGACACTCGGGTTGTCGACGGCCGCCACGCCGCAGGGCCGCTGGCGCGTGTTCGGCGTCGAGGCGAACGGACGCGTCATCCAGGTCGCGCAACCCATGAACATCCGCGAGCAACGCGCTGCGCGCCTCGCGTTGCGTACGATCGCACCATTCGCATTGCTGCTGCCAGCGCTCGCGCTGCTGGTCGTCTGGATCGTCGGTCGTGCGGTGCGCCCGGTGCGCCGATTCGCCGATGTCCTGCGCGACCGCGAGCGGGACGCACTGGATCCGCTGGACGGCGACGGGTTGCCGGATGAGATCCGGCCGGTCGCGACCGCGCTGAACGATCTGCTGGCGCGACTCAAGGAGTCCGTCGAGCGCGAACGCTCGTTCATCGCCGATGCCGCCCATGAACTGCGCACGCCGTTGACTGCGCTGGACCTGCAGGTGCAGTCGCTGCGTGCCGAGGCAGCCGGTGGCGGGCACGACGACGCCATCGCGCGGCTCGAAGCGGGCGTGGCGCGCGCCGCTCGTCTCGTCGAGCAGTTGCTGGCGCTGGCACGGGAGGAGCGCGACGGCACCCGCGTGCTCGAACCCGTGGCATTGGCGGATGCAGCGCGGGACGCGATCGGGGAGATGCTGTCGCTGGCGGACAAGCACCGCATCGACCTCGGCATGGGGCGGTCGGATACCGTGCAGGTGGCGGGAGACCGGGAAGCGCTGCGCGTCCTGATCCGCAACTTGCTCGACAACGCCATTCGCTATTCGCCGGCGGGCAGCCAGGTCGACGTGTCCGTGGAACGCCACGACGGCGCCGAACCGCGCGCCGTGCTGGTCGTCACCGATGGCGGCCCGGGTATCCCCCCGCCAGAACGCGAACGGGTGTTCGACCGCTTTCATCGGGTGCCCGGCACGGCCGCCCCCGGCAGTGGCATCGGCCTGGCGCTGGTGCGCTCGATCGCGGCACACCACCACGCACAGATACGCCTCGACGAAGGCCCTGGCGCACGCGGCTTGCGCGTACGGGTCGATTTTCCCGCCCTCGATCGACCTTAAGTTTGCCCTAAGTTTTGCAGGCCATGCTCCTTCCCATGCTCCGCGGTCCGTCCCGCGGTTCCACGCATGCATAGGAGCGACACCCGTGAACACCCGCGCCCTGATTCGTCATCCGCTGCTCGCAGCCACCCTCGGCGCAGCGGTCGTTGCGCTGCCCGCCGGCGCGCTCTACCTCTACGGTTCCGGCCACGCCGCCGAAGCCGCTTCGACGCCCGCCGTCGTGGCCAGCGCGCCCGCACGCAATGCGACTCCGGTCGTCACCGGCCTGCCTGATTTCCGGCAGCTCGTGCAGGCCTACGGTCCGGCCGTGGTGAACATCAGCGTCCGTTCTACCGTGAAGACCGCCGGCCACGGGCGCATGCCGCCGGGCATGGACGAGGACAACCCGCTGTTCCAGTTCATGCCGCACGGCAGCGGCGCGCCGATGCGCGGCGAAGGCTCCGGTTTCATCGTCAGCGCCGACGGCATCATCCTCACCAACGCGCACGTCGTGGACGGTGCACAGAAGGTGACGGTCAAGCTCACCGACCGCCGCGAGTTCGAAGCCAGCGTGATCGGCGCGGACGCAAAGAGCGATGTTGCCGTGCTGAAGATCGACGCGCGCGACCTGCCCGTCACCAGGCTCGGCGATCCGCGCACGCTGCAGGTCGGCGAGTGGGTGGTGGCCATCGGCTCGCCTTTCGGCCTCGAGAACACCGTCACTGCGGGCATCGTGAGCGCCAAGGGGCGCAGCCTTCCGGACGACACGTACGTGCCGTTCATCCAGACAGACGTCGCGGTGAACCCGGGCAATTCCGGCGGCCCGCTGTTCAACATGCGCGGCGAAGTGGTCGGCATCAACTCGCAGATCTACAGCCGCTCCGGCGGTTACCAGGGCCTGTCGTTCGCGATCCCGATCGACGTCGCGATGAACGTCAGCAAGCAATTGCAGGCAAAGGGGCACGTGACGCGCGGCAAACTCGGCGTCGGCATCCAGGACGTAGACCAGGCGCTCGCCGAGTCGTTCGGTCTCGACGTGCCGCGCGGTGCGCTCGTCTCCAGCGTGGAAAAGGGCGGCCCGGCCGAGCAAGCCGGGCTCCGCGAAGGCGACGTGATCCTAGGCTTCGACGGGCAGACGATCGATTCCGCCGGACAGTTGCCGTCGGCCGTCGCGGCCACCGATCCGGGCAAGGCCGTGGCCGTGCAGGTGTGGCGCGACCGGGCGAACCGCGAGATCAGCGTCAAGCTCGGCCAGACGACCGAGGATGCCGCCGTTGCAGCCAACGTCGGCGGCACGAGCGCCGGGCGACTCGGCATGATGGTGCGGCCGTTGTCGACCGAAGAGAAGCAGCAAACGGAATTGAGCGACGGCCTCGTCGTCGAGGACGTCAACGGTGCCGCCGAGGAAGCCGGGGTTCGGCCAGGGGACATCGTCATCGCCGCCAATGGCACGTCCGTGAAGAGCGTCGAGCAGCTCCGGTCGGTCGTATCCGGATCAAAGAGTCACGTTGCACTGCTGGTGCAGCGCGGCGAGGCGCGGGTGTTCGTGCCCATCGAACTTGGCTGACGCTGAAGTGCGACCCTTGCCGGCGGAGTGATCCGTGACCCATCTGTCCGGCATGGACAGCCTGAGCTTATCGACAGATAGCTTGCAGTTTATTCCGAGCACATGGTTTACACATTTCCGCATTTGGGGGAGTGCCTCCAGATGCCCTGGAACGAGTGTAAGCCGATGGATGAACGCCTCCGTTTCATAGCCCGCCTGCTCGAAGGCGAGAAGATGGCGCCGCGTGTGCCGCGAGTTCGGCATCTCCCGGGTCACCGGCTACAAGATCTTCGAGCGCTACAAGGAGTGCGGTCTCGATGCGCTGCACGATCGCAGCAGGGCCCCGTACCGGCAGGCCAACAAGCTGCCGTTCCAGGTCGAGCGGGCGATCCTCGGGATCAAGAAGGAGTTCCCGTCCTGGGGCGCGCCGAAGATCCGCGACAAGCTGATCCGCGAGTACCCGATGATCCCGCCGCCCGCGGTCAGCACGATCCACGCCGCGCTCGATCGCAACGGCCTCGTCAAGCGCCGCAAACGCCGGCGCTACAAGGCCTGCGGCACGCTCCTCACCGCGGCCCTGGCGCCCAACGAACTCTGGTGCGCCGACTACAAGGGCGAGTTCCTGCTCGGCAACCGCCAGTACTGCTACCCGCTCACCGTCACCGATTACCGCTCGCGCTACCTGCTCGACCTGCGAAGGCCTCGAGTCGACCAAGTCGAAGTTCGCCTTCTCCGTGTTCGAGCGCACCTTCCGCGACTTCGGCCTGCCCGCCGCGATCCGCACCGACAACGGCATCCCCGTTCGCCGCACCGTGGGCGATGTTCGGCTTGTCACGCCTCGCCGTGTGGTGGCTGCGCTTAGGCATCCGACTGCAGCGCATCAAGCCCGGCAAGCCGCAGCAGAACGGCCGCCACGAGCGCATGCACCTCACGCTCAAGAACGAGACGACCAAGCCCGCTGCGTTCAACTTCCTGCAGCAGCAGGAGCGGTTCGAGGACTTCATCCGGGTTTACAACCAGGAGCGGCCGCACCAGGCGCTCGGCGGAGCCTATCCGGCCGAGATCTATACACCTTCAGCGCGCCCCTACGCGCCGCCGCACGATCCCGAGTACCCGTTCCACGATCGCACCGTCCGCGTCACGCGCTGCGGGCGCATCTGCCTGGGCAGTCGCAAGATCAACCTGAGTACGTCGCTGGCTGAGCAGCTCGTGGGCATCCGCGAAGTCGACGACCAGGTCTGGCAGGTCAGCTTCCTGGAGTACGATCTGGGATACTTCGATCGTGATCAGGACCGGGTCGAGCCCGGTCCCAATCCCTTCGCCCCGGACACAGTGTTAACCATGTGTCCGGAATGAGATGTAAACCATGTGATCGGAATACACCGCCGAGGAATGGCGCGCCCGACTGGATTCGAACCAGTGACCTTCGCCTTCGGAGGGCGACACTCTATCCAACTGAGCTACGGGCGCGTGGCTGGACCCCGAAAAGGGGCGCGAATCATAGCTCCGGGACCCCTTCGCGTCCATTTGGGCCAGGCCGGAGGCCTTGTCGCCTCGGCCGTGCCTCCGCGCCGCAGGGTGCGCCGCAGCCAGATCCGCACGTTATACTTCGCGGCCTTGCCAAAACCGCCGTCCGGAGTTCGACCGTGAGTGCAGAGCACGATCGCAAGTTTTTCGACACCTTCATGCTGATCCTCGGCATCCTCGCTGCCATTACCATCGGCCTGATGGTGCTGGCGGGCATGATCTCCGACCGGACGTCGAAGCAGTTTCACGACGAGGACCCGCGCAAGGTCGAGGAAACCCTGGCACGCATCGCGCCGGTCGGGCGCGTCGCGGTCGCGGGCCAGGACAACACGGCGCTGGCGCCGCCTGCCGCGGCTCCGACGGCAGCGGCCGTCGACCTGCCGGGTGACCAGGTTTACCAGCAGGTCTGCACGGCATGCCATGGCGCCGGCGTCGCGGGCGCGCCCAAGACGGGTGACAAGGCCGCGTGGGCGCCGCGCATTGCGCAGGGCATCGACTTGCTGCACAAGCACTCGCTCGAGGGCTTCCAGGGCAAGGCGGGCTACATGCCGCCGAAAGGTGGCCGCACGGACCTGAGCGACCAGTCGGTCATGAACGCCGTCGATTACCTGGTCAGCCAGGCGCAGTAACCGGGTGTTTGCACGAGTCGTCCGCGCCATCGTCGTTGCCACCGCGGTGGCCGGCTTCGTCGCGGGCTGCGCTTCGCCTCCGCCGAAGCCCGACACGATGCGCGACCCGAGCGTCAACTTCTCGAACTTCAAGACGTTCGGCTGGACGGCAGGCGGCGCGGTCGACGCTGGAGACGCCCCGCTCCAGCTGCTGGACGCGAACATCCGCGCGGCCATCGTCGACGTGATGAAACGCAAGGGCTACGTCGAGGCACCTGCCGGCACGACGCCGGACCTGCGCATTGCCTACGAGACCGCGAAGGCCGAGAAGCTCGAGAACAATCCCGTGCGTGTCGGCATCGGTGTCGGCAGCTGGGGCGGCAACATGGGTGGCTCGGTCAGCATGGGCAGCCCGAGCGTTCGCAACTTCACCGAAGGCACGCTGGTCGTGCATGCCATCGACACTGCACGCAATGCCGAAGTCTGGCAGGGGCGCGTGTCGGGCAAGATGACCAAGGGCAGCGTCGAAGCGGCTGCCATCCACCAGGCCGTCGGGCGTGGCGATGGCGGACTTTCCGGTACGCTAGCTTCCGTCCTGCCTGTCCTTGTGCTTCATGACGGAATGCACGAATCGGCCGAACGCCCGGTCCTTCTTGCGCCTCTCGACGTATGACGAATCGTGGAATGCCGATTCCCTGGCAAGCTTCACGTAATTCTGCAGATGTTCTTCATTCAGCTCGTGCCTTTCGATTGCCGCCCGAACGGCGCAACCGGGTTCGCTGGCGTGGCTGCAATCGTTGAATCGGCAGTTCCTGGCGAGTTCGCCGATGTCGGCGAAGGTCTCGTCGATGCCTTCGCCGACACCGAGCATCCCCAGTTCGCGCATGCCCGGCATGTCGATCAACAGGCCCCCATGCTCGAGCACGATGAGCTGGCGGCGCGTGGTCGTGTGGCGCCCCTCACCCGTGTGGCTGACTTCCCTGGTTTCCAGTCCGGAGCCGCCGGCAAGACGATTGATGAGCGTCGTCTTGCCTACACCCGATGAGCCGAGCAGGCAGCAGGTCTTCCCGGGAAGCACCAGCTCCCGCACGCGATCGATGCCTGCGCCTGTCACGTTGCTGAGGGCCACGATTTTCGCGTCGATCCCCGCGCCGCGGATCTGGCCGATCAACTCGTCCAGCTTTTCCGCGCTGACCAGGTCCGTCTTGGTCAGGATCAGCACGGGCTCGATGTGGCCCTCGCGCACGATCACCAGGTAGCGCTCGAGCCGGCGCACGTTGAAATCGAACTGACAGGACTGGATGACGAACGCCACGTCGATGTTGGCAGCGATCATCTGGAACTCGATATCCCTGCCCGCGGCTTTCCGTCGCAGAAACGACCTGCGCGGAAGTACGCGATGAATGATCGCGTGGGACCTTGAATCCAGGTAGCGCACGCAGACCCAATCTCCCACGCATGGCAGATCGGTTGCAGACCCGGTCGTGTAGAGGAATTTCCCCGTCAGCTCGGCAGGTGTCTCACCGTGCTCGTCGCGAACGAGGTATCGCCCCCTGTCGACGGCCGTCACCCGGGCAATGGACGCGTCGGAGCCGCACAGCTCCCTGGCTTTGTCCTCGAAGCAACGAGGCAGACCCTCGCCCAACCCCCACTCCCTCCGTCAGTCGTCCGCCTGGCGGAAATCCACTCCCAGCGAACGGAGCTTGCGGTACAGGTGCGTGCGCTCCATGCCGACGCGCTTTGCGAGCTGGCCGACCTTGCCGTTGCAGAGCTGCAGCTGCTGCGTGAGGTAGGCGCGCTCGAAATGCTCGCGGGCTTCGCGCAGCGGCAGCGCCAGCAGGTCCTGCTTGACCAGCGGCTCGTCGACCGGCGCCTGCGAGGAAATCTCGCGCTCGATTTCCTCGAGGCGGATTTCTTCCGGCCCGCCCTGGATCAGCAGTCGCTGCACCAGGTTCTTGAGCTCGCGGATATTGCCGGGCCACGGGTAGTTGCGCAGGCGGTTCTGTGCCGCGACGCCAAAGCGCCGGAACGGCAAGCGCTCGTCGTCGACGAGGCGATCGACGTAATAGCGCAGCAGCTCCGGCACGTCCTCGGCGTATTCGCGCAGCGGCGGAACCCGCAGCGTCAGCACGTTCAGGTTCGACAGCAGGTCCAGCCGGAACGGCACTGGGCCCCGCGTTTCGAAGCCGGGCTGCGCGGACGACAGGATGCGCACGTCGAACCGCAGCGGCGCGCCGCGGCCGCCCTTGCGCTGGAACGTACCCGACTCGAACACGGCAAGCAGTAACCGCTGCGCACCCGGTGGCAGGTCCTCGAGGCCGTTGATGAACAGCACACCCCCCTGCGACTGCTCGAGCACGCCCGCAGTCACGCCGCTCTCGTTTTCGACCCCGAGCAGCACGTCTTCGGCGTTGTCCTCGGTGACCGCCCCGGCGGACATGCTGACGATCGGACCAGAGGAACGCGCACTCAGTGCGTGAATGTAGCGGGCGAAGGCCTCGCGACCCGTTCCCGGCTCGCCGAGCACCAGCACCGGTGCGTCGTGCGGAGCGATCTGCTTCACTTTCTCGCGCAGGTCGCGCATCAGGCGACTGCGGCCCACCGGTGCAATCAGCGGCGGCACCAGCGTCCGCGTGACTCGCTGCCGGCGCTTGCCTTCCTCGAGCGCGCGCGCGACGGTCCGCAGCAGCTTGGCCAGCGAGAGCGGCTTCTCGACGTAGTCGATCGCACCGAGCCGCGTGGCTTCGACGGCGGTTTCGACCGTGCCGTGGCCGGACATCATCACGACCGGCGCCGTGAGCGCCTGCGACTGCTGCCACTCGCGCAACAGGCTGATGCCATCGGTGTCCGGCATCCAGATATCGAGCAATACGAGGTCCGGCGCCTGCTGCGCGCATGCGGCACGAGCCTCGGCGGCATTGCCCGCTGTTTCGACGATGTAGCCTTCCTCCGAGAGGATTTCCCGGACGAGCTCACGAATGTCGTTCTCGTCGTCGACGACGAGTATCCGCGCGTTGGTCATGCGCGTTCTCTCCTTGACTCCAATCTGCCGCGCGTGAGCGCGTTGTCTGCCGCTGCGTCACGCAGTGGCAGCTCGATACGAACCTGTGCACCACCGCGGGCGCCGTTGTCGGCCTCGATGTGTCCGCCGTGTTCTTCCACGATCTTGCGGACGATCGCGAGTCCCAGCCCCGTGCCCTTGGTCTTCGTGGTCACGTACGGATCGAACACCTGCCCGATCAGCTCGCGCTGGAAACCGGGCCCATTGTCCTCCACCGTGATGCGCGCCACCTCAGAATCGCCGCGCGCGACGCGACGCGTCGATATCGCGATCGAGCCATCCTTTTGCCCTTCGAGCGCCTCGACCGCGTTGGTGAGCAGGTTGTTGAGCAATTGTCGCAGGCGGCCGGGGTCGGCGACCAACGCTTCGATCCCGGGGTCGAGCTCGACCTGGAGGCGCACCCCGCGGATCGCTCCCTGGGCGCGGTAGAGGTCGCTGACCTCCGTCACCATCTTGTTCAGGTCGACCGTGGCCATCTCGAGCCGCGGCGCACGCGCGTATTCGCTGAATGCATTGACCATCTCCTTCATCGCCTCGACCTGCTGCACGATCGTCTCGGTCGCGCGCTCCAGCATCTGCACGTCCCTGGGATCGGTCATGCCCGGCAGCAGCTTGTGCCGCAGCCGCTCGGCAGACAGCCGGATCGGCGTGAGCGGGTTCTTGATCTCGTGGGCCAGGCGACGGGCCACTTCGCCCCATGCGGCTTCGCGCTGCGCCTGCAGCATCACGGTGATGTCGTCGAAGACGAGCACGTAGCCGCCTGGCGTATCGCCTTCCACCGGCAACGGCGTGCACGCACACATCAGGATACGGCGCCCGCCACCGGTCTGGAACGTGAACTGCTCGCGCCATTCCGCTGCGCCAGTCGCGAACCGCTGCTGGCACGCTTCCGCGAACTGACGCGCGAGGCTCGGCGACTCCGCGCCGGTGGCGCCAAACTGCGCGCCCACCCGTGATTCGATGTCTTCTCCCGAGGATCATCGCCGCCGCACGGTTCGCCGTGCGCACGCGCCAATCGGGCTCGAGTGAAATCACGCCCGTCGACAGGCGCGCCAGGATGACCGCGAGCTTGGCGCGCTCGGTCTCCGCCGCCTGTTGCGCGCGGCGCTGGTCTTCACGGGCATGCCGCAGCCGCTTGGTCATGTCGTTGAACGAATGCACGAGGAAACCCATCTCGTCGTGCGACGTCAGGGGCAGCTTCGTGTCGAGGTCGCCCTGTGCCACCGCGCGCGTGCCCTGCACGAGATCCTGGATCGGCTGCACGAGCCGCTGCGCCGTGAAGATCGCCCCGTACCACGCCGCAAGCAGCGACAGCAGCAGCACGACGGTCAGCGTGAGGATGAAACTCGCCTTGAGCGGCCGCCGCAGGTAGTCCTTCTCGCCGAACTGCTTGTAGGCGGCCTGCACCGTATCCGCCAGCGCGCCAAGTCGCTCCGCGACCGGGTACATGCTCTGCAACAACAGCCGTTCGCCGCCGAGCGCGGGTGACTCACCGATCGGCACGGCCGTGCGGATCAGGTAGCCGCCGTTCTGCTGCGGCTCGAGGCTCACGAAGGGCTGTCCCTGCCGCACCTGCAGCAGCACCTCGCCCGGGACGTCCTCCGGCACGATGTCCGACGACAAGCCTTTGCTCACCGAAATGACGCGGCCCGCCTCCGTCGCAACCGTCAGTTCGACCGCGCCCACCTGCCGCCGCATCGTCTCGAGCAGCCCGGGCATCGTCGCGCCCGCGATGCCGATTTCCTCGGCGATGGCTTCGGACGCCGCCAGGTGTTCGCGCATGCGGACTTCCAGCGCCGACCGCGACAGCACCAGTGCGTCGTCGAGACTCTGGCGAATCTCGACGTTGAACCAGCTGTCGATGCCCTTGTTCAGGAACTGCACAGCGAAGAAGTACACGAGCAGGATCGGCAGCGTCGCGAGCACGCCGAAAATCCAGACCATGCGCGCCTTGAGGCGCGAGCCGATCACGTGCCCACGCCAGTCCCGGATCAGCTGCGTGAGCTTGGTGGCCAGCAATCCGACCAGCACCACGAGGCCGGCGATGTTGATCCCCAGGATCCACGGATGCAGCCGGCTGAACTGGTCCGAGTTCTGCGCGGTCTGGGCCATGAACAGGATGGCAGCAAGCCAGAGCAGGCCGCCGAGACCCATGGTCACCGCTGAGGCGGCACGTTTCAGGGTCGGGGCGTCCATGTCTTCCAGTCGCTCGCGGCGCTCCAGTCATCCGTCCAGAACAGCAGCCAGCCAAGGACGTCGGGCGCAGTATTCATTTCGAGGACGGCGCGTATGCGGCCCTCGTAGACGGGCCCGTCGGAGACCAGCGTGGCATCGATCACGGGCAAGCCGTGGAGTTCACCGACGCGATCGAGTGCAGCCTGCAGCGAGCCGAAATCATGCTGCTCGCCGGTGTTGAGGTTCTTGACGAGGTACCGCTGGCTCAGCGCGTGGTAGCTCACCTCGTAGCGTTGCTCGAGGGCGGCAATGCCGGCGTCCGGCATGTACCTACGCACGCGATCGACTTTTATTTCGTAAGTCAGCCGCAGCGTCAGGCCGGATTCGACCGCCTTGCGCGCGCCGTCCGGCAGAACCAGATCGACCTTCGCATCCAGTTCGTAGACGCCTTCATCGAGCGCGACCTGGACGTCGCGAATGGTCAGCTTCGACTCATCCTCGGCGTGCGCGACCGGTCCCGCCGTTGCAATTAAGCACAGCACCAGCCACGCGGCGCGCCTCGCCAAATATGGCGATTTCTGCAGGATGGAGGCGGCCCTGTAGCTCATTTCCAACAATCATAGCGGCTTGCCCAGGCAAGCATAATAGAACCCGTCCATGCCGGTCTCACCGGGCATGACCTGGTACCCGGGTCCCGCCCCGGCAGGGCGCGGCGGCCACCCGACCGTCAGTTCGGGCGTCAGGTCCCGGACTCCGGCTGTCCGTGCCAGGAATGCGGCGACGACGCGCTCGTTTTCGGCCGCCAGCACCGAACAACTCGTGTACAGGAGGCGACCGCCCGGCTTGACCACCCCCCAGGCCGCGGCCAGGAGGTTCGACTGCTTCCGCGCCAGGTCCGGGATGTCGTTGGCCCGCCTCAGGATTTTGATGTCCGGGTGCCGCCGTATGACCCCGGTGGCCGAGCACGGCACGTCCAGCAGGACCCGGTCGTAGGGCCGACCGTCCCACCAGTCACCGACGTTCTCGACGTCCGCTGCTACCAGCCTGGCCTGCAGCCCCAGTCGCTCGAGGTTTTCGCGGATTCGCAGCAGCCGCGGCTCGGACACGTCGAGGGCCGTGACGTCGGCATTGCCGTTGGTCCGCTCGAGCACGTGACAGGTCTTGCCGCCCGGCGCCGCGCAGGCATCCAGGATGCGTTCGCCTTCCTGCGGATCGAGGAGTTCGGTCGCCAGCTGGGCTGCGGCGTCCTGCACCGACAAGCGCCCATCCATGAATCCCGGCAACGAACGCACGTCGCCCGGCGGCGCCACCTGCAGCGCATCGCGCGCGAGTGGGTGCGTCGTGACCGTGAACCCGGCAGCCTCCAACTCGCCCTTGGCCCAGGCCAGGTCGCCCCGCATCGTGTTCACGCGCACCCACAGCGGCGGGTGCTCATTGTTGGCGTCGAGTGCGGCCAGGGCGGCCTCACCGCGGTCCTTGCGCAGCGCATCGACGAACCAGCGTGGATGCGCGGTACGCAGCGCCAGGTCGCGATCGATGGCGTGCAGGATGTCTGCCTGCTCACGCTGGAACCGCCGCAGGATCGCGTTGACGAACCCGGCGGCTTTCTCGAACCCGAGCACCCTGGCAGCGCTCACGGTTTCCGAAACAGCGGCATGCGCCGCAGTCTCGCCGGAGACCAGCTGGAAGAGGCCGATCTCGAGCAGGGCCCGCAGGCGTGGCGGCAGCTGGTCTGGCGAACGCGTCGCCAATGCATTCAGCACCGCGGCCAGCCGGATGTGCCAGCGCAACGTGCCGTAGCACAGCGAGCGCTTGAGCCCGCGCGCCGAGCCTTCGGCGCTGTCGGTGGCCAGGACATCGTCGAGCGAACGCCCTTCCTCGATCACGGCGGCGACGATGATCGCGGCCGACGCACGCACTTCCGCCGGACCCGTGGACGTGCTCATGCAATCACCTCGCCGAAGCGCTCGCCGACCAGCGGCCTGGAATTGAGAATGTCGCGGGCCTTGAGCGGCTTGCGGCCGGGAAACTGCACGGCCAGCAGTTCCAGCAGGCCGTCGCCGGTGGCGACGACGATGCGTCCTGCCGCTGCCTGCACGACGGTACCCGGTGCAGCGTGGGGACTCCGCGGCGATTTGCCCAGTCACCGGACATGCCTCCCAGATGCGCACCTGCGCGTCACCGAGCCGCGTCTCTGCGACCGGCCAGGGCACGAATGCCCGTACCTGGCGATCGATGGCGTCGGCAGGCTGCGACCAGTCGATACGCGCCTCCTCCTTGCGGATTTTCGCCGCGTAGGTCGCGCCTTCGGCTGGTTGCGGTGTGGCGTGAATCGAGCCGGCTGCCCAGCCCTGCACTGCCGTGACGATGGCCTGCGCCCCGAGCTGCGCGAGTCGATCGTGCAGTTCGCCGGCGGTCTCGCGCGGTCCGATCGCAAGTTCGCGCCGCAGCAGCTCCGGCCCGGTGTCGAGCCCGGCGTCCATCAGCATGATCGAGATGCCGGTGCGCTCGTCACCGGCCAGCACGGCGCGCTGGATCGGTGCCGCACCGCGCCAGCGCGGCAGCAGTGAGCCGTGGATGTTGAGACAGCCGAGCCGCGGCAGATCGAGCACCGCCTGCGGCAGGATCAACCCGTACGCAACGACGACCATGAGGTCGGGCGCATAGGCCGCAAGCTGCTGCTGTGCCGCGGGCGCCTTGAGCGTGGGTGGTTGCTCGACTGGTATGCCGAGCGCGAGTGCCCGTTGTTTCACGGCACTCGACGCGACTTCACGGCCCCGCCCTGCCGGCCGGTCGGGCTGCGTGTAGACCGCGACGATGGCGTGACCCGCATCGTGCAATGCCTGCAGTGCCGGCACCGAGAACTCTGGCGTGCCGGCGAAGACGATGCGCAGCGGTTGCATCAGAGGGCGGGGGTCCTGACGCCCTCGACCGTCGCCGGGCGATTGCGCTTGTCCTTTTCCAGCTTCTTGCGAATGCGGGTGCGCTTGAGTTCGGAGAGGTAATCGACGAACAGCTTGCCGTCGAGGTGATCGAGCTCGTGCTGGACGCAGATGGCGAGCAGGCCTTCGGCCTCGAGTTCGAACGGCTTGCCGTCGCGGCCGAGGGCGCGCACGCGAATCTTTTCGGAGCGGGCCGTCGGCGTGTCGAACACGCCGGGGACCGACAGGCAGCCCTCCTCGATCTCGAGCGTACCCGACCGCTCGATGATCTCGGGATTGATGAGGACCAGCGGCTTCGACTTGTCCTCGCTGACGTCCATCACCACGAGGCGTTTGTGGAAATCGACCTGCGTCGCCGCGAGGCCGATACCCGGCGCGGCATACATGGTCTCGAACATGTCGTCGATCACCTGCCCGAGTTCGGCGTCCACGCGCTCGATCGGCGCCGCTTTGGTACGCAGTCGAGGGTCTGGATATTCGAGGATGGTTAGCTTCGCCATTCTTGCGAAAATACTGCTAAAGTTATGTCACGCTTGAATTTAATGGTCGTCAATGGGCCGCTGGACCGCCGTCGCCTTCCAGCGGAATGGCGCGACTGAGACGTGGTCGGCAGCGGCCGCCGGGCAGCCTGGATTATAAGGCGACGGTCGCGACCCCGATACCCGATGGAGAGAGGGATGGATCGTAACCTTCGACCTGAGTCGTCCACATCGCGGCGCCCGCGGCGCTGGATGCGCGCGCTGCTGCTGGCCATTGCCGTGACAGGCATCGGGGCAGGAACCGCCATTCCACCGGCTGCGCTGGCACAGGCCGAGGCGGGCCGCTCGATGTCCGTGCCGATCTCGCCGACTGCTCCCGAGCGTTATGTCGTCAAGAAGGGCGACACGCTGTGGGACATTTCGGGCATGTACCTGAATGATCCCTGGTACTGGCCGGAGATCTGGTACGTCAACCCGGCGATCGCCAATCCGCACCTGATTTTTCCGGGCGACGTGCTGTATTTCAGCTACGTCGACGGCAAGCCCCGCGTCTCCCTCGAACCCGTCAGCGCCATGCGGTTGTCGCCCGAGGTCCGCACCTCCGATCTCGACGGCGCGATCCGTGCGATTCCCTATGACCTGCTGATGGACTTCGTCAGCCGCCCCAGCCTGCTCGACCGGGACCAGGTCAGGAACTCGCCGTACATCGTCGGCATGCGCAACCGGCACATCGTCGGCTCGACGTCCAACGAGGTCTACAGCCGCGGGCTCGACGAGCCGGCGGCGGGCACGCGCTTCAACATCATCAACGTCGGCGAAGAACTGCGTGATCCGGACGACGGCGACCTGCTCGGCTACATCGGGCATTTCGCGGCCCTCGGCGAAGTCATCCAGTCCTCCGGCGCCGTGGTGCCTGGCAAGGATTCGATTTTCAAGATGCGGCGCGAGGAGCCGATGACGCACATGCGCGTGATCGAGACCGGCCGCGAGATCATGCAGGGCGACCGGGTCTTCCCAGCGCAAGCGGATATCGGCCCGGACTTCGTGCTGTCGGTGCCGTCGAACGAAGCGATCCTCGGCCAGATCGTCGCCATCGTCGATGGCATCTATGTCGCCGGCAAGTACCAGGTGGTCGCGGTCAACCGCGGCAAGCAACACGGACTCGCTCCCGGCAACCTGCTCGGCGTGTTCTACCGGGGCGAGGAAGTCCGCGACCGTTTTGACCGCCAGAACTGGTCCGCTTATACGGCGAACTACGACCGGGTGCGCCTGCCGGACGAGCGCAGCGGGACGATCATGTTGTTCACCGTGAAAGACCGCATGAGCTATGGCCTGGTGATGCAGTCGTCGCAGGTGATCCGCCGCGGGGACTTCATTGCGAGCCCGCAGCACGGCCACCAGGCCAGCGGCAGCACCAATTTCTCGCGCTGACGCGCAAGCCCAACACAGTTCTCTGCGTTCAGCGCAGTTTTGCAGGAGCCTGCCGGGAATGACCCCCGGTAGGCTCCTTGCACATGGACGACCCAGAACGCTGGCTGAGGCTCGCGCGCGCCCCGGGCCTGCACGCAGGACAGTTGCAGGAATGGCTCGCGCAAGGCGCCTCGCCAATCGACCTCACGCGTGAAACGCATTCCGCGCTGGCGTCCATTGGGCTGGGTCAATCCGCGATCCGGGCCCTCCAGGAACCCGACAGCGCGGGGATCAACAGCGACCTGCGCTGGCTGCACGCTGCAGCGAATCGACAGCTCGTCACCTGGGGCGCCGCGGACTACCCGCCGCTGCTGGCGCAGATTCCGGACGCGCCCCTGGTGCTGTACGTCGAAGGCGACCCCATGGCGCTCTGCCTGCCGCAACTTGCGATCGTCGGCAGCCGCAATCCGACCGCCCTCGGCCGCGACACCGCCACTCAATTCGCGCAGCACCTGGCGCAGGCAGGACTCGCCATCACCAGCGGGCTGGCACTCGGCATCGACGCCGCCGCGCATCGCGGTGCCTTGAAAGCGGACGCGCGCACCGTCGCAGTCGTGGGTCGCGGCCTGGATGCAATCTATCCCAGGGAGAACGCAGCACTCGCCCGGGAGATCGTCGACCGACAAGGCACCCTCGTCACCGACCTGGCAATCGGCACCCCACCCCTGAAGCACAATTTTCCGCGCCGCAACAGGATCCTCAGCGGGCTGGCTGTCGGGACGCTCGTGGTCGAGGCGGCCCTCCAGAGTGGGTCGCTGATCACAGCCCGCCTGGCTGCCGACCAGGGACGCGAAGTTTTCGCCATTCCCGGGTCGATCCATAACCCGATGGTCCGGGGATGCCACCGATTACTGCGCCAGGGCGCCCGCCTGGTCGAGAGCGTGGACGACATATTCGCCGAACTCGAAGCAATCATCGGCGAAATCAGTCGGATTGCGCAGGAACCCGCCCATGCTGGGGCTGATCTCCGCGCGCCGCCGTTGGACAAGGAGTATGAAATCCTGTTAGATGCGCTCGGCTTCGAGCCGGCCGGACTCGACAATCTCGTGGTCCGGACGGGCCTGAAAGCCGGTGCCGTCGCTTCGATGCTGCTGATTCTCGAGCTCGACGGCCGGGTACAACAGCAGCCGGGCGGTCGTTTCAGTCGCCGGTTGCCGGGAAGGGTGTAATGAAGGAAGGCGTTCTCGACATTCTCATTTACCTGTTCGAGAACTACTTCGACGCCGAGACGGAAGACGGCTTTGAACCCGACCGCGAGACCCTGAAACTCGAGCTAGAAAAGGCCGGGTTTCCGGTGTCGGAAGTGGAACGGGCCCTCTGCTGGCTCGAGGAACTCGCGGCCGACCCGGACAGGCTGCACCCGACACCCACCTCCCGTGCGATCCGGGTGTTCGCCGCGCTCGAGCAGGCGCGGCTGGACACGGATTGCCGCGGCTACCTGGTGCACCTGGAGCAGGTGGGCATCCTTTCGCCGACCCAGCGCGAGCTGGTCATCGATCGCCTGATGGCGCTCGAAGGCGACGAGATCGACATCGACAAGTTGAAGTGGGTCGTGCTGATGGTGCTCTTCAGCCAGCCCGGGCAGGAGACAGCGTTCTCCCGCATGGAAGACCTGGTGTTCGAGGACCGCAGCGGGGCGATCCATTGAGGAAGGTGAGGAAGGTGAGGAAGGTGAGGAAGTCGAGGAAGTTAGTCGGAAGTGATTAGAGGCAGCGACGCGCTTTCGGTGCCGAGGAATCGCTCCTACCCTTAACCCCTAACCCCTATTCACTAGTCTTCCGTCTGCCGCGGACCGCCGCGGCATGTTTTTTTGAGGGACATGACCAAGAATCTCGTCATCGTCGAGTCGCCGGCCAAGGCCAAGACCATCAAGAAGTACCTGGGCAAGGACTTCGAGGTGATGGCGTCCTATGGCCACGTGCGCGATCTCGTGCCCAAGGAGGGCGCCGTCGACCCCACGCGCCAGTTCGCGATGCGCTGGGAGCTGATCGAGAAGAACAAGAAGCACGTCGATGCGATCACGCGCGCCGTGAAAAAAGCCGACGCGCTCTACCTGTCGACCGACCCGGATCGCGAAGGAGAAGCGATCTCCTGGCACCTACAGCAGCTGCTGACGGAGGCAGGGGCGCTCGAGGGCAAGGATGTCCATCGCAGTGTCTTCTACGAAATCACCAAGAAAGCGGTCCAGGAAGCCGTCGACAACCCGCGCGAAATCGCCGACGAGCTGGTGAAAGCCTACCTCGCCCGCCGCGCGCTCGATTTCCTGGTCGGCTTCAACCTGTCGCCGTTGCTGTGGAAAAAGGCGGGCCTGTCAGGCGCCTCGGCGGGCCGCGTGCAGAGTCCTGCGCTGCGCATGATCTGCGAGCGCGAGGAAGAGATCCTCGCCTTCAAGCCACGCGAATACTGGTCCATCGACGCGCAGGCGGCGAAGGACACGGCCAGTTTCACGGCCAAGCTCACGCAGCTCGACGGCCAGAAAGTCGAGCAGTTCACCGTCACGGACGCGGGCGGGGCGGCGGCGGCGAAGCAGAAGCTCGAACGCGACGCGAACGGCACCCTGGTCGTCGCGAACGTCGAGAAGAAGCAGCGCAAGCGCAACCCCTCGCCGCCGTTCACGACGTCGACGCTGCAGCAGGAGGCCGCGCGCAAGCTGGGCTTCGGTGCGCAGCGCACGATGCGTCTCGCGCAGCGCCTGTATGAAGGTGTCGACTTCGGCGAGGGCCCGGTGGGCCTCATCACCTACATGCGTACGGACTCGGTGAGCCTGGGCGCAGATGCCATCAGCGAGATCCGCAGCGTCATCGGCAAGTTGTACGGCGCGGCCGCCCTGCCCCACGCACCGCGCGTCTACAAGACGAAGTCGAAGAACGCGCAGGAAGCGCACGAAGGCGTGCGACCGACGTCGGCTGCACGCACGCCCGAAGACCTGGCCGGCAAGATCGAAGCCGACGAGCACAAGCTCTACACGCTGATCTGGCGTCGCGCCGTCGCGAGCCAGATGGAGGCCGCCGTGTTCGACACGGTGGCCGTCGATCTCGCCGCCGGCCCAGGCAACACGTTCCGCGCCAACGGTTCGACGCTGCTGTCCCCGGGATTTCTCGCCGTGTACCGCGAGAGCTTCGACGACGTGTCGCTGAACCCGGACGACGACGAAAACCGCCTGCTGCCCGCGCTCGAAAAAGGCGACAAGGTGCAGTTGCTCGCCATCGATACCGAACAGCACTTTACCGAACCGCCGCCGCGCTACTCCGAAGCGAGCCTGGTCAAGGCCCTCGAAGAGCATGGCATCGGCCGGCCTTCGACCTACGCCAGCATCATCCAGACGCTGCTGTACAAGAAGTACTGCGAGCTGGTGAACAAGCGCTTCATCCCGACCGACCTCGGCAAGATCGTGAGCCGCTTCCTGACGGGCAATTTCGAGCGCTACGTCGATTACGGCTTCACCGCTGCGATGGAAGACGAACTCGACAACATCTCGCGCGGCGAGGAAGACTGGCTGCCGATGCTCGAGCGCTTCTGGGACGACCTCAAGAAGCAGGTGGACGACGTCACCGAGAACGTCACGCGTTCGGACGTCGCGATGGAACGCCCGCTCGGCATCGACCCGGTCTCGGGCCGTCCGGTGAGCGTGCGTTACGGCCGCTTCGGTGCGTTTGCGCAGATCGGCACGCGCGACGACGAAGAAAAGCCGAAGTTCGCGAGCCTGAAGCCGGGCCAGCGCATGGACGATCTCACGCTCGAGCTGGCGCTCGAACTGTTCCAGCTGCCGCGCACGCTGGGCAACTGGGAGGACGGCTACCCGATCAAGGTGGCGGTCGGTCGCTTCGGCCCGTACGTGCAGTACGGCGCCAAGAAATACGCGTCGCTGAAGAAGGAAGACGATCCGTACACGATCACGCTCGAGCGCGCGCTCGAGATCGTCCGCGAAAAGCAGACGATTGAAGCGAACCGGATCATCCAGGAGTTCGGCGACACAGGAATCCAGGTGCTGAACGGCCGCTACGGCCCGTACATCACCGACGGCAAGAAGAACGGCAAGATCCCGAAGGATCGCGATCCGAAGTCGCTGACGCTGGAGGAATGCCAGGCGATTCTCGCCGTGGCGCCGGAGCGCGGCACGAATCGCTGGGGTCGCAAGACAGCTGCGAAGACCACTGGCAAAACCGCTGCGCAGACGGCCGACACTGAAGTCGCCGCAAAGCCGAAGAAGACCGTGAAGAAGAAGGCGGCGCCCAGGAAGAAGGCCGCTGCGAAGAAGAAGGCGCCCGCGAAGAAATCGGCGAAGATGTCGGGCTGAGCCCCACTCTCCCACTCAGTGGGGGAGGTCGGCCGCAGGCCGTGTGCGGGCTCCGCGCACGTGCGTGAGCTCTTCTGCTGTACTATCCGCTCTCCGCTCTCCGCTCTCCGCTCCCATGTCTAACGACACACCTTCGACGTCCGTCGTCATCGCGTACCTGCGCGACCTCCACGACCGCATTACAAATGCCCTGCAACAGGCCGACGGCGGCGCGACGTTCCGCCACGACAGCTGGCAGCGACCGGAAGGCGGCGGCGGCGAGTCGCGCGTACTGCGCGAAGGCACCGTGTTCGAGCAGGCCGGCATCAACTTTTCGCACGTCATGGGCGGCAAGTTGCCCGCCTCTGCCACGGCACAGCGTCCCGAACTGGAAGGCGCGAGTTTCGAGGCGACCGGCGTGTCGCTCGTCATCCATCCGCGCAATCCCTACGTGCCGACATCGCACGCCAACGTTCGCTTCTTCATGGCGATCAAGGACGGCCTGCCCGCGGCCTGGTGGTTCGGCGGCGGCTTCGACCTCACGCCGTACTACCCTTTCGATGAAGACGTGCTGCACTGGCACCGCACGTCGAAAGCGGCCTGCGACCCGTTCGGCCCCGATGTCTATGCGAAGTACAAAGACTGGTGCGACCGCTACTTTTATCTGAAGCACCGCAACGAGACGCGCGGCGCGGGCGGGCTGTTCTTCGACGACCTTAACGAGTGGGGTTTCGAGAAGTCGTTCGCCTTCATGCGCAGCGTGGGCGATCACTACGTGCCGGCTTACCTGCCGATCGTCGAGAAGCGCAAGGACACGCCTTACGGCGAGCGCGAGCGCCACTTCCAGCTTTACCGCCGGGGACGTTATGTTGAATTCAACCTGGTCTACGACCGGGGCACGCTCTTCGGCCTGCAGACCGGCGGGCGCATCGAATCGATATTGATGTCGCTGCCGCCGCTGGTGCGGTGGGAATACGACTACAAGCCCGAGCCAGGCACGCCGGAAGAGACGGCTGTACAAGGATTTTCTGCGGCCAAGGGATTGGTTGGGCGGAGCTGGCGACAGCCATGCAGAAGCTGACGCTTCCGGCACGAAGGCCATGTGCGGACGATCCGGGCGTTATGCCACGCTCGACCCGACGCTGCCGCCATCAATCTGGATGCAGTTGCGCCGATGAGCGCAGGTAGCTTCGGACTCACGGCAAGCGTGAAGGGCACACCCGCTGCGAGGCGGGGCCGCAAAGCCACAGCTCTTGAATCAGAACAGAACAAGAGGGCTGGGCTACCGAACGGACCGGAACGAATCAGTCCGTATGGCATCAAAGGCTGTTCGTACCGAGTCGCACGTAGGACGGGGAGTTGGTGTACCTGTCGCGGGCCAGCGTCATCCTCGCTCGACTGCCCGAAAGATCGATTCATCAATCAGCATCCACGGTGGGAGAGCTCATGTCGTAAGAAACCAATTCTGACCCTGCTGTCGACGGCCGCGATTAGCGCCGTCGCCGCACTGTCGGTGTCCGACGAGCCGTCGGTGACCTAGCGCGCGACGGCCCAAGAGGTTTCCGGCGTCACGACGACAAGAAGTCACCAACAACCTCTGTATCATCGTCCGCTCGCGGATGCCCGTCTGCGCATACGACGGCAGCATCAAGTGGCTACGCGGCAACTAGGCCGGGCTGAGGGCGAGAAGCTCGACCCTACCAGACCCGAGGTCGAGAGCTTACCGTGGCTACCTCGATCGCGTCACGAGGCGCTGTGGCCGCGTGGGCGGTCGCAAGATCTACAGTTACGGCTACGTATTCAACGGTTTCGCTGCAGAGCTGACTGCAGAGCAGGCCGCAGAAGCTCGCGTCCATGCCCGGCGTGCTCTGCGTCATGAAGGACGAGTTGCGCCACTCACACCTCGACCACGCCTGACTTCCTCGGCCTTAACGCTGACACGGCTGTGGGACGGCTCGACAGTCCGCGCGACAAGGGCGAGAACGTCATCATCGGCATCATCGACGGCGGCATCTGGCCGGAACACCCAGCTTCGCCAACGACCGCACCGGGATCACGGCAACGACCGCGAAGGACGCGGCAAGCTTGGCTACCGCAGATTCCGCGGCTGGAATGGGCACGCTGCGTCAGCTGGTGAGAGCATTCATCGGCAGCGACTGCAACCAGAAGCTCATCGGTGCCCACTACTTCAACGAAGCCTGGGGCGGCGATGCTGGAATCGACGCCGTGCTGCCCTAGGAGTTCAACTCGCCGCGCGACTACGATGGCCACGGCACCCACACGGCAGCGACCGCCGGCGGCAATCCAGAACGTCAAGTCACGGGCCCGGCCGCGTCCTACGGCCGCGTCAGCGGCATCGCGCCGCGCGCGACGCATCGCAGCCTACAAGGTCTGCTGGGCGATCGGTGGACGGCTCGACGGCAGCTGCTTCACGTCCGACAGCGTCGCGGCAATCGACCAGGCCGTCGCCGACGGCGTGGACGTCATCAACTTCTCGATCAGCGGCTCACGCAACGAACTTCCGCGACCCCGTCGAGATCGCTTTCCTGTTCGCGGCCGACGCAGGCGTGTTCGTGGCCGCATCGGCGGGCAACAGCGGGCCAACGACCGAGCACCGTCGCGCATCCGAGTCCGTGGATCACGACCGTCGCGGCCGGCACGCACAACCGCAACTTCGATCGTCACGGTGACGCTCGGCAATGGCGCGACGTACACCGGTGCCGGCCTGACGACGGCCGCGCTCACGGCGCCGGCCTGATCGACTCGACGGCCGCGGGCTGGCTGGCGCCAGTGCGACGCGCAGTCCGCCTGTGCTATCTCGGCGTCCTGGAATGGCGGCGTGGCGGCGCTCGACCCGGCCAAGGTCGCCGGCAAGATCGTGGTCTGCGACCGTGGCGTACCAGCGACCGCGTCAACAAGAGCCTCGCCGTGCAGGAAGCGGGCGGCGTCGGCATGATCCTCCTGAATCCGAGCCGCCAATTCGCTCAACGCCGACTTCCACTCGCGTACCGACCGTGCACCTGCAGAACACCGAGCGTGCGGCCGTGAAGGCCTATGCGGCGACGTCCGGCGCGACGGCGACCATCGGCGCGTCGACGATCGACACCAGACCCCAGCACCGTTCACGGCATCGTTCTCGTCGCGCGGTCCGCTGGCTCGCCGGTAACGGCGATCTGCTGAAGCCCGACATCATCGCGCCGGGCCAGGACATCCTCGCGGCGTGTCGCCCCGTGTACGTTCGGTGGTGCTTGACTTCGATCTGCTGAGCGGCACGTCGATGTCGAGCCCGCACATCGCTGGCATCGGCGCTCTGCTTGAAGGACGTGTACCCGAAGTGGTCGCCGATGATGATCAAGTCGGCACTCATGACCACGGCGGGTGACGTCCTCGACGGCCCGAACACGAACCCGCTGGTGATCTTCCGCCAGGGCGCCGGCCACGTCGCGCCCGAACAAGGCGCCGATCCCGGGCCTCGTGTTCAACGTCCGGCTGGAACGACTGGCTCGGGCTTCCTCTGCGGCACGCAGCTGCCGCCGTCCTTCTGCACCGGCGCGGGCATGCCGGTCCTCGACCCGAGCGACCTGAACCTCGCGTCGATCGCAATCGGTGACCTCGCCGGCACGCAGACGGTGACGCGCACGCGTGACCAACGTCGGTCGGATCGACGCGCACACCTACACGTATCGGTCTCGGCCTGGCGGGCTTCGACCGTCGACAGTGTCGCCGGCGTCGTTCACGATCGAACCCGGGCAAGTCGCAGAAGGTGTCCATCACGTTCACGACACGCACGGTCAGCCCCGCAATGCTTACGTGGGTGGCCAGATCACCTGGAGCGATGGCAAGGCACAGCGTCCGCATCCCGGTCGTCGTGCGTCCGCTGGCGCTTGGCGGCCCCGACGTCGGACGGTCAGTGCGATCTCGTACAACGTGACGTTCGGCTACGACGGTCCGTTCTCGGCGACGGCACGCGGCCTCGTGGCGGCTGACCTCACCCGGGCACGGTCGCGGATGATCCGTGCCAACGGTGCCTGCTCGCTGACTGCGCCTAACGCACAGCTGATCCCGGTCAGCATTCCAGCCGGCACGACGTACGCGCGCTTCGCGCTGTTCGATGCCGACGTGAGCGCCGGTGCGGACATCGACCTCGTGCGTGTACGACGCAGCCGGCACGCTGGTCGGCTCCAGCGGCTGCGGGCACGTCAGCCGAGAAAGTCAACCTGCTCAACCCGGCGGCTGGCACGTACACGGTCGTGGTCCAGGGCTGGGGCGTGGCGGGCACGTCGCCGTTCAAGCTCCACACCTGGCTGTTCGGCTCGACCGCGGCGGGCAACATGACGGTGTCGGCGCCGGCCAACGCCGTGACGGCCACGAGCGGCACGGATCGACCTCGACCTTCAGCGGCCTGACGCCGGGCACGAAGTACCTGGGTTCCGTCGCCTACGGCGGCACTACGGGCCTGCCGAACCCGACGATCGTCAGCGTCGACTCCGTAAGGTGCGCTGAGCAGTCTTCCGGCCTGGTTGGATAAGCGAACGCCCCGGGGAGCAATCCCCGGGGCGTTTTTCATTGCAATCACGGATCCGGTGGATCGGCAGGATCGCGCGCAGCACCCGGTCAGGCGAGTAGCCGCTCTCAGCAAGGTCTCAGAGGCCGCGTTTCCCTGTCCCCACCGGCGGCACAACACGCCCGCCGGACAGAACAACGGCTTGCCGCGAGACCTCGCGTGATAATTCAGCGTCTGCTCGCCGGCCTGCAGCACGATCCGGTACCCGGCGACGAGTGCCTGCGTGTACATCATCCCGGGCTGCGGACAGCCAAGTGACCCGTCCGGCCAGGTCACAGGTTCTGCGCTCGTCACCTTGATGTCGGCCCGCGCCGTCGTCGAACGGTTGGCTGCATCGTCGAGCGCAGCCTCGATCATGTCGGCAGGAGCGTTCGCCACGGCCTTTTCCTCGACGACAGGGGGCGGGCCGCCCGCCGCTTGTCCAAAGGCGCACCCTGACGCGAGCGTGCAGGCCAGCCATGCACCGGTCAAGGGCCCGCGCCAGCGAACCATCGAACCGAGACGTGTCCGGTGCAGTACTCTTGTCGACATCCAGCGTTACTCCGTTGCGTGACCCGGGACTCCGGATCGGTCAGACATGAATTATCGCCACGCGTTCCATGCGGGGAACTTCGCGGACGTGCTGAAGCACGTCGTGCTCATGATGCTCGTCGAGCACCTGAAGAAGAAGCCCGCGCCCTTCTTTTACCTCGACACGCATGCCGGCGGCGGCACGTACGACCTGAGCCTCGGCGAATCCCAGCGCAGCGGTGAGTACAAGAACGGCATCGGCCGGTTGCTCGAATTTCCGGAAGCTGCGCTGGCTCCTGAACTCGCAGATTACGTGCGCCTGGTCAAGGTGTGCGCAGGAGCCGGTCGCAGCGCGATCACAGCCTACCCCGGTTCGCCGACCATCGTCGCGAAGATGCGCCGCCTGACGGACCGCATGGTGCTGGCGGAGACGCATGCACGCGAAGCGCAGGCCCTGCGCTCCAGCCTGGGCTGGCAGAAACTCGTGTCGATCGTCGAAAGCGATGGCTACGCCACGCTGAAGGCGCAGTTGCCGCCGCGCGAAAACCGCGGCCTCGTGCTGATCGACCCGCCCTTCGAAACAGACAATGAGTTCGATCGCATCCTGGCCGCGCTCGAAACCGGCTATGAACGCTGGCCGACCGGCACCTACTGCATCTGGTACCCGCTCACCGAACGTGCGGCACCGCTGCGATTCCGCCGCAATCTCGAAGGCTCGGGTATCCGCAAGGTGCTCGACGTGACGCTGAGCGTCATGCCGGACGACACGGCCGTGGGCCTGCGCGGCTCCGGTCTCGTGATCGTGAATCCGCCGTGGATGCTCGACGATCGGCTCGCGGAATTGCTGCCGGACCTGCACCGACTGCTGGTTCCCGACGGTGCGGGCGGCACCAGCGTCGAGTGGTGGATCGGCGAGTGAAGGGGTTAGGGGTTGGGGGTTAGTCGGCGGCGCAGCGACTGCATGACGATCGGCAGCATCGCGTCGGTAAAGACCCGGAATGTCAGGCTGGCGCGATCCTCCGACTAACCCCCAACCCCTATCCCCTAACCCCTTCCTGTCACTTCCGCGTAGCGGAAGCACGTCACCACGTGATCATTCACCATCCCCGTCGCCTGCATGTGCGCATACATGATCGTGGAGCCCACGAACTTGAAGCCGCGCCGCTGCAGGTCCTTGCTGAACGCATCCGACTCCGGCGAAGTCGCCGGCACCTGTGACATCCCGCGCCAGCGATTCACGATCGGCTGGCCGCCGACGAACTGCCAGCTGTAGGCCGCGAAGCTGCCAAACTCTTCCTGTACTTCAAGAAAGCTGCGCGCGTTGGTAATCGCGGCCGCAATCTTGAGCCGGTTGCGCACGATGCCCGGGAACTGCAGCAGCTTCTCGACCTTGCGCGAATCGAATTTCGCCACCTTCACCGGATCGAAATCGGCAAACGATTCGCGGTAACCCTCGCGCTTGCGCAGGATCGTCGACCAGCTGAGGCCGGCCTGCGCGCCCTCGAGGATCAGGAACTCGAACAGCCGCCGATCGTCGTGAACCGGAACTCCCCACTCCTGGTCGTGATAGGCGATGTATTCCGCGCTCATGCCGGAATACGACCAGCCGCACCGGGGCCGTGCATCGGGGGCCAGCAACGCGGTCTTTGCCGCAGTGTCCTTGGGCTTCTTGACCTTGGAAACGGACTTCTTGCCGACCTTGGTGGCGGGAGTCTTTGCTCGGCCAAGGGATGCCCGCAGCCGGGTCGAACGGGTTTTCGTGCTCATGCTGGGATTCTGCCTCCGCCGTTGCGGCTTTTGCGTCCTTTTCGCGGCCGGCCTCGCTCGGGTATAAAGTCAGGGTTCCGATCGAGAAAGCACCCGCCTCCATGACCCACCCCGACGCTCCCGGCCAGTTCCCTCGTGTCCGCATGCGCCGCATGCGCCGCGACGCTTTCTCGCGCCGCATGATGCGGGAGACGGTGCTGACGCCGGACGATTTCATCTTTCCCGTGTTCGTCATGGAAGGCACGAAGCAGCGCGTGGCCATCCCGTCGATGCCGGGCATCGAGCGCGTGTCGGTGGATGAGCTGGTCCGCGAAGCGGAAGCCGTCGCGCGACTCGGGATTCCGGCACTTGCCCTTTTCCCGGTCACGCCGCTCGAGGTCAAGAGCCTCGATGGCCGTGAAGCCTGGAACCCCGATGGCCTGGCACAACGTGCCGTGCGCGCAATCAAGCAAGCCGTGCCGGAACTCGGCGTGGTGACCGACGTCGCGCTCGATCCCTTCACCACCCACGGCCAGGACGGCATCATCGACGCGACCGGGTACGTCATGAACGATGTGACGGTCGCCGCGCTCGTGCGGCAGGGCCTGTCGCATGCGGAAGCAGGTGCAGATGTAGTGGCTCCCTCCGACATGATGGATGGGCGCATCGGTGCACTGCGCGACGCGCTGGAAGCCGCAGGCCACATCCACACGCGCATCCTCGCCTACTCCGCCAAGTACGCGTCGAGCTACTACGGCCCGTTCCGGGATGCGGTGGGCTCGGCCGGCAACCTCGGCAAGGGCAACAAGTACAACTACCAGATGGATCCGTGCAATTCGGACGAGGCGCTGCGCGAAGTCGAACTCGACCTCGCCGAAGGCGCGGACATGGTGATGGTGAAGCCCGGCATGCCGTACCTCGACATCGTGCGCCGCGTGAAAGATCGCTTCGGCGCGCCGACGTTCGTGTACCAGGTCAGCGGCGAGTACGCGATGCACATGGCGGCGGCACAGAACGGCTGGCTCGACGAGCGCGCGGTCGCACTGGAATCGCTCAGCAGCATCAAGCGCGCGGGCGCCGACGGCATCCTGACCTACTTTGCGAAGCGTGCTGCAGAATGGCTCAAGGAAAGGGGTTAGGGCATGTCTGACTCCTACGCCCTCTTCGGCTACCCGGTCTACCACAGCTGGTCGCCGTTCATCCATGGCCTGTTCGCACGCCAGACGGGGCAGGACATGGTGTACCGCCTGCACGAAGCGGCGCCGGAACAGTTCCGTCACGACCTGCTCGAGTTCTTTTTCGAGCAGGGCGGGAGTGGCGCGAACATCACGCTGCCGCACAAGCGCGCAGCCGCGGACCTGGTCAATGAACTCACGCCCCGGGCCCAGCGCGCGGATGCCGTCAATACCGTCCTGCGCCGCGACGGCGAATTGATCGGCGACAACACGGACGGTGTCGGCCTGTTCACCGATCTCACGCGCAACCTGCGGCTGCGGCTGGTGTCGCCGCGCATACTGATACTCGGTGCCGGCGGCGCAGCGCGCGGCGCGATCGGGCCATTGCTGGAGCTGAAGCCGTCGACGCTCGTGATCGCCAACCGCACGGCGCGGCGCGCAGTCGAGCTGGCAGAGGAATTTTCGAGCCTCGGCGAAGTGAGCGGTGCGGCCTTCGACGGTGTCGAGCCGCTCGAACCGTTCGACCTGGTCATCAATGCAACTTCGGCCAGCCTGAAAGGCGAGGTGCCGCCGATCCATTCCCGCGCCGTCGACAGGGCCACCGCGTGCTACGACATGGCGTACGGGATCGGCGAAACGCCCTTCACGCAATGGGCCCGTGATCGCGGCGTGACGAACGTGGCGCAGGGCTGGGGCATGCTCGTCGAACAGGCGGCCGAAGCGTTCTTCGTCTGGCGTGGCGTGCGTCCGCAGACGCGGCCCGTGCTGGAAGCGTTGCACGCCCGGGCTATGTACCTGGCGACGACTGCGAATACTCGTTCTTGAGCAGCACGTAATCGCGCGCCATCTTCGGAATGCGCGCAATCTCGTCGGGTCGCAACTCCCGCGATCGCCGCGCGGGATTACCGACGTACAGGTAGCCGGACTCCAGTTGCTTCCCCGGCGTGACGACGCTGCCGGCGCCGATGATCACGTCGCTGGCGACCGTGACGCCGTCCAGCACGATAGCGCCGATACCCACCAGCACGCGGTCTGCGATCGTGCAGCCGTGCAGCGCAACCTTGTGACCGATCACGACGTCCTCGCCGAGGATCGTGCCCCAGCCTGCGTCGTTGCCCGGGTAGGGCCGCGAGACGTGGACGACGCTGCCGTCCTGGACGTTGCTGCGGTCGCCGATGCGGATGCGATTGACGTCGCCGCGGACCAGCACCAGCGGCCAGATCGAAACGTCGACACCGAGCACGACGTCGCCGATGACCAGCGCCGCGGGATCGACCCAGGCGCCCGGCCCCAGGGTGGGAGATACGCCGCGATAGGATCGAATCGCCATGCTTGACCGCTCGCATTCCCCGGATCTGGGACGCACAGTCTAGACGCTGCCACTGGGCAACCGGCAATCTAGCCGCTCGCGGGGTCACTCCCGCCCCGGAAATCGACAGGGAGCCGCCGATGCTGGTCATGCTGTTGCTGTTCGCCGCGCTGCTGTTCGTGGCGGCTGTCTATCTCGTTCGCATCTACAACGGGCTCGTCGCGCTGCGCGAGAACGTGCGCAAGGCCTGGGCCAACATCGACGTGCTGCTCACGCAGCGCCACGACGAGTTGCCGAAGCTGGTCGAAACCTGCAAGCGCTACATGCAGTACGAGCAGGAAACGCTGGAGCGCGTGATGCAGGCGCGCTCCGCGGTGTTCAAGGCGCAGAGTCGCGGGGACGTTGCCGCGGTCGGCGCGGCCGAAGACCAGCTGCGCCAGGGCCTGGGCCGCCTGTTCGCGCTGGCGGAGAACTACCCGGAACTCAAGGCCGACAACAGCTTCCGCCACCTGCAGACGCGCATCTCGGAACTGGAGGAAGCGATCGCGGACCGCCGCGAGCTCTACAACGAGTCGGTGAACCTCAATAACATCCGCATCCAGACCTTCCCCGACCTGCTGGTCGCGCGAATGTTCGAGTTCAAGACTGCGCAGCTGCTGGAATTCACCGACGAACAGAAGCGCGACGTGGACCTGGGCAAGCTCTTTGGCTGAGAGCGACTTCTGGTTCTGGCTGCTGACGCTCGGCGTCGCCGTCGTGGCCGGCGGCGCAGCCGCGCTGCGCTGGCTCAAGATCGCGCGGCTCATCGAAGACACGCCGACGTCGCGCATTCGATCGGCGGCGCAGGGCTACGTCGAACTCGCGGGCAACGGCCTGCCCCTGCCGGCCACGAAGAATCCCGCGCCACTCACGCAGCGGCCCTGCATCTGGTGGCGCTACAGGATCTCGAAGCGGACCGAACGCGGCGCAGGCAAGGGCCAGCGGAAGAGCTGGCAGACCATTGCCTCAGGCACCTCGTCGGTCGCTTTCCTGCTCGACGACGGGACCGGCCAGTGCATCGTGCAGCCCGATGGCGCCGAAGTCGTGCCGACCGAGTCGACCACCTGGTACGGCGACACGCCCTGGCCTGCGTCGAGTCCGGGCAAGGGGCTGTCGCTGACCGGGGGCCGCGGCTTCCGCTACGTGGAGGAACGCATCTACGAGCACGAGCGCCTGTATGCCCTGGGGGATTTTCGCTCGACGGCCTCGTCCGGCGAACGGGACCCGCAGGCCGAACTGGCCCAGGTGCTGGCGGAATGGAAACAGGACCAGCCTGCCCTGATCCAGCGCTTCGACCAGGATGGTGATGGCCGGATCGACCTGGTCGAGTGGGAAGCCGCAAGACAGGAGGCCCGGCACACGGTCACTCAGCGCAGCGCGGAGCGCCCGGCCCGGCAGAATTTCCACGTCCTGTGCCGCCCGGATGGCGACCGGCTGTTCCTGCTCGCCGCGCTGCCACCGGGCGACCTGACCCGCCGCTACCGCAGGCGCGCGGCTTTCGCCTTCTGCGGCTTCGTCGCCGCCGTGTACGCGCTCGGCTGGCTGCTGCAGGGTGGGTTCGGCTGAACCCGGGGTCGCCGCGCCGTTAGAATGACGGGCATGGACAACCCCCTCCTGCACGATGCAACCCTGCCCGCCTTCCAGGCCATTCGCCCGGAACACATCGAACCCGCCGTCCGGCAGGTGCTCGAAGACAATCGACGCGGCCTGCAGGAATTGCTCGACGCCGGCGCCGAAGGCTGGGACGGCATCGTCGTTCCCATGGAACGGATGCAGCATCGGCTCGCGCGCACCTGGTCTCCCGTGGGCCACCTCAACGGCGTCGCGAACGGCGACGAGCTGCGGGCGGCCTACAACACGTGCCTCCCGTTGCTCACTGCGTATCACACCGAGATCGCGCAGAACGCCGCCCTGTGCGCCGCATACCAGCGCATCAAGGACACGCAGTACCCCGGCCTGAGGCCCGAGCAGCGCAAGCTCGTCGACAACGCGCTGCGTGACTTCCGACTCGCGGGTGTCGCGCTCGCACCCGATCTCAAGCAGCGCTTTCGCGAGCTCATGGAGCGCCTGTCGACGGCACAGGCAAAGTTCGATGAGAACGTGCTCGACGCCACCAATGCCTGGACGCGCGAAGTCGAGGACGCGACTGAACTCGCCGGCCTGCCGGCTGCCGTCGTCGCCCGTGCGCGTGCCGCAGCCGAAAAGGCCGGTCGCAGCGGCTGGCTGTTCACTCTCGACGCGCCGAATTACCAGGCGGTCCTGACGCATGCCGAAAACCGGCGGTTGCGCCAGGACTTCTACACAGCCTGGCTCACGCGCGCCTCCGAGCAGGGTCCGGCGCAGTGGGACAACACGGCGTTGATCGAGGAAATCCTTGCGCTGCGACACGAGGCCGCGCAGCTCGCCGGTTTCGCCAGCTTCGCGGAATACTCGCTGGCCACCAAGATGGCGCGCGATCCCGCCGAGGTGCTGGAGTTCCTGCGCCGGCTCGCGCGCCTGTGCCGGCCGGCCGCGCAGCGTGAGTTCGCCGAACTCGAAGCGTTCGCAGGCATCAGGCTCGAGGCCTGGGACGTGGCATTCCACTCGGAGCGCCTCAAGCTCGAGCGCCTGGCCGTCTCGGAAGAGGAACTGCGGCCGTACTTCCCCTTGCCGCGCGTGCTGCAGGGCCTGTTCGCCGTGGCGCAGCGTCTCTACGGAGTGCGCATCGAGGAACGCAAGGACGTCGAGGTGTACCACCCCGACGTCCACTTCTACGACATCGTCGGCGGCGACGGTCAGCCTCGCGGTGGCTTCTTCCTCGACCTGTACGCGCGACCGAAGAAGCGCGGCGGCGCCTGGATGGACGAATGCCTGGGGCGGATCGACCTTGCCGGCGCACACGCGCTGCCGATCGCTTACCTCGTCTGCAACTTCACCCCGCCGGGTGCGGACCGTCCTTCGCTGCTGACGCACTATGAAGTGCTGACGATGTTTCACGAGTTCGGCCACGGCCTGCACCACATGCTGACGCGCGTGGATTTCCCGAGCGTGGCCGGCATCAATGGCGTGCCGTGGGACGCGGTCGAGCTGCCGAGCCAGTTCATGGAGAACTTCGCCTGGCGCGAGGAGGTGCTGCCGCTGATCTCGGGGCACGTCGAGACGGGCGCGCCGCTTCCGCCCGAGGCGCTGCGCAAGCTGCAGGCAACGCGCTCGTTCCAGGCCGGCATGCAGTCGGTCCGGCAGCTCGAGTTCGCGCTGTTCGATTTCCGGTTGCACGCCGAGTTCTCTCCCGCACACGGCTCACGGCTGATGCAGACGCTGGCGGAAGTGCGTGACGAGGTGGCCGTCGTGCGTCCGCCGGCGTTCAATCGCTTCCCGCACAGCTTCCAGCACATTTTCTCGGGCGGGTACGCCGCCGGTTACTACAGCTACAAGTGGGCCGAGGTGCTGTCGGCCGACGCTTTCGGCGCGTTCGAGGAATCGGGCATCTTCGACGCGGCGACTGCCCACCGCTTTCTCGGCGCGATCCTCGAGCGAGGCGGCAGCCGCGACGCGATGGAAGCGTTCGTCGAATTCCGGGGGCGCAAGCCCGAGCTCGAGCCGTTGCTGAGGCAACTCGGGCTGGCGGCATGACCCGCACGGTTGCTACCTGGAACGTGAATTCACTGCGGGTGCGCTTGCCGCACCTCACGGAGTGGCTCGCGGCCAACCCGGTCGACGTCATCGCGCTGCAGGAGACGAAGCTGCCCGATGCCGATTTTCCGGCGGCCGACCTCCAGGCCCTCGGCTGGAATTCCGCGTTCAGCGGACAACGCACTTACAACGGCGTCGCCATCCTCAGCCGCGACCCCGTCACCGACGTCGTTGCGGGCATTCCGGGCTTCGACGACGACCAGCGCCGCGTGCTTGCGGCCTCGCTCGGGAACCTGCGCGTCATCGACGTCTACGTGCCGAACGGCCAGACGGTCGGCTCGGACAAGTTCGCCTATAAGCTGCGCTGGTTCGACGCGCTGCGCGAGTACGTCGCCGCGGAACTGACGCGTCATCCGCACCTCGTCGTGCTCGGCGATTTCAACGTCGCGCCGGAAGACCGTGACGTGCACGACCCCAAGGCCTGGGAAGGATCGGTGCACGTGAGTCCGCCCGAACGCGCCGCACTGCAGGCCCTGCTGGGCACCGGGCTCGCGGACTGCTTCCGGCTGTTCGAACAGCCTGAGAAATCGTATTCGTGGTGGGACTACCGGATGATGGCTTTCCGCCGCAATGCAGGCCTGCGCATCGACCTGATCCTCGCCTCGAATGCGCTCGCGCAGAAATGTGGCTCGTGTCACATCGACAAGGCGCCACGCAGGCTGGAACGGCCGTCGGACCACACTCCCGTCGTCGCGAGTTTTGACATATAGAGCCCGGCGCGGGCAGTAAACGGCTGAATTTTCCGGGTACCGGCGTTGATGGCTCTGGCACTTTCGGGCCAAGAGCATAGACTCGCTCGAAACCAGCGCGCACCAGAACGCCCATGCAATTTCGCCGCAGCGATTACGACGTCACCAACACCGTGCAGGTCAGCTCGGTAGCGTCCGTACGCAAGGCCGTCGAGGAACTCTTCCAGCAGACCTGGCCCGGCACCAACACCGAGCGGCTGACGACGGCGTTCGCCGACTTCGAGCGGTTGTTCTCCGGGCAGTTTCCGGGCTACCTGGGCTGCGACACCGTCTATCACGACATGCAGCATTCGCTGGACGACACGCTCGCGATGGCGCGCCTGCTGGCCGGCTACGAGCGTAGCCACGCACCGGAACAGCGTCTTGGCGCCGACCGCGCGTTGCTCGGCATCATCGTCGGGCTGTTCCACGACTCCGGCTACATCCGCCAGAGCGACGATACGCAGCATCGCAACGGCGCGGAATTCACCCGCACCCACGTGATGCGGGGCGCGCACTTTCTTGCGCGCTACCTGCCTGCCATCGGTCTCGCCAACTGGGTACCGGTCGCGACGCAGGTGATCCACTTCACCGGCTACGAAGTGCCGTTCAAGGACATCCGGCTGGACGACGCGCGCGACCGGTGCGTCGGTCACCTGCTCGGCACGGCGGACATGCTCGCGCAGATGTCGGACCGGTGTTACCTCGAGAAATGCCGCGACCGCCTGTACCCCGAATTCGTACTCGGTGGCGTCGCGATGCGGCGCGAGGGCGACGGCGGCCTCAAGGTCCAGTACGGCTCGGGGCTCGACGTGCTGCGCCAGACGCCGCAGTTCTTCGAATTCACGATGCGCACGCGCCTCGACGGCGAGTTCGGCGGGGCCTACCGCTACGTCGAGAGCCTGTATGGCGGCCGCAATCCGTACCTGGAAGCGATCAATCGCAATCTCGCCTACCTGACGCGCGTGCTCGAAACCGGCAACTGGAACATGCTGCGACGCTCGCCGCCCGTCTTCACGTGGGAAAAGAATCCCCTGGAAACCGTGCGCTCGCTGGTGATCCGCCACATCCGCACGGCGGTCGAAGCGACCTGACGCACCGTCGCAGCCTCCGTGGGCGGGCCGCGGACGCCAGGCGTCAGGACTTGAGTCCGCGCAGGAACTTCGCCGGATCCTCGCCGCGTTCCAGTACCTCGACCAGCGCCGAGCCGACGACCACGCCATCGACGTGACCCCGCATACGCGAGACCTGCTCCGCCGTGCGAATGCCGAAACCCGCACACACCGGCACGGGTGACATCGACTTCACGCGATCCATGTAGTCCAGCACCTCGTCCGGCACGGCCACCGACTTGCCCGTGGTGCCCGTCATGGTCACCGCATACACGAAACCCTGGCTCGCTTCACACAGCATCTTGAGTCGCGCATCCGGCGTCACCGGCGTGACCATCTGCACCAGCGCGATGCCGACCCGGTCGAGTGCCGCGCGCATGTCGGCGCTTTCTTCGTACGGCAGGTCGGGAATGATGAATCCCGACACGCCCGCTTTCCTTGCCGCCTCGGGCAACCGCTCGAGCCCGAACGCGAGCAGTGGGTTCAGGTAGCTCATGAGCAGCACGGGCGCCTGCGGGCGCGGCTGCATCGCCTCGAGCTCATCGAGCAGCCACCGCAGCGTGAAGCCGCCTTGCAGCGACGCGAAGCTCGCGCGCTGAATGGTGGCGCCATCGGCCATCGGGTCGCTGAACGGTACCCCGATTTCGACGACGTCCGCCTCGGTCGCGATGGCCCGCAGGTTCTGGGTGAAGTGCGCGCGGTCCGGAAAGCCCGCGGTCATGAAACCCACGACGGCAGGCCGGCCGCTCGCGGCCGCGTCCTTGATTGCCGTGCTGATGCTGTCGCGCGGTCGCGCAGTGTCAGTCGTTGTCGGGGTCATCATCAGATTTTTCCCTTCAGCAGCGTGCGCTGCAACGTCGGCATGTCCTTGTCGCCACGACCGGACAGGCCGATCAGGATGCGGCAACCAGGGTTCTTCTGCGCATACTTGCGCGCGCCCGCGAATGCATGCGCCGTCTCGATGGCTGGCAGGATGCCTTCGTACCGGCTGCACTCCGACAGCGCCTCGAGCGATTCGTCGTCTTCGGACGCGGCGAAGCCGAGGCGACCGATGCTTGCGAGCAGCGCGTGCTCCGGCCCGACACCCGGGTAATCGAGCCCGGCCGAGACCGACTGCGTTTCCTGGATCTGGCCGTGCTCGTCCTGCAGCAGCAGCGAGTAGCAGCCCTGCAGCACGCCCGGCGTACCATAGGCGAGCGACGCGGCGTTCTGTCCGAGACCCGGACCGATGCCGCCGGCCTCGAAGCCGAGCAGCTTGACCTTGGTGTCCGGAATGAACGGATGGAACAGGCCGATCGCGTTCGAGCCACCACCGACGCAGGCCACGACGACGTCCGGCATCGCACCCGCCTGTGCGAGCATCTGTGCACGCGCTTCGACGCCGATCACGCGCTGGAACTCGCGCACCATGTACGGATACGGATGCGGGCCCACGGCCGAACCGAGAATGTAGAACGTGCCGTTCGGGTCCGCGACCCAGTCACGCAAGGCTTCGTCGATGGCCGCGCGCAATGTCTTGTCGCCACCCGTGACGGGCACGACTTCGGCGCCGAGCAGTTTCATGCGACCGACGTTCGGCGCCTGCCGCTCCATGTCGATCGAACCCATGTAGACCGTGCACGGCATGCCGAGGCGCGCGCACGCGGCGGCGGTGGCCACGCCGTGCTGGCCGGCGCCCGTCTCCGCGACGATGCGCTTCGCGCCGAGGCGCTTCGCCAGCAACCCCTGCCCGATAGCGTTGTTGATCTTGTGCGCGCCGGTGTGCGCGAGGTCCTCGCGCTTCAGCCAGACTTCCGCGCCCCAGCGCTTCGACAGCGCGGCCGCGAACGTGAGCGGCGTGGGCCGGCCAACCCAGGTGCGCAGCTGCATGTCGAGTTCGGCCTTGAAGGCGGGATCCGGCAGGATGTCGCGGATGCCCTGTTCGAGGCGATCGAGCGCCGGCACGAGTGTCTCGGGCACGTAGCGCCCACCGAACGGACCGAAGCGGCCGCGCGCGTCTGGAAACTCACCCCTCAGCGTCTGCGCCAGCAGCGTTTCGCGGTCGATCTCGAGGGCCTGGGTCTTCATTGCTCTATTACTCCCAAAGACGATGTCGCGACCCGCGCATGAGCTGCACGCGCCACGTTCACGAAATTCCGGATCAGCGCGGCATCCTTCACGCCGCGCGTGGCTTCGACGCCCGAGCTCACGTCGATGCCGAACGGCCGCACGGTAGCGACTGCGTCGGCGACGTTCCCGGCATCGAGTCCGCCAGCGAGCACGAGTTCGCCAGCGGCAGCCAGGCGTGCCGCTGCATTCCAGTCAGCCCGCTCGCCCGTTCCGCTGCGTCCGCTTTCGAGCAGAAACCGGCGCGGCAGATCCTGCTGCGCGGGCAATGGCCGGTCCGTCCGATACACGGGCAGGACTCGCTGGCCGGCCGGCAGCCGGAGGGCGGCCAGGTCCGCGACATCGGTCTGCACCCAGTCGGGGCGCACGGCGTCGATCGCGGCGTCGAACTCCGCTTGCGCAGGATGGAGGAACACCGCCACCTTCTCGATGCCTCGAGGCACGTCCGCGACGAGGGCCCGAGCCTCTGCCACCGCAAGGTGGCGCGGCGAAGCCGCGTGGAAGACGAAGCCGACCGCGTCCGCTCCTGCGTCCACGGCAGCTGCCAACGTGTCTGCCGTCCGCAGGCCGCACACCTTGATCCACAGGCGCCTCACCGCGCAGCTCCGCGGCCGGCCGCGAGCAGTTCACGGACCGCCTGTGCGGGATCGTCGCGCTGCATGAGCGTGGTTCCCACGAGTGCCAACCGGTAGCCGAGACGCGCCACTTGAACAGCATCGTCGGCCGTAATGACTCCGCTCTCCGCGACGGCGGGCCACTCCCTCGGTAATTGCTCACGCAGCCGCTCGAAGCGTGCGAAATCGATCTGCAGCGTCTGCAGGTCGCGGCAATTGAGTCCCATCAGGACCTGTTCGTCGCGGCCGCGACGTTCGCCGGCGAGGTCTGCGGCAATGGCGAGGTCATCGGCGTCGAAAGCCTCGAGCAGGACAAACAGCCCCTGCTCGGCCGCGGCGTCGAGCATCGCCACGAGGCGATCACGCCCGACCATGCGCACGATCAGCAACACGCCGCCGGCCCCGTTGACCCGCGCTTCGAGCACCTGGTACGGATCGACCAGGAAATCCTTGCGCATCGCCGGCACGCCGTAAGGCGCAAGCGTCGTTGCGGCTTGCCGCAGGTGCGAGAGGTCGCCGTCGAACCGCGAGGGTTCGGTCAGGACCGAGCAGATCGCCGCGCCCGCTTCCGCATAATCGCGCAGCCGTGCGACGGGATTCATCGTCCGCGCGGAGAGATCGCCCAGCGCGGGCGAGCGCAGCTTCAGTTCCGCGATCAGGTCGAACCCCTCGGCGGAAAGCCGCAGGCGCGGCAGCGGTGGCAGCGCCGCACAGCGCATGCGCAGTTCCGCATCGCTGACCACGGCGCGTGCCGTGGCCAGCCGTTGTTCGCTGCCGGCGGCCATGTCGGACAGCAGCCCCATCAGGGCGCACCGCCGATCGAGCGACCGAACGTCGCGAGCTTGTCCAGCAGCCGCGCGCCATCGCCTCGGTCCAGTGCATCACTGGCAGCGCGAATGGCAGCGTGCGGATCGGCGACGGTACCGGTCACTTCCAGTGCCAGTGCCGCATTGAGCACGAGCGCGTCACGGTGCGGGCCGCGATCCTGCCCCGTGAACACGGCACGCATCCCGACGGCATTGTGCTCGGCGTCGCCGCCGGCGAGGGACTGCGGTGTGCAGCGCGCGAGCCCGTAGTCGAAGGGATCGCGCTCCGTGCGAACCACGTGCCCCGGCGTTACGTCGTACAACTCGAAGGGGCCGCACGGCGTCGGCTCGTCCCAACCGGGCTCGCCGTGCACGACGAACACCCGCTGGATCGGCATGCCGGCCAGCGTTTCCGCCATCAGGCGCGCTGCGTCCCGGCTGTAAGCACCGATCAGACCGAAAGGCGGCTCGGCCGGATTGGTCAGCGGACCGAGCAGATTGAACACCGTGCGCACGCCCAGCGCACGGCGCACCGGCGCGATTTCCTTCATGGCCGGGTGGTAGTGCGGCGCGAACAGGAACGTGAAGCCCGTCGCCGCAAGGCATTCGCCCGCTCGCTTCTCGTCGAGCGGCTGCGGCAAGCCGAGACACTCGAGCAGGTCCGCACTGCCGGATCGACTCGAGATCGAGCGGTTGCCGTGCTTGACGACGCGCACGCCCATCGCCGCCGTCAGCAGCGCAGCACCTGTCGAGATATTGAAACTGCCCGACGCGTCGCCACCGGTCCCGACGATGTCGATGGCTGGCGGCCCGGGTGGCAAGGTCGGCCGGCGGGCGAGACGGCGCATGGCCGACGCGAATCCACGGACTTCGTTGGCCGTCAGCCCCTTGCTGCGCAACGCGGCCAGCAGCGCACCGGCCATCGCGGGCGCCATGGCAGGATCGGTGAGCGCGGCCAGCAGCGCAGCAGCCTCGGGCTCGGCCAGATCCTCGCGGTTGAGCAGTCGCTCGAGCGTTTCTCGCAGTTCCGCCATGGTGCGTCGGGCCTAGCGCCGGCCTCCGGTGAACTGCAGGAAGTTACCCATCAGCAGCGGACCCTCAGGCGTGAGCACGCTCTCCGGATGGAACTGCACGCCTTCGACGTTCAGCTCGCGGTGACGCACGCCCATGATTTCGCCTTCCGGCGTGCGGGCCGTGACTTCGAGGATCGAGGGCAGCGTCTCGGGCTTCGCGATCAGCGAATGGTAGCGACCGACCTGCATGGGTTGCGGCGCACCGGCAAACACGCCTTTCGCGTCGTGATCCACGGGCGAGACCTTGCCGTGCATGAGGCGCCCGGCGCGCACGACGTCCCCGCCGAACACTTCGACGATCGACTGGTGCCCGAGGCACACGCCGAGCACGGGAATGTGCCCGGCGAACGCACGGATCATGTCCATCGACACGCCGGCGCCTTGCGGCGTACCGGGACCCGGCGAAATGCACAGGTGCGTCGGCTGCAACGCCTGCGCCTGCTCGACCGTGATCGCATCGTTGCGATGCACGAGCACCTCGGCGCCGAGCACCAGGAACGCCTGCACGAGGTTGTAGGTGAAGCTGTCGTAGTTGTCGACGAGCAGCAGGCGGGGAATGGACTTCGTCATCACAGCCCCTCCCGCGCGATCTCGAGTGCGCGCCGCAGCACCTCGCTCTTGGCGAACACCTCGCGGTACTCGTTCATCGGCACGCTGTCCGCCACGATGCCCGCACCGGCCTGGAAGCTGTACGTGTCGCCGTGGAAAACCATCGTGCGGATCGTGATCGCATGGTTCATGTCGCCGCCCGCTCCGAAATAGCCCACCGTGCCGCCGTAGAATCCGCGACGCACCGGCTCGAGCTCGTCGATGATCTCCATCGCACGCACCTTCGGCGCACCGACGAGCGTACCGGCCGGGAAGGCAGCCGCGAACAGGTCGAACTGGTCGCGGCCCGCCGCGAGCTGACCGATGACGCCGCTCACGATGTGCATGACGTGGCTGTAGCGCTCGATCGAACGGTAGGGATCGACGCGCACGCTGCCGGCCGCGGCCACGCGACCGAGGTCGTTGCGCGCGAGGTCCACCAACATGACGTGCTCGGCGTTCTCCTTCGGATCCGCGAGCAGCCTGGCTTCATTCGCGAGGTCCTGCGCCGTGTCGGCGCCGCGCGGCAGCGTCCCGGCGATCGGACGCAGCTGCGCAATGCCGCCTTCTAGCTTCACCAGCGCCTCTGGCGACGAACCGACGATGACACGGTCACCAAGCTCGCAGAAGTACATGTACGGCGAGGGATTCAGCAGCCGCAGCGCCCGGTACGCCTCGAACGGATCCATGTCGCAACGGCCAGCGAAACACACCGACAGCACCAGCTGGTAGACGTCGCCGGACGCGATGTATTCCTTCGTGCGGGCGACGTTCTGCAGGAAAGACTCTTCGGACATGCTGGCAGTGGCCGGCCCGAACTTCGTTGCACGGACCGGACCCGGCAACCCACCCCGCAGCGCCTGGATTACCTCGCGGCGCAGCGCCAGCCGTTCCTGCTCCGGGCCGGCGTGCAGCAACGCTGCACGGCGCGTGAGGTGGTCGAACGCCAGGACCGAACGCGGCGCAACGTAATGCGCGTCCGGCACATCCGCTTCGACCCGTGCCCTGGACGGCAGCCGTTCGAAATAGCGCACCAGGTCGTAGCTGGCTGCGCCGACCAGGCCGCCCAGCAGCGGGAAACCCGCCTGGGTCACGTCGGACCGGGGTGAACGCGCGAGGGCCTGCCGCAGCGAGGCCAGCAGCTGCGCCTGGTCAGCCGGCCGGGGTTCGCGCACCCCATTCACGGTCAGGCCGGCGGCATCGAGCCGGTACTCCATGCAATCGCCGAAGCCGATGAACGAGTAGCGGGCCAGGCGCTCGCCGCCCTCGACGCTCTCCAGCAGGAAGCGCGGGCGGAAGGGTTTCAACTTGAGATAAGCCGACACCGGTGTGTCGAGGTCGGCTGCAATGTCGAACAGGGTCGTCGTCACCTGCGGCTCCTCTGTCGCGGGGGCCCGGGGGACGGACAACAAAAAACCCATCCCACGGTGCTGCGCGGAGATGGGTCCTGGAATCCTGCGAAAGAGACTGACGCGGCCGGCCCCACTCCTAGAAGTGGCGCCACCACCAACGGGTATTCAGCGTGTTCTGCGCGGTCACGTTCATCTCGCGTTGCAGTATCCACGGGCGGGCGCGGACCGTCAAGAAAGGGGTTAGGGGATAGGGGTTGGGGGTTAGTCGGAAGTGCGCGGCTGCCTGGTACACGCGTGCCAATCCGCAATCGTGCTGCCGACCTTCACGCAGTCGCGGTACCTCCGACTAACCCCCAACCCCTATCCCCTATCCCCTTAAACTGTCGAGCCTGCAGGTTCCAGGGGTTCTCCGGCGTGACAGCGGCATATCTTGGCGGCGTGGCATTGCAGCGGATCGGTGAACTCTTTGCCGCCGAGCAGCGTCGCTATGTCGACGCGCACCCGCGATCGCTGCAGCTGACGGGTCACGGCATCGCCGGTTTCTATGACGGCGTACCGATGCACTGGATGCGCGACTGGTCGATGCCCTTCCCGTTCGTCGTCGAGTCGGCTCGGGGTGCGTCGCTGCGCGACATCGACGGCAACGAGTATGCCGACTTCTGTCTCGGCGACACCGGCTCGATGTTCGGCCATTCACCCGGGCCCGTCGCGGCAGCCATCGCGCGCCAGGCCCACGAAGGCCTGACGTACATGCTGCCGACGGCAGACGCGATCGCGATCGGACCGCTGCTGGCGGAGCGTTTCGGCCTGCCGCACTGGCAGATCGCAACGACGGCGACGGACGCCAATCGCTTCGCGCTGCGCGTGGCACGCGCCGTGACAGGACGCCCGAAGATCCTGGTCTTCAACGGCTGCTACCACGGCACGGTCGACGAGACGTTCGTGCGCTTGGTCGACGGCCGGGTCGTGCATCGCCCGGGTTTGCTGGGCCAGGTCACGGACCTCACGCAGCTTGCACGCGTCGTCGAATTCAACGACGTCGACGCACTGCGCCGTGAACTGGCGCACGGTGACGTGGCCTGCGTGATCACCGAGCCGGTGCTGACGAACTCATGCATGGTGTTGCCGCAGCCGGGCTTTCTCGACCAGGTGCGGCGCTTCACGCGCGAGACGGGAACGCTGCTGCTGATCGACGAAACGCACACGATTTCGAGCGGCCCCGGCGGCTACACCCGTGCCCACGGGCTCGAGCCCGACCTGTTCGTGCTCGGCAAACCCATCGCCGGCGGCGTCCCCGCCAGCGTCTGGGGCTTCACCGACGACGTGGCTCGCCGCCTGCGCGAAGTGCGGGCGCAGACACCTCCCGGTCACTCCGGCATGGGCACCACGCTTTCGGCGAACGCACTTGCCCTGGCCGCGATGCGTGCCACGCTGGAGCAAGTCATGACGACGGAAGCCTACCGGCACATGGAGCGGGTGGCCGGCCTGCTGGCGGACGGCCTGCAAGCGACGATTGCCGCCTGCAGGCTGCCCTGGCACGTCGTGCGCGTCGGCGCGCGGGTTGAATTCGTTTGCGCTCCCGGCCCACTGCGTAACGGCACGCAGGCAGAGGCAGCGCACGCACCCGCGCTGGAGCAGGCGATCCACCTTGCGCTGCTGAACCAGGGTTGCCTCATCGCACCGTTCCACAACATGATGCTGGCGTGTCCGGCGACCACGGAGACTCAGGTCGACCGGCTGCAGGACGCGTTCGCGGCCGTGACCGACGCACTGGTGTCCTGAGGGCACAGCGCCGGTCCGGGGTCAGACAGGGAAAAGCATTGCACCCGACGCTCATCCACACCGTCCTGTTGCCGACTGCTGTCGGCGTGATCATGTTCGGGCTCGGCCTCGCATTGACCCCGGCGGACTTCGCACGAGTCGCGCGGTTTCCGCGTGCCGTGATCGTCGGCCTGCTGGTGCAGACGATCGTGCTCGTGGTGGTCGCCTTCGCGATCACCCAGCTGTTCGACCTGCCGCCGATGCTCGCGGTCGGCTTCATGCTGCTGGCCGCCTCGCCGGGTGGCGCGATGGCCAACGTCTTCAGCCACCTGGCCCATGGCGACGTCGCGCTGAACATCACGCTCACGGCCATCAACTCGGTCCTCGCGCTGGCCTGGCTGCCGCTGGTGATGAACTGGTCGCTGGCCTACTTCCTCGGCGCTGAACTTGACGTCCCGGCGCCGACGCAGAAGATCATGGAGGTCGCAACCGTGATCATCCTGCCGGTGTTGATCGGCATGTTCGTGCGCCACGCCTGGCCTGCACTCGCCCTGCGCGCGGCAGGCACGGTCCGAATCGCGTCGGTACTGCTGCTGGCCCTCGTCGTCGCGATCTCGCTGGCAAGCTCGGGCAAGACGATATTGCAGCATCTCGGCACGATCGGCCTCGCGTGCATCACGCTCAACCTCGTTTCGCTGGCCATCGGCTATGCCGTTCCCCGCGTCCTCGGCTTGCCGGTACCGCAGGCAACCTCGATCTCGCTCGAGATCGGCATCCACAACGCGGCCGTCGCGATCTTCGTGGCGATCAAGGTACTGGACAGCGAGGTCGCGTCCGTGCCCGCCGCGCTGTACGGCCTGGTGATGATTGCCACCGCTGGCATTGCCGTCGCCTGGTTCAGGCGCAGGCATGCGCACACCGTTGCGGCCGTCCTCGAATAGACCGGAGCCCATCGCATGCTGATCGAGAGACTTTCCGCCATCGTCGGCGACGCCAACGTCCTCACCGGCGAACAGGTTAGTTCCCGCGCCGTGGGCTGGGCGGATCGCAGCCCCTGCCAGGCCAGGGCTATCTTGCGGCCCGGCAGCACGGACGAAGTCTCGCGCGTGCTGGCCGAGTGCCACGCACACAGCCAACCGGTCGTGCTCCTCGGCGGCCTCACCGGCCTGGTGCGAGGCAACGTCGCCAGCGAGCACGAGATCGCGCTTTCGCTCGAGCGCATGCATCGCATCGAATCGATCGATCCGATTGGCCGCACGATGACGGTCGAAGCTGGCGTAGCAGTGCAGCGCATCCAGGAAGAAGCGGAGAAGCACGGCCTGCTGTATCCGGTGGATTTCGGCGCGCGCGGCTCGGCGCACATCGGCGGCAGCGCCGCCACCAATGCGGGCGGCAATGGCGTGATCCGGTACGGCATGACGCGCGACTCGGTGCTGGGCCTCGAAGCCGTGCTCGCCGACGGCACGGTGATCCCAGCGATGAACCGCATGATCAAGAACAACGCGGCCTACGACGTGAAGCAGTTGTTCATCGGCTCCGAAGGGACGCTGGGCGTCATCACGCGGCTGGTACTGCGCCTGCGCGAAAGTCCGCGCAGCACGCAGTCGGCGCTGGTGGCATGCCCGACGTTCGGCGACGTGACCCGCTTCCTGAAGCACATCGACAGCGCGCTCGGCGGCTCGCTGTCGGCATTCGAGCTGATGTGGAACGGATTCTACCGTATGGTGACGACGCCGCCGTCGAAGGGAACCCCGCCACTGCCGCAGACGTACGACTACTACGTGCTGGTCGAAAGCGCGGGGGGCGACCCGGCGCGGGACCAGGCGCAGTTCGAGGAAGCGATTGCCGCCGCGATCGAGTCGGGACTGGTGGTCGATGCCGTGGTCTGTTCGTCCGAGGCCCAGCGCGACGCGTTGTGGGCGCTGCGCGACGACGTCGAAGGGATTTTCCGGCTCGGCATGCCGGTTGCGTTCGACGTCAGCCTGCCGCTCGCGGAGATGGAAGGATACGTCACCGAAGTCGTGGGGCGTCTCGAGCGCGAGTGGCCAGCCTACGGCCGGTTCGTCTTCGGTCACCTGGGCGACGGCAACCTGCACATCATCGCAGCGGGACCGCCCAGCGCCGAGGCACGCCACGGCATCGAGCGCTGCGTCTACGAGCCGCTGGCGTCGCGGGGCGGGTCTGTCTCGGCAGAACATGGCATCGGCCTCGAGAAGCTGCCATGGCTCAGTCTTTGCCGTACTCCAGCCGAAATTGCTTTGATGCAGAAACTGAAGCAGGCGCTCGACCCGAAAGGCATCCTGAACCCGGGGCGCGTGTTGCCCGGCTGAGCCCTAGCCGTCTGCTGGGATGAGTCTCCGGGGCAATGCCTGGCGGGCCGGATCTTCCTGGCCACTCCAAGGTCTGACGCGCTTCGTGAATCGCACAGGGGAACTGTGCGATTCACGGCGACCCTCGCTCGAACGGGAGCGAGGCGATGGTGTCAACGGAGAAGCGGCAGCGCTGCAGTGCCGCCTCGCTCCTGCGCTCGAGCGTCGGCGTTCGACATGGATTGGCCAGGAAGATCCGGCCCGCCAGGCGTTGCCCCGAAGACTTCCGCTGACGTGATGCTTCAGAGCGCCCCGACCGCACGCGCGAGCCGCAGCTGCGCAAGCCCGGCGTCCAGCGACGCGTCGTCCCGGTTCCTGAGCGCCTGCACCCTCAGAGTCTCGGCTTGCAGCAGCTGAGTCTGCGTGCCCAGGCCCGCCGTGTAGCGTTCGCGGGCAATGCGCAGGTTTTCGTCCGCCTGCTCTGCAGCCTGCGCGGTGACGATCACGCGCTGGCGCGATTCCTGGATGCCGAGGTAGGCCTGCCGCACCTGCAACTCGATCTGGCTGGCAACGTCCGCGCGCTGCTGCTCCGTCGCGCGGCGGTTACGATCGAGCGCCGCCGCGCGCTTGCGCGACTGGCCGCCGTCGAACAGGGCCCATTGCACGCCGATACCCGCCATGCCGATTGTCTCGTCATCGAGAAACTGGTTCTCCAGGTACTGGTAGCCCCCGCTCAAGGCAACCTGCGGCAGTACGCGCGAGCGCTCGGTGCGCGCGAGCTGGCCGTAGGCTTCAGCCTGCGCGTCGAACGCGTCAAGTTCCGCGCGCCGCGACTTCGCCTGTTCCACCAGCGCCGGCAGATCCTGCGACAATTCCACGGGCACGGCGAGCGCCTCGCTCAACTCCACCGGCCGGTCCAGCGGTGCGCCCAGTCGGCGGTTGTAGGCGGCGGCAGCCACTTCTGCCGCATTCGCCGCGCGCAATTCGTTCTGGCGTGCGTCGGCCAGCGCCACCTGCACGGCCAGCAATTCGTTTTTGGGCACCAGCTCGCGCTCGAACATGCTGGTCGTATCGCGGGTCAGCGCCTCGAGCGTCTGCACGCTGCTGCTCGCGACTCCGTGCGCCTTGCGGGCCCGCAGCACTTCGACGTACGAGTCGGCGACGGCCAGCTTGACGTCCGCCGTCGCAGCCGTGACCTGGGCTCCGACGCCGCGCTCACGTGCCTCGGCGGCGGCGATGCTCGAGGAAATGCGCCCGCTCGTGAACAGCGGGATGGTGAGCGACGCACTGCCCATCACGTACTTGTCGTCCTCGAACAGTTCGGGGGGCGCGAGGGGTAGCCCGGTGAACGCGAAGTCGAACGCGGGCGAGTCGTCCAGCTGCGTGTACGACCCTCCCACGGCGACAGTGGGCCAGCGCTGCGCGCGTGCTGCCTGCGCCTCGAAGCCCGCTGCCTCGGCCTGGTTGCGCGCCGCCGCGAGCGAATGGTCCTGCTGCAGGGCCAGTGCCCACGCATCATCCAGCGTCTCGCCATGCACGACGTGGCACGCGAGACATGGCCGCGAGAGCAGCGGCAGTGGTCGCGCTGCGAGGTCGCTTCATTTCTTGAGCGCCTCGATGCCCAGCGTGCTCAGCACGTACTTCTCGTAGATCGGCGCGATCGAGCCGGTCTTGACCTTGCGCAGGAAGTACTTCTCGAAGGCGATCTTGGCGACGTGCACCCACTTGCCTTCCTTCGCCCACGTGACGTTGCGCGGCGGGATCTGCGGCAGCGCGACGAATGCGGCCCCCGTGTCGCCGAAATCCGCCAGGCAGATCGCGTTCCATGTGCCGCGTGCGACTGTCGGCTGGCCGTTCAGTTCCGCGGCGATGTTCTCGCAGATCGCGCTCACCATCGATTCGATCATGTACCCGGTCTTCGGCGCCCCTGTAGGCACCGGCGTCGCCTCGACCGGCGGAATGGCCACGCAGACGCCGGCCGAAAAGATGTTCCGGTACTTCTTGCTGCGCTGGTGCTCGTCGATGAGCACGAAGCCGCGCGGATTGCAGAGGTCGGGCACTGCGGCGACTGCATCGACACCCTTGAACGCCGGCAGAATCATTGCGAACTTGAACGGCAGCTTGTGCTCCTTGCGCAGCGTCCCGTCCTCGTTGTGTTCCGCCGCATGCACCGTGCCGGGTTCGACCGAGGTGACCTTTGCATTGGTGACCCACTGGATGTGGCGCTGGCGCAGCGTCGACTCCATGAGCCCCTTGCTGTCACCCACGCCGCCGAGCCCCATGTGGCCGATGTACGGCTCCGACGACACGTAAGTCATCGGCACCTTGTCCCGGATCTTGCGCCGGCGCAGATCAGTGTCGAGGATCATCGCCATCTCGTAGGCAGGACCGAAGCAGCTGGCGCTGCCTGCGGCGCCCACCACGATCGGGCCGGGATTCTTGACGAACTCCTGGTACTGCTCCCAGGCGGCGAGCGCATGCGCCTGCGTGCAGATCGAGACGGTGTGCCCGTTCGGGCCGAGACCCGGCACTTCGTCGAATGCGAGCTTCGGGCCGGTCGTGATGGCGAGATAGTCGTACGGCTCTTCGGTGCCGTCCTGCAGCAGGAGTTTCGAATTGACCGCATCGATGGCCTGCACGAACTTCGGCAGCCAGCGTACGTCCTTGGCGGCGAGCGGCCCTGCAAGTTCAACCCGGGTCTGCTCGGGCTTGCGCCAGCCGACGGCCACCCACGGATTCGACGGCGTGAACTCGAAGTACGGCGAGCTGCCGACCAGCGTCACCTGGTGCGCGGCACCCAGCTTCTTCTTCATCTCGTACGCGCAGGCGACACCACCGAGACCTGCACCGAGGATTACGACTTTTGCCATGACTGCATTCCCCCTGGCCGTCACACGGCCTTGATCGTGCGGTTGCGATAACTGAAATAGAGGATCGGGATCAGCACCAGCGTCAGCACCGTCGAGACGAGGATGCCGAAGATCAGCGACACGGCGAGCCCGTTGAAGATGGGATCGTCGAGGATGAAGAACGCGCCGGTCATCGCGGCCACCGCAGTGAGCGCGATCGGCCGCGCGCGCACGGCCGCCGAACGGATGACCGCATCGGCCAGGTCGCGCCCTTGCGCCAGCTCGACGTTGATGAAGTCCACCAGCAGGATCGAGTTGCGGACGATGATGCCGGCGAGCGCGATCATGCCGATCATCGAGGTCGCGGTGAACTGCGCTCCGAGCAGCGCATGCCCTGGCATCACGCCGATGATCGTGAGCGGAATCGGCGCCATGATCACCAGCGGCACGGCATAGGAACCGAACTGAGCGACGACCAGCAGGTAGATGAGGATCAGGCCCACCGAGTACGCCAGTCCCATGTCGCGGAACGTCTCGTACGTGATCTGCCACTCGCCATCCCACTTCAGGCTCGGCTGATTGGGATCGGCCGGCTGGCTGAAGAAGCGCTGCTCCAGCGCCACGCCCGGCGGCAGCTGGCGCTTGAGCGCCCCGACCAGGTCGAACATGCCGTACAGCGGGCTGTCAGTGTCGCCGACGGAATCCGCGGTGACATAGGCGAGCGGCAACAGGTCCTTGTGATAGATCGCGTTGTCCCAGGGCTTGCGCTCGACGATGGCGACCTCGGAAAGCGCGATGTTCGCACCGTCCCGGGTGTGGACCTGCAGCGCCAGGACTCCGGACAGGTCGGCCTTGTCCGGCACGTCGAGCTCCAGCCGCACCGGAATCGGATAGTTTTCACGACCGATCTGTACGTACGTGGCGTCAAGGCCGCCGAGTCCCGCCGCCAGCACCTGCACCGCTTCGGCCTGGCTCACGCCCAGCAAGGCTGCCTTCTGCCGGTCGACGCGCACGACCAGGCGCTCGCTCTGCGCCTCGAGGCTGTCGTCCACGTCCACGATCTGCGGCTTGGAGTCGAACACCCTGCGGACTTCGCGCGTCAGCTGCTGCTGCTCGCCGGAGAAGGGACCATAGATTTCGGCCACGAGCGGCGCCTGCACCGGCGGGCCGGGCGGCACTTCGACGATCTTCACCGCCGCTCCGTACTTGCTCCCGATCTCGGCCAGCGCCGGGCGCACCGCGAGCGCAATTTCGTGGCTCTTCCGGTCGCGGTGGTGCTTGTCCACCAGGTTGACCTGGATGTCGCCTAACTCGTGGCCGGAGCGCAGGTAGTACTGCCGGACGAGGCCGTTGAAATTGATCGGCGCCGCGGTGCCTGCGTAGACCTGGTAGTCCGTGACCTCCGGCAGCTTGACGATCTCGGCCGCGAGTTCGTCCAGCATGCGCCCCGTCTCCTCGAGCGCGGTGCCTTCGGGCATGTCGACGACTACCTGGAACTCCGACTTGTTGTCGAAGGGCAGCATCTTCATGACGACCAGTTCGAAAGCGACCAGGGAGATGGCGACCAGGATCGCGGCCAGCGTGCCGAGGTAGAGCCGGTGCCGGCGGCGGCGCGCGTCATCGCCGCGCAGGAATGGCGCGATGATCCGCTCGAAGAAGCGCTGCAGGCGCGTATCGTCACCATGCCCCGCGGGATGCACGTCCGCATGCGCGAGCATCCGCTTCGACAGCCAGGGGGTAAACACCAGTGCGATGGCCAGCGAAATCAGCATCCCTAAGCTGGCGTTGATCGGGATCGGGCTCATGTACGGGCCCATCAGGCCGCTGACGAACGCCATCGGCAGCAGGGCTGCGATCACGGTGAACGTCGCCAGGATCGTCGGGCCGCCCACCTCGTCCACCGCGCGTGGAATGACCTGTTGCAATGGACCGCTGCCGAATCCCATGTGGCGATGGATGTTCTCCACCACGACGATCGCGTCGTCCACCAGGATGCCGATCGAGAAAATGAGCGCGAACAGCGACACGCGATTGATGGTGAAACCGTAGGCCCAGGAAGCAAACAGCGTCGCTGCCAGCGTGATCACGACGGCAGCGCCGACGACGATCGCCTCGCGCCAGCCGACCGTGAGCCACACGAGGAGCACGACGGAGGCCGTCGCGAACATCAGCTTCTGGATGAGCTTCAGCGCCTTGTCGTTCGCGGTCTCGCCATAGTTGCGCGTGACCGTGATCTCCACGCCCTCCGGGATGTGGGAACCGCGCAGCTGCTCGATCCGCTGCAGCACCGCGTTGGCGACGTCGATGGCGTTCTCGCCGGGCTTCTTCGAGATCGCGAGCGTGACGGCCGGAGCGGTCCCGGCCAGGTCGATGCCCTTCTGCGCGCCCGCCGGGCCGGCGCCGAACGTCACGTACTGCTCGGGCTGGTCGGGACCGGCAGTAATGGTCGCGACGTCTTGCAGGTAGACCGGCCTGCCCTCGCGCACAGCCACGACCAACTGCGCGACCTCGTCACGGTCGGCGAGGAATTCGCCTGCCTGCACCGGCACGTTGCCGCCGTTCGCGACGAGCGTGCCGGCATGTTGCACGACACTGGCCGCCTTGAGCGCGGCGGCGAGCTCGCTCACGGTGAGGCCGTAGCCCGCAAGACGCTGCGGATCGAGGCTGACGTGCACCGTCTCGTCGGGACCGCCGATGGTGTACACGTTGCGTGTACCCGGGACACGCTTGATCTCCGCCTCGATGGCGTGCGCGACCTGCCTGAGCTCATAGGCACCGCGCTGCGGATCCCTGGTCCATAGCGTTACGCTCAGGATCGGCACGTCGTCGATGCCTTTCGGCTTGACCAGCGGCTGCAGGATGCCGACGTCCGCCGGGCGCCAGTCCTGGTTGGAATAGATTGCGTTGTAGAGCCTGACGATCGCGTCAGTCCGGTCCTCGCCGACCTCGAACTGCACGGTCAGAACCGCGGCGCCAGGACGCGACACGGAATAGATGTGCTTCACGCCGGAGATCTCGGCGAGCACCTTTTCCATCGGCGTGGTGACCAGGGTCTCGACCTGGTTGGCGCTTGCGCCAGGAGCAGGCACGATGACGTTGGCCATCGTGACGTTGATCTGGGGCTCTTCCTCGCGGGGAGTGACCAGCACGGCGAAGATGCCGAGCAACAAAGCCGAAAGCCCCAGCAGCGGCGTCAGCTGGTTGTCGAGGAAGAACGCGGCGAGCCGGCCGCTGATGCCGAGCTTCTCAGTCATTCTTCGGCGCCGTTTGTCGCGCCTGGACACCCGCAGCCGCCGGGTCGAGCGCTACGAGATCGCCTGCTGCAAGCCCGGCGAGGATCTCGATCCGGTCATCCCGCGCGTGACCGAGCCTGACTTGCCGCAGCGACACCCGCCCGTCCGGCGCGACGACATAGACCGCACGCATCTCGCTGCGTTCGACGATCGCAGCACGTGGCACCAGCAACCGCTGTGACTCGCCGGTGACGAACCCGACCTTGACGAACATGCCTGGCGCGAGGCCCTGCAGGTCCTTCGGCAATTCGATCCGCGCGCGGAAGGTATTGGTCTGTGGCGCGGCGGACGGATAGAACGTGATGGCGGTGGATTCGATCCGTCGGTCATCCACGTACACGGCAGCCTTGTTCTGCGCACGCACCTGTTCGACGATGCTCTGCGGAATCTCGACGATCACCCGCAGCGCATCGAGGGAAGCGCCAGCGATCAGTGGCGTGCCGGGTGCGACGGTCTCACCAACCTGCACGAACTTCTGCGTCACGACACCGGCGTAGGGAGCCCGGATCTCGGTGTAGGACGCGCCTTCCCGGGCCGCATCGAGCGCGGCCCGCGACGCCACCAGCCGGGCCGCAGCGGCGTCCCGCGCAGCTGTTGCCTCGTCGAGCGTCGCCTTGGCGACGACCTGGCGCGAGTACATGTCGCGGATCCGGTCATAGCGGGTCTGTGCCTCGCTCTCGCGGGCAGTGGCCTCCTTGAGCGCCGCCTGTGCCTGGGTGAGGCCCGCCACCTGCTCCGTGCTGCGCAACCGCATCACGAGGGTGCCGGCGGGCACGTAGTCGTTCACGTCCACCTTGATTTCCGTGACCCTGCCGGCGGTCTGGGCAGAAACCGTCGCCTGGTTGACCGCCTCGACAGTGCCGTCGAGCATCCGCTCCATCGGCGCGGCCTCCTCGCCGACCCGGACGGTCGCGAGCTTCGGCGCCGCTACGCCAGGCGCGGTGACACCCGGCGCGCTCGGAACGGCCACGAGCAGCAGTGCCGTCATGACCGCCGCGGGATCAGTCCATCTCATTGCGTACTCCGGCAGGGATCAGAAGGCAGCGCCGGAGCGGACACCGACCTTGCGCAGGATGAGGACCAGCGGGCAGGTACCCGTGAACGCGGACTGCAGCAGGTTGGCGCCGACGAAGGCGGTGAACCAGTACCAGTAAGGGCTGACGAAGTGGCCGAGCAGCAGGCTCAGGAGAACCATCGTGCCGGCGACTGCAAGTACTATCCTGTCGATACTCATTGCACGGACCTCTTCTGGTCTCAACGGCGGCCGTCGTCGACGACGCGGCCGGTCTGTGTATCGACGCGGATGATCGGCAGGCCTGCGGCCTTCCAGGCCTGGATTCCTCCCGCGAGGTGCGTGAGATGACCGGACCCTGCTGCCTGCAGCTTGTGCGCGGCCATCAGCGATCGCTTGCCCGAACCGCACTGCAGGACCAGCTTGCGGCCTTCGAGTGGAATGGCTTTCGGATCGAAAGTCGAAAGCGGATAGAGCAGCGCGCCGTGAATTCTCTCGACGGCGTACTCGTTAACTTCGCGGACGTCGACGAGGAGAATCTCGCCGGCGTCGAGCCAGGCGCGGACCTGTTCCGGCGTGGCGTCGGTGACGTGGCTGTCGTGGTGAGTCATTGGAAGCCTCAGGGGAATTGGCGGGTGATGATTGCCGGGTGTCAGAGGGGGCGGCCGAGGACGTTGAGCGGCACGCGCAGGTAGCTCACGCCGTCCGCGTCCGGGGGCGGCAGCCGGCCGGCACGGATGTTCACCTGCACGGCGGGGATCAGCAGGTTCGGCACGTCGAGCGTTGCGTCACGCGTGCGGCGCATCTGCACGAAGGCCTCCTCGGCAACGCCGCTGCGTATGTGGATGTTGGCGGCGAGCTGCTCCGCGACGGAACTCTCGCAGCGCGGCTCACGCCCACCGGGGGAGTAGTCGTGACACACGAACACACGCGTCGCGGGCGGCAGCTGATAGAGACGCTGCACCGAGCGATACAGCGCAACGGCGTCGCCGCCGGGAAAATCGCAGCGCGCAGTGCCGCCGTCCGGCATGAAGATCGTGTCGCCGACGAACAAGGCATCGCCGACCAGGTAGGCGACGCTGTCGTTGGTGTGCCCCGGTACCGGGAGCACCTCGATCTGCAGCTGGCCGAGCGACAACCGCTCGTCGTCCGCCAGCAGCCGGTCGAAGTCGCTGCCGTCGGCGACGAAGCTGTCGTCGAGACCGAAGATGCGCTTGAACGTCCGCTGCACGTCGAGTACGCCGCGGCCGATGGCAATGCTGCCACCCAATGCCGTGCGCACGTGCTGCGCGGCGGACAGGTGGTCCGCGTGGGCGTGCGTCTCGAGAATCCAGAGCACGTTGGCGCCTGCGGCGCGGCAGTGCGCGATGACCTGATCGGCACTTGCAGTGCCCGTGCGGCCCGAACGCCAGTCGTAGTCGAGCACCGGGTCGATCACGGCGGCCGCGCGCGTGCCGGGGTCCATCACGACGTAGGTCCAGGACCCCGTGGGCTTGTGGTGGAACGCGTTGACTGCGGGTTGCATGGGGTGATTATCCTCGGGTGGCCGGCACAATATTAGTGATTGCTAAATTAGTCAATGTTGATTTAGGATGCGGCCACTGGACCGGAGACCCACCGCATGCCACGCGCTGCCCGACGACGTACCGCAGGACCGCAGGTGCCGGACTCGACACGGATCGAAGAGATGTACGCGCACGCAGGCGATGCCGCCCACCTGATGAAAGCCCTTGGCAATGAACAGCGGCTGCTCATCCTCTGCAATCTCCTGGCCAGGCCCCTCTCGGTCGGCGAGCTGAACGAACGGCTGCAACTCAGCCAGTCGGCCCTCTCCCAGCACCTCGCCCTGCTGCGCGCAGGCGGGCTGGTGGATACGCGGCGCGAAGCGCAATCCATCTTTTACTCGCTGCCACCGGGTCCAGTCACCCGCATCATGGCGTTGCTGCAGGACATCTATTGCAGCCTCCCGCCGGCGCCGGAGAACCGCGACCCGGCACCGCGCAAGCCCTGCCAGTAATGGCAGCCGCACCGCAATCCGCCGGCCCGGACGGCTGACGTTGCTCGCCGCGCTGTTCGGGGCCCTGGCGATCGGCCTCAGCCTCGGCCTGCTCGGGTCGGGCGGGTCGATCCTCACCGTGCCGGTGCTGCACTACCTGCTGCAGCAGCCGGAGCAAGTGGCCATCGGCGGCTCGCTGCTGGTGGTCGGTCTGATCGCCGCCGCAGCCTGTGTCCCTTACGCGATGGCCCGCCAGGTGGACTGGCGCAACGTGCTGTGGTTCGGGTTGCCCGGCATGCTCGGTGCGTGGCTGGGAGCGTCCCTGGCGCGCTGGGTGCCGGGGGCGGCGCAGCTCGCACTGTTCGCGTTCGTCATGCTCGTGGCCGCGTGGCGCATGCTGCGGAGCGCGCCTGTCGCTGCTGGCGACCACCGCCCGCACCTCGTCGCCATCATTGCGGGCGGCGCAGCGGTTGGGGTGCTGAGCGGCCTGGTGGGAGTGGGCGGTGGCTTCCTGATCGTGCCCGCCCTGGTACTGCTGGCCGGCGTGCCCATGTCGAGCGCGGTCGGCACCAGCCTCGCCGTCATCGCCTTGAATTCGTTCACCGGCTTCGGCAAGTACCAGCAGGTACTGGCAGCCAAGGGACTGGAACTCGACTGGCAGGTGCTGTTGCTGATCGCAGCCATCGGGGTGGTCGGCAGTTTCGCGGGCAATCGCCTCGGCCGACGGCTGCCTCAATCCACATTGCGCAGGTTGTTTGGACTCGTTCTTGTCGTGATGGGGCTCTTCGTTGCAATAGATGCCGGACCCAGGCTGATGCATTGAACCCGAACGGGCCCTTGCAGGAAGTCCCGCATTGGCATCAAATTAGATGTAGCTGATATGCGGCGCGCACGGGGGCAACATGGACAGGCGAAAATTCATCCTCGGATCCACGAGTGCGCTGACAGGCGGCTTGCTGTTGCCGGGAATCGTCGGCAGTGCGGCCGCTCAGGACTTGCCGGCTGGCGCCGTTGCCTCCGGCATCCTGGACGCGTTGCCAGGCAAGCGGCCGCTGCTCAAGCGCAGCTTCCGGCCGCCGAATTACGAAACGCCCGTCAGCTATTTTCGCGAGGCATTCACGCCGAACGATGCCTTCTACGTGCGCTGGCACACCGGCGTACCGGACATCGCACTGGCGGACTGGCGCTTGCGCATTGCCGGACCGGGCGTGAAGTCGGAGCGTGAATTCACGCACGACTCGCTGCGGCGCAAGTTCAAGACCGTCGAGGTCGCTGCCGTCAACCAGTGCTCGGGCAACCGGCGCGGGCTCTTCAATCCGCACGTTGCCGGGGTGCAGTGGGGATTCGGGGCCATGGGCAACGCCGTATGGAGCGGTGTGCGGCTGAAGGACGTCCTCGAGGATGCCGGGCTCACCGCCAGTGCGCTGGAGGTCGTAGGCGACGGCGCGGACGCCCCGACGCTCACCGGGCCGGACTTCGTCAAGAGCCTGCCCATGTGGAAGGCTCTCGATCCGGACACGCTGATCGCCTTCGAGATGAATGGCGAGCCACTGCCGAAATGGAACGGCGCGCCGGCGCGACTCGTCGCCCCAGGCTGGACCGCGACCTACTGGATCAAGGCTCTTGCAGACCTGACCGTGACCGACAAGCCGTTCGACGGCTTCTGGATGAAGACCGCCTATCGCGTGCCGAAAGGCATGTTCGGCGCCAGCGGCTTCGAATCGCAGGACACCGAGCAGAACTCGCCCATCACCGCGATCAAGGTGAATTCGCTGGTGGTCGATCCAGCGCCGGGCGCCGTGCTGGAGCGCGGCAAGCGCGTTGAAGTGCTTGGCATCGCCTGGGACGGCGGTTCGGGCATACGCAACGTCGAAGTCTCGCTGGACGGTGGCAGTACGTGGCGCGATGCGAAACTGCAGCGCGATCTCGGACGCTACTCGTGGCGGCAGTGGCGATATGCGATCAAGCCCGAACAAGCCGGTGCGTTGACGCTGATGGCCCGCGCCCGCGCCCGCGACGGTTCGACGCAGACAGACGCGCTCGTGCACAACCCGGCCGGCTATCACCACAACGTGGTGCAGAAGGTGGACTACCATGTCGCATAAGGATGCCGTGCGCAGCGCGCTCACGTCCGTGGTGCTGGCTGCATCAATCACGACCGCAGCTGCGGACGAAACCAGTCTCCGGCTGACTGAAGGCCCCGGGTCTGACGCAGGTGCAGGCAAGCTGCTCCATGTGCCACAGCCTCGACTACATCCTCATGAACTCGCCGTTCCAGGACAAGGCGGCCTGGGAGAAGACCGTCAACAAGATGGTCAAGGTCATGGGCGCGCCACTGACGGCGGAAGACATCACTGCCGTCGTGGCTTATCTCGACACCCACTACGGCAAAGGCGCGCCAGCGGCGCCTTGACCGCAGTCCGGCCGGCGCTCAGTACAGGACCGAGATCAGCGTAAAGCTGACGATTCCCACCAGCAGGGCCGAGAAGAGCCCCACTGCCAACGGCTTGAGGCCGATGGCGCGCAGGCCCTTGATGCTGGTGCCGAGGCCCACCGCCGCCATCGCGATGGCGAGACAGTACGTCGCCACCTGCTTCACGAATCCGACGACCGCCTTCCACTGCGCGGGCTCCAGCACGCCGAAAGCACGCTCGCCCATGTCACCGACCGTGCGCAGGGCGCTCATGGCGGCGAACCCCACGATGAACAGCGGGATCATCGTGTACCACTTGGGCGCGGCGCCACCCTCGCTCGAGCGGCGATGGTAGAGCACCGCCATGATCGGTATCACGACCAGCATGCTGAGGTTGCGCACCAGCTTGGTGACCGTGGCGACGTCGAGCGCCTGCGGATCCTTGAAGTACTCCTGGTAGACGAGTCCGGCGCCGGCCACCTGTGCCGTCTCGTGCACTGCGGTGCCGAGGAACATGCCGGAGCGGAACGCATCACCGTCGAACAGCCAATGCGCCGCGAACGGATAGGCCAGCATGGCGACCACGCCGAACAGCGTGATGCACGCCACCGCGTAGGCGGTCTCGTCGTCTTTCGCGCCGATCGTGGGTGTCATCGCGACGATCGCAGTGGCGCCGCAGATGCTGGTGCCGACGCCGATCAGCGTGCCGAGCCGGTCGGTGAGGCCGACGCGGCGGCTGACATAGGTGACGATCGCAATCGCGGCAATGATGGTGCCGATGATGACGGGCAGGGCCTTCAGGCCGATGGCTCCCGCCTCCACGATCGACAGCCGGATGCCGAGCAGCACGATGCCAAGACGCAGGATCCGCACCACGGAAAACTTGATGCCTGGCCGCAGGACCTCGGGCAGCTTGAACAGGTTATTGACGAGGATGCCGAGCAGGATCGCCATCATGATGCCGCTGATGGCGCCCTTCTGCAGGCCGAGCGCCGGGGCGATCACGCCCGCGAGGTACTCGCCGGTCAGCGCGAGGAACAGGGCGAGCAGGAATCCCCAGATAGCATTCATGGCGTCGAGTCTCGTCTTGTCGTCACGGGCGGCGCGCGGAGGCGCGCCGCCCTGCGGTCACGGCCTCATCACTTCCAGCTGTAGCTCACCTCGAGCTCGAACTGGTGCATGCTGAACTCGACCGTCTGCGTCGGATCGAAGTTGCTCGGCCCCTTGAGCGTCTGCTCGGGCGCGTACATGAACGACAGGTTCCATTCGTTGCCGCCGGCCTGCTGCTTCGTGAAACCGACGCTGAAATGGTCCTCCATCACCGCCGGCGCGAGGATGTTGAACGTCATCTGGTCCTTCGGAATGGGCTGGTCGGTGAAGCTGTAGCCACCGCGCAGCGTCCAGGTATCGTCGAGCTGGTAGGACGCGCCGAACTTGTAGACCGTCATGTCGTCCCAGCCGAAGCCGCCGCCGCGGTTGCCGCCGAGGCAGCCTTCGAGATCCGTGCCGCCAAATCCGGCCGTCGGGCAATTGAACAGGTTCTGGATCGGGTTGCCGACCGCGCCGACGTCGCTGTACCAGATCTCCTGCCAGTCGAACATCAACGCAAGGCGGTCGTTCGGCTTGATGGCGATACCAACCGTCGCCGTGGCGGGCATGTCGAACCCGCCCTGGTCGGCGAAGAGGTCCGCATAGTCGCCGAACTCGCCCATCGACATCTTGGTCGTGTAGGCGGCAGCGAAGCTGAACATGTCCACCGGGTTCCACTGGAAGCCAAGCGAAGCGCCGTACCCATAGGACATGTCATGTCCATTGCCGGACAGGTTCGTCGGCATGACCGTGCCGCCGCTGCGGGCAAAGGTCCGGGTGTAGGGCGCGAACATGCTGACGCCGCGGGCCTCGAAACGCTGCATAGCAAAGATCGCGGATGCACCGAGCGAGAACTGGTCGCTGAGCTTGCGCGCGTACGTCAGGTTCAGGAACGCCTGCATCAGGTCGACGCCGGCCGTGCCGCCGCCGTACGTTCCGTCGAAAGTCATCACCGGCGCCGGGCCCGGGCCGTCGGGGTCGAAGCTGGCCGTGCCGCCTACCCACTTCGTGTTCATGCCGCCGCGCGCATAGAAGGCTGCGGCCAGGTAGTCCACGTCGCTCAGGGCCTTGTTCATGCCGACGAAGGGAATCGGGAAGAACTCGTTCTCGCTGTCGATCCTGTTCGGGCCGATGGTGAACGCGCCGCCGTTGCCGTTGGCGAGGCTGGGCGACGTCTCGTAGTCACGCATCGGGCTGAAGATGCTGAGGCCGGCGTCGATGCTGTCCGGCACGAAGGCGATGTTGGCCGGGTTGGTCGCGAGCGACATCACTTCCTGCGGATTGGCGGTACCTGCGCCCGCCTGCGCCTTGCTCTTGGTGCCCGTGCCGGTGGTGTAGTAACCGTTGGTCGCGGACGCGCTGCCCGCAGCGAGTGTCAGCGCGACGAACAGCCCGACGAGATTTCGGCCTTGCAGCTTGCTCATGAGATCCCCTCTGACCGTACCTGCGGTCGCGTGTGAGATAAATTAGACAATGCTAAATTTTCGGCGCGAGCGACGTCCCGCCGCAACTCGGGTTTTCCGCTATCCAAGTGCTTGCGCCAGGAATCGTTGCCTGCAGGCAACGAACGCCGGCGTCAGGCTTTGCGCTTCAGGACAAAGCGGTAGACGTTGCCGTCGACGGATTGCTCGATGAGCTCATGGCCCGTCGTGCGGCTGAAGGCCGCAAAGTCCTTCACGGCGCCGGGATCCGTCGCCAGCACCTCGAGGGTGGCGCCGGGAGGCAGCGCGGTGAGCGCCTTCTTGGCCTTGAGGATCGGCAGCGGGCAGTTCAGCCCTTTCGCGTCCAGTGTCTGGTCAGCCATGGTGCAGTTCGGCTCCGTGGTCGTGGGAGTTTCAGATGAACAGGTTGATCTCGGACTGGGTGGCGACCTCGATGTAGGTCGCTGCGCCGCCGAGTTCGATGCCGGGAATCATGTCGTCGAGCGTGTACTCGAACAGGTCCATCGTCATCTGGCAGGCGATCATGCGCACCTCGGACTCGAGGGCGAGCGCCCGCAATTCAGGGATCGAGGCGACCCCCTTCTTCTTCATCATGTTCTGCATCATCACGGTGGCCCCGGCGTCGACGCCCGGGATCATCGAGGCGAAGTTGGGCATGCCCATGTGCCCGCCCATCATCGGCATCTTCATCGCCGGGTTGCCGAGCGGCGTCATCTTCAGGTCGAGGTCCTTCAGCAGCAGGGACAGGCCGTAGAACGTAAAGAACAGCGTCACGTTGAGCCCCATCGCTGCCGCCGTCGTCGACAGGATGAACGGCGGGTACGCCCAGTCGAGCGAACCCTTGGTGACGATGATGGACATGCTCTTGGAGCCAGACGAATCGGTCATGGACGATTCCCCGCAGGATGTTCGTTGGATCTCCGGGCAAATTAACAGAGACCTCTTTATTAGCAAAGTCGAATAACTTAACCTCGAAGCGTGAGAGATAGGTATTTTCCACGGGAATTCTTGCGGCATTGCAACATCGCCGCGGTGGCGGACGGCGTGCCACCGGTGCTCGTTGGCAGTTCGTACTGCCGCGTACAGGGCTTCGGACGCAATCATCCGCTGGCCATTCCGAGAGTCGCGACCGTGCTGCGCCTGTGCGAGGAACTCGGCTGGGTCGACGAGTCGTCGATGCGCGAAGCGCCCGCTGCCGATCTCGACAGCCTGGTTCGATTCCACGATCACGAGTACGTCACGGCGCTCCGCGACGCGGACACGGCCGGACAGGTCACCGCC
>CAWHCA010000032.1:0-31125 GCA_963827615.1 uncultured Gammaproteobacteria bacterium | reverse complement strand
ATCTCGCACCACCTTCTACGTATCAATCACTTATGAGCGAGGGTGTGCCACAACTGTCCCAGTTTCGCACACCTGTGCCACCGTGTTCGGCACACCGTCAGGGTTCCTAGCACACCAAACGTGGACGTTGTTCGCCCGTATAGGTCATATTCCGTGAGAGGCGGCTGACAGCCAAAAGCAGTCGTTCCGGCTATCAACCATTGATTGGCAGACCGGCCCAGCAGGCGCGCAATCGCGGCGGTCAGCGCGTGGGGGTCGAGGGGTTTTGGCACGTGGACCTGAACCCGGCGTCCCGCGCGCGGTGCTGATCACGTTCTCCAATGAACGCGGTCAATGCATAGCGGTCGAACGACCACTGCTCGTTTGCGTGTTGCGCGATTTCCGAGATATTGTGAATGCACCCGCGCGCCGTTCAATTGGACATTAGCGATGTTTTCCAAATTCGTTATCGGGCAATTGACGGCGATAACGCTGTTGAGCTGATCAGCTGCGGTTTCATGCTTACCAACTAACAGAACCTCGCGGCACCAAGGGTTGGGAACGGGCGAATGACAGACGATTCAATGGATGCGCAGGCGGAGGGCACAAAGCGCCTTGCATTCGTGAGCCGTCTTCTCGACAAGTTCGCGAGCTTTGCGCAGCGAGGCGTGATCCGGTCAATCGGCGTGCTGGTCGGGGGCGCGGTCGTGGCGCACGGGATCACCATGCTTGCCATGCCCGTCAATACCCGGTTATACACGCCCGAGGATTTCACGGTCCTTTCAGTGTTCAGCAGCCTGACGCTGATTCTGACTCCGATTGCCTGTCTACGCTTCGATGCCGCCATCGTAATGCCCGCGTCGGAGCACGACGCTGCAAATTTGTTCGTGGTGGCCCTGCTTGCGGATGCTGCGGTGTCGACGTTGTTGGTCGTTGTCATGTTGGCGCTTCCGGACTCCGCTTATCGACTGCTAAACGTGTCGGCCCTGATGCCGTATTTGTGGCTCATACCGCCGACCGTGTTCATCGCCGGTGCGTACGGGGCGCTCCAGGCTTGGTACCTGCGCGAGCGGAGATTTGCTGCCATCGCTCGCAGCCGTGCGGGCCAGTCGGCCGTGGCAGCCGGCACTCAGATCACGCTCGGTTACTCCGGTGTTGGACCGTTGGGGCTGATTCTAGGCCAAGCGCTGAACTACGGAGTCGGGTTCGTCACCCTGCTTGGAGGGATGCTGGTACGACACCGAAGCGTCCTTGGCACTGTCAACTGGTCCCAAATGGCTGCGGTCTTCAGAACCTACGATCGCTTCCCTCGTTATTCTGTCTGGGAGGCGCTCGCGAATGGGCTTTCCAACTCGGCTCCGCTGGTCATCATCGCCGCGATGGCCTCCGGTCCTGAAGCGGGCTACCTTGCTCTTTCGCTGTTCGTCCTCCAGGCCCCGTTAGCGCTACTGGGCAACGCGATAGGACAAGTGTACCTCTCCGGCGCTCCTCAGGCGCACAGGGAAGGCCGATTGGATACCTACACAGCTGAAACACTAATAGGTCTGATGCGAGCCGGATCCGGTCCGCTCCTTTTCGCAGCGATTGCTTCTCCGGCGCTGTTTGGATTGGTATTCGGGACATCCTGGGAGCGTAGCGGCGTGTTGGTCGCTTGGATGGCGCCATGGTTCTTTCTACAGTTCCTGGCCTCGCCGATCTGCAATGCCTTGCACGTGTCCGGGCACCAGAAAACAATGATGATCTTTCACCTCTTCGGTGTCGTGGTTCGAGTCGGCAGCGTATTGATCGCCGGAATAGTTGCCAAGGATGTCATTTCCGAGGTCTGGGCCGTGTCGGGCTGGGTGTTCTACGCTGCCTACCTATGGACCATCCTGCATGTTGTAGATCTACCCGCGATCACAGTGGTGAAGGGCGTGCGCCGGGCGGCATCGTCAATTGCCCTGGGCCTTGCCGCTGGTCTGGTGGCGATCGCTGCAGCTTGGTTGTTCAGCCTGTCAGCTTCGGAGCCGTTACGCAGCCTTTTGAACTGAAAAATGAACACACGTATTCACGAGATAGCGACGGGCGGAGTGATTCCTCTGGCTGGCAAGTTGATTGCCGCGACGCCTTTGGCGCAAGCAAGCTTTTTCGGGTTCTACGACATCTGTCCCTGGTCACCTGCAGGAGCTGAGGTCGTACTGCTGAACTGCCCCGCCGGTTATCTGCAGATGCCGATGTGCGAGAAGGCCGATGTATGCGTATGGACCCCGCAATCGAATACCCTGCGCATCGTGGCAGAAACCTCGGGTTGGAACTGGCAGCATGGAGCGCGCCAGAGATGGCTCAGCGACGGGTCGATTCTGTTCAACGACGTCCAGAGCTCCCGCCAATGCTCGCGGGTCGTCTCGCCCGACGGCAAGGTTCTGCGGACTTTTGACATGTCCGTGTCGGCCCTGCATCCGCATGAGACCTACGGAGTCTCAGCTAACTATGCTCGACTGGCGAAGCTTTATTCTTCTTACGGCTACGGCGGCGCGACGAACACGCACCTGGGAAACGGGCCCGACGACGATGGCATGTGGCGGCTTGATCTACGCACGGGAGAGGTCAGTCTCATGCTCTCCTATACGACGATTTGCGACAGGCTGAAACTCGCGTACTCACCGGGCATGTTCATTACTCACCCGGTCTTCTCACCATCGGGCGCCAAGTTCGCGTTCTTCTTAATTCAGGGCGGCGGGGCAGGGACATCGATGATTCGGCTGCTGGTATTCGAGCCTGGTACCGACTCTCTGGCGTTGATTACCGAAGAGAAAGCAAGTCACCCGGCCTGGATTGACGACAATCGCCTGTGGGTCTGGGCACGCGAATCGTCCGCTATGAAAATGATCTCGAGAAGCGGTGTGCTTTCGCTGCCGGGAATCGGCATTGCCATACGACTGGTTCGAAAATTTCAGGGCGCGGCCCGCAACGCTCTTCTATCCGAGGGCTTTTTCATCTACTCCACTGCGAGCGGGAACGAAAAAGAGCGCATTGCTCCCGACCTTCTGACGGAAGACGGCCATTTCTCGCGCCACCCGGTCCACGAACTCATGCTTGGCGATACCTACCCAGACGCGACTGGGCACCTCACCCTGATCCTCTACTCATTGAAAACCGGACGACGTATCGAGGTCGCGCGAATCTTCCACGGCGTGGCGACGGAAGCGCTGGCGCTGCGATGTGATCTTCATCCGCGTTGGAACCGTAACGGAACGCAGATTTCAGTCGACTATTGTGAGAACGGAGTGCGCCGCATGGCCATCTTCGATGCCACCGAGGCAATCGCGGCCGCCGGACACTGACCTGCCTCTCAATTACATTCACTCCGGTCAATCAGGTTCGCGCCATCGGAATGCCGCTCCAGGCGATCGACGATGCGGGCCTGCCATTCAGGGAAGCTCTGACTTATTCCCCAGCATGAGGTGCCCGTCGCGCCGTCTCCTGGCGAAGACCTTTCACCACCGATCGTTCACACCGTCGCCTAGACTGGAGCGCAGATTGGAGTTCCCAGGTTTTCGTGGACACGGGATAGCATCCTGCGACAGCCGGAGGCAAGCCCATGCCTACAAGGAAGAATGCCCATCGCGTTCGCGCAACGTACGCCTTCATCAGGGCGCATAGCACCGAATTTGATGTCGACGTGATGTGCCGCGTCCTGGACGTCGCACGTAGCGGCTACTACGCCTGGCTGAATGACCCTATGTCAAGGCGGGCGCAGGAAGATGCTCGGCTGTTGCGACTGGTCCGCGCATCGTTCACTGCCAGTCATGGCATCTACGGCGCCCCGAGAGTCTTCTTGGATTTGCGGGAGGCAGGCGAAACCTGCAGTAAGCATCGAGTCGCTCGACTGATGCGCGAGAAAGGTCTGCGTGCACTTCATGGATATCGCACTCGGCGATGGTCGGTCGGCAGGCCTGCAGTCCTTGTCCCGAACTTGCTGCAGCGACAGTTCACGGTGACACAACGCAATAGCGCTTGGGTCACCGATATTACCTACATACGAACGTGGCAGGGTTGGCTGTATCTGGCGGTGGTCATGGATCTATTCTCCCGCAAGGTCGTCGGCTGGTCCGCAGGGCCAACGATCCGTCGCGAACTGGTTCTGGACGCTGTAATGATGGCGGTTCGTGGCAGGCGACCACGCGGCACCATCATTCACTCGGACCAAGGAACTCAGTATGGAAGCGATGCCTGGCGCCGCTTCTGTAAGTCCAACCGGCTCGAGCCAAGCATTAGCAGGAAGGGGAATTGCTGGGATAACGCTATAGCCGAATCCTTCTTCAGTAGTCTGAAGAAGGAGCGGGTCAAGGAACCTATCTACAGGGACCGAGAGCTTGCGCTAGCGGACATTTCTGAGTAAATCGACAACTTCTACAATCGAATCAGGCGACACAGCCATCTAGTCGGGATGAGTCCCGAGCAGTTTGAGAGCGCACACAAAACTACCCGGAAACGTGTCCACTAAACCTTGGGAACTTCAGTACAGCGACAGTAGGGGTTGATTTCTCCACTTGGCTTGACTTCGTACGCGCTCTACGAGTGCCCATTCGCTAGCGACCTCGGTAGCCGCTCTAGTCGACACTGTGCCGCAACGTCCGGGAACATTACGAATCCGGAAAAACTGGCGCAGTGAGTGGCACACTTTTTATCGCTTTTTAGAAGCGAAATCAAAGAGTTAGATGGTGCGAAAGGAGGGACTCGAACCCTCACGGGGGTTACCCGCTGGAACCTAAATCCAGTGCGTCTACCAGTTCCGCCACTTTCGCAGGTCGCCCACTCGAACTGGCGCGATTCTAGCTGACGCGGGATCACGAGTTACGGCGTCAGGAGTCATGCCCACCAACGACATGACAAATTGGTCCGCTCCCTACCCCGGTATTCCGTCCCGATCGACAAGAATCTGCACTTTCGCTCCTGCTATCTGTCTATCGTCTCCGTCGTGATACCAGCGTAGTCACCCCTCCTCCCCTTCCTCCCCTTCCTCCCCTTCCTCCCCTTCCTCCCCTTCCTCCCCTTCCTCCCCTTCCTCCCTTCCTCCCCTTCCCCCTTGGACTCCCTCACCCACATCATCCTCGGCGCCGCCGTCGGCACCGCCGTCCTCGGCCGCAAGGCGGGGCTGCGCGCTGCCGTAATCGGGGCGGCCTGCAACACGCTGCCGGACCTGGACGTGTTCATTGCCCAGGGCGACCCGGTCCGGGACCTTACCTTTCATCGCGCCGAGACCCATGCGCTCTTCTGGCTGACGCTGGCGACGCCTGCCATCGCGTGGCTGGTTGCCCGCCTGAATCGTCGAGTCGACGCGTCGTACCGCGAATGGTTGCTGCTCGTCTGGCTGTCGCTGATGACTCATCCGCTGCTCGATGCCTTCACGGTGTACGGCACGCAACTCTGGCTGCCGTTTTCGGACTATCCGGTCGGAATCGGCAGTGTCTTCATCATTGACCCGCTGGTCACGGTGCCCCTGGTCGCCGGCCTGATCGCCTGGCTGTGGTGGCGACAGAACGCGCCGGACCGCGGCATGCGCTGGATTCGCGCCGGGCTGATCGCGAGCACGCTCTACCTGGGTTGGACGGTGACGGCACAAACGCACGTCGAAGGCGAAGTGCGGCGGTCGATTGCGGCGACGACACTCGAAAACAGGCGCGTCCTGGTCACGCCCGCACCGCTCAACAGCCTGCTGTGGCGCGTGGTCGTCATGGACGACGACGGATATCAGGAGGGCTTTCGCTCGCTCTTCGACACTGGCGCACGCATTCCGCTCGTACGGCACCCGAGCGACCCGGAACTGCTCGAGTCGCTGCGCGACGACTGGGCGGTACGGCGGCTCGCGTGGTTCTCGAAAGGATTCTATTCAGTGCGGCTGGCGCACAGCACCCTGCGCGTCGCGGATGGCGCGCCGAGCACGATGAGACAGCTGCTCGGAGCGGTGTCGACGCGCGAGGCGGCGCCCGTCGGCAAGCGATCACGCAACTCGATCCATCGTCATGACCGACCTGCGCATGGGCCAGACGCCGTGGTTCGTATTCTCGTTCATCGTCGCCGAACACGGCGCCAACGGCATCCGTGCCGTGCCGAACCGTCAGATTGCGAGTGAGCGCCCACCGGTCACGGCACTGCCCTGGTTGTGGCACAGGATCTGGGACGAGAACGCGACGTACTGAAGCTCAGTCGATGGGCGCTCGATCCAGCAGGATGGCGGGAACCATGGCGGCCACCAGGCTCAGCACGAGGGCCACGGCACCCACGTTGATGACCCGACTGAAGTCATCGGCGCCGACGACCCATGCAGCGACCAGCGGACCCGAGGCCATGCCCATCTTCGACGCAAAACCACCGAGCGCCGCCGACTGGCCGGTCTGGTCAAATTGCGCGCACATGCCCAGAAGGTACGGGATACCGAACGACCAGGTCGCGCCGATCAGTCCATTCGCGAGTGCGTAAACCCAGGCAATTTCGCTGCCGTGCAACGCCCAGGTCGCAAGTGCAGTCAACAGGATCGAGCCTGCCAGTGGCCATGCGCGCCCGAACCGCGTCGACAACAGGATGACGAGGCCCGAGCCCGCGATGCCGATCCACGACGCCGCTGCAAGCACCGGGCTGATGAAATCCATCTCGAGGCCATCCGCCTTGCCGAGTCCGATGACGTACGCAAACACCGCCATGTTGCCGGCCTGGAAGAAGAACGTCGCGAGCAGACTCAGCAGCAGCGGTCCGCGCCTGACACCCTGGCCCGCACCGACCCTGGGCCGCCTGCACGGCACTGGCAGGGTAATCGGTGAGGAACGGCACCATCGCGAGCGTGACGAGGCTGAACAGTATCAGTGCGCCGAACAACACGCTGGTGCCGTACGTCGGAACCAGGGGCGGAAGCACGGCGAGGCCGAGACCTCCAAGTCCGAACTGCACCACCAGCAGGTAGCCGAACGTACGGTCTGCCTGCGCCGTGCGCGACATGACCGCGAAACCAATGCCCACGAGCATGCCGCCCATCGTCCCGTGCAGGAACCGCATTGCCATCAGCGGTTCGAACCGATGGACCAGCATCGACAGCAGGTCGAGCGACGATCAATGCGGCGAGCAAGGCGTACGCCCACGTTCGCCACTGGATTTTCTTGACGATGAAAACCGCGATCAAGGCACCGATCGCCGCACCGTAGACGTTGCTGGAGCCGACCAGGCCCGCCTGCCGGTTGCTGAAGCCAGCACCCTGCACGAGCCCGTCCACGAGCGCGGGCATGATGTTGACGTAGAAAATGCCGGCGGTGGCCAGGAAAGCCAGCAGCACCCGTGCGACCTCGCCATCGGGCGCTGCCTTGCGCAGGCCGAGGATCGTGTGCGCGGCCGTTCCCGCGTCCGGAGTCGAAGTGGTCATGAGGCAGAATCCTTGGCAAGTGTCCGCAGGTGTGGCCGTCGCGGTCCTGCAGTAAGGTCGAAGCCGTGCGGCGGCGTAAATCGCGCGACGAAAGCGAAACTCGTTGCCGTCGCTGAAGTAGTAGTACGTCACGCCGTTCGGCAGCAACACGATGCTGATGCCGCCAAAGCCCGACATGAAGGGCACGAACGCCGGAACGTCGCACCCCTTCAGGTCATCGATGCGCGCGGCCCAGAAGCCATCGTTGTACAGCAACGTACCGTCCGCAGTCGTCGCCAGACCACGATCGGCTGCGTCGAGCTGCAGTGCGGATCGCCACATGCGCTCATCGAGCAGATCCCGCGCCGACTCGCCCTGGGGATTGAGCCACTGCCCGAGCTTGGCGACGTCATCCGGCAGCAGCGCCAGGCCATAGCCGACGAAGGGCTGTCGTGCATCGTCGCGGGTGCGCCGCGAGAAGTGCGCCACGGGCTGAGTCCTGCGACGCGCCAGACGTCCTGCCAGGCGACGTCGTCGAGCAGGTCCGCCTGCGGCCCGATTCTCCGTCGCACGAAAGCCGCAAGCGCCGTACCCAGCACGTACGTATCGCTGGTGCGATACACGAATGTCCGACCCGCCGTCTCGCGCCTGGGAGAATGGCCACAGGCGTAGGCGATCTTTCCGGCATGGCGAGGTTCGTCGAAAAACTCCTTCGACATGGCCACTGAATCTTCGTCCGCATGCGCTGCGGCCGAGGTCCAGTGACCGCTCGACATGTCGAGCAGGTTCTCGAACGTGACTCCGCTCCAGCCGCCGTGCGCGGCACACTCGGGAACGTAATCCACGACCTTCTGCTCGCGCGCACCGGGGAAACGCCGCTCGAGCCGCATCAACCCGAGGCTGCCGAACACCGACTTGGCGACCGAATACGACGGCAGCACCAGCTCTTCGCAGAATGGATATTCGCCCGCGCGTGTGGGACAGCCGCCGCTGTAGTGGACTCCGTCGACGATCACGCCCCAGGTCGACATCTGCGACGGCGTCACCTCCGTGGGATGGCCGAACTCGGCTGGAGTGGATCCCGGATAATCGACCGCCAGTTGCGTGAGCGGACGTCGCGGCAGGCGACCGCCAGTTTCCGTGCGGCGCGCCTCGACCACACGGGCGGCATCCTGGCAACGTGACATCCAACAATTCGGCCTGCAGGAAGCCCCAGAGATCGGCCTTGAAGTAGGCGCACGTCTCACTGCTGACTTGATACGCAACGTGCGAGATGCGCCCAGCCGGCGCGAAGACGAACGTCAGCACGCCGTGGTGCAGGCAGTTGGCATTCACCTCCATCAGGCTGAACGGCAGCGCCGCGCGCATCCATTCACCCTCTCCTGGCTCCTGCCAGGTGCGGCCGACGCCAAAGGCGAACTCCCAGTACGGGTGTGACCCTGCGACCGGGATCCGCGTCTTTGGAATCAGCGCGTTGCCATCCTGCAAGAGATCGACCGAACCGGGGGACGGCATGCGGCGCGCTGGAGCAGTGGGTGCATCCGCCATGCCGTACTTGTCCTGCAGGACGCGAAACCCTGAGGGCTGTTGACCAGCGTGCAGGGCCAACCGACCGACAATCCCGGCCCCGGCTGCCGTTGACGCGGCGTCAGCCGCAGGTGCAAAGGCATCCATGCGCCAGGGGCTGGATGGAGCCAGGCCCGCCAGCAGCTCAGCGACCTGAAGTTCAGTGCGACCGTTCCTGACCGGGTCGCCCAGCGCGGCGACCGACGCCAGCATACCCAGCACAAGCAGCGGCAGCCGCGCAGGAGCGCCACGGGTCTTCAGGTCACCGGAGCGGTTGGAGCATCAGCCGCACCGTACGTATCTTGCAGGACGCGAAACCCTGCGGGCTGCGAACCAGCGCGCAGCACCAGTCGACCGAAGATTCCGGCTCCGGCCGCCGTTGACGCGACGCCGGTCGCAGGTACGAATGCATCCATGCGCCAGGGTCTGAATGGCGTCTGCCCGGCCAGGAGCTCTGCGACCTGAAGTTCGGTGCGACCGTTGCCGATCGGCTCGGCCTGCACGGCGATCGACGCCAGCATGCCCAGGGCAAACAGTGCCAGTCGGTGGAGAGCGCGCTTGGCCTTCAGCGATCGCACGCGATGCCTTCGGCTTCGAGTTGCAGGCGCAGCGGCTCGAGTTGCTCCGCGTAGCGACGCCAGCGTCCGATCGACGTGTCATACAGCGGCTGGCGCACCTGCAACGCGCTCGCCGTGGTCGAAGCCCGCGTATTCTCATGGAAGCGCACGCATAGCTCGTCCCAGCCGAGGCCACAATGCCGCAGCAGGCGCTGTGCCTGCCCGCGCACGTCGGCGACGACTTCTTCGTAATGCACCGTGAGCACGACCCCGGGCATTACGGTGTCCCAGTGCCGCATCAGGCGATCGTAGGCGGCGTAATACCTGCCGAGTTCCGCCAGGTCGTATGAAAACGGGTACGCATCCTTGAACAACTGCTTGTAGACCGCGTAGCACGTGTCGAGCGGATCGCGTCGGACACTCACGATCTTCGCACTGGGCAACGCCAGGTGGATCAACCCGGCATAGAGATAGTTGAACGGCAGCTTGTCGATGAACATCGGCCGGCCGTCGCGATACGGTCGCACGCGCTCGAGGTAACGTTGCCCCAGTGCCCTGAAATCCACGCGCGTCGACGAAGTCGACAAAATCCAGTCGCGTCAGCGCTCGACCCGCCGCCAGCGCCGACACCTGTCGCGTCAGCTCGAGTCCGAACTCGTTCAGTTCACCCGCGGCGCAGACGTCCGGGTGACTGCCGAGGATTCGCTCGACCAGCGTGGTGCCGGTGCGCGGCATGCCGATCACGAAGATCGCCTCCGCATCGTCGAATCCCTCGATGTGCCCGTCGAAAAGATCGGCCGTGTAAACCTCGCGGATCCGCTCGATGATGCCGAGATCGGTAGCGACGTCGTAGCGCATCAGTGAGCGCTTGAGCCTGGCGCCCGCGCTTAGACTCTCGAACGAAGCCGGGTAGTCCTCGAGATCTTCGAGTTCCTTCGCGAGCGCGAAATGCAGCTGGACCAGCCCGGCCGGTGAACGCGTGCGGCCGATCGCAGCGCGCAATTGCGCGACGTGATTGTGATCGGCCGCCTGTCTCCTGAGCTGCGCGCGGCCGTTGTACGCCTCGTACTCGTCGGGTCGCAGCGCTATCGCCGCGTCGAAGTCCTGCTCGGCGCCGGCGGCGTCGCCGAGGTAGCGAAGCACCGCAGCCCGGTTGAAGTGGAACTCCGGATTGAGCTGGTCGAGTTCAATGGCCCGGAGTACTGCTCCAGTGCGCCCGCGTGATCGCCCACCCGGTACAGCAGTGTGCCGACCTCGCCATGAAGCACGGCGTCAGCCAGGGGTCGGTCCCGCAGCTCGCCGGCGGCAGCCGCCGCGCCGGCCATGTCGCCGGCTTCGAGCAGGCAACGTGCGCGGTGCACCCTGAAACGGTCCGCCGGCTCGAGCTGCAGTGCGCGATCGATCATCCGCAACGCGTCGGGCAAGCGCTGCATCTTGCGCAGCAGCCAGCTCGCGAGGTACCACCCGTACGCATAGTCCGGGTGGTGATGATTGAGGTCCTTGCTCGCCTGCAGCGCCTGCCTCAGGTCGCCGGCTTCGATGCAGCCGGCGACCCGATCCGCCATCTGCTCCCGGGTGCGCGGCGCAGTCGTTGTCATGCTCCCTCAGAACGAATAGGTAAGCACCATCCCGAACGTGCGCGGCAGGGCAATGAAGTCACGCGAATTGTTGCCGAAATAGTTCTGGCTCGGAGCCGTGTTGGAACCGCCCACCAGGAACGGGAACGCGCCGGTCGTGCCTTCATCATTGAACAGGTTCTTCACGTAAAGCGACACGCCCCACTCGTCGCGGCTGAAGGTCGTGCTCAGGTTCCAGAGTTGAAACGAATCGATCTCGGCGTAACTGCGTGAAAAGATCGAGTCCGGCGCATAGGTTGCCGACGCCGGATTCGCGCTGTCGCGGCAGTTGCCGGAGGCCGTGAACGATGTGAGGCAGTTGTCGTCACCGAGGCTGTTCAGAACGTCCGACTGATAATAGCCGCTCAGCACGGCGTTCATGGCGATGCCGTTGGCAAACGTCATGTCGTAACCGAACGCCACGTTGAAGACGTGCTTGGCAGTGCCGGGCAGGCGGTCGCCGTCAGCGGCCACCTTGTCCGTGAACAACGGACCGCCATAGAAATTGCCGGCCGGCTGGTACACGTTGTCGGTGAGTTCGGCGTCGGCATACGTGTAGCCAACGCTGTACGTCAACGAGTCGGTGATCGCGCCGGACAGCTCCACTTCGAGACCCTGTGTCCGGGCCGATTCGCCATTGATCGCGGCGAAGAAACCCCAGTTCGAGGTGGCCGTATTCAGCTGCGGATCCTGCCAGTCGGTGTAGTACAGGGAGACCGCGAAAGTGACGAGGTCCGTCACGCCCTTGTAGCCGATCTCGTAGTTGTCGACCGAATCCGAATCGAACGTGAAGTAATCCGGATTCTCGGCGTACTTGCCGGTGGTAGGCACCGCGTTGGCGCCGGCATGGCGATAACCCTGCGAATACGTCGCGTACAGCATCGTGTCGGCGGTCACGTCCCAGGCGAAATTGGCCTTGAACAGGAAGCCGTCGTCGTCGATCTTTTCCGAGGCTTCCCCCGGTGGCGCAAAAGCCGAATAAATCGGCACGTCGACCAGCGCATCGACGTCGACCGAGTTGTCGAAGTAACGTCCGCCGAGCGTGAGGTGCAGGTCGTCGGTGAAGTTGATGGTGGCCTCGCCGAACAACGCGACCTCCTCGTACGTCTGGTTGCGACGGAAAAGGAAGTCCTGGTTCGTGCTGTAGGGCGCGAGCCCGTACCAGTTCAGGGCGTCGAGGTAAGGAATGTAGCCGACCAGGTAGCTGTTCTGCCCCAGGTCGTAGTCCTGGTCGACGTAGAACAAGCCAGCTGTCCAGTCGATGAACTCGCCGCCCTGCGAGACCAGCCGGAATTCCTGCGCGAAAGCCGAATCGTCGTAGAAACGCTCGGCCTGCGCGATCGGCCGCGGCGAGCTGCCGTAGAAAGCGAACCAGCCGTTGCGCGCATACACGCCCGAATTGTCGCTGATGCCTGAGCCGGTGTGCTCGTAGTACGACGTGCTCGAAGTGAGTGTCGCGAAGCCGAGGCCGACCTCGAGTTCGAGTGCGGCGAGCTGCACTTCGCGCTCGGCACGGCTCGAGTTGGACGGCGCCGAACTCGTAGTCGTCATACTGGCCGCCGTTGACGAGGTCTTCGCCGCGCGTCACCTGGCGGCGCCCGCCGACTTCGTCGTCCTGCCACTGGTAGGACAACTGCGCGCTGAAATGTCTCGCTCGGTTCGAAACGCAGCGCTGCCCGCGCGTACTTGATGTCGACCGAATCGACGTCCTTGACGCGCCGATACTCAGGCAGCGCCGTCAGCACGTCGCCGTTGACCACCGGGTCGCCGTTGGCATCGGTGCGATAGACATTCGGGTAGTCGACGATGCCGTCGTTGTCGATCATGCCGGCGTTGATGCGAAACGCGGCCGTCTCCGTCAACGGCACGTTCAGCATCAGGTCGGGGTTGAAGTTGTATCCGTCGGACCCGTCTGTCACGCCGAAGTTGACGCTGGCGCTACCTTCGAAGTCCTTGGGATCGGGCCTGTTCATGATGTAGCGGACGTTGCCCGCCAGCGAGCCGGAACCGTACAGCGTACCCTGCGGCCCGCGCAGAGACCTCGATCCGTGAGATGTCCTTCAGCACGAAATTGCCGAACAGCGCCGTGTCGTCGACGTAGGTGGACACGGTCGGCGGCGCCGCCAGCGGCACGTCGCCGTTGGTGCCGGAATCGACGTTGATGCCGCGGATGACGATGCCGTTGGTGACGCCGGAATTGCGAAAGCCACGATCCTGCACCGTCACGCCCGCCATCGTCCGCAGCGCCTCGATGGAGTCGTTGATGTTGGCCCGCTCGAGCGTTTCGCCGGACACCGCCGAAATGTTGAACGGGATCTCCTGCACCGTCTGATCGCGGCGGGTCGCCGTGACGACGATCTCTTCGAGCGCAGGTCTCGTCTGCGCAATGGCGGCCGGTACCGCACATTGCAGGCCTGCGGCAGCCACCGTCATCGCGATGAAACTCCGGCCGGGCCGTGCACGATGCAGGCACCGCCGCACCTCGAATGCCAGCACATTGCCCTTCGATTGAATCTCGTTGCTCATGACGCCACCCCTGTCATTGCGGAACTGTCCGGCTTGATCGCCGTGTTGGTCTGAAAATAGACGAGCCGTCGATCGACCCATAGAACCAGATACTGACGACTCGATTGGTCCAGATCGCTCAGCCGGCCTCCTCGTCCGTCGACGCGGAACCCGGCACGGCAATCGCGCCCAGCTGGCGCAGCGTCGGCGACGACGCCTGTCCCGGCTGGTACGGCGGAAAGACGATCGCGCTGTCGCGAAAGCTCTTCATCGGCTGACCGAGGCCGAGCAGGCCGCGGCGCCGGCTGCGTCGTACCAGCCCGAGATCCATTTCGACCGGCACGATTTCGTAGCCGGTACCGGCCTGGTGCACGACGCTGCCGTCGGGCGCAACGACCAGCGAGCGGCCGTTGCCGAGCCTGCCCGCGCAGTTCACGTCGACGAACCAGCACTGGTTGACTGCGGCATTGGTGCGCGCGATCGAGAGTTCCAGGTCGCGGTCGATCGTGTTGGTCATGGTGGGATGAATCACCACTTCCGCCCCCATCCAGGCGAGCGTCCGCGTCGTCTCCGGGAACCACATGTCGTAGCAGATCGAGACGCCGAACCGTCCGATCTTTGGCACGTCAAACACTACGAATTCCGTGCCAGCCGTGACGCCTTGCTCGTACGGCAGGAACGGAAACATCTTGCGATAACGTGCGACAACCTGGCCACCGGGATCGATCACGGGTGCCGTGTTGTAGATGCGATCACCGTCGCGTTCGTGGATCGAGCCCGGGACGAACCAGAGCCGCAGGTCGCGTGCGATCCGGCAGAGCGACTGTTCCAGGGGCCCTGGCAGTGGCTCAGCATTCGAGGTCTGGGGACCGCGCAGCGACAGTTCGCCCAGCACGACCATGTCGACCCACGGGAACCGGCGCTTCAGTCGCTCCATCTCGGCGCGGACAATCTCCAGGTTGTCCTGTGCCGTCAGCTCGAGCTGCAGCCCGGCCACCGCAAAGTGCGTCATCGTGCCCACCCCCTCCGCGTCGCTGGACGCGGTGCCTGGAGGCTATGCCAAACGACAAAGGGACTGTAGTACCAGTTGGGTACAGCCGATGGAGCCAGACCGGTTTTACACTCGCCGACTAGCCAGCCGCTGCCTCGAACGCGAGCGTGTCCTCGATGAACCCCGACTCGAGATAGAACTTGATCCGTTCGCCGTCGAGCACAACGGCATACGAAGCAGGTTCGGCGTAGGACCAGCGCTGCCACTGACGCACGTAGCGGTCGCCTTCCAGCCACCAGCGACCGTAGTCGCGGTCCTCACCGGCGAATCCGGCGCGCCCTGTCATCGACCCGTCGGCGTGCAGGTGGATCTCGACCGGCTCGCCGTAGACACGCTGGGTCCGCATCACGGCTCCTGGAATCGTGACCTGCAGGTCACGCCGCAAGAGTCGCCGACCGACACACAGGTCGAGGTGCTCCGTGGCGCCCGACGTGAACTCGCGAACGACGGCGGCCAGACGCGCAACGCCTTCACGGATGCGATGTGCCGGAATGCCCGATACACCCATGCGGAAGCAGTTCAGCGGCCGCCGCGAGAGCGCATAGAAATGATCGACCGGCTCCACCAGCACGCCGCGCCGCGCCGCCTCGTCCACCAGGCGCGAGACGTCGAGGTCGTCCGAACCCTGCACCCAGAGCACGGTCCCGCCCTTGCTCGGTGCCAGCGCCACCCAGGGCGGCAGATAGAAGTTGAGGGCCTGGCGCAGCGCGTCCCAACGCTGCCCGAAGGTGCGATGCAGGTTCGCCGTGAGCGCGTCGTAATGTCCCAGCCGGATGAAGTGCGCCATCGCACGCTGATTGTTGCGCGGCGGTTGTCCCACCATCAACCGACGTAACTTGCGCGCTTCTGCGATCAGCTCGGGTGCCGCCACCATGAAACCGAGACTCAGGCCAGGTGCGAGCACCTTGGACAGGCACGACACGTAGATGACGCGGTTTTCGCGGTCCATGCCGCGCAGCGCCGGGTGCGGATATCCCTTGTAGTTGCTCTCGCAGTCGAAGTCGTCCTCGACGACGAGCATGTCGCGTTGCGCCGCCTTCTCCAGCAGGGCCCGACGACGCTCGAGCGACATCGTGACGCCCGTCGCTGCCTGGTGGCTGGGGGTCACATAAACGATGCGACTGTCATCGAGCGCTCCGTCGACGAGCATGCCGTCGCCGTCGATCGGCTGGTGCACGATCGGCGCGCCGCGCCGCTGCACGAGATGGCGCATCTCCGGATAGCCCGGCTCTTCCATGGCGACCGGGACGCTCGCATCCACCAGCAGTTCGGCCAGCAGGTACAGCGACTGCTGGGCGCCGACGGTGATCAGGATTTCCTCGGCGCGCGCGTTGATGCCTCGTCGCGGCAGGATCTTGGTGCGCAGTTCCTCGATCAGCATCGGATCGTCGAGCCCGCCCGTCGCTGCAGACCAGACGCCGATGTCGCCACTGCCGAGCGCATAGCGGCCGGCCTCGCGCCACTCGGCCACCGGAAACAGCGACGTATCGAACTGGCCGTCGAGAAAGCAGAAGGGATAATCGCGAGCGTCGGCCGGCGCGACACGGGCAATGTCCGGGTTGGCGCGCGACTTGAGCCACTGTTGCCACGGTCCGGTGATGGATCCCCGTTCGCCCGGTGTCTGCGGCGGATACGCCGGCGCTGCCAGTCGGCGAGCGACGTAGAGACCGCTGCGGGCTCGACTGGTGAGCAGACCTTCAGCGACGAGCTGCTGGCAGGCAATCACGACCGTGTTGCGCGCGACGCCGAGCTGCTCGGCCAGCTTGCGCGACGACGGCAGGCGCATGCCAGGCTTGAAAATGCCCAGGTGGATCGACTCGACCAGCTTCTGCCGAATCTGTGCCTGCAGACCCAGCTTACTGTCCGACTCGATGTAAAGCAGCGCTTCGGATTCCGCCATGCCGACCAGTATAGGGAACCGCGATGTCGAGCCGCAGTTTCGTCAGATCGCCGGCGCGCGCGTCCTCCAGCACGATGTGTCGCCCGATTCCGCCGGAGCCGCCAGTGACCAGCCAGTGCTGGCGGCGGTCATCCGAGGTGAACTCCGACCGTGACAGTCTGCGCCAGCGATATCCCACCTGGGTGAAGCTGGCCGTGAAACGACTGCAGAAGCCGGCAATTCTCTTGAGCTGCTGATAGTTCATTGGCCCCCCGGAGGATGTCGGGCGCGGGACCAACGGCCGCAGCCCGTACCGCAGCGGACCCAGCCGACTCGAATACAGGCTCACTGAAAAAGGTCTTGCTTTCTATCCCGTCGCGCTCTGCATGTGGACGTGGGAGAAGCGCTGGGGTGGCGAGATCGGCTTGCCGCCCCGGCGGATCCGCACGACCTGTGGCAAGCCCTGCACCCGCGCAGCGTTGGCAGGTGCGAGTCAGACCAGGTCATCGAGCATCGGTTGCGGTTCTCCGACAGGTTCAGATGGAAATTGCGCCGCTCAGCGGCGCCGTCCAGCCGAGGGCGCCCTGGCGCGCCATCAGCTCGTCGATGTGGCTGGCGATGACGGCAGGCAGCGGCACCGTGCGACGCGCATCCAGGTCGGCAGCCGCCGAAACGAATTCGATGACGCTGGCGAGGCGCCGTTGCGTGACGTTGAGCAGGAACACATGGCCCTGCACGCGCTTGTCGTTGCGGGCGCCGAAGCTCAGGAACAGCGATATCTCCTCGCCCACGTGCACTTCGTTCAGGAACCAGATGTGGTGCTCGAGATCGAAGAAGCCGATCCGCTGCGTGCGCACCCAGTCCTCGCTGACGCCAAGCAGTCGGAGAAAGGGGTCGTTGGTCAGGTCGTACATCGTCAGGTGATGCTTGACGTTGACGTGACCATTGAGGTCCTCCCACTCCTGCGGCACACGTACCCGTACCAGTTCGGGAAGCTGTCGCACCTGCTCGGGCGTAGGCATCGTGACTCGCATGGGATGGACTCCTGCGCCGGCGGAGAGCCGGTCGCTTGCACAATCAAACTCTGGCACGGTCCTGACTTCGTCCACTCGATGCATCAAGGGCCGAATCGAGTCGAATCGAGGCCGGGACCTTGCCCGCAACCTCCAGTGACGTCAGGTCGCCGCGCGCACGCCATTCGCTCCCGGTGCCAGGAAGGCGTCCAGCGCGTCACGCCGCTCGACTGATCGCTGCATCTCCTGTTTCGCCACCGAACGCAGGTGCACCTCGTCAGGTCCGTCGGCCACGCGCAGGACCCTGCCCCATGTCCACAGCATCGCGAGAGGCGTGTCGGCGCTGAGGCCCATCGCCCCGAAGGTCTGCATCGCGCGGTCACAGACCGTAGTCTGCACGCGCGGCACCAGCGCCTTGATCATGGCGATCTCGTGCGCCGCCGCCTTCGGTCCGGCACGATCCATGAGCCATGCCGCCTTGAGCACGAGCAGGCGCGCCTGCTCGATCTCGATGCGGGACAGCGCAATCCATTCCGCGACGGTGCCGTGCTGGTGGAGATACTTGCCGAACGTCCGACGCTCCGCGGCCCGCGCGCACATCAGCTCGAGCGCCAGTTCGCACTGGCCGATTGATCGCATGCAGTGGTGCACGCGTCCCGGGCCGAGCCTCGCCTGGGCGATGGCGAACCCGGCCCCCTCCTCGTGGATCAGGTTGCTGGCGGGCACGTGAACGTCGCGAAACGTGAGTTCACAGTGACCTTCGGCCGAGTAATGCTGCATGACCGGCAGGTCGCGGACGACCTCGACGCCCGGAGTGTCGAGGGGAACGAGGACCATGCTCTGACGCCGGTGCGTGGGCCCGTCCGGATCGGTCACTCCCATGACGATCGCAACCTTGCAATGGGGGTGCGCCGCACCAGAGATGAACCACTTACGACCATTGATGACGTACTGGTCGCCGGCACGTCGAATCGACGTCTGGATATTCGTCGCATCCGACGAAGCCGTATCCGGCTCGGTCATGGCGAAGCAGGACCGGAGGGTTCCCTCGAGCAGCGGATCGAGCCAGCGTTCGCGCTGCGCGGGCGTCGCGAACAAGTGCAGGATCTCCATGTTGCCGGTGTCAGGAGCGCTGCAGTTGAACACTTCGGAAGCCCACGCGACACGACCCATGATCTCGGCCAGCGGCGCGTACTCGAGGTTGCTCAGTCGCTGACCCGGCTCATCGTCCTGCAGTCCCGGCAGGAACAGGTTCCACAGGCCCTCGGACCGTGCAACCTGCTTCAGTTCCTCCACGACCGACGGGTGTCGGCTGCCGGCCGCAAGTTCGCTCGCGTAGCGAGGCATCGCCGGAATGACGTAGCGCTCCATGAACTCCAGCAGCTGGCGCCGGAGATCTGCGGTTCGCGGGGAGAATTCAAAGTCCATGGCCCGACTCCTTCGGTAATTGCAGCGGGCCGCGAACGAATCGTCGACCCGCGGCGGGCTGGCTCAACGCAAGGATTCTATTGCACTCTGCCGCGACATGGCCCCGGTTCTCGTCTGCGCACGTTGCCGCACGAAAGTCCGCGCGCGTGACGTTCGCTACGAAGACGGGCCCGGTGCCGTGACGTGCCCTGTCCGCGATAGAGTTCGCCGAAAGCGTTGCCGACATGGATCGCTTCGACCACGCATTCGTCGCGTCCTGAAAACCTTGAACCGGCGTTCATCCTGCTAGGATGTATGACGTCCGTTTGCCGGTGCAAGCAAGCAAGAGAGCAGCGATGACCTGGGAGCCCGAACTCGAAGAATTGCGGCAGCGACAGGCCCTGGCCCGCGAGATGGGCGGACCCGACAAGATTGCACGACAGCGCGCCGCTGGCCGGTTGACGGTGCGCGAGCGCATCGGCGCACTGCTCGATGTCGGCAGCTTCCGCGAAATCGGCTCGATCACGGGCAGCGGCGGCTACGACGATACCGGTGCCCTGCAGACAATGACTCCGACCAACTTCCTGTTCGGTCGCGGCCGCATCGAAGGCCGCCGCGTCGTCGTGGCCGGCGACGATTTCACGGTGCGCGGCGGAGCCTCGGACGCGTCGATCATCGAGAAGCAGGTGGCTGCCGAACAGATGGCACACGAGCTGCGCCTGCCGATGATCCGCCTGATCGAAGGCAGCGGCGGCGGCGGTTCCGTGAAGTCGCTCGAGGCGATGGGTTACACCTACGTGCCGTTCCTGCCGGGCTTCGATCACATGGTCCGCAACCTCGCGACGGTGCCGGTAGTGAGTCTCGGCCTCGGCCCCATCGCGGGCTTCGGCGCCGCCAAGGTCGTGCAGAGTCATTACTCGCTGCTGGTGCGCGGGCAGTCGCAGATGTTCGTCGCCGGCCCGCCCGTCGTGGCGGCGGCGGGCCAGAAACTGACGAAGGAGGAACTCGGCAGCAGCCGGATTCATGCGTCGAACGGCGCTGTCGACGACGAGGTGGCGAGCGAACAGGAAGCATTCGAACGGGCACGTCGTTTCCTCGGTTACCTGCCCTCCTCCGTGCATGAACTTCCCCCTCGCCTCACGACTGGCGACGATCCCGAGCGGCGCGAAGAATTTCTCGTGTCCGCCGTCCCGCGCGACCGGCGCGAGGTCTATCGCATGCGTCCGATCATCGAGGCCGTCGTCGACACGGGCTCGTTCTTCGAGATCGGCCGTCTGCATGGTCGCTCCGTGATCACCGGGCTGGCTCGCCTCGACGGCTGGCCCGTGGCCATGATCGCGAGCGATCCGTTCGTGATCGGCGGTCTGTGGACGGCGGCAAGTTCAGCGAAGCTCGAACGGTTCGTGAACTTCGCACAGACGTTTCGCCTGCCGGTGGTGCACCTGGTCGACAATCCCGGCTTCATGATCGGCAAGCAGGCAGAGCAGGAGGCGACCATCCGCGCCGGAGCCCGCGCACTGACCGCGGTCTACCAGGCGACGGTCCCCTGGTGCACGGTGATCATTCGCAAGGTGTTCGGCGTCGCGGGCGCCGGCAACCAGAACCACACGCGCTTCCACTACCGCTACGCCTGGCCTTCGGCCGACTGGGGATCGCTGCCGATCGAAGGCGGCATCGAAGCCGCCTACAAAGCCGAACTCGATGCGGCCGACGATCGCGCGGCGCTTGCGGCCGAGATCACGCAGCGTCTCAACCGCATGCGTTCGCCGTTCCGATCGGCGGAGAAATTCCAGATCGAGGAAATCATCGACCCGCGCGACACGCGCAAGCTGCTCTGCGAATTCGCTGACATCGCCGCGCCGCTGCGCGCAACGCAGCCGCTGCAGTACGCCTACCGGCCGTGACGGCCTCCCGCGGGCGCGGCGCGTCCGTCGCTGCAGCGGCCCCGCGCCGGCGGATCGCTAGTTGTGCCGGGGCGACTCGTGTTGGCGGCGTTTGCACAGGATCTTGACGAACGCCTCCGTCACGCTGTGCTGGAAATCGTCTTCCTCGTCGACCTGCACCACGCTCGAACCGTCGTCGAAGAGCACGTCGACCTGGCAACGCGCATGGTGTCCGGCCGGGTTCGCACCAGGCACCTCGTAGAGATCCACCTTGACGGTATTGATGCGACGCCGCAGCGCCTGGGCCAGTCGCGCGGTCTCGTGATACACGATCGTGCGCAGCTCGTCGGAAAGGTCGCTGCCGTGGACCCTGACTTCCGTTCGCATGGCTTCATCTCCTGAACGCCATCGTCCTCTGGATTCTGCGCCAAATTCAGCTCGAATTCCACGTAGGATGGCAGCCCGGCGCGACCGCCGTCGCGAGCAGGAGATATCGTCATGCGACGAGCTGGACGCCTTTTCCCCCGGGCGTGCGCGCTGACCTGTCTGGCGCAGTTCGTTCCGGCGCATGCCGACCCGATCCTGACCCGCAATCAGCATCCCCTCGTGGCGTTGTACGGCCTGCCGCTGCCACTCGCTGCGCGTTTGCCGGGAGCTGGCTCCGGCAGCCTCGGCGCCACCGTCAACTGGAGCAACATCGCTACGACGGACACGACGGACCAGCGCAGTTACACACTCGATGGCGAAGTGTTCGAGGCTCGCATGCAGGCGGGACACGCCCTGGGCGAGCACTTTGCCGTGCAGGGTCAACTGGCGTGGCGGCAACTGAGCGGTGGCTCGCTCGATTCGCTGGTAGAGAGCTGGCATGACCTGTTCAACCTGCCAAACGGCTCACGCAACCGGCTGCTCGAGGATGCCCTGCTGATCGAGTATCGTTCTGGCGGGTCGACCTTGCTGCAGGTCGACGACGAAACCTCGGGACTGGCGGACCTGCCGCTTGCGTTCGGCTACCAGTTGACCGCGTCCGACCAGAGCGCAGTGGCGACGTGGCTGACGATCAAGGTACCCACAGGCCAGGCCGCGGACCTGACGGGCAGCGGTGCAGTGGATGTCGCCCTCTCCCTGGCTGGCGAACGTCAACTGTCGGAGCGCTGGCAGCTGTTCGGGCAGGCAAGTGTCGCGTGGCTCGGCGAAGGCGACGTGCTGGCGGACCTGCAGCAGGACTTCGCCGGGTCGTTGCTCGCCGGCGCCAACTGGAGCGCCCTGCAGCGCCTCGAGTTGACGGCGCAAGTGGAGGCGAACACGGCGGTGCTGGATACCGGCACGGATCTCGATGGCGACGCGGTCGTGCTCACGGTCGGTGGGCGCTACAGGACGGACGCCGGCTGGGCGTTCGACTTCGGCTTCAGCGAGGACCTGCAGGTTGATGCATCGCCGGACATCGTGTTCGTGCTTGGCGTGCGACACACCCTGTAAGGGCATTGCCCGGCGTGGCCACTGATCGGCCGGCCGCGAACCGGAGCGGACCGTCGCTTCCCCGCCGCTTGCCAGGTTCACGATCAGTACTTGTACTGACGCGCCCCCTCGCCGGGACCCCGGCTGCTAGGGTGCGCCGATGAACGCACCCTTACCCCGGATCATCCAGGGCGGCATGGGAGTCGCCGTCTCATCGTGGCGACTCGCGCGGGCCGTCTCGCTGCGTGGTCAACTCGGCGTCGTCTCCGGCACGGGCATCGACACCGTCGTCGCGCGGCGCCTGCAACAAGGCGATCCCGGGGGTCACCTGCGTGTCGCCTTCGACGCGTTTCCGGTGCCGGCGATCGCCCAACGGGTCTGGGAGAGGCATTACATCGAGGGCGGCAAGTCGCGGGGCGCGGCCTACAAGTCGAAGGCGGTGCCGACCCTCAGGATGCCGAGGGCACTGCTCGACCTGATCGTGTTGAGCAACTTCGCCGAGGTGTATCTCGCGAAGACCGGGCACACCGGCAAGGTGGGCATCAACCTGCTCGAGAAAGTGCAGCTGCCGAATCTCGCGACCCTGTACGGCGCGATGCTGGCAGGCGTGGACTACGTGCTGATGGGCGCCGGCATTCCCCGGTCGATACCGGCCGTGCTCGATCACTTCGCGGCGGGCGAGCCGGCCGAGTTGACGCTGGATGTGGCGGGTGCCTTGCCTGGCGAGAAGTTCGTCAGCCGCTTCGATCCGCGGAGCTTTCTCGGCGACGCCGTTCGTCCTCTGCAGCGACCGCAATTCCTCGCCATCATCTCGTCCTCGACGCTGGCGCTCACGCTCGTGCGCAAGAGCAATGGTCGGGTCGACGGCTTCGTCGTCGAAGGCCCGAGCGCGGGTGGACACAACGCTCCACCTCGCGGTGCGAAAGTTCTCGACGACAAAGGCGAGCCGGTCTACGGACCGCGCGACGCGCCGGACCTTGAGCAGATTCGGGCACTGGGACTGCCGTTCTGGCTGGCCGGATCGTACGGCGATGCGGCCCGACTGCAGCAGGCCATGGAGCTGGGTGCGAGCGGTATCCAGGTCGGCACCGCGTTCGCCTTCTGCGACGAATCCGGTCTTGCCCCGGAATTGAAAGAGTCGGTGATCGAAGCCAGCCGCGCGGGCCGGCTCTCGATCTTTACGGATCCGCATGCCTCGCCGACCGGATTTCCATTCAAGGTACTGAGCGTACCGGGCACTGTTTCCGACGCGAACGTGTTCGAAGCTCGCGAGCGTATCTGCGACCTAGGCTACCTGCGGCAGACCTATCGGGAGTCGGACGGTACCCTCGGCTATCGCTGCCCGGGCGAGCCCCTCGAGGACTTCCTGCGCAAAGGCGGCACCGAAGCCGAAACGCATGGTCGCAAGTGCCTCTGCAACGGGTTGGTGGCGGCCGTCGACTACGGGCAGCTGCGTCACAACGGCGAACTCGAACCTGCCATCGTAACGGCCGGTGACGACGCGTCGCAGGTGTGCAGGTTCGTGCCTGCGGGTCGCGCGAGCTATTCGGCGGACGATGTCATCGACCGACTGCTCGACCTGCCGGCTGCGTGCTGAACCGGAGCGTTGCGGCCGACACCGCCAGCGCCCCTCGACGTGCCTTAATCCGCGCAAAGGCGCTCGATATTCGTCTCGGCTGACAGCCCTGCAAGCCGCAAGCTGCGGGCATGGAAAACGAACGCGATGCGCCCGCCCACATCGTACCCTGCGAGTCGCCGGCACCGGCTGACGCCGACGACTCGCTGGGATTCGTGCGCGGCCTGGCCTACGGCCTCGCGTGCGTGGCGCCTTTCTGGGGCCTGATCATCGCCTCGGCGTGGCTGGTGTTCTGAACACGCGTCAGTACGCGACGTTGAGCTTGAACCAGAGAGTCCGCCCGGGTTCGTTGACCTGGGTCGTCTGCGTGTAGCCGGACACCATGGCACCGCCCCGGCTCAGATGCTCTGCATAGGTCCGGTCGAACAGGTTGTCGACGCCAGCCGTCAGCAGGACACCCGCGCGTGGACGCCAGCCACCGTTCAACGACAGCACGGTGAAACCGGCCGTTGGACCGAGGTCCTGGCCGACGATGTTGCCCTGGTTGACGACATACCGGTCCTGCTCCGCGACCGCGCGCAGCAGCGCGCCCGCAGACCATGCGGCGCGCGAGAACTCCAGACCCAGCCGCGCTTCGAGGGGCGGCATCTGCGCGAGAGGCGCCGCATCGGTCTCGTTACGGCCTCGGGTATAGGCGAGCGTGCCGGTGAGCTTGAGCGACGGCAGCAGCGCATACACTGCGTCCGCCTCGCCACCCCACGTGCTGGCATCGACATTGCGGGTAATCGTCGTGCGCCGCATGCCCTTCGCGTAGTTCGACTGGATCAGGAGGTAGTCCTGGACCTCGCTGTAAAACGCCGACACCGAGAACGCCGCGCGCGACGTTTCATACAGCAGGCCCGTATCCAGCTGGGTCGTCTTCTCCGGACGAGCGTGAAACGCGCTGAGGCTGGTCGCTGTCTCCTTGCCCGCGGCGAGGAGTTCCCAGTAATCCGGAAAGCGCTCGACGTGACCGAGACCGGCAAAGACCGTGTAGGGCCCGGCGGCAAGGTCGCGCTCGTAGCGGCCGAACCCGCCAAACAGGGTCGCGTTACGCTCCTCGTCCGCCGTGGGGTTTGGCACGGACGCCATGCCGATCCGCAGCATCTCGCGCGAGTCCCGGGCGTACCAGTCATCGACGCGCAGCCCGGTGATGACGCGTCCGGACGCACCGGCCGCCAGGGTCAACTCGCCGAACACACCAGCGTTGCGGAAGCGCCCATCCTCCGCACGCGTCATCGCCTCGTACGGCATCATCGTCTCGTTCATCGTCGAACGCAGCGTATGCAGGTTCTCCTGCAGGTCGACGCCGACCGTCGCCTGGATGCGCTCGCCGAATGCCAGGTCCGCGGTGAACCTGCCACCGGTCGTCTCGCGATCCGGATTCGAGACGGACCGGAACGGCATCGTCGTGGAAGGCGCGAATTCGCGCAGGCTGTAGTTGTCCATGACGTGATCGACGTAGTTGTAGTACGCCTGGGCCTCGATCGCCTGCACGTGGGTACCGGCCAGCTGTCGCTCAAACCGCAGGCCCAGGTTGTCGCGCGCGAACTTCACGCCGTCCATTGCGCGATCGGCGTAGGCGGCCTCGCCATCGCTCAACGCTCCGCTCAACTCCAGCCGCGTCCGTTCGTCAGGAGTCCAGCCGAGCGCCGCGTTGCCGCTCCACCGCAGGTAACGCGAATGCACCTCGTTGCCGCTGCCGTCCGTGTAGTCGTCGGACTCGGCACGCGTGCCGGTCAACTGGCCGTACACGTCGGGCGTGCCGAGTCGCAGGTCGCCCACCAGGTCGGTGCGGCCGAAGCTGCCGCCAAGCACGCTGCCGTGCCGGCGGCGCCGGGCTCGCTGAATCGCTCGACGCTGCGCTCGAACGACACGGTCGCGGCGGAATTGCCGGGGCCTTGCAGGACAGTCTGCGGACCCTTGATGACTACGACGCGGTCGTAGGCTTCGGGGAAGACGTAGGCCGTCGGTGGATCCATGCGCATGCCGCAGCCGCCGAGCACCTGCTGCCCGTCGATCAGCAGGTTGACGCGCGAGGCCGCCATGCCACGGAACACCGGGTCGCCGTCGGTGCCGCCCTTGCGGATGACGGAGAAGCCGGGGATCGCCTTGAGGTAATCGGCCCCGTCGTGGGCTGGCAACGGCTGGCGCGGTTGCTTCGGATCCGTGACCACCAGCAGCGGTGCGATCATGCGGGGCGCCGTGACGACGACCTGCTCCAGTTCTCGGGTGGACGTGACGTCGCTGGCCGAAGCGGCCAGCACCGTGGCAGATACAAGGCAGTGGGCCAGCGTGGCGGCCCCCACAGGCATGATCGAACGGAGTGCCAGGCGCACTCCTGTTGCAACAGCGCTCATCTCGCGTCCTCCCAGGGACAGGTATTTCTCGACTGACATCCGGACGGGTCGACGCAGTCACCCCTGCTGCCGTGACCTGTCACGGGCAGGAGCGATCAGCAGTCGGCGACGATCAGACGAGCGCGGGAGGTGCGCGAGGAGCGTGTGCTCGAATCGCCGGCCTGGCGACTGGGCGCAGCGAACACAGGATGACGCAATCATCGGTCGTGCAGCGTCGGCGCGACGACGAGCACCGCGGCCAACGGATGGCGGTGCGCCGCCTGCGGTCGCCGCAAAAACGCACGGCGCTTCGTGATGCTGCGGGGATCGCTGATCCGGGTCGGCCGGTAGCGGGGCTGCCGTCGGGGTGCACGACGACCGATTGGGCCGCCTGCCCGGAGCACATCGCCATCGTCAGGGCGGCGCCCTGCCCGACGGCCGGCATGAATCCGGCCGGCACGGCGGCACGGATCAGGAGCCCCGGCAGCAGCAACAGCGCCAGGAGAATCCGGTGCGAGCGCAGTCCTTGGAGAAACCTGTTCACCGTTTGAGTCTAACCAAGTGACTGCGTGCCTGTCGCAGCCAGAATGATTCCAACCTGACCAGGACGCACGGCCTTGGCGTTAGTCTGCTTGTCGCGGGAGGTCAGCGTCCCGCCCGCGCATCGATACGCGACGTGAACAGGATCGGTCCGTAGACCCACAGGAAGAGCGCGAACGCCGTCGTCCACAGCGCGGCACTCAGCACGATGACAGCGGGATAGTCGAACCCTGGCAGCCAGGCGCCGAAAACGCGCACGATCGCGGCAGCCGCTACCAGCAGATATGCCAGAGTCACCAGCGGTCGAACCCGCAGTGGACGCCCGGTGTGCCCGAGCGAGACACGCGTCATCACTCCCAGGATCATCGTCGCCAGGGCGCCGATCGTCAGGGCATGCAGCCAGAAGGTGGCGACGGCAACGCCCGTCAGTATCGCCAGCGCCTTCAACGCTAGTCCGAACGGCAGCCAGGCATACGCCAGGTGCAGGATCCAGACGATTGGGTCATGCAACGTACGCCATCCCTGCCACTGCGCCAGCCGCGCAGCCTGGGCAATGGCAGCAGCGAGCGCCAGCCATCCGGCACTGGCTCCGCCCGGTTGCACGACGTCGACGGCCGCGACTGCGATCATCAGCGCGACGGTCACAGCGGTCATGCCCCTTGGCGCCTGCACTGCACCTTCGACGCCGCGTTGCCGCAACGCCGTGGCGGTAAAGGACGGCGTGATGCGTCCGCCAATGACCGTCACGAGGATCAGCGCCAAATTGACTGCCGTGAGCAGTGCCTGTCGCGACAGCGCCGCGTCACCGCGGAACAGGCCCAGGTGGAAGATCGCGTTACACAGCCACAGCACCAGCAGCACGAGCAACAGTGGCGTATTGCGGTTTCGCTCTCGCAGCAAGGGCCACGCGAGGAACGCCGCCAGGACGGGCAGAAATGCCAGGTCGGCGGCGACTACCGCAGCGAACGGCCATGAGGCGGAGCTGGCGACCAGCACTCGCCCGAGCAGCCACAGTGCCGTCATCAGGACGAGCGGACCGCCGGCAAATCCCCGCCGGCCTGTCCAACTCGGCACCGCCGTCAGCAGGAACCCGGCAATCGCGGCGCAGGTGAATCCGAACAGCATTTCATGCGCGTGCCACAACGTGGGTGGCCAGTCCGTCGCCAGGGACACGCCGAACGAAAAGTCCGCAGCCCACCATGGGACGAGCACCAGCCCACTGCAGGCCGCGCCGACAAAGAAAGGCCGAAAACCGTAGGCGAAGAGGCTGAGCCGAGTCAGAAGGCCCACCCGTGACTCCCAGCCACGGCGCCCAGCACCGTTGCCAGGCTGATCGCCAGCAACACCCAGTGCATGCGTTCGATCAGTCGAAATGTCGCGTCCGGTCGGCGACTGGCAGCCTCGAGGAATCGGCGATGCAGAAACAGGGGCTCCGCGATGAACAGCATGACGGTGAACAGCAGCCAAACCAGCACCATCGCGTGCATCCACCAGTAGGCGGGGCTCTGGAACCGGTCCCACAGGTTCCACCGTTCAACGAGATACAGACCCGTACCTCCGACGAGCAAGGTGGTCACCCGGGCCTGCCATGCGAACCGGCTTTCAACTGCCTCGAAGAAGGCCACGCGCTCGTCGGCGGACTTCATACGTCGTACGGCTGGCAGCAGCACCGTGGTTACGAAGCCGACACCTCCGATCCAGAGCACGACGCCGAGGAGATGGAGTGCCCGGGCGACGATCGCGTGATCCATCAACTGCTACCCTCGCACGGGACCTGCGTGGTTGATTCACACCCGCGCTTGCGCTGCGCGTCGGCATCGAGACCCTGCTCGAGCCAGTCAGGACCGAAGAGTTCTACCGGGTGCGGGGTGCGGATCGTGCCGTTGCCGCAGCGCAAATCGTTGGCAGGACAGTAGCGTTCGCACCCCCAGCAGATCCGCTCCGGATGCCCCGGGCTCAGCGCGACTTTGCGGGGTATCACGACCGGCGGTCGCCGCTTGGGGATCCGCTGGCGCAGGACCGCCGCTGCAAGCCGCGCACGGCTCGCCGCAAGCCACCGAGGGCCGTGGTCAGCGGTGCTTCCCACGCGACAGGATCGGCGCCGTCTGCGAGTCCGGCGAACGACTCATTCAGGCGGACCAGCGTCGGATAGAAGACGTCGGCTTCGACTTCCGTCATGCGCTCCATCGAGCGTGGGCCGCTCCGCGCCAGGACGTCGACCTGCACGTCGAACTGCAGGCTCTCCAGTTGCAGCTGCGCAACCCAAGCCTCGCTCGATCTCATGGCGCAGCTGCGCAGGCGGCGCACGGCCCGATGATAGTCACGCAGCCCGACTGCACAGGAGTGTTGATTGCGACCGAGATAATTCACTGCCGCGCACCGGCCGCGCTGGAGCACTGCAACCTCGCAATCTTGCAGCGCAAACCAGGCAGGACGACAGACGGATTCAAGATACGCACGTTACGCCGACGCGGCTGTGAACGATAAGCATTTTATATCACGCCGTGATATTTCGGCCGTGCCGAGGATTACACCTATCGCGCCCAGGCAGCGAGACAGGACCTGCTGGCGCCGACCGTCCCCCGCGGTTGCACTGAACGTGCCTGGTTGCAGTCCGGCTCCCCTCTATCTAGCCGACGATTTTAGCTGCATGGTGCATGCGCTTGTTAGACTGGCGCGATGGGATACTCAAGAATCGCCGGCACCGGGGCCTACCTGCCAGCCAAGACGCTGACCAACCAGGAAATCGAGCAGCGCATCGAGACCAGCGACGAGTGGATCTTCTCGCGCACGGGTATTCGCAGCCGCTTCGTCGCGGACGAGAACGAGCAGGCATCGGACCTTGCCTTGCACGCATCGCGTCGTGCGATGGATGCTGCAGGCGTCACTGCCGACGACGTTGACCTGATCGTGCTGGCCACCAGCACACCCGACGTGATTTTTCCGTCGACGGCCTGCCTGCTGCAACAGAAGCTCGGTGTAACCCACGGCGCAGCCTTCGACATTCAGGCTGCGTGCACCGGCTTTCTGTACGCCGTCTCGATCGCCGACAAGTTCGTGGCGAGCGGTCAGTGCAAGTGCGCCCTGGTCGTGGGCACCGAGGTCTTCTCGCGCCTGCTCGACTGGAGCGACCGCCGCACCTGCGTGCTGTTCGGCGACGGTGCAGGCGCGGTGATCCTGCGGCCGTCAGAACAACCCGGCATCCTATCCAGTCATCTGCACGCGGACGGTCGGCAGAGTCATATCCTGGAGGCCTCCGGCTACGTGCAGGACGGTGTCCTCCACGACCATGCCTTCCTGCACATGGACGGCCAGGCGGTATTCAAGTTCGCGGTGCGGGCCCTGGAAGATGTCTGCAACGAAGCACTGGCCGCCAATGGTCTGGTTGGCTCCGACCTCGACTGGCTGGTGCCGCACCAGGCGAATATCCGCATCATCCAGGCGACCGCGAACAAGCTCGGCCTGCCCACCGACAAGATCGTCACGACGCTGGAGACCCAGGGCAACACCTCTGCCGCTTCCGTGCCGCTGGCGCTCGACGCCGCCGTCCGTGACGGCCGCATCCAGCCCGGTCATCTGGTGCTGCTGGAGGCTGTCGGCGCCGGCATGACGTGGGGAGCCATGCTGCTGCGCTGGTGACTCGTCCCGACTGAGCAGGTTGGGTGACTGGTTGATCGGTTGCGGAATCAGTGAACTCTAGGCGGCGAGCTGGACGCGGACACTGCGGCCCAGCGCGGCAGCCGCGCGACTGATCGTCGACAGCGTGACCGATGGGTCGTCCGCATCGAGCAAACGGTGAATAACTGCGCGACTCGTTTTCATGCGGCGCGCCAGTTCGGCTTGGGAAACCTTCTCGTCCTTCATCGCTTCGGCAATCTGCCAGGCGAGCACACGCTTGATGGCGACGGCAGTCGCCCCCACAAGTTGGCCTTCCTCGGCAAGGAATTCCTCAAAATCACTGCCCACATGCGGGTTCCTTTTTTGCGCGCCATGTCCATTGCTCCTTACGTCGTTTTGACTCAGCGGTGCCTTGCAGCATGGAGTTGCTTCAGGCGTCCGATTGCCGTGTGCAAATCGTCTGAGGGAATTTTCTGCCGACCAGTTGTACGGTGCCATTCCTCGCCAACCGATCGCGGTCTACCGCCTAGAGCGATCGCAGCCAGTCACGAACCGGCTCATTGCCCTGCGAGCTGCGGAAAAACCGAACCACCAACGTGGGCAATTTCACGTATCAAACTGTATCATTATAAATACACCCCTGCAAGCCATGCGAAATCACAGCATCGAGACGTGGGTCACCGTGTCGGAGGTGAAGCGGCGCGAATGCGTGCCAGACGCTGAGCAAGCG
>CAWHCA010000031.1:0-62848 GCA_963827615.1 uncultured Gammaproteobacteria bacterium | reverse complement strand
GCTGGTGTTCGCCACCGGCTGCACCACCACGGGCTCGGATTCAGGCGATCCGGCGACACGACGCCAGAGCCTGGATTCCGGTGTGGATAACGCGCTCGCGTCGCTCGCCCGCCAGGTGCCGGGTTCGCAGGAACTCGTCGGACGCGCCAAGGGCGTGCTCGTGTTCCCCTCCGTGCTCGAGGCCGGCTTCATCGTCGGCGCGTCCCGGGGCGATGGCGCCCTGCGCGTGAACGGCAAGACGGTCAGTTTCCATCGCACCACCAGCGGCTCGTTCGGCCTGCAGGCCGGGGCGCAGTCGACGGCGGTTTTCCTGCTGTTCATGACCGACGCCGCGCTGAAGAACTTCCAGGACAGCCGTGGCTGGACGGCCGGGGTCGATGCTTCGGTCACGCTGATAACCGTCGGCGCGAATGCGCAGTTGACCAGCGCCACGTCGCAGCAGCCGGTGATCGGTTACATCCTCTCGAACCAGGGCTTGATGGCGGGCCTGACGGTCGACGGAACGCGGATTACCCGTCTGCAGCTCTGACGAACGACGCCCATGATGCTGTCGTCGAGTCGACGCCAGACGCGCCTGCCAGGTCTGTTCGTAATCCTGGCGGGCGCGACCTTTGCGCCTGACGCTGCACGCGCGGAAACACCCGGCGCGCGGTGCCTGGAAATAGCGGATGCCGTCGAGCGCCTCGCGTGTTTCGACACCGCAATCGGTGCCGCCGTGTACGGTGCTGCACCGGCGGCGCCCGCTCCATCCACGGTGCCGGAACCAGTGGCGGCGACTGCCCAGGTCGCACCGCGTTCCGCCTCCCTGATCGACACCGTGTGGGGTTTCCTTCCCGACTCGAGGCGGGCTTACGTGAGGCTCCACCAGCCGAACTACCTCCTGCTGGGCCGCTACACGACGGACGTCAACACCGAGCCGTATGAACCGCTGTTCGATGCGTTCGATGAAGAGGCCGATTTCGACGACGTCGAGGCCAAGTTCCAGCTGAGTTTCAAGGGTCGGCTGCTCGCCTCGGACGATCTCCGCTGGGGCCTGTGGTTCGCCTACACGCAACAGAGCCAATGGCAGCTCTACAGCCCGGACATCTCGCGCCCTTTCCGCGAAACCAACTACATGCCGGAGATCTTCGGCAGCTTCCGCCCGGGTGTGGACTTCGGCGGCTGGCAGTGGAACCTGCTCAATTTCGGGTACACGCACCAGTCGAATGGGCGGTCCGACCCGATCTCGCGCAGCTGGGACCGGCTGTTCGTCGAAGCGGCAATCGAGCGGGACAATTTCGTGCTGCTGGCCCGGGCCTGGACTCGCATCACCGAGGCGGACTACGAAGACGACAATCCCGACATCGTGGACTACTACGGTCACGGCGAGATCACGGGTATCTACAAGTGGCGCGACAACAGCTTCACGCTGATGGGGCGCGGCAATCTGAGCACCGGCAAGGGCGCGGCACAATTCACCTGGGCTACGCGACCGCTGCTGGGGCCGTTGCGTGGCTACGTGCAGGTCTTCACCGGTTACGGCGAGAGCATGATCGATTACGATTGGAACCAGACGACGATCGGTGTCGGCGTGACGCTCAACGACCGGTTCTGAGCCGGTCCGGCCTCGCAGCTAGCCCGGCCAATGCGTGCTGAATTGCGAGCGGTGGCTCCGAGGCCTATTCAAGAGCTTGGAAAGGCAGACACGCGCTCTGGAAAAGGCCCTGGAGCCACCGCTCGCAATCGTTTACTTCGGCCGTGGCTCGGCCGTACATCTCGTCCAGGGCCTGACGCAGTGCCGTCGCCCAGATTCCCATCGCACGCCGCGCATCCGCGGTATTGGTCACCCGGTTCGTGACCTGCCAGGTTCCGCTGGAGCGTGCGCTCCTTGCATCGACGGCACGTGCCAGCAGTTCACCCGTCATCGAATCGCGCAGTTCCGCGACCAGGGTCATGCGTCCCGCGTTGGCCGTGTACGTGCGCGAGCGGCCAGCCGACATCGTGTCAGGCGCGTTGATGTAAAGGTCCACGATCGCGGCCGAGACCCGCAAGGTGTCCGGTCCCGCCGTTTCGACCAGCTGATAGCCGCCGCGTTCGAGTTCCGCCCGGAAAGTCTCGCGGAACAGGTCCGCCACCCCGGCCTGGATCGCGGCCATGTCGCCGGCGTCGAGCCGGCCCAGCTGGCTGCGCCCGCCGCGGTTCGGGTCCCAGTTCCTGGCGAAGCTGACTTCGACCGGGTCGATCATCACGCTGCGGTAGCCAACGATCTCCGCATCAGGCCGGATGAAGACGGCGCCCAGGCGCGTGCCCGACTGCCGGACGAGGCCGTCCCATTCTTCAGGGGGGGCATTGCCGGTGCTGGCGCATCCCGCAAGGGTTGTCGCGCCCAGCATGAGCAGTAATGGCAGCAGAGGGCGAAAGCGGATCATGTTGACGCTCCAAGGTGACAGTGTTGACTCGCGCACCCAGCGGCGAGAGGCATTCGGAACTGGTCTTCGGCAGGTAACGCGCGAATCAGGCTAGCACGAGCAAGTCCGCAGCTTCAACGCATGGGTCACGTGCCGATCGCCGGCGCGCGCGCGACGCATTGGCGCAATGCACATCGCGCAAGCATGGATCGGACAAGTGCTTCTTACCCGTGCCCTCATCGGCACAAGCGATCATCGACCAATCGCGGCCGTACGATCACCAAATGGGGTCGTTGATCGTGCGTTCTTCGATCGGTCGCCCGAGCCCAAGCACGAGCTGCCATTCGCTGGTGGCGGTCGCGGCGAGGGAAAGCGTCATCGGGCCGAGCGGCGTGCGTCCGGCCAGCACGAATGCCCCGGAATACGTCGGCTGCGCGTTGACGCCGTCGAGGCGGCCGCTCATGTCGGCCGCGGTCAACGTCAGTCCAGCGTAGATTGACTGGCCGAAGACGTAGCTGATGTCCGCGATCCGCTGCAGATAGGACGCTTGCGCACTCCAGTACGAAGTGCCGCGCAACTCGCCGAGGCTGAGCCCGGGCAGGCTCACCGGGCCGCCGAGACTGAACAAGTCGTACAACGGCAGAGCCGTGTCGAACGACGAGCCGCCGCTCACGCGCAGGTAGCCGACGTTGCGACGGAACGGTACCACGACGGTCGCCGTCCCCTCGAATCGGTCATACGGCGCCACGGCGCCCAGCGCCTCTTCGCTGCGGAAATAAGTCACGCGGGCTACCGTGCCACGCTGCCACAGTACGTCGCGGTCGCGCGAGTCGAAGGTGTAGCGCAACGCCAGGCCGCCGTAGCCCTCGCTCGATATCTCGGGCAGGTCCTGCGAACCGATTTCCCGGTCGGCCGCCTGGACGCCGGCGCGGATTCCCGCGCGCAACTCGGCGCGATTGCCGAAGGCGTGTCCCGCGTCGAGATAGCCCCAGCCGGACGAGAAGTCGTAGCGCGTCACGGCGTCGCCGTCGTCGAAGAGATCCTCGATGGATCGTTGTGCCGTCAGCCCCGGCTCGACGAACCAGCGATGCGCCGCGTCGAGCGGTTGGTAGAACGAGGCATCCAGGCCCGAGGTTCGGCCGAGGCGCAGTGACCCGTACAACTCGCCGCCGCGGTCGTTCATCCAGGTCTGCAGGTAGTTGCCGCCGATCGTGAACGCCGTGTTTGCGTCGGTGCCGATATGGAGCCCGAGGTCGAAGCGCAGGACGTGCGGACCCCAGGACTTCTCCTGCAGATGCATGTCCAGGGTTGGTTGAGCCGGGTCCCCGGACAGGGTGTAGGCCACGCGCTCGAAATCGGAAAGTCCAAACACCGCGGTAGCGCGGTTTGCAATCTGGCGCGCATCGACCACGTCTCCTGCCTGCAGGCCAAGCGTCTGCCTGATGAATTCCGGATTGGCCCGTTCAAGTCCGTTCAGGTTCACGGCAGCCAGCGTGACCTTTTCCCGCCCTGGCCGTGACGCCGATTCCCGCCACGCCAGGTACTCGTCCTCGGTCACTGCATACCGTGCCAGTGCGTCTCGATGCGCCAGCGCCGCCGCGCGTCCGATCGGAATGGCATCACGTACCCGGTCGAACGACGCCGAACCGATGTCCCCCATCTCGATCACGATCTTCACGTCGTCGGGGCCGAGGGTATCGAGCTGCTGTCTCTCGTTGGCGCCGATGAGCACGTCCAGCGTGCGCGCCATCAAGGTGAGGGGCGAGCGCAATTCGGCCGCCGTGGGCAGGGGATTCGGCACTGCGACCGCGATGACCACGTCGGCACAGGTCTGGCGGGCGATGTCCACCGGGACGTTGCGCGTGAGCCCGCCGTCCCCGAGGATTCGGCCGTCGATGCTCACGGGCGAGAACACGCCGGGCACGGCCATGCTTGCCCGCATCGCGAGCGCCAGGTCGCCGCGATCGAGGACCACCATCTCACCGTTCTGCATGTCCGTGGCCACGGCCCGGAAGGGAATGGGCAGACGGTCGAATTCCGCGATGCCGCGGCTGCGACCCACGAGGTACTGGATCGTCAGGTCGACGTTCTGCGTGTTGATCAGGCCGGACGGCGCAATGAGGCTGCCGTCACGGACGCCGAACTCCAGGCTGTTGCTGTAGGTGTTGCCCGTCAGCTTGCGCCGCATCGGCACCTGCGCGCGCAATCCGCGGCGGCCAATGGCCTCCTGCCACGAGATCGCCCGGATAGCGGTCTCGAGTTCATCCGCGCTCATTCCGGATGCGTACGTGCCGCCGACGAGGGCACCCATGCTCGTGCCGATGATGCAATCGACGGGAATGCGCAGTTCGTCGAGCACGCTCAGGACGCCGACGTGCGCTGCACCCTTCGCGCCGCCGCCGCCCAGCACGAGTCCGATGCGCGGCCGGGGTTTCAGCGGCGCTTCGACGGCGGTGTTCTCGGCTGCCTGTGACAGGGCAGGGAACGCGACGCAGGTAACATACGCACACAGGAGAATCGCGGCGAACCCGCGGTTCGACCCGTTGCCGTCCATGCAATCTCGCTTCACCGGCTCTCCACAGGCTGCAAGGGCGAATGCCCAGGGTCGTATGCTACCGCGCAACAACCCGATGCGACGACATGAACTGTCGTCGGGCCGGCGAAGAATGTCAGTCAGGGAGCAGATGAGATGATGAATCCCGTGCGAGTGGCGACCGGCTGGTTGGCGGGACGTTTGCTCGTGTTCCTGACCGTCCTCGCAGCCCTGGTCGCAATGGACGTCTATCGCGAAGAGTCGACACTGTTAGGGGTCATGTTGAAAGGACTGGTCCCGGACAAGGAACTCGTGCAGCGCCTCGAAGACCGCTCGCGCACAGATCGAAGTATTCGCGAGAGATTCGGAAATGCAGGTCAATCAACGCCTGGCGGAGGCGCAGTCCGCAGGATCCGCCAGGATCGATGCCTTGATCGAAGCGCTGCAGGCCGACATCAGGGTGAAGGAGGGCAGGCGACAGTCGTCGATGAGAAAAGCCGATTGCGCTGATGACCGGCGCGGGGCTCGAGGAAGATCTCAGGAACGAGGTCGACATTCAATTGAGCAAGGCCGAGCTGGAGGCTCTGATTCGACATCAGAGGAGAAATCGAGGCGCTCCGCACCGAGGTTCGTGACGCCGCTGCGGATTTCGAAGACAAGCGAGTCAGGACTCTGCGGACCAATGCGGCCTATCTGAACAAGAAGGAAGAAATCCTTCGTTTCGAGCGGACTCATCCAATTGCATCTCGAGTGCCGGGCACCAGCAGGAACATGCAACTCGCGGAACTGACGCGGCAACGCAATCGACTCGCACGCGAGTACAACTCTGCGGGCGCGCAGTTCTACGCAGCAAGGGACCGACTCACGAGGGCGACGGCGCGCTCTCATGCGGATCGCGCGCAGGTGCAATTGGCCAGCACTGCGATCCTGGGCCCACTCGACGAACTCATAGCAACAAAGAAGGCGGCGGTGGAGGCGACGGAAAGGCAGGCAGAGAAGGCCCTGCAGTCCATTCAGCACGTCTTCCTCAAGGCGTTCGGAATCCTGGTCGCGGTGACACTGGTGCCGATCGGTATCAAGGCCTTCTGGTATTGGTTCGTCGCGCGGTTGGCAGAGAAGCGGCCGCCCGTTCGTCTGCGTCCGGGGGCCGTGGGGATGGTCGTTGCGGGCGTATCCGACGGAACCGGACTTGTCCCGACAAGGAAGATTTCCGCGGTGTCCCAGGAAATCGTCCTCAGTGCCCGCGAGGAACTGCTGGTTCACCCTGAATACCTGCAGAGCTCGGCCGATCGCGGCCGCAAGCAGACCCAGTGGCTGCTGAGCTGGAAGTTCTGGCTGACGAGCATCGCGGCGCAGATGGTCGCGCTCGATCGGATCCGGGATGCGGACGGCGAGACTTTCGTGATCTCGAGCAAGAACGACGCCTTCGCCGAGGTTGGCGTCATCGACCTGCCCGAGGGTTCGGCGTTCGTGCTGCAGCCGCGAAACCTGGTCGGTGTGGTTCAGTCGATCGACCGGCCGATCAGGATCAGCCGGAAATGGAACTGGAGCCTCATGGCGTTCATCACGCTGCAGTTTCGGTACCTGATCTTCGACGGACCTGGAAAGCTACTCGTGCAGGGCTGTCGCGGAGTGCGAATCGAACAGGCCGGGAGTGGCCGCAGCATCGATCAGGCAGCTACTTTCGGATTCAGTGCGAACCTCGACTATTTACCCAGACGCTCCGAGACATTTGGCGCGTACTTGCTCGGGACACGCAGCCTGTTCAACGACCGATTCTCGGGCGGACCGGGTGTGTACGTGTACGAAGAGATGCCGTACTTCGGCAGGAAGTCCGGGCTCACTGGGCGCGGCTTCGAGGGGCTGACGGATGGGGTGCTGAAGGTGTTTGGGATTTGAAGGGTGCACTTCATTAGTACGCATAATGTATATTATGTAAAATAATGACCATCCCAAGCGGCGCTGGGACCTTGCGATCGAACGTTTTCGAACAGGTCGTCTCGAACAACAATGCTTGTCGTGCCGAGACCTGATCTGGTTGACGCACGCGCGGTGAGCTCGCCGCGCTACCGCTTCGGGAACCTACGATGCGCGGTCATACCCAGACTGGCGGCGAGCAGCATCCAATCGAACGGACCGCCACCGCCACTGTTGCCATCGCTGGAAGCGGGCGCGGGCGGCCCTACCGTTGCAGGTGGCAGCGGCGGGTCGGATTCGATCGTGACCTTGGCCTGGCTCAGCAACATTCGCTGCGCGTCGTACAGGTCGACATACAACAAGGCATTCCCCGACAGGAAGTCGACGAGTGGAATCTCCTTTTCGCCGTGCTCGCCGGCAGCCCAGCTGACCCGGCCGGTGCAGCAGTAGTCCCAGCCGTCGTTGATCCCGTAGTAGGCAGTCAGCGGACCCGATCCCAGGTCGTCCCGACTCACCCGCACCGAGGTGCCGGCTACGGCGCTGGCCTTGACCGTCATCGGGGTGTCGACAAATCGAAGTGCGCTGAGCGCATCGTCGTCGACAATCGTCACGGCGAGCGTGTCGGTCGCCAGCTCGACGCCTAGGGCGTCGAACAGACGGAGGCGGTAACTCTCCTCGCCCTCGAACTCGCCGTCGTCGGTGACGGGCAGGTTGAGGGTCTTCGAACTCGCGTCGCCGTCATCCCAACGGAGCTGTCCTGTCACGGGCGTGAAGTCGGCGCCGGTCGCGCTGTCCGCAAGCGCCTCGAAGCGCACGCTCGCGGCACCCTGGCTGCCACCACTGCGCACGACCTGCAGCGCATGCGTGCCCACGGTCTCCTTCACATGCAGGCTTGGCAGCGGAATCCCGACCGCACCCGCCGACGCGCCCCGCCCGAGGTCCACGCGGGCGACGAGCACTCCCCCACTGCCCGGAAAATCATCGTGCGAGAATCCTGTCCATGCGAACAGCGCGTTCAGGTCCTTCGTGCGCAACGCACCGATGCCACGCCAGTACGCGCCGGGCGTGTAGTCCGCACTGACCTTGGCATAGCCCTGGCCGGCGCCGAACCGCGGATCGGGAGAGCCGTCGGACCGTAGTCCCACGACATACACGCCCGCGCCGAACACTACGCCGCCATCCGCGTTGACGAGCAGCCCCCAGCATTGGTTCACGTCTGGCACGAAAGGCTCATCGAAAGAGACCAGCCCGCCCGACGCGCCGAACGACGTGTCCGGACGACCATCGATCGTCAGCCGCTCGACGCCAGCCCCGCCGCAGACCACGATCCGTTGCCCGCTCGGATCGATCGCGATTTCTGCAGGGCTCCAGTTGGACAGAAGCGCGTAACCACCGTTACCAAAGCTTGCGTCGAGGCTGCCGTCTGGCTGCAGGCGCCAGGCCGCGCTGCCTCGGCCCAGCTGGCCAATGACCACGACGCGACCGTCCGCCTGCAACGCCATCCGCACTGGCGCCCACTGCTGTGGGCTTGGAGTCAACCGGCCGTCGACGTCGAATCGATCGATGACGCGATGGACGTCCTCCCCGTACGCCGCAAGGATCTCACCGCTTGGCAGCACCAGGACGTCGCTGTAACCACCGTACCCCCCCTCTCCGCCGATGACGACACCGCCGTCGCCGAAGCCCGTGTCCACGACACCCTCGCCCGTGATGCGCGCCACGACGCGCACATTGTTGAAACCGGTCGTGTTCGCCCTGCCCCATCCAGCCACGATCACCTTGCCGTCGACTTGCAGTGCGGCCGATTGGACCCAGGCCTCATACAAGGGCAGCGTGACGAGGACCCGGCCCGCCGTGCCGAACGAGGGATCGGGGCTCCCAGCGGGCGTAAATCGCCTGACGGCAAACGAACCGCGCGGGACTGCGCCACCCGCGTTCAGAAACTCGAACAACAGCAGCCGCCCATCCGACATCTCCAACAGCCGTCCGCCAGCGTTCTCTATGCCCGGGATCCGCATTTCACCGTTCGTCCCATACCGAACGTCCAGATCGCCGACCCCCGCAGTGGCCAACCCAGCGATGGCCAGCCACAGCGCCAGCATCGTCGCGCCGCGACGGCAGGCGCGCCCTGCGACAGACCGGAGCGTGCTGATCTTCATGACGCTACAACCTCCTGTCCGGATGAGCCCTCAGTCATCGCCTTCGGTTCGGCCACGACTGTTCGTGAGCGAAGGCTGCGACGAGCGGCACGCAGATGTCCTGAATAGTTCTGAATCTTTCTGATGCCACGCGAGCGCACGCAACACGAGCGTGCGCCCAACACGACAAACGTCGCGAACCCGGCGTGCAGATTGAGGGCGGGATCCGCCAGCAGTCGATAAAGTATGTCGCCGCGGATTCTGTTATCACGCCGACTGGAGTGACAAAAGGCGCACTTGGCACTATTGCCGATTCAATTGATCCGTCGCAGAGTGCATTTGACCGGCGCCATGGCCCTCGCGCTGCCGCGAAGGAGCACTCGTAATGAGCACACTGACCAAGCTTGCACTCGGCGCGATGGGGCAGTTGCGACCGCGCCCCGCGAAAGGCGATGCCCGTCCGGTCATCAAGCTGCCTGCACCCGACAAGCGCGGCGGTCTGCCGCTCATGCAGGCATTGGCCAAACGTCGGTCAACGCGTGAGTTCGCACGCAAGCCACTGCCCCCGCCCGCACTCTCCAGCCTGCTGTGGGCTGCGTTCGGCGTGAATCGTCGCGACGGCGGGCGAACGGCTCCCTCGGCCATCAACGCGCAGGAGATCGATGTCTACGTCGCCCTGCCCGACGGTGCCTACCTCTATGACGCCCGGACACACGCGCTGCGGCTAGTTGCCGGCAGCGATTTGCGCAGCATCACGGGCTATCAGGATTTCGTTGATGATGCCCCGCTCGATCTCGTCTACGTCGTGGATCACTCGCGCATGAAGTTGATCCCGGTGGCAAGCCGCGAGAGCTACGCGTCTGCCGCCGCTGGCGCGATCGCCCAGAACGTTTACCTGTACGCCGCCAGCGCGGGACTCGTCACCGTGATTCGCGCCTGGATCGATCGCTCCGCGATCGCCGACGCCCTTGGCCTCTCCCATGATCAGCACGTACTGCTGTCGCAGACGGTCGGTTACCCGAAGGGCTGACAGGTCCATCCCCAGGAGGCGACCTCTCAGCGAAGTGACACCGCGTGCGGATTGGCTCTACTGGCGAATTGCCCGGTAGACTCCCGCCTTTGCGATGCTTGGGGCAATCGTCATGCGATCTGCAGGTCTCCTGGCCGCCGCTGGTCTGCTCCTGTCCGGCGTCAACGCATACGCCGACGTACTGATCCGTCACGCCACCGTCTATGACGGCACGGGCGCTCAGTCGTTCGTCGCGGACGTTCGCATCCAGGGCGACCGGATTGCAGCGATTGCGCCGTCCCTGGAGCCACTACCCGGCGAGCCCGTGCGTGACCTGCACGGCCTGGCGCTCGCACCGGGCTTCATCGACATGCACAGCCATGGCAATGGCGGGCTGCTCGAGGACCTCGACGCCGCCACGGTGAGTCGCCAGGGCGTGACCACGATTGTCGTTGGTCAGGATGGAGAGTCCGACTTTCCGCTGCGGGACTGGTTCGCGAAGCTCACGTCCACGCCGCCGGCGATCAACGTGGCGAGCATGGTCGGCCATGCAACCCTGCGACTGCAGGCCATGGGCAAGGACCTGTACCGCCCTGCTACCGCGCAGGAAATCGCGCAGATGAAGTCGCTGCTCGCGAATGAGTTGACGGCGGGTGCCTTCGGCCTGTCGACGGGCCTCGAATACGAGGCGGCGCACTCTTCGACCACGGAAGAAGTCGTCGAGCTGTCGAAGGTGGCCGCGGCGACGGGCGGCTTTTACATCAGCCACGTTCGCGACGAGGCGAACCGGACCTTCGACGCATTCGACGAAGTCCTGCGCATCGGCCGCGAAGCGCACATTCCCGTTCAGATCACCCACATCAAGCTCGGTTCGACGCCGGTCTGGCACCAGGCGGCGGCGCGGATGCCAGCATTTTTCGAACAGGCCCGCCGTGAGCGCATCAACCTGAAAGCGGATGTGTATCCGTACACCTTCTGGCACTCGACGATCCGCGTCCTGGTGCCGGACCGCGACTATTTCAATGCTGAAAAGGTGGGCCGCGCGATCGTCGACAACGGTGGCGCCGCGGCCATTCGCCTCGGGAAATACACGCCCGAGCCTGCGCTCGCGGGCCAGACGCTCGATCAGGTCGCCGCCACCTGGCAAGTGACGCCGGTCGAAGCCTACATGCGTATCGTCAAGGCGACGGAGTCCGAGGTCGGTAGCGACGAGTCGATGGAGAACGTGCTGGTCTCGTCGATGAGCGAGGATGACCTGCGCTGGTTCATCGCGCATCCCGACATCATGTTCTGCAGCGACGGCGAACTGCACGGCACACATCCGCGCGGCGCCGGCGCTTTCCCCCGCGTGCTCGGCCGTTACGTGCGCGAGGAGAAGGTGCTGCCGTTGGCGGCAGCAATCCACAAGATGTCCGGCCTCCCCGCGGCACAGCTGGGGCTGAAGGATCGCGGCCGCATCGCGACCGGTTACGTTGCCGACCTGGTCGTGTTCGATCCCGCGGTCGTGATCGACCAGTCGACAGTCGAGAACCCCGAGGCGCCGCCGCTCGGAATCCCGGACGTCATGGTGTCGGGAGAATGGGTCGTCCGCGACGGCAAGGTGACAGGTCATCGTCCGGGCCGTGTTTTGCGCAGCCCCGCCTACCGGCCCTGAGTCGCCTCGATCACGCCCATGCTCATGCTGCGCAAGCCGTACCTGCTGTACCTGGGTGACGCGACCCTCAAGTCGGACTGCAAGACGGCATTCGGTCTGCACGACTGGTGTGGCGCGGACGTGATCGGCGAATGGTCGCTGCCTGCCGCGAGCGTCACCGTCGGCGCACCACGACTGTCACCGATTGCAGGCGGCCGCACGAGGCGCCGGTTCGATTGTCGTGGGAGTTGCACCCACGGGTGGTGTGCTGCCGGATCACTGGCAGGACGATCTCGAGGACGCGCTCAATGCGGGCCTCGATGTCGTCAGCGGTCTCCATACCCGCCTCACCGCATTTCCGCGCCTGGTGCGAGCGGCAGAGGCAAACGGTGTACGACTCGTCGACGTGCGCCATTCGAGCGCGGCGTATCCCGTCGCGAGTGGCCGCAAGCGCACCGGCAAGCGCGTCCTCACGGTAGGGACGGACTGTGCTCTCGGCAAGAAGTACACGGCGCTCGCGCTCACGCACGCGCTGCAGGCGCAAGGCGTTGCAGCGACGTTTCGGGCGACCGGCCAGACCGGGATCATGATCGCCGGCAGCGGAATCGCCGTGGATGCGTTGGTCGCGGACTTCCTGGCCGGCGCCGCTGAGGCGCTCTCGCCGGACAATGCGCCGGGACACTGGGACGTCATCGAGGGCCAGGGGTCGCTGTTTCATCCAGCCTACGCGGCCGTGACCCTCGGGCTGCTGCACGGCTCGCAACCCGACGCAATCGTCCTGTGCCACGCGCCGGAGCGACTGACGATCGAGGAGTATCCCGACTATCCGATTCCGTCGTTGACCGAGGTCATCGAAACCTACCTGCGGGCAGGCCGCCTGACGAATCGCGGCGTCCGGTGCGTGGGCATGAGTATCAATTCATCGGTACTCGATGAAACCGGATGGCGCGATTATCGAACGCGCCTCGAGAATGAGCTGGGCCTGCCGGTCTGCGATCCGATGCGTGGCGGTGTCGATCGTCTCGCAGCGGCACTCCGCGCCGAATGATTGCGGTCAGGACGCAGATCGAACGCTGGGAGCTGGTCGAGCCGTTCACGACTGCGCGCGACTCGATCACGCACGTTCCGGTCATGCTCGTCACCCTCATGGGTCGCGACGGCGCGCGTGGCTGGGCTGAGGCGGCTGGCGTCGATTACGACGGCGAGACGCCTGCGACGATGGCGGCGCAGATCGCATCGGTGCAGAACGCCCTGCACGATGGGATCACGGGTCAGGAATTGCTCCACCTCCTGCCGGCCGGCGGCGCGCGTAACGCCCTCGACTGCGCGCTGTGGGACCTGCGGGCCAAGGAGACGGGGGTCGCTGCGTGGCGGACCGCAGGTCTCGCCCTGCCCCGCCCGGTGACGACTGCTTTCACGATCGGACTCGGCAGCGAGGCTGACATCCGTCGCAAGGCACGTGATGCGTTGCCGTATGACTTGTTGAAGCTCAAGCTCGATGCCGAGCGGCATGTCGACCTGGTGCGGATCGTGCGCGAGGAACACCCCGCGGCCAGGCTGATCGTCGACGCCAACCAGGCGTGGTCGCGCTCGCTGCTCGAGCGGCTCCAGCCGCAACTGCAGGGTCTCGGCGTAGAACTGATCGAGCAACCGGTACCGCGCGGCCACGACTCGGCCCTCGACGGGCTGCCCAACCTGCTGCCGCTCGCGGCGGACGAATCCTGCACCGACCGTCATTCGTTGCCCGCTCTTGTGGGCCGTTATCAGTACATCAACATCAAACTGGACAAGTGCGGTGGCCTGACCGAGGCCCTGTGCATGTGCGCCGAGGCAAGCCGACTCGGACTTGGGCTGATGGTTGGGAACATGTGCGGGACTTCGCTGGCGATGGCGCCGGCGTTCCTGGTGGCACAAGCGTGCCGCTACATTGATCTCGATGGGCCGCTGCTGCAGCGCCGCGACCGGGAGTCGCCGATCCGCTTCGTCTCCAGCGTGATGCATCCACCCGATCCCGCGCTCTGGGGATGAAAGGTGTCGCGGCTCGTCAATCGCGACAATCTCTACGCGCATCGGTGCGTGAATGTGTGATGCGATCCGCAGCCTTTTCACAGTGTGCGCCCGTCGGTAGACCGGCTGCCGGCGTATGGACATACTTTTCGGGTCAGCATCAGGCTCGGCCGACCCGGAGGGTTTCTTGCGCAGTCGCGATTCGGTTGATCTCGTGCAGGAACCACCTCGCTATCCGCTTGCTCTTGCAGCCTGCTGGATCGGTGGCTGTGGCGTTGTAGACGCCACAACGGGCGGTGTATTGCGAGCCGAGCCCTTCTACTTGCCCGCGGTTCTCGCCCTCGCCTGGCTTCACGGCCTGCGTGCTGGACTGATCGCTGCGGTTGGAGCGGCCGTCGTTGCGTCAGTCGCCGAGTTTGTGACCAGCATGGCCACCGGCATTGTTATCGGCATCCTGTCCTGGAATTTCGTAGCGCACGCAGTGCTCTTCGCGCTGCCGGCATGGCTCGTGTGCGAGTTGCGAGAGCAGCAGCGCCGGCTCGCCAGGCTGGATACCACGGACGCCTCCACCGGTTTCGCGACCCGGCACGGCCTGGTCCAGGAGATCGCTGAAGAGCTGGTCCGGACCGAACGGCTCGGTGGCGAAACCAGCATCATCTGCATCAGCCTGAACGCGTTGCCACGGCTTATCGCCGAGCATGGACGGGAACATGCGAGAACCGTGCAACACGGGTTTTGCGACGCCGTTCAGCTCTCGACCCGGCGCATCGACACCGTGGCGCAACTCGCCGACGACGAGTTCGCGCTGTTGCTTCGCGGAACTGACAGCTCGGCCGCGGCAGTTGTCGCCGACAAGCTCGCTCATTCCTTGACCGACTGGCTCCTGACGCAGGGTCACGACCTGACTTGCAGTGTCGGCTTCACGACCGCCCCGCGAGGGCGCCTGCTCGACGCGGACGCGCTGCTCGCGCGGGCAGTTGCCAATTTGCATGAGAGCCGATCGGCTCGGCCCACGTCGGAGCGACCGCACGCGGCGCTGCCTTCAGCAACCGCCCCGGTGGCGTCTGCGCGCGAGTCAGCCTGAGGCGGAGGTTGCCGATCCCTAGGCTGGCTTCGCTGACAATTCGCCGACACGCCGATCGGTCCGGTCGGTATCATCGCCGCGCCAATGAAAACTCCCACCGAACTGCAGCCTCTCATCGACGACGGCGTGATCGACGAAGTCCTCCGCTCGCTCAAGAGCGGCAAGGAAGCAACGGTCTACCTCGTGCGCTCGCGCACGGAGATGCGTTGCGCCAAGGTCTACCGCAACATGGCGCAGCGCAGCTTCCAGAAGCGCGCCCAGTACCAGGAAGGACGCAAGGTGCGTGGCAGCCGCCAGGCCCGCGCGATGAGCAAGAGCACGTCGTTCGGTCGGGCGGAGCAGGAGGCGGCCTGGAAGAACGCCGAGGTGGACGCGCTGTATCAGCTGATGGCCGCTGGCGTGCGCGTGCCACGGCCCTACGGCTATTTCGAGGGCGTCCTGCTCATGGAGCTCGTCGCGGATGCGGACGGAAATCCGGCGCCACGCCTCGGCGAGGTGGAGCTTTCATCCGAGACCGCCCTTGCATACCACCGGTTTCTGATCCGGCAGGTCGTACGGATGCTGTGCGTCGGGCTCATCCACGGCGACCTGTCTGAATTCAACGTGCTGGTCGCGCCCGATGGTCCCGTGATCATCGACCTGCCGCAGGTCGTCAATGCAGCGGGCAACAACGCTGCGCTGGCGATGCTCGAGCGCGACGTCAACAACCTGCGGTCCACGCTGGGCCGCTTTGCGCCCGAACTGCTCGACACTGAGTTCGCCAGGGAGATGTGGGACCTGTACGAGCAAGGCGAACTGCGGCCGGAGACCGAACTCACTGGTGTCTTTGCGGCCGATGAAACCGTCATCGATCCGGACGATGTCATGCTCGTCATCGACGATGCTCGCGAAGAAGAAATCCAGCGTCGCCTGCGCCTGGTCAGCGAGCCGCTCGCGGGTTATCTAGTGGCGAGCCGCCCTTTTCTTCTTCCATGACGGCTGCACGGCGAGCCGAACTTTACCCACCTTCCGGCCGGCGATGGAAGCTCAGCACCAGTCGCCCGCGGTCATCGACCTTGCACGGCACCACGAAAACGCCCGGGCGCAGCAAGGCCTGGATAGCCTGGGCCGACGCGCGACGCTTGAAGAGCGTGGCTGTCGTCGGGTCGTCGAAGGACCACGAGTCGTCCTGGACCATGTAGTAGAGCGAGATCCCGGGCAGCGTCGCGCTGACCAGCAGGTATCGAGTCCGGTCCTCCATGTCCTTGACGTGCCGCGCGAGCGCGCGCTGCTGCGCCGGGGTCAGCGGCGGATCTTCGTCGTCACCAGTACGGTGCGACAGCGGGGCTTGCTTGCGTTTCCTGGCTGCGGCCATGGCGCACTCCTGCTAGCGGAGCTCGAGAATCGGCGGACTCCCTGATCCTAGCAGGATGCGCTTTCAGGCCGTCGTCGGGTGCTCAGAATCGCGAGGCCACCAGCTGCACGTCCGCATGCTGCCAGGCGGCCTGCAACTGCTTCTCGACCGCCATTGCCGCCTCCGTCTGCTGCTGCTGCCGCAGGGCCAGCGCGAGCCCCTTCAGCGACCAGCCGTTCTGCGGATTGCGGCTCAGCTCGTCACGGTAGACTTTCTCGGCATCGGCGGCTCGGCCCGCATCGAGCAACGCCGCGCCAAGCGACTGCCGGACCGGTGAATGCCAGCCGGGCGGCTCGTCGTAGGGTATGCGGTCCTCGATCGTGACCGCCTCGGTCAGCGCTGCGATGGCCGTAACTTGGTCGCCCCGCGCCAGCGCCAGTTCTGCATTGACGGTGCGCTCCGCGATGTTTGCGGCATGTGCCAGCGGATAGCGATCCCACACCATCAGGGTCGGCATGATCGGATCGGCAGCCAGCTTCGACAGTGCGGCGTAGTGGGTCTTTGCGTCCTCCATCCGGCCCTGCCGGATCGCCGCCATCGCCTGTGCGTAGTTCCAGATCGCCGTGACGTAAGGCAGGTCCGGCGCCGGATTCGGTGCCGCCCGGATTTCGTCCCAACGCCCGAACCGGACGTTGTCGAACCAGGGCGTCATCCAGTAGTGCTGCAGTCCCGCGAAACCCGGTTGTCGCATCAGGTCTGGCAGGTTGACGCGTTGCGCAGTCTGCGCGTGCAGCCTCCTGCGCGACCTTGCTCGCTCCTTCCATGCTGGCCGCGAACCACAGGAAGTGCGGATTGTGTGGCACGTAGCCGAGTGGATACACGCCCTTGGCGTTGGGTCCACAGGTGGCCAGATAATCTGTTGTCGGCCGCGATGGCTGTCTGATTCGCGACGACGGCATCGTGCCAGCGTCCCACGCGAGCGTAGATGTGCGCGGGCATGTGCACGAGATGCCCCGAACCCGGAATCAGCGTGCGCAGTCGATCGGCTGCCACGACACCTCGCTGCGGATCGGCCGAAGCCTCGACGGCATGCACGTAAAGATGCAGCGCACCGGCGTGATTCGGGTTCGCTTTCATGACCGATTCCAGCAGCGCCACGACGGCCGCGGTGTTGCCCTTCGGCGCCAGCTTCTCGTCGTAGTAATCCCAGGGCTGCAGGTCCATCAGGGCTTCGGCGTGGAAGACCGCGGCATCCAGGTCGTCAGGACGCTGTGCGACGAGCGCACCGGTGGCCTTCGCGTAGGCTTCGTCCAGCGCGCGACGGTCCGCTGGAGGATTCTCGGCGTATCGCGATTCGAGCGCGTGGATGAAAGCGCGTTCCCGCTCTGTCGCCTTGGGGGCAAGCGCAACGGCTCGTTGCAGGCTCTGCCAGGCCTTCGGGTTGTCGGCAGGGTCCATCTGCGCGTTGACGTGCGGCCCCAATACCAGCGCCGCGCCCCACCAGCACATCGCGCAGTCGGGGTCGAGTTGCGCCGCTTTCAGGAACGAACGCTCGGCGGCATCGTGGTTGAAGCCGAAAGTCAGCATCAGTCCCTGGTTGAACCAGCGCTGCACTTCGGGGTTGCGCGTGGTGATCTTGAATTCGTAATCGCCCAGTCCGGGCAACAGCGCCGCGCCGACAGGTGCCTCGAGCGGCGCGGGCTGTGACGCCGCGCTGACCCGTGCGCTGTGCGTACCCACCCAGGCTCCGGCGATCACCGCCGACAGGATTCCGGCCACCACCAGCATGCGGTTCATGGCGTTCCCCCCTCCACCGGCCGTCCCTGCCGTGCGCGACATGCGCGCGATCGACGGCACGCTGGGGTGCGGTTTACTCCCTTGTCGAGACTCTGTCCAGATGCCAGCCGGGCGGTCGCTTCAGAAGGCATCCGTGCCGGAGAGTTCCTTCTCGATCCGGTCGGCGCTGTACATCACGACTTCGATCACTTCCCGCAGCGCCGCCGCGTCGGCGTTCGCTGCCACCTGTGCCGAGAAGACGACGAGGTATTCATCCTTGCCCTGGTTGACCTGCCACGCGCCCAGGACCATGCGGACGTTCTCCTGCAGCAGGTGAATCGCCAGGTCGGCGGGCACGGCGCCCTTGCCACGGGCGGCCACGGACCATACGTCGCGCACTTCCAGCGGCGGCAACGACGTCGTTCCGGATGCGACCCACACGCGCTGGCTGCGGGTCTCGTCGACTTTGTAATCGAGCCGGTAGTCGCCTTCGTCGATCAGGAAGCCGAGCTGCGCACCTTTGAGCGCGGCTTCGACACGTGGATCTGGCGCAGTGGCAGTTGCGGGCTCCTGCGCATGTGTCACGCCCGCTGCCGTCAGGAGCAACGGCAAGGCTGCCAGAACGCGAAGCAAGTTCGGCCGGCTCACGGCTTGTCCTGCCGCGGAAAATCGACACGGGCTGGTTCGCGACGCCGCAGCCTCACGACGACTGTGCCAGCAAGCTTGTCATGCCAGCCCTGTTTACGCGGATCGAAGGCGACCCAGACGATGCCCGCCATCAGCGGCAGCATCGAGACGTAGTAGCCCAGGTACCGCACGATCAGCTGCCGGGTGCTGGGCTTGCCGCCGGTCTCGGCATCGACGATGCGTGCCGCGATCGCGATCTTGCCGGGCGTTGCCTGGCGGTAGGTCCAGAAAACGATGACTGCAATCGCAGGCAACAGCCAGTTGATCAGGAAGTCGGCCGGTCCCTGCAGGAATGCGTCGGAGGTCCAGTAGGCGCGGCCGTAGACACAGGTGACCAGTGGCGCGCAGATGACGAGCAGCAGCAACGTGTCGATCACGGCCGCGCCAACGCGCGCCCAGAATCCAACGTACTCGAGATCACCGGCATCCGCTGCGGTGGGCGGGTTCGTGGCCATCACTTCCTCGCTTCGCAGTTGACTTCGACGACCACGGCGAACCACTTGCGTTGCGCGCGGAACACGCTCTGCTCGGTCCTGCCGGGATCGATGTTGAGGCTGGAACGGCGCGGCGTCTGCGGCGAGGCGTCGAACCGCAATCGGCAACGGACTCTATGGTCCATGTTGTTCGTCAACCGGACCACGAGCATGCTCGTGGTCGCGACTGGTTCGATCTTGACGTCGAGATCGTTCAACGTCGGTCGAATCTCGACCGTATAAGTCTGTGCCGAGACGGCTGGCGCGACCAGTACGATCCACGCCAGCGCGAGGGCAGCCGCCGTCAGGCGGCCAGGTCGGCGATCTGCTGCACCATGTACAACACGAGCGCGCTCAGCATCACGTAACCGACGACTTCCATGATCCTTTTCCTCCTTGAGGCGCCACACCGGCGCGAATCCAACGGCTGATCATGCTAGGTCTCCAGAGTTCGTGATGCCAGCGAATAGCGACGAGTCGTTTCGCGGTCGCGACGAAGCGAGCCGCAATCCTGAATCCCTGGCGACGTTCATTCCTGTACATGCCCGCGACCGGGCTGAACTGCGACGATCGTCACGCTCGAGTCGAGCGGATCGAACAGGATCCGCGCCTCGCCGCGCTCGAGCTGCCGCAGCACTTGCGCAACTTTCTGCTCGTGCGAATACGTGTGGTCGCCGTAGTCCGTCCCCTCGCGCAGGATAAAACTGTCGATCACGCCTTGCAGCGCAGCAGCGGACAACTCCGCATGTGGCACGGTGACAGGCTCGGGTCGCTCTCGCGGGTCATCCCAGGTTTCGTTCAATGGATCAGGCCCCGGTTGCAGATCAACCCGTCATCAACGTCGGGCCGCCCTTGGCTTCCGCTCGCTGGTAGGCGGGTCTTGCGCGCATGCGTCGGTGGTACGCATCGATGTGCGGGTACTTGCCTGCCGCGGCCGAGCGCGCCAGCAGGGCTTCGATGCCGAAGCTCATCTGGAAGTCCGCCATGCTGAGGTCGTTGCCCGCGAACCACGTGTTCTGCGCGAGGTGATTCTCGATGAAGTTGAGCGAGTTCTGCAGGTTCGGATCGATCAGCGTCGACTGCACCTTGTCGCAGAGGCTGCGCGCGATCGGCTTCACGAAGAAGGGCATCGGGCGCTTGGGAATGGCGCTGAACACCAGCTTCATCACCAGCCAGTTCATGAGTGAGCCTTCGGCGTAATGCATCCAGTACCTGGCCTGCCAGTACGCGGGAGTTCCCGCAGCTGGCGCAAGGTGTGCGAGTTCGCCCGTGCCGAGATGCCCGAACTTCTCGACGATGTACTCGATGATGACGGCGGATTCTGCGATCACGGTGCCGTCGTCGGTCACCACCGGGGACTTGCCGAGCGGATGAACGGCCTTGAGTTCGGGCGGCGCGAGCCGCGTGACCTGGTCGCGCCGGTACACCTTCAGCTCGTACGGAACGCCGAGTTCCTCGAGCAGCCAGAGGATGCGCTGCGAACGCGAGGTTTCGAGGTGGTGAACGGTCAGCACCGGCCCTGCCCCGCTCATTTGACCGGCCTGATGATGCCGCACGCTTCGCGCGCGCCGCCCGCACATCCCTTCTTGAGGTCCGATTCCTCGTCGCAATAGGTGTCGGCCTGCGTGTGCACGACGATCGCGCTGCCGTCCGCATCGAATATGCTCAAGCGACCTGGCGCGAGCGTGACGCGGCTGGTCGTGTGACGCAGCGCGCCGGCGCCATTCCTGACATCGAGATTGATCAGGTCCCCCATGTGAAACGGGTGATTGATGTCCGTCGCCGGGACCGTATCCATCGCCGAATCCGGCCGTGACTGTCCCGCGGGACCCGGATCGTGGTGTCCACCGGCTGCGGAACACGGCTCACAGGCGCCGACTTCGTGGATGTGCACGGCGTGCTTGCCATCGGGCAGGCCCTGCACCTTGAGTTCGACCGTCACTTCCTTCACACCCTCTGGCGTCACCTGCTCCTCCAGCCTGGCCGTGCCGGTGATGGCGGCGTTGGTGCAGCCCTTCAGGTCGGCGACGGCGGCTAGACCGTCGGCCGCGGCGATGACGGGCAGGGCGACGAGGCTCGCGAGGATCAACTTGCTGGCTGGATGCACTGCAGGCTCCTTGATTTCGATGCTGCGTCGCTCAGGATTGAACCGCTGCGACGTGCGGTACGGTCGTCATGGAAATAGCGGTTCAGGGCCGGTTACGGCCCAGCTTGTCGTGACTGCTGACCCAGTCGCCGGCCAGCACGGCCGAGCCCAGGGAAACGTCGCCGGCCAGCACGACGGCTGCCACGATTTCCGCCAGTCGATCGGCCTTGCCGTCGCCATAGCAGCCGAGCATTTCCAGGCATTCGCGCTGGGTGCCGAGGCCCGTCCCTCCGCCATAGCTCGCGACGATCAGGGACGGCAGCGTGACCGACCAGTAATAGTCGCCATTGGGGAGCAACTGCGCGTAGGTGATGCCGGCATGAGACTCGGCGACGTTGGCCACGTCCTGGCCGGTCGCAATGAACATCGCTGCAATGCCATTGGCCGCGTGCGGACCATTGTACGCCGAGCCTGCCATGAATGAACCGGCCTGGCTGATCTGTCGCGAGCGGAACAGGGTCCCCGCGTCGACCCGCATCAGTCGCTGCAGGGTCTCGTTGCGGATCGTCACCTCCGCGATCACGCGACGGCCGCGCGTGCGCAGTGTGTTGATGGCGGAATGCTTCTTGTCCGTATCGATCGAGCCCGAGAGGATGTAGCTCGGGTGCAGCGGGTGCCGGGCCTGGATCCACTCGCACGCCGCCAGCGTCGCCTTGCCCGTCATGTTCTGGCCGGCCGCATCGCCCGTGGTGTAGTTGAAACGCGTGTACAGCAGGTTGCCGACGGCGTACTGCTCGACGTCGGTCAGTTTTCCGATCCGTGTGGTGGCCTCTGCAGCCGCGCGAACGGAGTCGAAATGTTCGACGAGCCACTGTCCGAAATCGCGCGCCTCGCGCGCACTGGCGAATTCGAAGACAGGTGCGCGCTGCATGGAGCGCTTGACCACCGTCACGGTCACCCCGCCGCTTTCGCTGAGCAAGCGCATGCCGCGGCTGTAACTCGCGACGAGCGTGCCTTCAGTGGTGGCGAGCGGTATGTAGAAGTCTCCCGTCGCGTGTTCGCCGTTGATCCGCAACGGACCTGCAAGGCCGATCGGCACCTGCGCCACGCCCAGATAGTTCTCGACATTGCCCGCAACCTGCGCCGGGTCGACAGTGAACGAGCCGACGTGCTGCAACGACGTTCCCGTTCGGCCGGTCACGAACTCGCGCCGTTGCTGCGCCATCGCCGTCGTGTAGTCGTTGGCGCGATCGCGGGGTATTGGAGTGCGGTCGTTCACGGTCCCTCCTCGGCACGTCGGTGCGAGCGCGATCGCTCGACGACTCTCAGAACCAGTTGAAATTGAAGCTGATGCTCACTCGCTCGGCACGCACGGGGTTTGGTGGCACTTCGTGCCGCAGCCAGCTCTCGAACAGCAGCACGGTGCCGGCCGCAACGGGCATGGTCACCCACGGCTGGTTCTCCGGCCGCGCGGTCTCCGGCGCGGCGGCGCCGCCATGTAACGATCGAGGCGCGGATCTTCCAGCTTCAGACCGGGCACGCCCCTGGGTGTCCGCACGTAATACGTCCCGCTGATCGTCGCGAGCGGATGCAGGTGCAAGCCGTGCGTGACGCCGCGGGGCATCATGTTGATCCAGCAATCCGTCAGCGACAGGTCGCGGCCTTCGAGGTCGTACTCGAGCGTGCGGGCGTAGGCCAGCACATGCCGTTGCAGCTTCCTGCCGAGCGACGCGAAGGTCGGCGACAGCGTGTGCATCCGGTTCAGCGAACCGTAGGAGGTGTAGCCGCCCGGGTACCGCCCTTTTGACCATGCCCGCCCGGCCACGTCGTCTGCGCGATACTGCTCGCATTCACGCAGCAGGCGGCCATTGAACGTCTTCCAGCCGGACGCCTGCAGCTTCGCGGTGTAGACGCGCGTCGGGAACAGCGAATGGACTGTCATCGTCGGTCTCGCAGGGTGCGCTCAATCGAACCCGATGCGGCACAGGTCCGGCGCGGGGACCTTCACCGGTCAGTCCTCGATCGGCTGACGGCGGCGGCCGGGCAAGGGATCGTCTTCGTCGGGTAGTGTCCGCTGCAGGACGTCCAGGACTGCGTGTGCGGCCCGGTACCGATACTCGTAGCGGTGATCGAGCGGGGCCGGCCGTGCCCGCAGGTACAACTCCAGGGCCTCGCCCACCACCTCGGCTTCGAGCTCAGGCAGCAGCAGTTTGATGGGTTCGTTGGGCATTCGCGTACCGCGTACGGTGCTCAGGGCGCATCCACGGACCCGGCCGCCGACGCGCTCTTCGGCAACTCGAACTCGCCTTTCGAGGTAAAGCGCTGCGTGCCGAACATCGACGCGCCGTGCAGCTTGCCGCTCATCGAATACGTAACCTTGTCGACGGGTTTGCCGTCCAGCATGCCGAGTACCTGGCGCGCCATGCGCATCAGCGAGACCGTTACCGGCACGGCAACGACCGCTTCTCCGAAACGCGGAACGGTGCCGGCCTGGTCGCTCACGCCGCTCGCAAAATCCCGGCCCATGACGTCGAGGTTGAGCGACACACCGTCGAACTCGATCGGTGCGTCGTTGGGGTTCTGCACGCGCAGCTTGACCAGCAGGCGCAGCTCCATGCCCTCGCCCGGTATCGACTCGACTCCGGCGACGTTGACTTGCAGCGGGTCGCGACTGGGCATCGACGCGCACGCGGACAGCATCAGTGTGGCAAGCAGCAGCCAGGTTCGGACCGGTCGGAATGATCGAAACAACATCTGGCAGTGCCTCCCCAATACGGCCGTCGTGCCGGCCTAGACGCGCACCAGCGACTTGAATCCGCCCCAGAACATGCGCTTGCCGTCAAAAGGCATTTTCTTCTTCGGATCCATCATCGACTTGAGCCGGGGATCGGTCATGACCGCCTTGTTGATGCGGTCGCGGTCACGACGCGACTTGTAGACGATGTAGGAAAAGACTACGACTTCGCCCGGCTGCAGCTTGACGCTGCGTGGAAACGACGTGCGCTTGCCCAAAGTCACGTCGTCCGCGACGCATTCGTGGTAGTCGATCGCACCGTGCTCGCGCCAGACCTTGCCGGCCTTGCGTGCCATCGTGCGGTAGGCCGCGAGCTGGCCCTTGGGCACGGGAACGACGAATCCATCGACGTAGGCCATGGTAGATCCTCCTGCGTGACGTAGCGGTCAGTGCCGAGTGTAGCGCTTCACCAGTTCGTGCAGGAACTGGCGCGCATCCAGCAGGGATTGCACGCGGATGCGTTCGTTCAAGCCGTGTGCCCCGCTGCCGGCCGCATCGGCAAAGATGCCTGAGATGCCGTAAGTGGGTGTGCCCACTGCATTCAGGAACCGGCCGTCGGTAGCGCCCGTGGCCATTGTCGGGACTACGCGGGCGTCTGGCCAGAGGGTCTTCGCGATGGCTCGGATGGGATCCAGCATCTCGGCCGTGAGCGGCGGCACCGGCGCTGGCAGTCCCATTTCGTCGCCGAAATTGACGGTGATCGCGTCGTCCGCCAGCACGCGGATGAGATCCGCACGAACCTGCTCCATCGGTCACGCCCGGCAGGATGCGGCAGTTGACGTTGACCTTCGCGCGCTGCGGTAATGCGTTGGGCGCGTGGCCGCCCTCGAATTGCGTGGTGACACAGGTGGTGCGGAGCATGCCGTTCCAGCTCGGGTTGGCCGTCCACAACCTCTGCGCCGCCGCGTCGTTGGACGGGTCTGCGACGATGGCACGCATGTCGGCGGCGACCTCGGGTGAGGCCAGCTCCGCCTGCGCCAGGAAGTAGGCGCGCGTCGTGTCATTCAGGCTCACTGGAAACTGGTACGCGGCCAGGCGCGTCAGCGCGGCGGCCATGCGGTTGATCGGATTTTCGCGCGTCGGCCGCGAACTGTGGCCGCCCGGATGAGTCACCTCCAGCCGGAAATCCTGGTAGACCTTTTCGCCCGCCTGGACGTCGAGCGAAAGGTGCCTGCCGTTGGCATCCAGCAGGCCGCCGGCGCCTTCATTGAGGACGAAGCTGGCTTTCATGAGGGTTGGATGGTTCTGCAACAGCCAGCGCACGCCGTTGAAGTGTTCCGAGGTTTCCTCGCCGCAGGTCAGCGCCAGGGTCACGCCACGCTGCGGCCGATAGTGCTGCTCGCTCCAGCGTACGAGCAGGTCGGTGAAGATCGAGGCCATGGCCTTGTCGTCGCTCGCACCGCGCGCGTAGAAAAAGCCGTCTTCCTCGACGAGCGTAAACGGGTCGCGCACCCAGTCCTCGCGGCGAGCCTCGACGACGTCGATGTGAGCCAGCAGCATGATCGGTGCAAGCGTCGCGTCCTTGCCAGGGTACGAGGCAATCAGCGAGCCACTCTTCGGAAACTCCGCGGGCGCCAGGATCTGCATGGAGGCGGCAGGCATGCCCGCCCGTTGCAGCCGCGCGGCCATCTTCTCGGCCGCGGCCGTGCAGCTGCCGACGGAAAGCGTCGTGTTGGTTTCGACCAGTTCCCGGTACAGGTCCCGGAAGGTGGCCTCGCCCGGGTACGGCTGCGGCGTGGACGCTGCCATCGCGGTCGCGACTGACCCGACGGCCGATACGGCCAGAATGATCACCGACCGCAACGTGAGCCTGGTGCGCTGCAGGGACTGAATCATTTTTTCACCGCTGGCCTGGGGAGCCGAGGTTGCAGGATGGACGAAAGCAGGTCGGGCGTCTTGTCAACGCGCTCGAGGTGTGGGTAGCGCAGGCCGTCGTGGTAATCGAGCCGGATGGTGCTGAAGGTATCGGCGCCGCGAATGAGCAGTTCCGTCGGCAGCTTCGGGTCGGCCTTGGCCGCTTTGAGCGCATCCTGCAGGCGCCCGTGCGTGTACGCCTTGCCATTGACGGCGACGATGGTCATGCCGGGGGCCACGCCGGCCTTGAACGCCACACTGTCCCAGAACACCTCGCCCACCTTGCCGTCCTTGCCGACGATCACGCCGAGTGAGTACAGGAAATTCTGTGTGCCATCCGCCGAGTCAGCTTCCTTGTCCGACGGTGACGGCTCGTCCCTGAAGGCCAGGCGCCAGCCGCTGCGCGCCAGGCCATCGAGCGGCGCACCTGGACTGTGAGCATCGAGCCGTGCGCGCAACATGCTGGCCCAGTCGTAAGGAGTCACCGCGTTCAGCGTTGCAACGACATCTTCGAAAGTGTACGTCAGAGGTTCGATACGTCCGTCCTCGACGCCGCAGAAGGCGCGCGCGAAATCGTCGAGTGAGCGCTTGCCCCGGGTGAGTTCACGGATCTTCGTGTCGACGTCCAGCCAGACGAAAATGCCCTCGGTGTAGTAATCCACGCCGCGTTGCCAGCTGGCGTAGCTCTGCTTGCCCCGATAGTTGACGATCGGCTGCTGAGTGGTGTCCTGCAGGTTGCGCCACCGCCGGCCGGCGCGGCCGAGGTCGTAGTACGCGGCATACCTGGCAAGGATGTCGCGCGTAAACTCCGGCGACCACAGGCCCGAGCGGCTGGTGAGCACCACACCGAGGTACTCGGTCATCCCTTCATAGACCCAGAGCAGGCTCGGGCCCATCGGCACTTCGTAGGACGGTGTCCAGAGGTCTGCCGGGCGCCGGAACTTGCCGTTCCACGAGTGGGTCAATTCATGCGCCAGCAGGTCGCGGCCGTTGCCATTGCTGTCCCAGTCCGTGAAATAGCCGAGCCCGACGCCGTTCTCACTCGACTCGTGGTGTTCGAGACCAATGCCGGAGAAATGGTCGCTGATCGCGAGCAGGAAATCATACTCGCGGAAGTGCCGGGAACCGAACAGCGCAACCGCCTCAGCGACAACGCGACGGTGCTTGTCCAGCTGCTCGTCTGTGGCCTGCAGTTCTGTCCCTGTGTCGGCCAAGATATTGAGCCGCACCGGACCCTTCGTGCTCGGGTCAAGTTCGACGCGTCGATAGTGCGGACCAGCGAACAACGGTGAATCGACCAGGGTCTCGAGCGGCACCGTTGCAAACCGAACGGTATCGCCGGCGCGCTGCGCGCCGCGCAGTGCCGAGGCGAACTGCCAACCGGCCGGCAACTGGACCGAAGCCGCCACCGGAATCTGCCGGGCGTAGAAGCCCGCCGGATACAACAGGGTCTTTTCCCACTGCAGGCCAAGCAGGTCCGGCGTCATCGTGACGCGCCCCTGGCTCGTGTGCGTGGGCGTGACGAACTCGAACTCCAGGTTCAGTTGCTCGACGCCTGCGGGCACGTCGACGTGGAACGCATGCATCTCGACCGGATCGCGCTGCCATTCGAGTCGCTCGCCCGAGTTGGTGCGAATGATCAGCCCCGCGAGCTTGTCGATCGGGCCCGTGGTGGAATGATTGCCGGGCAGCCACTTCGGATAAAGCAGCGTCGTACGGCCCGGCGCGGCGACGGGCAGAGTTTCCTTGACGCGAAACACGCGATGGTCCACGTCCGTAGCATCAACCTGCACCTGGATCACTCCCGGATGCGGCACGTCCTGCGGTGCGGGAATCCCGGCGCCGACCGCCGCAGACTGTGCCTGGCCGGTGCACAGCAGCAGCGCCGCAAGGCCGCCGAGCATTCGATGCTTTGTCTGTCGCATTCGTCGTCGCTTCCGGTTCAGGTGAGTAGTCGTTCGCGCAGGCGCTCGAGCATGTCGGGCTGGAGCGCGAGTTCGTCCAGCAGGTACCGGCGCACCGAGCCGTGGCGCGCTTCGATGGCACCCAGGCTTGCCAGGATGTACTCGGGGCGTGCGTCCAGCATCGCGTCCTGTGCAATGGCCGACAACGCGAGTATCGGCTCCGCCGTCGCGGCGAGACCGGCGCCCGTGCCATCCCGGCCGAGCAGCTGGGAGCGCAGGTCCACCGCCGTGTTCGTCAGTGTGTAGTCTTCGACGATGGCCTCGCGGCGCACGCCGAGCGACTCGAGCACGAGGGCCACTGCAACGCCGGTGCGATCCTTGCCCGCCGTGCAGTGGACGATCGCGGCGCCTTCGCCCGCGTGGTCGAGCGCTGCAAAGACGCCGGCGAGCCGGGGTTGCAGGCCGAACGGCAGCCGCTGGTACATCGCCAGCATTGCCGCGTGCACGCCGGCAACGTCGTTCGAATCGGCGAAGGCCCGGTCACGGATCGGTGAAGACTCCTGTTCGCTGTCCCATTCGAATCGACGAACCTCGGCGCCGAAGGAAGGGTTCGGATGCAGGGCACGCTCTGTAGTACGGCGCAGGTCGCAGACAGCCCGTACGCCCAGCGCCTGCACCTGTGCGGCCGCCGCAGCCGAAAGCCGAGCCATCAGTCCTGATCGATAAAAACGGCCCCAGCGCACGTGCGCGCCGTCGGTGGTCTCGTAGCCACCGCAATCACGAAAGTTACAGCCACCCACGAGAGGCAGGACGCGTGCAGGAGTCATCCGCGAATGATCACATGCAGCGTGCGGCGTTTCCACCGCGCCAGTCGACTACAATGGAGCAACATACGTCGGGACGTCATCGTTTCCCGCTGGAGCACTTGCCTGCATGAAGCACCCTCTTCCCGCCGCCTTCCTGACCTTCCTGGCCTTTTTCTCTCTGCTGACGACACCCGCCCATGCCCAGCAATCGTCCACGGACACGGCCGACGATTCCGCGATCGCGGCGACCATCAAGGCGGCCCTGCTCGACAACAGGCACACCAGCGGCACGCGCATCAACGTCGACTGCTACCAGGGCGTGGTGCAGCTGAGCGGGTTCGCGCGCTCGGAGGAAGAAAAGACCTATGCGACCAAGGTGGCAGCGAGCGTGTCGGGGGTGAAGCAAGTCGTCAACAGCGTCGCGGTCGCGCCGGCCACCTCGATGGGGACCAAGCTTGACGACAGCCTCGTCACGGGCAAGGTCAAGGCCGCGCTGATGGATGCCGCCGACGTCAAGAGCCTGCAGATCAACGTCGAGACCCACGACGGCGCCGTGCAGCTCGCCGGTTTCGTGGCGTCCGCCGCGATGAAGGAGAAGGCAGGTCGAATCACGGCGGGTGTGGACGGCGTAAAGAGCGTCGACAACGTGCTCGTGGTCAGGCCTCGCTGACGTTCACGCTGGCCGCCGTCGGGACGGTCGTCCAGAAGGCATACATGTGCATGCGGCCGGTGCGGACGTCGCACATGGCGCGTTTCGATTGCCCCTGCTCCACCCATTGCTTGATGTTCACGCGTGCAGGCAGTTGCACGGGCGTCAGGAACTGCGTTTCGAGTCGCGCATCGGGCGGCGGAACGTCGACGGGACGTTCGGCGAGGCTGCGGGCTAGAGTCCACATGCCGTGAGAAATCGCGCCACGCAAACCGAAAAAGCGTGCAGCCCGGTCGTTCAGGTGAATCGGGTTGTAGTCGCCTGCAACGCGCGCGTATCTCCAGGCGCGATTCTGGTCCACGGCCAGTTCCGTGAGCACCTGGGCGTCCTTCGGGGCCTTCGGCGGCCGTGGGGGCCGCCCGCCCGTTCGCTGTGCGGATTCGGGCCAGCGCGACAGGAACACGCAGGTTTCCCGCCACACGGTCTGTCCGGCCCGCAGGATGTCCGTCACCATGTCGAAGGTGAGACCGGCATCGGTCCTGCAATAGTTACGGGCCGCGACCACGACGTTCAGGATCATGCCGGCTTCCAGCGCCCGTGGCTGGGCGATCGTGTTGGCAACGTGAATCAGGCCCATCGGACGCAACGGAAACGACGAGTGCCCCATGATCCTCAGGTGCAGCGGCATGGCGAGCACGTGCGGGAAAGTGATCGGCACGTAACCGTTGCGCACATCCGACGCGTCGAACGCGCAGACCGAGGCGTACCTCGCCACGGCCTGCGGATCGATCAGCACGTTGTCGAGCCGTACCTCGAACTCGGGCGGATCCTGCAGCGAGAGGATGTCCGGGCGGCGTGTCAGCAGTACGCTCGGATAACTTCCCAGTACGGAAGGCTGCTTTGACAGCCTGAGGTGTACGGTCCGCGTTGTCACCTCAGGGCTGGACCTGGTTGATGACCACGTCCAGGTTCTCGCTGCCGCCTTTCTTCTGCACCGCGCGGCCGATGAGGTCGCCGCTGGCAGTGACTGCCGTGCCGCCGTAGGCGACACGGGCGACGATCTCGACGTCGTTCACCGACGACAGGTCGCGCCCCGCGATCATCGTGTCGGCGTCGCTCAAGACCACCACCGCCGGCAGGTCGTCCGTACTGATGCGCTTCGCAGCAATTGGCGGACCTGGAATGCCGGGCTCACGGGCAGCGACGAACAGCGTGGTACCCGGCTTCAGGTTTCCGGCGAGCGCGGGGTCGATCTTCACGCTGATGCGAATCGTGCGTCCGGTAGAGGCGCCGTCGCCCGCCATGCCGCCGCTCATTGGCCCGGCGCCCATGCCGCCCGCCGAGGCAGCCATGGGCGCGCCAGCGGCGGCCGTGCCTGCAGCAACGTCGACGCCGAGTTCCTTGAGCTGGGCCGTGATCACGTCACGGATCTCGGGGGGCGGGTTGCCTTCGAGGAGTCTCGTCCAGTTCTTCTTTGCGGTCTCGTTGTCTCCCGCACGAACGGCGATGACACCCTGGTACCAGAGAGCCTTCTGGTTGTCCGCATCGGCCGCGAGCGCATCGTCGATGATCGCCCTGGCACGCGGCTGCACGGCCGGGTCATCCGTCAGGACGAGCGCCTCCGCGAGGTCGAGCTGCAGGTCGATGTCCTTCTGCGGTGCGAGCGCGTTGGCCTTTTCGTAGGATTCCGCGGCTTTCACGGCGTTGCCGCCCACCAGGTACGTGCGGCCGAGCATGCGCCAGCCTTCGCGATCGTTCGGGTCCCGCGCGAGTCGTGCCTCGAGCGAGGCGGTCACGTCGCTCATCGATCCAGCGGCGCCCGCTTCGCCGTGGCCCGCAGGCACCGGCTCCGCCGACATCGGGTTGTCCCACGGGAACGTGTTCAGCTTGGCATAGAGGCCGATGGCCCCCAGGCCCACCGCGACCGCGAGGGCAAACGCGAGTGGCGCGGCTTTGGGCGCCACAGGCTCGCCCTTGATGGCGACAGGCTGCGATCGAAGCAGCGGATGAACCACGAGCGCAATGGCCACGATCACCATCAGCGCGACGACGACGAGGAATGCAGACGACATCACGATTGGCCAGCCTCCGGGCCGTCCGTATCCGCCTGCGCAGCCTGCTTGCGGATGATGCGGAGCCCTACGAACGTTCCAAGGAGCAGCAGCAGCACGGGAGCTGCCCAGAGCAGGTAATTGACCGGCGTCATGCGCGGCTTGTAGAGCACGAAGTCGCCGTAACGATCGACCATGAAGGTGCGGATCTCGTCGTCCGTCTTGCCGGCGGCGATCATCTCGCGGACTTGGCGACGCAGGTCCTGGGCGAGCGTGGCATTCGAGTCCGCGATGGTCTGGTTCTGGCACACGAGGCAGCGCAACTCGCGGCCGATCGTCTCGTAGCGCGCCTGCAGTGCCGGGTCGTCAAAAGCGCGCTCGGTGTCGATGGCGAGCGCCGGAACCGCGAACGCGACCAGCAGCGCCATGAGCACGGTACGTGCGAAACGCGAATAATGCAGCAACGTCATGTCGATCATCCCCCGGCCGGTCGCGCTGCCGGCGTTGGCCGCCTGGATGCGCGGCAGGAATTCCTTGGTCCAGACTTCCATGGTCATCGGGGCGATGTGCTTGAACAGCACCTTGCCGTCCGGTCCGATCAGGAAGGTTTCCGGGGCGCCGTAGACGCCCCAGTCGATCGCCACGCGTCCTTCAGGATCCGAGGCGACGACTGCGTAGGGATTGCCCAGCGCGCTCAGCCATTGCTGTGCTGCGGCCCCGTCGTCTTTCCAGTTCAGCCCGATCAGCGGTACCGCGCCGGTCCGCGCGATCGCCATCAGCGTGTCGTGTTCCTGGCGACAACCGCCGCACCAGGTGCCCCACACGTTCAGCACCCAGGCCTTGCCAGCCAGTTCCTTCGAAGCGACCGGATAGGCCGGGTCGTGCAGGCTGGGCAGCGTGAACTCCGGCGCCTGCTTGCCGATCAGCGGCGAAGGCACGTAGGACGGGTCGCGCTGCAGGCCCACGAACAGGAACACGCCGAGCAGCATCGCCAGTGCGAGTGGTACGCCGAACTTGAGCATGTCTATTGTCCCGGAAAGTCAGGTGGCTTTCGCCGTTTTACCCAGGTCGACCTTCGCGTCGGCCTCGGACTTGCGCGTGCGATAGCGGCGGTCCGTGATTGCGATGAACCCACCAATGGCCATCACCAGCGCCCCGAACCAGATGAAACGGACCATCGGCTTGTACTGCACTCGCACGCTCCAGGCGTTGGCGCCCAGGTCGTCGCCCATGGCGATGAACAGGTCGCGGTTCCAGTTCACAGAGATGCCGGCTTCAGTCATCGGCATGGTACGCACGCGGTAGACGCGCTTCTGCGGATTGAGCTTGGCGATGACCTTGTCGCCTTCGGTGATCGTGAAGTGCGCCTGCGTCGCGTCGTAATTGGGGCCGGCCACCTGCTCGAGGCTGTCGAAGCTGAACTTGTAGCCCTGCAGCTCGACGGACTCGCCCGGCCTGAGCGCGATGTCCTTCTCGATGCGATAGGTCTGCACCACCGTGACGCCGATGCAGAACATCGCGACGCCGATGTGCGCGACGGTCATGCCCAGCACGCCCCGCGACAACGACTGCTTCCTGCGCAGACGCTGGAACGGCTCGTACAGCGACGAAAGGATCACCCAGAACGCCGCCGTGAGGCCGACCGACGCCATGAAGTTGAAGCCGCCATAGGCAAGAACAGGAATGGCCACGCCCGCGACGGTCGCGATGGCGAGCATGGTGGCCAGCGCCTTTTTCTTATCCTCGAGCCTGGCGTGCTTCCAGGCCGCGTGCATGCCGACCGCGAGCAGCGCCATCAACGGCAGCGTCGGGATCAGGAACACGACGTTGAAGTACGGCGGTCCGACCGAGATCTTGCCCATGTTGAGCGCGTCGAGGAACAGCGGGTACAGCGTGCCGATCAGGATCAGCGCCGTCGTCACGAGCAGCAGCATGTTGTTGAACAGCAGGAAGGACTCGCGCGAGACCACGTCGAAACCACCCTTGGCGCGCAGCGCGGGACCGCGCCAGGCGTAGAGCGCCAGCGAGCCGCCGACGCAGAGGCCGAGGAACCCAAGAATGAAGATGCCGCGGCTCGGGTCGCTTGCGAATGCATGCACCGATACCAGCACGCCTGAACGCACCAGGAACGTGCCGAGCAGGCTCAGCGAGAACGCTATGATGGCCAGCAACAACGTCCAGCTCTTGAAGAGCCCGCGCTTTTCGGTGACGGCCAGCGAATGGATCAGCGCCGTGCCGACGAGCCAGGGCATGAACGATGCGTTCTCGACCGGGTCCCAGAACCACCAGCCGCCCCAGCCGAGTTCGTAATACGCCCACCAGCTCCCAAGCGCGATTCCGCACGTGAGCATCATCCAGGCAACGGTCGTCCACGGGCGCGTCCAGCGCGCCCATTTCTCGTCGAGCTTGCCCTCGAGCAGCGCGGCGACCGCGAATGCGAACGCCACGGAGAAGCCGACGTAGCCGAGGTAAAGCATCGGCGGATGCACTGCCAGTGCGAAATCCTGCAGCAGCGGGTTCAGGTCATGACCGTCCTGCGCGGCTGGCACCAGGCGCTCGAACGGGTTCGACGTGAACAGGATGAAACCCTGGAACCCGATGCTGACGAAGCCGAGCACGCCGAGCACGCGCGCAGCGAACGTTTCCGGCAGGTTCTTGCTGAAGACGGCGACGGCGATCGACCACGCCGAAAGCGAAAGCGCCCACAACAGCAGCGAACCTTCGTGCGCGCCCCACACCGCGGAGAAGCGGTAGAACGTCGGCAGCGCCGAGTTGGAGTTGTTCGCGACGTACAGCACCGAGAAGTCGTTCTTGTAGAACGCCCAGGCCAGTACGGCGAACGACAGTGCGACGAACACGAACTGCCCGGCCACCGCAGGGCGTGCCGCCGCCATCCAGCGGCGGTTACCGAACGCCGGTCCGGCGAGGCCGAAGAAGGCCTGCGCGCAGGACAGCAGCAGCGCGAGAATCAACGCAAACAAACCAAGTTCGACGACCATGCGGTGGTTGCTCCGGTGCGGGCTAGTGTCGGTCGCTGGTGATCAGGTGCTGCCAGCCGCCGAATTTGCCGCGTCCAGGTGCGGCTTCAGGCTGTCTGCCACTTCGGGTGGCATGTAGTTCTCGTCGTGCTTGGCGAGGACCTCTTCGGCGACGAAGCGGTCGCCGTCCATCCTGCCACGCGCAATGACGCCCTGCCCCTCGCGGAACAGGTCAGGCAGGACGCCCGTGTAGCTCACCGGAACCTTCTGCGCGTAGTCGGTCAGGACGAAGGTGACCTCCATGCTGCCTGGCTTGCGTGCGAGGCTGCCATTCTCCACCAGGCCGCCGACCCGGATGGACCGGGACGCCGGTGCTTCGCCGGCGTGCACCTGCGTCGGGCTGTAGTAATAGAGCAGGTTCTGGTTGAAGGCCTTCAGTGCAAAGGCAGTGGCGATGCCGACGCCGGCCACGATGGCGACGACGGTGACCATGCGCTTCTGTCGCGGTGTCATGACGATCTCTCCAGGGCAAGTTCATTTCGCCGCCGGGCGGCGGTCTGTGCTTCGGCTTCCGAGCGGCGAGCCGCCCACCAGTTCCAGAGCAGGATCAGGGCCGTCAGGCCGTAGGAGGTCCACACGTAACCCGCGTAACCTCCCATCTCAAAAAACTTCTTGTAAGTCCATGATTATGCTGCTTCTTTAAGCCAGTTTGCGTTGCGTTCGCGACGCAGGATCTCGCCCCGCAAGCGGCGGGACACGGCCCAGCCGAAGTACAGCTGGAAGCCGGCGATCATGAGGAACAACGGAATCAGCATCGCCAGGTCGATCGATGGCTTGTCGAACTTGGTCACGCTTGCCGGCTGGTGCAGCGTAGACCACCAGTTGACCGAGTAGTGGATGATCGGCACGTTGATCACGCCGACCAGTGCCAGCACGGCGCTTGCCCGGTCGGCCCGCTGGGGATCGTCGAACGAAGCCCGCAGCGCCATGTAGCCGAGGTACAGGAACAGCAGCAGCAGTTCCGAAGTGAGACGGGCATCCCAGACCCACCAGGTCCCCCACATCGGCTTGCCCCAGATCGAGCCGGTCGCCAGTGCCAGGAACGTGAACGAGGCGCCGATGGGCGCACAGGCCGCCGCTGCTGCGTGCGCCAGCTTGATGCGCCAGATCAGGCCGACGCCGGCCGCCACCGCCATCACGACATAAGTGAACATCGACATCCACGCGCTCGGCGCATGGACGTAAAGGATGCGGAAGCCGTCGCCCTGCTGGTAATCGGCAGGCGCCTTGACCAGGCCCCACCAGGTGGCCAGCAGTATCAGGGCCAGCGACGCCCAGCCGAACCAGGGAGCCAGGCTGCCCAGGATGCGATAGGCGTGCGGCGGCGATGCGAGCTTATGGAACCAGGTCCACGACATGTTGTTCCTCTTGACCGGTCAGCGTGCGTTGCGTTCAGTGGATTGCGTCAAATACCTGTCAATTCTCGACGCTGATGCGGATCGCCGCAGACATCGCGATCGGTCCGAGACTCAACGCCATGAAGAAAATCGCCGCCAGCAGCTGCAGCGGACCGGCCGGGGAATCCCCGTCCATCTGCATGGACACCGCGCGGGAACCGAAGATCAACAGTGGCATGGCGAGCGGCAACACCAGCAGCGACAGGAGCACGCTGCCCCTGCGCACGCCCACCGTGAGCGCCGCGCCGATGCCGCCAAGGATGCTGAGCGTCCCGGTGCCGAGCAGCAGCGAAGCCATCAGGACGCCCCAGACGCTGGTCGGCAGCCCCAGCCCCGTGCCGACGATCGGCGACATGATCACGAGCGGCAGGCCTGTCAGCACCCAGTGGGCCGCGACTTTGGCCAGCAGAAGATACCCGAGGGGCTGGCCGGAGAGTACCCATTGTTCCGTCGTGCCGTCTTCGACGTCGGCCCGGAACAGGGCCTCGAGCGCGAGCAGCGAGGCCAGCAGCGCCGCCACCCAGACCACGCCGCCGCCGATCACACGCAATGCCGAAAGGTCCGGCGTGGTGGCGAGGGGGAACATCGTCGTGACGACCACGTAAAAGATGAGTGGCTGCGCCACTTCGTCCCAGCGGCGCCAGGCCAGCGTCATGTCGCGCTGGAAGACGAGCTTGGCCGCAGCGAGCGTCGGTGTGCGCACGGCGGTCACGGCTCGAGCTCCAGGCGTCGCAGGCACGGTGCGTCGTCGAGCAGCCGTTGATGGGCCGCTGCGATGGCCAGGCCGCCGTGCTCCACGTGGTCGACGATCAGTTCTTCGACCAGCCGGATGCCGGCGGTGTCGAGGTTCGTCACGGGTTCGTCGAGAATCCAGAGGGCCGCATCCGCAAGCAGCAAGCGTGCCAGAGCCAGCCGGCGCTTCTGGCCCGCCGACAGCGAGCGGGCCGGCAGGTCGCCCCGGGACAGGATGCCGACGCGATCGAGGGTCGCGTCGATGGTCTGCGACGTGAGCGTCGTGCGCAGGCCAGCGAGGAACTTGAGGTTCTCGCGGGCCGTCAGGTCGCCCTTCAGGGAATTGAGGTGGCCGAGGTGACCCAGTTCGAAATTGAATTCGTCGCGGCGGCCACGGACCGACTTGCCGCGCCACCACAGTTCGCCGGTTTCGGCGGGCAGCAGGCCGCAGATCACTCGCAGCAACGTCGTCTTGCCGACGCCGTTGGGACCCGTGACCTTGAGAAACTCGCCGGGGCGGACTGAGAAAGACACGTCACGAAGGATGTGCCGGTCGCCTCGCCACGCATTGATTTCGCGGGCCTCGAACACGGCCCCGTCGAATGTCATCAAGCCTCCGCGCGATCTGCCTGTTTTCGCGCCCCGATCGAATGTTACAGGGTCGCGATTCGGCGCGAAGTCTAGCAAAACAGACTCATTCCAAGGTCGGGGATTGCCGCAGTCATGTCTGCGGGTTCCAGCCGGACGAGATCCGTCCCTTCCTCGACCCTTTGACCCTTCTGCACCTTGACTTCGACGACATTCGCGGCCCATGGCGCCGTGAGCGAGTGCTCCATCTTCATGGCTTCGAGCACGAGCAGCACCGCACCCTGCTCCACCTTCTGGCCGACCTGCACGCGCACATCGAGGACGTGACCGGGCATTGGCGCCCGGAAATGTCCTTCGTGCTCCGCCGAAACGCGATGCTCCGCACCGGTGTCCTCGACGAAATCGAAGCGCAGGCAGTGCCGGCGCACGATCAAGCGGTCGTGATCCAGTTCGACGCGCGCACGCACGGGGTGACCGTCGACGTAGCCCTCGAGCACATCGCTCTGCGGGGCGTCGCAACGTGACCCGATGCGGCTTGCCATCGAGGACGACGGCCAGGCCCTCCGGCTCGCGTCGGAACGACAGCCAGTGCTGCAGCGGCTGGGACTCTGCAATCGAGGCAGGCGCGCCGTTCGCGTCGAGCCGCAACGCGACGCGCACGCTCGCCGGGCCGTTCAGCCGGAAACCCGTGGCTGCTTCCCACGGACTCGCGGCGTGACTGGCGTGCCCGAGATCGTCGCCCGGCATCGACTGCAAGCGAGCCGCGGCTGCAATCAGCCAGGCTGCGTGGATCTCGTGGGCGTGCAACAGCCCGGCGCCAGCGACGGATCGGTTTCGAGCAGTCGCGTGCTGACGTCGCCCGCTCGCACGGCAGGCGCGCCGAGGACCTGCCAGAGGAAGCGTGCATTGGTGCGCACGCCTTCGACTTCGGTGGCTTCGAGCGCCTGCTGCAGCCTTTCGATCGCCGTCGCGCGATCGGGCGCCCAGACGATCAGCTTGGCGATCATCGGGTCGTAGTGGACCGTGACTTCGTCACCCTCCTCCACGCCGGCATCGACGCGCACATCGTGTGTTGCGGTGGGAAAGCGCAGGCGCGACAGGCGTCCCGTGGACGGCAGGAAGCCGCGCTCCGGATCTTCGGCGTACAGGCGCGCCTCGACCGCATGGCCGCGGCGCGGGATTGCCGCCTGTGCCAGCGGCAACCGTTCGCCCGACGCGACACGCAGTTGCCATTCGACGAGGTCGAGCCCGGTGATCATTTCGGTGACCGGATGCTCGACCTGCAAGCGCGTGTTCATCTCGAGGAAATAGAACTCGGCGCCATCGAACAGGAACTCGACCGTGCCGGCGCCGCGGTAACCGACCGCCTTTGCCGCCGCCACCGCCGCTGCGCCCATCGCGGCGCGCGTGGCGTCGGTCAGGCCGGGGGCCGGGGCTTCCTCGATGACCTTCTGATGGCGGCGCTGCAGCGAGCAGTCGCGCTCGTGCAGGTGCACGGCGTTGCCGTGGGCGTCGGCGAACACCTGGATCTCGACATGCCGGCCCTTCTCGACGAAGCGTTCGAGCAGCACACGATCGTCGCCAAAGGACTTCGCGGCTTCACGGCGCGCACCGGCGAGCGCTTCGGCGAAGTCGGCTGCGGCGCGCACGATGCGCATGCCTTTGCCGCCCCCGCCCGCCGTCGGCTTGATCAACAGCGGATACTTCAGCGTTTTCGTCGCAGCGAGCAACTTTGCGTCGGACTGATCGTCATCGTCGTAGCCCGGCAGCACGGGCACGCCAGCGGCGGCCATCAGGCGACGTGCCTCGCTCTTCGAACCCATGCGATCGATCGAGGACGCGGGCGGACCAATGAACACGACGCCCGCCGTTTCGCAGGCACGAGCGAAGTCCGCGTTCTCGGACAGAAAGCCGTACCCGGGATGAATCGACTCGCAGCCCTGCTGCTTCGCCACGGCCAGCAGCTTGTCGCCGTCGAGATAGCTCTCGCGGGCGGCGGCAGGACCGATGCAGACGGCCTCGTCCGCCATCCGTACGTGCAGCGCCCCGCGGTCGGCCTCCGAATACACGGCGACGGTGCGCAGACCCAGCCGTCGCGCGGTGCGAATGACGCGGCAGGCGATCTCGCCGCGGTTGGCAATCAGGACGCTCTTGAGCATGGCTTGCCTCACATCCTGAAGATGCCGAAGGGGGTCTCGCCTTCGTCGGGCCGGCACGTGGCCGCCGCGAGCGCGAGGGCCAGCACGTTGCGCGTGTCGGCCGGGTCGATCACGCCGTCGTCCCAGAGCCGCGCGCTGGCATACGTGGGGTGACCCTGGGTTTCGTACTGGCCACGGATGTCGTCGCGGAACTTCTGTTCGTCGTCCTGCGGCCACTCCTCGCCCCGGCGCTGCAGGCCTTCGCGCTTGACGATCGCCAGCACCGTCGCGGCCTGCTCGCCACCCATCACCGAGATGCGCGAGTTGGGCCAGGTCCAGAGGAAGCGGCCGCCGTACGCGCGACCGCACATCGCATAGTTACCCGCGCCGAAAGAACCGCCGATGATCACGGTGAACTTGGGCACGGACGCGCAGGCCACCGCCGTCACCATCTTGGCGCCGTCGCGCGCGATGCCGCCGGCTTCGTACTTGCGGCCGACCATGAAGCCGGTGATGTTCTGCAGGAACACGAGCGGCACGCGCCGGCGATTGCACAGCTCGACGAAGTGCGCGCCCTTGAGCGCAGCTTCCGAGAACAGCACGCCATTGTTCGCGATGATGCCAACCGGGTAACCGGCGATCCGTGCGAAGCCGCACACGAGCGTCGTGCCGTAGAGTTCCTTGAATTCGTCGAATTCGGACGCGTCGACGAGGCGCGCGATCACTTCGCGCACGTCGTAGGGGTGACGCGTGTCCCGCGGCACGACTCCGTACAACTCTTCGGCAGGATAGGTCGGTGTTCGGGCCGGCGCGGGCGGTGGCTTCGAGCCGCGTGCGGTTCAGGTTGCTGACCAATCGCCGCGCCATCCACAGCGCGTGCGCATCGTTGTCGGCGAGGTAATCGACCACGCCGGACTGCCGTGCGTGCACGTCGCCACCTCCGAGCGTCTTCGGCGTCGACGCGTTCGCCCGTGGCGGCCTGCACCAACGGCGGACCCCCCAGGAAGATCGTGCCCTGTTCGCGCACGATGATCGCCTCGTCGCACATCGCCGGGACGTACGCGCCACCTGCCGTGCACGAACCCATCACCACGGCCAGCTGCGGAATCCCGCGCGCCGACATCTGCGCCTGGTTGTAGAAAATGCGGCCGAAGTGCTCGCGGTCGGGAAAGACGTCGTCCTGCCGCGGCAGGAACGCGCCACCCGAATCGACGAGGTAGATGCAGGGCAGACGATTCTCGAGCGCCACTTCCTGCGCGCGCAGGTGCTTGCGCACGGTGATGGGGTAGTACGTGCCGCCCTTCACGGTCGCGTCGTTGCCGACGATGACGCATTCGAGGCCCGACACACGGCCGATGCCGGCCACGACACCACCGCTCGGAATCCAGTCGTCGTACAGGTTGTGTCCCGCGAGCTGGCCGATCTCGAGGAAGGGCGTGCCCGGATCGAGCAGCCGGTCGATGCGATCGCGCACCAGCAGCTTGTCGCGGCTCTCGTGCTGGGCACGTGCCGCCGCGGAGCCGCCTGCGCGGACCTTCGCGGCAAGTTCACGCAGTTCGGCGGCCAGGCCACGATTGACGGCCTCGTTGGCCGTGAAGTCGGCGCCATGCCGGTCGATACGGGTCTGCAGCACGCTCATGCTTCGAGTCTCCCCTTGCGCGGTGCGCGGATCAGCGGCGCTCGAGCGCGGCCAGGATGCGCTCCGCCTGCCTGACGTGCGGTCGGTCGATCATGCGGCCGTCGAGCGCCACGGCACCCTGCCCGCCCTCCGCAGACATCAGTTCGACGACGCGACGTGCCCAGGTCACCTCGTCGCTGGTCGGCGTGAAAGCGGCGTGAATCGCTGCGAGCTGTGCCGGGTGGATCGCGAGTTTGCCGACGAAACCGTCGCGACGGGAAGCCTGCGCCCGCCGCTCGACCGCGGCGAGGTCGCGGAATTCGATGTCGGTCGTGTCGTAGGCAGCGATCCCTGCGGCGGCGGCCATCAGCAGGCACGACGATCGCGCCAGCCGGAACGTGAATTCGAATTCGCCGTCGGCGGTGCGATTGGCCGAGGCACCGACGTCGGCGGCGAGGTCTTCGGCTCCCCAGGTGTACCCAATGACCCGAGCGGGCGGTGTGGTGAAGCTCGCACCGCTGAGCACGGCGTTCGCGGTCTCGGTGATCAGCGCGAGCACCTTGATTGAGCCGTACGCGAGTCCGTGCTGCGCTTCGAGCGCTTCGAGCCAGTGATCCAGCCGGTGCAGGTCGGCGCCGCTGCGAGCCTTCGGCAGCACGATGCCGTCGGGACGGGCCGCAGCCACGGCTGCCAGGTCGGGAAGCGCGTCGTCGGTCTGCACGGGGTTGATACGTACCCACAGCGGGATCGATCGCCCGGTCGTCCGTAGCAGGTCGGCCACGTTGAGCCGGGCTTGCGGGCGCGTGACCGGAGTCACCGCGTCCTCGAGATCGCAGATCACGGCATCGGCGCCGCTCGCCAGGGCCTTGGCGAATCGCTCCGGCCGGTCACCCGGCACGAACAGCATCGAGCGCATCAGGCTGCTCCTGCCGGCAGCTTCTTCATCAGCGCCATGCGCTTGCACACGGCCACTTCTTCGTTGCGCTGGTTGAAGCAGCGGTGGACGAACGTGACGATGCCCGCGCCCGGGCGGGACTTGCTCTCGCGCATCTCGTGCACGATCGATTCGGTGCGCAGGGTGTCGCCGATGAACACGGGCCTGGGAAAGCGGACCTCGTCCCAGCCGAGATTGGCGATGGTCGTTCCCAGCGTGGTGTCGGCGACAGAGACGCCGACCATCAGGCTCAGCGTGAAGCAGCTGTTCACGATGCGCGTGCCGAACTCGGAGGACTTCATGTATTCCTCGTCGAGGTGCAGGGCCGCCGGGTTGTGCGTGAGCGCGCTGAAGATGAGGTTGTCGGCCTCGGTGACCGTCCGGCGCAGCACGTGCTCGAACCGCTGGCCCACGCTGAACTGCTCGTAATGGAGTCCACCCATCGGCATTGTCGTTCCCCTTGGCGTCAGGCCGTCGCCGCGAACAGCTCGCGACCGATCAGCATGCGGCGGATCTCGCTGGTGCCCGCGCCGATCTCGTAGAGCTTCGCGTCGCGCAGGATACGCCCGGTCGGGTAGTCGTTGATGTAACCGTTGCCGCCGAGCGCCTGGATGCCGTCCAGCGCCACCTGCGTCGCCTTCTCTGCGGCCAGCAGGATGCAGCCCGCCGCGTCCATGCGCGTGGTCCGGCCCGCGTCGCAGGCCCTGGCCACGGCGTAGACGTAGGCACAGCACGAGCTGAGCGTCGTGTACATGTCGGCCAGTTTGCCCTGCATCAGCTGGAACGAGCCAATCGGCGCGCCGAACTGCCTGCGCTCGTGCACGTAGGGCACGACACAATCGAACACGGCGCGCATCAGTCCCAGCGGCCCGCCGGCGAGCACGACACGCTCGTAGTCGAGGCCGCTCATCAACACGCGGGCGCCCTGTCCCACCTGTGCCAGGACGTTTTCGGCGGGCACTTCACAATCCTGGAACACGAGTTCGCAGGTATCCGAACCGCGCATGCCGAGCTTGTCGAGTTTCTGCGCGGTCGAAAATCCCTTGAATCCCTTTTCGACCAGGAATGCGGTAACGCCCTTGTGTCCGGCAGTGGGGTCGACCGTGGCGTACACGACCAGCGTGTCGGCGATCGGCCCGTTGGTGATCCACATCTTGTTGCCGTTCAGCACGTAGCGGTCGCCCTGCGGTCGCGCGTGCAGGCGCATGCTCATGACGTCGGAGCCGGAGCCGTGTTCGCTCATGGCCAGCGCACCCACGTGTTCGCCTGAGAGCAGCTGCGGCAGGTACTTTTCCTTCTGCGCCTGCGTGCCCCAGCGGTGGATCTGGTTGACGCAGAGGTTCGAGTGCGCCCCGTACGACAGCGCCACGCTGCCCGAGGCACGGCTGATTTCTTCCATCGCGATGACGTGCGCGAGGTAACCCATCCCGGTGCCGCCGAACTCTGGCGCGACCGTGATGCCGAGCAGGCCGAGGTCGCCGAACTTGCGCCACAAGTCCAACGGGAATTCGTTGTTGCGATCGATGTCGGCCGCGCGGGGCGCGATCTCGGTGGCGGCGAAGCTGCGCACCGTCTCCCGCAGGAGGTCGATGTCCTCACCCAGGCCGAAGTCGAAATCGAACATGGCGGTCACCCCGGAGTTGCACGGTCGGTCAATGCGTCGCTATATTGTCCGACAATCGGACTATCCGTCAATCGGGACGTGCCATGAGCGAGTCGACCCCCGCCTACAAGGCCCCGCTGTTCGAACCCCTCGCCCGCCAGCCGGCCTCGCATCGCATCTCGACGGTCATCGAGCAGAAGATCCTGCGGCGCAGCCTGCGCCCGGGGGATGACCTGCCGACCGAAACGGAACTCGCCGAGCAGTTCGCCGTCAATCGTTCGACGGTGCGCGAAGCGCTGCGGCGCCTGGAATCGGTGGGGCTCGTCGGTCGTGAAGGCGGCAGCAAGCGTCTCAAGGTCACCCGGCCCGGCCACGCGGAAACAGCGTCGCGCGTCGGTCGCACACTGGCCCTGGATGACGTCACGTTCATCGAATTATGGGAAGCCATGCGTGCAGTGGCGCCTCGCGTTGCGGCGCTCTCCGCCGAGCAAGGCAACGCGGCGAACGTCGCGCAACTCGAGGCCATCGTTTCGGCTGTCGAAACGGCCCGCAGTGCCGACGGCGCCGTGAGCCAGGTCGTCGAATTCTTCGGCAAGCTGGCGGAGCTGAGCGGCAATCGTGTCCTGCAACTCGCCATGCAGCCTGTCACGCGACTGCTCGCTCCTTCCCTGCGTCGCATGATCGACCGCGTGCCGCAGGGTCGCACCCGCATCCTCGTGGCGCAGCGTTGCATCGTCGAGGCGATCCGCGAACACAAGCCCGACGAAGCCGAGTCGTGGATGACGCGCCACGTGCAGGACTTCCGTCGGGGCTACGAACTCGCCGGCATCGCGCTCGACACGAAGGTCGGCATCGGTTCGATGGCCGACTAGCGCAGGCTGCTGCGGTCGTCGTCCGCTGACGCGCATGACGCTCACCGATGGTTCGCGCTCCCGCTGGAGCACGCGGTCACCGCAGCGTCCTTGCGCTCGGCTAAACTGCGGCCCGGGCCCCGGTGGCGAAACCGGTAGACGCTACGGACTTAAAATCCGTTTCCCGCAAGGGAGTGCCAGTTCGAGTCTGGCCCGGGGCACCAGCCAGTCCTCAGGCCCGACCCGGGCCTCCGCCCAGCACGCGTGCCGGCAGCATCACCAGCGAACGCAAGAAGGCAAACACGCCGTCCACCGCGATGCCGATCAACCTGAACGGCAGCGAGACCAGCCACACGAGCGGCCACAGCAGCACGGCCAGGATGGCGAGCGGCCAGCAGAGGACCAGCAACAACAGCCACAGCAGGAACTTCAGCATCGCATTTCCCCTTGGACGGCTGCGAATGTACAGGCTTGCGCCCTGCCCGCCCAGTCACTCATCGCTCCCCACGCACGGCTCGGCGCACTACTGCCCCGTGTCGACAGTGGCCACGGCTTGCAAGTACGCTCCCTGAGGCCACGGCGCTCGCCGGCGCGCTGACTTCGCTGATTTGAGGGGACTCTCCGCACCATGATCCTGCGCCGCGTCATCGGGCATTTCCGCCAGCAGGAATGGACAGCCATTGCGATCGACTTCGTCATCGTCGTCGTCGGCGTGTTCGTCGGTCTGCAGGTCAACAACTGGAACGAGGCGCGCGCCGATCGAGTGCGCGAGGCGGCACACCTCGCCGGTCTCGCGCAGGACATCCGCGCCGACATCGCTGATATCGACGAGATCAACCGCGTATCGGCCTTGCGCATGGCGGCCATGGGCTATCTTCTTGAAAATGCGACCGGGAAGCCGCTCCCCAAGGGCTTCGATTCCGCGCGTGGGCGGATCGAGATCGAGCCCTCGCCCGCCTACGCCGCCGGTGATCCGGCCACGGTCGGTGTCGCCATGTTCATCCTGACGACGCTCGATGGCAATCGGCTCACCTATGACACGATGATCAACACCGGCGACGTTGGCGTGATTCGCGACGGTGCACTGGTGCGCCAGATCCAGACGTATTACGCGACCGTCGACAAGGTGCTGAGCTTTGAAGACGCGCTCGAAATCAATCGCGTCAAACTGGTCGACGCCCAGCAGCAGGCGGGTCTTTCGCCGGTCGACGCGACGCCCGCCGATGAGATGGCGACGATTTTTGGCCGCGACCCGCAACTGCTGGCGGCGGCGAAGAACTATTGGCTTTATACGAACCGGCACTTGAAGCTGATGAAGGCACTGCGCAGTGACGCGGAGCGCCTCGCGGAAGCTCTCGAGCACAAGGCCGCGCCATGATCCTCCGCCGCGTCATTACCCATTTCCGCCAGCAGGAATGGACGGCCATCGCGATCGACTTCGTCATCGTCGTCGCCGGCGTGTTCGTCGGCATCCAGGTCGCGAACTGGAATACCGACCGGCAGAACCGCGCGCTCGCCCATGGCTATCTGCAGCGCCTGCACCACGAGGTCGTGGACCTGATCGACAACGGCGCCGATGCCGCGCGAACGAGTGAGGAAACCAATCGGCACCTGCACGAGGTACAGAATTACCTGAACGCGAGTGACGGCGCTACCCCCGCTTTGAGCGCGCAACATTGCGGCGCGATCGCTCGTTCGCACGTGTACGCGCGCGGGATCATCCTGCCGCCGACGCTTGGCGAACTGCTGGCAACCGGTCGGGTGTTGCTGATCGACGACGAGACGTTGCGGACGTCAATCGCGTCGTATGCGCAGTCGATCAATGATATCGGCCAGTTGCGCGACGACATCCAGATCGATCGCTTGCCGCTGGCGCGCAAATACCCTGAACTCATCAATCGCAGAGCGGAACAGTGGGACCAGGCCGTCTGTCGGTTCGGCGAGATGCGCCGCAGGGACGATTTCCGCAACGATCTGACCGACAATCTGAACCGATTCGGCGCATACGCCGTGGACGTGCTCGCCGAGCAAAGGCGCCTGCAACAGGCATTGCATGCCCAGCTGGATCGTCGCCTCAACATTGAACACAAAAGCCGTCGCCGCCCGAGCCCCAATGATCGAACTGTTCACGGCCGCGACTCCCAACGGCCACAAGGTCTCCATCGCGCTCGAAGAACTCGCGCTGCCCTACGACATGCGAGTCATCGATTTCGCCAAGGGTGAGCAGCGCGAGCCCTGGTTCCTGCAGATCAATCCGAACGGCCGCATTCCCGCCATCGTCGATCATGACGCCGGCGACTTTGCCGTGTTCGAGTCCGGTGCGATCCTGATCTACCTGGCCGAGAAGACCGGCAGGCTGATGCCTGCGGACGCGAAGGGCCGCTCACTGGTGCTGCAGTGGTTGATGTTCCAGATGGGAGGCGTCGGCCCGATGATGGGCCAGGCCAACATCTTCTTCCGCTACTTCCCGGAAAAGATCCAGCCGGCGATCGATCGTTACCACGCCGAGGTGAAGCGCCTGTTCACGGTGCTCGATGGTCACCTCGCCCGCAATGAATTTCTTGCCGGCGACTACTCCATCGCGGACATCGCCAACTGGGCGTGGGTACGTACCGCCAAGTGGTCGGGCGTGCCGTTCGACGATCTGCCGCACCTGACGCGCTGGGTCAACCAGATCCGCCAGCGGCCGGCCGTGCAGGCCGGCATCCTGAGGCCGTCCTCGAAACTGAGCGGTGCGGAGGCCGACGCCGAGAAGGCGCGCAAGTTCATCGAGGAAGCCCGCAAGATCGTCGTGACGGGCGGACCCGAGCTCGACACTGAATAGACGCCACATCAACCGATCCGCGAGCCATCCCCTGGGAGACCCGAGCATGAAACTTCACACCTCGCTGCGCGCGCCCAATCCGCGCCGCGTCGACATGTTCCTCATCGAGAAAGGCATCACCGGCATCGAGCGCGAAGTGTACGACCTCAATGCGGGTGAGCATCGCAGCGCGAAGTTCACGGCCATGAATCCGATCGCGCGCGTGCCGGTGCTGGAACTCGACGACGGCCGCTTCCTCGCGGAGTCACGCGCCATCTGCAGTTACCTCGAGAGCCTGTACCCGGAGCCGAACCTGATGGGCGTCGATGCCGAGGAGCGAGCCTTCATCGAGATGGCGGACCGCCAGGTCGAATTGACGCTGCTCGCGGCCGTCGCCAACCACGTGCGTCACACGCACCCGGGACTGCTGCCGCTCGAGAATCCGCAGTTCGCCGATTACGCGGCCGAACAGGGCAAGCGCATGGTTGCGGCCGCCGCCCTTTTCGATCAACTGCTGGCGAAGCGGCCCTGGATGGCGGGCGACCGGTTCACGATCGCGGACATCACCGCGTTCTGTGGCCTCGAGTTCGCGCGGCTCGTGAAATTCCGTCCCGCCGATGCGGGCCTGAAGCATCTGGCCGACTGGCGTGAGCGCGTTGCGGAGCGTCCGAGCGCCCGGCTCTGACTCAGTCGCCAGGCCCAGCTCGGCCTGCCGACCCATGCCGAAATGCGATGGGCCCGTTGCGCCCGCGGCCCGTTCAGATTGCGCGGCTGTCCTGTAGCTCTCTGATTCTGCAGGCCTTACCATCGGCCGACGGTCGCCAGCTGGCGACGCTGGGGACTTCGGGGCATGGTCGCGACTGAGCTCGACAACGATTCGAACCTGGAGCGCATCCTGGCGGAACACGCCGGGATGGAAGGCCCCTTGCTGCCGATCCTGCACGCCGTGCAGGACACGGTCGGGCACATCAGCCCCGCGCACGTGGCGCGCATCGCCAAGGCCCTGAATCTTTCACGCGCCGAAGTCCACGGCGTCGTCAGTTTCTATCACTACTTCCGGCAGCAGGAACCGGGGCGTCACGTCGTGCACGTTTGCCGCGCCGAGGCGTGCCAGGCCATGCACTGCGAGAGAACCGAGCAGCACGCCAGGCGCGAACTCGGCGTCGACTACGGCGGCACGAGCGCGGACGGCCTGTTTACCCTCGAAGCGACCTATTGCCTCGGCAACTGTGCGGCAGGCCCGACGGTGATGGTCGACGAGAAGCTCTACGGTCGCGTGACGCCTGAGCGACTCGAGGCGATCCTTGAAGACTGGCGGAACCGCTGATGACCGTTCGCATCTACGTCTCCCGCGATGCCGCCGCCCAGGCCCTGGGTGCCGATGAAACCGCGGCAGCGCTGCAAGTCGCGGCCGCCGCGAAGGGCACGTCGATCACCCTGACGCGCGTCGGTTCCCGTGGCATGGTCTGGCTCGAGCCGCTCATCGAAGTCGAGGATGCGAGCGGCCAGCGCATCGCCTATGGTCCCGTCACGGCCGACGACGTACCCGAACTCGTGCAGGCTGGCTTGTTCGATACCGCACCGCATCGCTTTGCGACTGGGGCGCGTCGAAGACATGCCCTGGTTCGCACAGCAGGAGCGCCTGACGTTCGCGCGCGTCGGCGTCATCGATCCCGTCAGCGTCGACGATTACGTCGCGCACGGCGGCTTTGCCGGTCTCAAGCGTGCGCTCGGCATGTCTGGCGCCGAAATCGTGGGCGAAGTGCTGGAGTCCGGCCTGCGCGGTCGCGGCGGCGCCGCGTTTCCGACCGGCATCAAGTGGCGCACGGTGCTCGAACAGCACTCGCCGCAGAAGTACGTCGTGTGCAATGCGGACGAAGGCGACTCCGGCACGTTCTCGGATCGGATGCTGATGGAAGGCGATCCGCTCTGCCTGATCGAAGGCATGATCATCGCGGGGCTCGCGGTCGGTGCTACCCGGGGCTACATCTACCTGCGTTGCGAATATCCCCATGCCGGGCATGCCCTGCGCGAAGCCATCGAGGCGGCGCGTGTGCGCGGCTATCTCGGGCCCGACGTCTGCGGCAGCGGCAAGTCGTTCGAGCTCGAAGTGCGCATGGGAGCCGGCGCCTACATCTGCGGTGAGGAAACCGCGTTGCTCGAAAGCCTGGAGGGCAAGCGGGCCGAGGTGCGGTACCGCCCGCCCCTGCCGGCGATCAAGGGCTTGTTCGGCGAGCCGACAATCATCAACAACGTCATCTCGTTCGGCTCGGTGCCGATCATTCTCGAGCGCGGCGCGGCGTACTACCGCGACTTCGGCATGGGTCGCTCGCGCGGCACGCTGCCGATCCAGCTCGCGGGCAACCTGAAGCGCGGCGGACTGGTCGAGAAGGCCTTCGGCGTCACCCTGCGTGAGTTGCTCTACGACTTCGGCGGCGGCTCGGCCTCCGGTCGCCCGCTCCGGGCCGTGCAGGTCGGCGGTCCGCTCGGTGCCTACCTGCCGGAATCGCAGTTCGACACCCCGCTCGATTACGAGGCGTTCACGGCGATCGGCGCGCTGGTGGGCCACGGCGGCATCGTCGCCTTCGACGACACCGTCGACATGGCCCGCATGGCGCGCTACGCGATGGAGTTCTGCGCGGTCGAGTCCTGCGGCAAGTGCACGCCCTGCCGCATCGGTTCGACCCGCGGCGTGGAGGTCATCGACCGCATCCTGCAGGGTGTCGAGAAGCAGGCGAACCTTGCCCAACTCGAGAGCCTTTGTGAAACCATGCAGCACGGCTCGCTGTGCGGCCTGGGCGGCATGACGCCGTTTCCGGTCATGAGCGCGATCAAGCACTTCCCCGGCGACTTTGCTCGCGACCGCTGAGGCACGAGGAGCGACTGGATGTTTGCGATCAATGGCAAGGACGCGGGCACGCCGGCCGCCCAGGGCGAGTCAGTCACGCTGTCGATCGACGGCGCCCTGGTCACCGTGCCGGCGGGCACGTCGATCATGCGTGCAGCGGCGGCGGCAGGCGGCGCGATCCCGAAGCTCTGCGCCACCGACACGCTGAAGGCGTTCGGTTCCTGTCGCGTCTGTCTCGTCGAAGTCGAGGGTCAACGGGGCTTCCCCGCGTCCTGCACGACACTGGTCGCACCCGGCATGAAGGTGAAGACCGAGAGCGACAAGCTGCGCCAGTTGCGCAAGGGCGTCGTCGAACTCTACGTCTCCGACCATCCACTCAACTGCAAGGGCTGCCCTGCCGACACGCACTGCGAACTGCAGGGCGTCGCCGCGGACCTGGGCGTGACGACGAGCCCGTACGGCTTCGATGGCGCGAACCACCAGGCGGCTCCCTGCGATGACAGCAACCCGTATTTCCAGTTCGAGCCGTCGCTCTGCATCGCCTGTTCACGTTGCGTGCGCGCCTGTGACGAAGTCCAGGGCACGTTCGCGCTGACGATCGAAGGCCGCGGCTTCGCATCGCGCGTGGTCGCGAGCCAGGACGAGCCGTTCCTCGATTCCGAATGCGTCTCCTGCGGCGCCTGCGTCGAGTCGTGCCCGACCGCGGCGCTCAGCGAGAAGCCGCTCGCGATCATGGGCCGGCCCGAAAAGGCCGTGACGACGACCTGTGCCTATTGCGGCGTGGGTTGCTCGTTCGAGGCCGAGGTCAAGAACGAACAGGTCGTGCGCATGGTGCCGAGCCGCGACGGCAAGGCGAACCGCGGGCACGCCTGCGTCAAGGGTCGGTTCGCGTACGGCTATGCCACGCATGCCGATCGCATCACCACGCCGATGATCCGCAAGCAGATCACCGATCCGTGGCAACCCGTCAGCTGGGACGAGGCTTTCAAGTACGCCGCGTCCGAGTTCCGGCGCATCCAGTCCCAGTACGGACGCGAGTCCGTGGGCGGCATCACCTCCTCCCGCTGCACCAACGAGGAATCGTTCCTGGTGCAGAAGCTCGTGCGCGCGGCGCTCGGCACGAACAACGTCGACACCTGCGCACGCGTCTGCCACTCCCCCACCGGGTACGGCCTGAAGCACACCCTCGGCGAATCCGCGGGTACCCAGGCGTTCGATTCGGTGATGAAGAGCGACGTGATTTTCGTCATCGGCGCCAACCCGACCGATGGCCACCCGGTGTTTGCGTCCCGCATGAAGCGGCGGCTGCGTGAAGGCGCGAAGCTCATCGTCGCCGACCCGCGTGCCATCGACCTCGTGCACTCGCCGCACGTCCACGCCGACTTCCACCTGCCGCTGCGACCCGGCACCAACGTCGCGCTGATCAATTCGATCGCGCACGTCGTCGTCACGGAAGGCCTCGTCAACGAGGCGTATGTCGCCGAGCGCTGCGAGCCCGTCTCGTTCCAGAAATGGCGCGACTTCGTGTCGCAGCCGAAGAACTCGCCGGAAGCCCTGGCCGAAGTCACGGGCGTGCCGGCCGCCCTGGTGCGTGGCGCCGCCCGCCTCTACGCGACCGGCGGCAATGGCGCGATCTATTACGGACTGGGGGTGACCGAGCACAGCCAGGGCAGCACGATGGTGCTCGGCATCGCCAACCTCGCGATGGCCACGGGCAATATCGGCCGCGAAGGCGTGGGCGTGAACCCGTTGCGGGGCCAGAACAATGTGCAGGGTTCGTGCGACATGGGTTCGTTCCCGCACGAACTCGCCGGCTACCGGCACGTGTCGGACGCGGCCACGCGCTCCCTGTTCGACGCCGAGTGGGGCGTGCAGATCGAGCCCGAGCCGGGCCTGCGCATTCCGAACATGTTCGAGGCCGCGCTCGACGGCAGTTTCAAGGCGCTGTACGTGCAGGGCGAGGACATGGCGCAGTCCGACCCGAACACGCAGCACGTCACTGCCGCGCTCTCCGCGCTCGAGTGCCTGGTCGTGCAGGACCTCTTCCTGAACGAAACCGCGAAGTACGCGCACGTGTTCTTCCCGGGTTCGTCGTTCCTGGAAAAGGACGGCACGTTCACCAACGCGGAACGGCGCATCTCGCGCGTCCGCAAGGTGATGCAGCCGCTCGCCGGGCTGGCGGACTGGGAAGCGACCGTTGGTTTCGCCCGCGCGCTGGGTTACGCAGATGAACTACTCGCACCCGTCCGAGATCATGGACGAGATCGCACGCCTCACCCCCACGTTCACCGGCGTCTCGTACGCGAAACTCGACCGTCTCGGCAGCATCCAGTGGCCCTGCAACGACGCCGCGCCCGAAGGCACGCCGACGATGCACATCGGCCAGTTCGTCCGCGGCAAGGGCCGCTTCTACGTCACCGAGTACGTGCCGACCAGCGAGCGCGTCAACGTGCGCTTCCCGCTGATCCTGACGACCGGCCGCGTGCTCACGCAGTACAACGTGGGCGCGCAGACGCGTCGCACCGCCAACAGCCAGTGGTACGAGGAAGACGTGCTCGAGATTCACCCGCAGGATGCGGAGGACCGTGGCATCGGCACCGGCGACTGGGTCGGCATCACGAGCCGCGCCGGCGAGACGGTGCTGCGGGCCATGGTCACCGAACGCGTGCAACCGGGCGTCGTCTACACCACGTTCCACTTCCCGGATTCGGGTGCCAACGTCATCACCACTGAGAACTCGGACTGGGCGACCAACTGTCCCGAATACAAGGTGACGGCCGTGCAGGCGGTGAAAGTGCAGCGGCCGTCCGAATGGCAGCGCCGCTTCCACGAGCAGAACGATCTGCAACTGGGTCTGTTGCGCGGCGCGACGGCTGCGGCGCGCTCACGCCAATGACGCGGGAAGTCGTGCAATGAACGTCGACAGCCTGGTCACGATGGCGAACCAGATCGCCGATTTCTTCGTCTCGGAGGCCGGCGCCGACGCGGCCCCGCAGGAAATTGCGGCGCACATCACCAAATTCTGGGACCCGCGCATGCGTACGCAGATCATCGCGCACGCGGCTGCGGGTGGTACAGGACTCAGTCCCGCGGCGCTGGCTGCTGCCAGGCAACTGCAGCCTCCGGTCGTGAACGCCGCCTCAGCGGCCGTGTGATCCCGCAAGCTTGATCGCGGCCTGCAGGGTGTTGGCGAGCAGCATCGCGATCGTCATCGGTCCGACGCCTCCCGGCACGGGCGTAATCGCCGAAGCCACTTCCGCCGCCGGCAGGAAATCGACGTCCCCCACCAGCTTGTCGCCGACACGGTTGATGCCGACGTCGATGACGACGGCACCAGGCTTGATCCAGTCGCCCTTCACGAACTGCGGGATGCCGAGCGCGGCGACGAGGATGTCGGCTTCGCGGCAGAAGGCCCGGATGTCCTGCGTGCGGCTGTGACAGAGCGTCACCGTCGCATCGGCACCCTTCTGTCCCAGCAACGCCGCCATTGGCTTGCCGACGATGTCGCTGCGACCGATCACCACGGCGTGCTTGCCGGCGGTCTCGATGCCGGAAACCTTGAGCATCCGCATGACGCCGGCTGGCGTGCACGGCAGGAAGCGCGGTCGCCCCTGCTGCATCAGGCCGACGTTTTCCGGGTGAAAGCCGTCGACGTCCTTCGCGGGCAGGATCGCATCGAGGATCCGCGTGGTGTCGATGCCCTGCGGCAGCGGTAACTGCACCAGGATGCCGTGCACGCCGGAGTCCGCATTCAACTCCTGCACCAGGGTCAGCAACTCGGCCTGGCCGATGTTCGCCGGGAGTCGGTGCAGCGTGCTCCTGAAGCCGGCCTTTTCGCAGGCGATCTGCTTGTTGCGCACGTAGACGGCGCTGGCGGGGTCCGCGCCGACCAGGACGGCTGCCAGGTGAGGGATCACACCCGTGCGCGTCTTGAGCGCCAGGGCGCCCGCGGCGGCTTCTGCCCGGGTCCGCTCCGCAATCTGCTTGCCGTCGATCACCGTCGCCGTCATGAATTCGCTCCGCTCGAATTGCGTGGATCCCCGGGAGGATACAGCGGGCTGCCGTCACGCAGCCTGAAAAAGGGAGTCGTTGCCGCAGGTAGCGGCGTGTTGCCGAGGATCAGGTCGGCGCTCTTCTCCGCCACCATCATCGTCGGAGCATAGGTGTTGCCGTTGGGCACGTAGGGGAACGCGCTGGCATCGACGACGCGCAGGCCGTCGAGACCGTGAACCCGCATCGAGCCCGGATCGAGCACTGCATCGGGTCCCGTTCCCATCTTCGCGGTGCAGGTCGGGTGCAATGCCGTTTCGGCGTCGCGCCGCACCCAGTCGAGGATTTCTTCGTCCGATTCCACACCAGGTCCCGGGGATAGCTCGCCGCCGCTGAATTCCGCGAGCGCTGGCTGGGTGAGAATGCGTCGCGCAACACGGATCGCCTCGACCCACTCGCGACGGTCCTGGTCGGTCGACAGGTAGTTGAACCGCAGCGCCGGCGGCTGCCGCGGGTCGCTCGAGCGGATCTGCACCGAGCCGCGCGCATCGGAATACATCGGCCCGACGTGCACCTGGTAGCCGAGGCCCTGCGACGGCGACGTGCCGTCATAGCGGATCGCCATCGGCAGGAAGTGGAACATCAGGTTCGGGTAGTCCACTTCGTCGTTGCTGCGACAGAAGCCGCCGCCCTCGAAGTGATTGGTGGCGCCGATGCCCGAGCGCAGGAATAGCCATTGCGCACCGACGCCGAGCTTGCGCAGCCAGCCGATGTGCGGGTTCACGGCCACCGGCTCGCGGCAGGCGTACTGCACGTAGACCTCGAGGTGGTCCTGCAGGTTGGCGCCGACGCCGGGCAGGTCCGTGACCGTCTGGATGCCCAGCGACTGCAGCAGGGCGGACGGGCCGACGCCGGACAGTTGCAGCAACTGCGGCGTGTTGATCGCACCGCCGCACAGGATGATCTCGCCCGCACGGAACGTCGCCGGCAAGCCCTTGTAATGCGTGCATTCGACGCCGACCGCACGCGTGCCTTCGAACACGATGCGCTTGACGAAGGCCAGGGTGCGCACGGTGAGGTTCGGCCGGTGCAGCACGGGGTGCAGGTAGGCGCGTGCGGCGCTGTAGCGCCGGCCCCGGCAGATGTTGCGGTCGAAGCGGGCGAAGCCTTCCTGGCGATAACCGTTCACGTCATCGGTGCGCGGATAACCCGCCTGTACTGCTGCGGCGAAGAACGCGTCGAACAACGGGTTGGTCGCCGGGCCGCGCTCGAGTACCAGCGGGCCTTCGCCCCCGCGCCACGCGTCGGCGCCCGCCGTGCAGGTCTCCATGCGCTTGAAGTACGGCAGGCAGTGGGCATAACTCCAGTTCTCCATGCCCGGATCGGCCGCCCAGCGCTCGTAGTCGAGCGGGTTGCCACGCTGGAAGATCATGCCGTTGATGCTGCTCGACCCGCCAAGTACCTTGCCGCGCGCGTGGTAGACGCGCCGGCCGTTCATGTGGGGTTCGGGCTCGCTGGAGTAGCGCCAGTCATAGCGCGGGTTGCCGATCGGCATCGAGAGCGCAGCCGGCATGTGGATCAGCGGGTCCCAGATGAAATCGGAATGCCCGGCCTCGAGCACGAGCACCGACGTGCCCGGATCGGCACTCAGCCGGTTGGCCAGCGCGGATCCGGCGGACCCGCCGCCGACGATAACGAAATCGTAATGACGTGCGCTCATGGAACACCCATGGTCGCCGCAGGTCGGCGCTCAAGCAAGCCGTGCACCCTGCCGGCGCAACTCCGCCTGGACCTTGCCCATGTCGATGCGGTCGAACGGTTGATCGTGCTGCAGCGAGATGGCAGCCGCAACGCCTGCACCCTGCCCGCTCACGGCGCAGCACATCATGTTGCGGACGGCCGCGTGCGACACCTTGTCGCCGCCGATGCTGCGGCCTGCAACCAGCAGTCCCTGCACCCCCTGCGGCACCAGGGACCGGTAAGGCACGTGAAAGTAGCGGCCCGTGGTCGGCAGGATCAGCAGGCCGTAGCCGTCGATGAATTCCGGGAAGATTCCGATCGAATCGTCGAAGCGACCCTGCTCGCGCACGTCGGCGGCGGTCATGTTGTAGAGGGCGTCGATCTTGCGCGTGTCGCGGATGCCGAGCGTCATGCCGAAATTACGGAGCTTGGCTCCTTCGCATCCGGGCATGAAATGCTTGAGCGCTTCGACCGCGTGCACGGCCTGCCGCCGGCCTTCCATTTCGCCGCGCGTCAGGTCGGCCGGATCGGTGCCATCCGCCGCGAGATGAATCAGGTTCAGGTACGTGAGGTCGCCCTGGTCGCTCACGGCACCCCAGGTGCCCGCGATGGTCGCGAGCGACGCCGGGAATCAAGCCCGCCTTGACCGCCTGCTTGAACGGCTTGCGCAGGAACGGCGAGAACATTTCGTCTTCCTTGCCGGTCGTCTCGATCTGCCACTCACCGCCGCCCTTCCAGTCGTCATAGGTCTGCGGATCGGCCTTCACGGCGTCGATGAAGCGCTGCTTGTTGACACCGGTCATCGAGAACATGACCGACACGGACATCATTTCTTCACGCGGCGTCTTGCGCACTCTTGCGCCTGCGCGGGTCGCGACATCGGCATCGCCGGTGCCGTCGATCACCCGCCTGGCCAGGATGGCCTCGCGACCGGCCTTGCTCTCGGTGATGATGCCGCGTATCTCTCCCGCCTCGACGATCGGTGCGACGAAATTCCGGTGCAGCATCGGTTCGATGCCGGCCTCCTGCACCAGCACGTCCGCGACGTACTTGAACATCTCGGCATCGAGCGCGTGGCTCAGGGACTGCGGCTCTGGCATGGCGGCGCCCATGGCTTTGGCACGTTGCTCGAACTCCGGGCCGATGCCCTCGCTGTCGATCGTCGCTTCGTGGCGGTACCAGGCGAAGCCCTCCACGCCCACCTGCGTGATGTTGCCGCCGAAGCAGCCGTACCGTTCGAGCAGCGTGGTCCTGGCACCGGCACGGGCCGACGCGAGCGCCGCGGCCAGGCCACCGGGACCGCTGCCCACCACGAGCACGTCGGTCTCGTGGACCACGTCGATCTCGCGTGCCGGTTCGGTGATCTTGCGCATGCTCGTTTCGGTGCAGTCCTTGTCTTCGACCCAGTGCCTCAGGCTGCCGCCGTATCGGGACGCAGGCGCTGCTGCTCGGCTTTCCAGTCGATCGGCTTCACTTCGGGCACGACGACGAGCCAGGCCACCAGGCCGCAGAGGGCGACCACGCCCGACACGATCGACGCCGCAGTGTAGTTGCCGCTGCTTTCCACGAGATATCCCGTGACGACAGGAGCTGTCATGCCCGCGACATTGCCGACGGCATTCTGGATACCCATCCAGCGTCCCGTGGCACGGGGTCCGGCGAAGGTCTGGGTTACCGACGGGTTCGACGGGCTGTTGAAGCCGTCCATCACGCCGGTCAGCAGCAGGATCAAAGACGCTGCCACGAGCCCTGTCACGAGCGTGCTGCCAATCAGGCACAGGCCCACGCCGGCACAACTCAGCGCCAGCGCCGTCTTGTAGGCGCGGTTGAAGCTGGCACCGCGCCGGACCCAGCGGTCCAGCATGTAGCCGACGAGCAGGATGCTGGCCCCATCCGCCACGAAGAATGCCGTCGTGGCGTACGTCATCATCTCGAGCGTCAGCCCGCGTTCCCTGACGAGGTACAACGGCAGCCACGAGAACACGAAGTAGAACGCGTAGTTGGAGCAGAACGTGCCCAGCATGCCGCCCCACAGTGCGCGCTGACGCAGGATGACGCCGTACGACGGGTTGTCGTCCGACTGAGCCGCACCCGTTGTCACGGCGGACTCTGCCTGGCCCACCCGCTCGGTCCGCACGCGGCGGCGCCAGAAGAAGAGCCAGATCAGCGAAGCGCACCCCATCACGACGAACATCGCGCGCCAGCCGAAGTGCAGCATGATCATGCCGCCAAGCAGCGTACCGATGGCCGGGCCCAGCACGGCGCCGAACTGCATGGTTGCCGTCGCGAGGGCCCGTTGTGTCGGCGGCACGTTGCGGACCAGCAGGCTCAGCGCACTGGGGTAGAACGTGGCCTCGCCGGCGCCCATCAGCAGGCGCAGGACGACGAGCGAGGCCAGCCCCCAGACGAGGCCGGTGGCGGCGGTGGCGAGGCTCCAAAGTGCGAATCCGCCGGCCAGGACAATGGCCGGCCCGATGCGATCGGCCAGCCAGCCCATGACCGGCTGCAGCGGGGCATAGGCCCAGTAGAAGACGGCGAGCACCCAACCGATCTCGCTCGGCGAGAGCTTGAGTTCGTCCTGCAGCAACGGCGCCGCGGTGGCGATCGCGCCGCGGTCGATGTAGTTGATCATCAGCGCCAGCGACAGCATGACCACGAGGCCGGCCGGCGCGCGCCCGAGCACAGACGAATTCCGTTGCATGTCTTCCCGGGTCCCCCGCTTGAGCGCCGAGTGTAACGGCATCGTATCGTTCCGCCATGCAATGAATTTGCCTGTTCTGAAGGAACGGCCTTGCGGCAGAATCACTTTCTGCCCGGCGCCCACGCGCGGGGTCAAACAAGGTGACCAGAGCATGAGCAGAATAGTGGCCGTCGTGACGGGTGCGGCGCAGGGTGTGGGATTCGAGACGTCGCAGCACTTTGCGGCGCTCGGCTACCACGTGGTGATGACGGACGTGCAGCCGCTGGATGGTCCGGTTGCCTGCCTGCAGGCCGGGGGCGGCCAGGTCGAGGGCATGGTGGGCGACGTTTCTTCCGAGGCCTTCGTCGAATCACTCGCGGCCCGGGTAGCCAAGGCACACGGCGCCGCGGACGTGCTCGTGAACAACGCGGGCATCAGCATGATCCAGCCGGCGGAAGACACCACGGCCGACCAGTGGCAGCGCGTGATGAACGTGAACCTGCTCGGGCCGTTCCTGCTGTGCAAGCACTTCGGGCGGCAGATGCTCGCGCGCCGGTCCGGCAGCATCGTCAACGTAGCCTCTGTCGCGGGCCTGGGCGGCGTGATTCATCGCGCGGCCTACAACGCCTCCAAGCACGGCCTGATCGGTCTCACGCGCACGCTGGCCGGTGAATGGGGTGGCCGCGGCGTTCGCGTCAATGCCGTGTGTCCCGGCTGGATCAAGACCGAGATGGACATCAAGGACATGGGCAGCGGCGCGTACACCGACGACGACATCATCGACCGCGTGCCGATGGCCCGGTTTGCACGTCCGGCCGATGTAGCCGCGGCAATCGCGTTCCTCGCCGACAACCAGGTCAGCGCATTCGTGAACGGCGTCAGCCTGCCCGTGGACGGCGGCTGGACCGGCGACGCGAGCTGGGATTCGCTGCGCAGGAAGACGCGCGGTTGACCGGCATCGAGACAGAACCGAACGACATCCAGACAGGAATGGCACTCATGGGTCGATTGACGACACGCAGCGTGTTCTTCGCGCTCCTGGGCAGCGTGGTTGGTGCAGCAATTCTCGTGACGCAAGCGCAGGCAACGGCCGGTGCCGGCGATGCGACGCTGCTCGTGCAGACCGCCGAAGGCAAAGTCCACGGCGTGTCCGGCCAGGGTGTGCGCGAATTCAAGGGCATCCCGTTCGCAGCGCCGCCGGTCGGTGAGTTGCGCTTCGATCCCCCGGCCCCGGTCCAACCCTGGCAGGGCGTGCTCGACGCGACCACGATGCGTGATGCCTGCCCGCAGGCCCGCCGCTTCAACCTCACCGAGGAAAGCAACGTCGAGGACTGCCTGCACCTGAATGTCGCCGTGCCCACGGCAGCGCGCAAGGGAGCGCGTCCGGTGCTGGTCTGGTTTTATGGCGGCGCCTTCGTCGGCGGTTCCACCAGGCTCTACCCGATCGATTTCCTCGCGCGCGAGGGCGACATGGTCGTCGTCTCGGTCAACTACCGGCTCGGGCCGCTCGGCTTCATGGCACACCCGGCGTTCGGCGCCGAAGCCAACGGCGGCTACGCGCTCGAGGACCAGCGTGCCGCCCTGCGCTGGGTCCAGCGCAACATCGCGGCCTTTGGCGGCGACCCCGGCAACGTGACGATTGGTGGCGTCTCCGCCGGCGCGGCGAGCGTTTGCATGCACCTGATCGCGCCGGAACGCACGTCTGGCCTGTTCCACAAGGCGATCGTCCAGAGCGCCGGCTGCACATTCAGGATGCGCAGCGTCGATGACGCAGTGAAGACCGGCCTCGCCGTCGCCCAAGCCGTGGGTTGCGACGACCCACGGACGGCGCTGAAGTGCTTGCGCAGCAAGCCGGTGAAGGAACTCGTCGATGCCGGCACCGTGGTGGCGGGCACCGATTACCTTGCCTTTGCGCCGATCTACGGCAATGGCACGGTGCCACGCCAGGGTGCGGACGCACTTGCCAGCGGCAACTTCGTGCGAGTGCCGATCCTGAACGGCGGTGCCAGCAACGAAATGCGCCTCTACGTGGGTTACGAAGTCGCAGCCGGCGCCCGGATCACGCTCGACAACTACCAGGATCGACTGCGCGCCTTGTACGGCGACAACGTCGACACGGTGCTCGCGGCGTACCCCGCCAATCGCTATTCGTCCGTCCCCACGGCGCTCGGCACTGCCATGTCGGACTTCATGCCGGGGGGCGGCCTGAACAGTTGCCTGTTCCTGCGTACGGCGTGGCTCGCATCACGCTGGGTGCCGGTTTACCAGTACGAATTTGCCGATGATGCGGCACCGCCCGTCATGGACGATCCCGGCATCGAACTCGGGGCCGTGCACACGTCCGAAATGCCGTATCAATTCCCGGGCTTCTCGAATACGAGCGTGCTCGATGGCCCGCCGCTCGCAGCGCCGCAGCAGGAGCTTTCGCGGCAGATGGTCGCGTACTGGAGCAGCTTCATTCACACGGGGCGCCCGGTGGGTGCCGGCCTGCCCGAGTGGAAGCCGTTCGACCCGTCCCGGCAGGCACTCAAGCTCAAGCCGGGTGCCGTCGGGATGTTCGACGCCTCAGGCGCGCATCAATGCCCGATGTGGGAGCGGCTCTATCCGCAGGAACTCTCGCGCTGAGGAGCGGCTAGACCGGCTGGACGGGCGCGATCGGCGTGGCCAGGCCGCCGAGCCAGTCCATGAAGGCCTTGACGCGTTCGACCCCGTAGGCGTCCTGACGGCAGATCACGCCCCAGGCGCCAGGGCACGTCACCTGGTGCTGCACGGGTTGCACCAGGCGACCCGCCGCAAGGTCTTCCTCGGCGTAGGGCCCGTTCACCAGCGCAACGCCGCGACCTTCCAGCGCGATCTCGAGCGCCACCGCGAGCGTGTCGACGACGATCGCGGGCCGTGTCGCATACTGCAGCTGCGCCGCCTCGAACCAGATGTCCCAGTTGTGCTGCTCCGAGTAGATCTCGACCAGCGGGAGATCGAGCAGCTGCGCCGCCGTCGGCGCAGGGCCGAGCCTGGCCGCGAGCGTCGGGCTGCACACCGGTTTCAGCGTGTATTCGAACAGCGGCACCCAGCGGTATTCCGGGCCTGGCACCTCCGGGCAGTAGACGAGCCCGACGTCGGCGCTCGATTCGTCGAAGTCCCACTCGAATGCACAGGTGCTGAGTTGCAAACGCACGTCCGGATGACGCGCCACGAAATCGGGCAGCTTGCGTGCCAGCCAGCGGATCGAAGCGGTCACGTAGGTCTGCACTCGAAGCGGGGTGCCTGCACGCGTGCGGCGCACGGTCTCGGCGCCCTCAATCAGCATTTCGAGCGCCGTTCGCACGTGCTTGTAGAGCAACCGGCCCTCGGCGGTCGGCACCAGCGAACGTCCGGTGCGGGAGAAGAGCGGCACGCCCAGGTCCTGCTCGAGCACCTGGATCTGGTAGCTCACGGCTGGATGGGTCAGGCAGAGTTCTTCGGCCGCCTCACGCACGCTTTCGCGGCGCGTCGTGGCCTCGAAGCCCTTCAGGGCATTCAAGGGCGGCAGCTTCCGCAGGTCGATCTTGTTGCGCAAACGGTTCTCCGGCTCAGGGCACCAGCACGATCTTGCCTGTCTGCGCCTTGCCTAGGAAGTCGGATTGCGCCACGGCGATGTCTGCGAGCGGGTAGACGGCACGGATCACCGGTTGCAGCGCGCCCTGCTCGATCAGGTCCACCAGGCGCGCAAACACCGCCGGTGTCGTCACAGTGCATCCCAGCAGACGCAGGTCCTTGAGATAAAGCGTGCGCAGGTCGAGCGGCACGACGGGACCGGCGATCGCTCCTGCAACGGCGTACCGCCCGCCTCGCTTCAGCACGTCGAGCAGTCCGGTGAACGCGCCGCCGCCGACCACGTCGACGACGACGTCCATCGATTCCCGACCGAGTGCGTGGACCGGGTTCGCGTCGCGCTCCACGATCCGCTGCGCGCCAAGAGCGAGGACGTCCGGCGCCTTGTCGGGCGTCGTCACGGCGATGACGCGAGCCCCTCGCAGCCGTGCCAATTGCACGACCGCGGAACCGACCCCGCCTGAGGCTCCCGTCACGAGCACGGTTTCACCCTGGGCGACCTCCGCGCGGGTGAGGAGATTCTCGGCCGTGCCGTAGGCGCACGGGAACGAGGCCAGTTCGACATCCGTCAATGCGCTCTCGATGATGGCGGCGTTGTTCGCTGGCACGGTGGCGAACTCGGCAAACCCGCCGTCGCGTTCCAGTCCGATATAACCGACGTCTGCCAACGACCCATCGGCTGGACGCAGCACCGGATCGACGATCACGCGTTGGCCGATTCTTGCCTCGGCGACGCCCGCGCCGACTGCGACGATCCGACCGCACACGTCGGTGCCCTGGATGCGTGGGAAAATGAACGGGTTGCCCGCCCAGCCACCGTCCGTTGCCTCGCTCGCCGCCTGTGCCACGGCGTCCGCGGTCGCCGTCGCAACGGACTTCGAATACCAGCCGATCCGGGTGTTGATGTCGGTGTTGTTGACGGCTGCAGCGCCGACTTTCACCAGCACCTCGCCCGCCGCGGGCGTCGGCACAGGGACATCGTCGCGGTACTCGAGCTGCTCGAGGCCACCGTGACCCTTGAGCAGGACTGCCTTCATGGTGCGCGGAATCATGGCGCGGTCCTGCCGTGGCACGCGGTCATTCCCAGCCTGCGCGCTGATACCCCTCGTCGGGTATCACGTAGTAGTCGCCCTTGTCGGCGCAGAAGATGTGGCCTTCGGTGACGAGGCCGGTGGG
>CAWHCA010000030.1:0-15225 GCA_963827615.1 uncultured Gammaproteobacteria bacterium | reverse complement strand
TCGACCAGCCCGTATGTGGGCCTGTTCGGCACGGTCTGGGGCATCCTCACGGCGTTCCAGGCGCTCGGCAACGTGCAGCAGGCGACGCTCGCCACGGTTGCGCCAGCCATCGCGGAAGCACTGATCGCCACGGCGATGGGCCTGTTCGCCGCGATTCCGGCCGTGATCGCCTACAACCGCTATGCGGACCAGGTGAGCAGGCTCGAACTGCGCTACGACACGTTCATGGAAGAGCTGTCTTCCATCCTGCAACGCCACGCTGGCGGCGCCCAGGGCTGAGGAAGCACCGACCATGTCACGCAGGCGCGGCCGCAAGCTGATGGGCGAGATCAACGTCGTACCGTACATCGACGTGATGCTGGTGCTGCTCATCATCTTCATGGTCACCGCGCCGATGCTGAGCCAGGGCATCAAGGTCGACCTGCCGCGGGCCGCGGCCGAACCGATCGAGCCCGACGACCTCGAACCCCTGCTGCTGAGCGTCGACAGCAAGGGGGCGATGTACCTGAACCTCGGCGATCCCAAACAGGCCCTCGACGAAACCAGGTTGCTCGAAGTGGCCGGCGCCGCCCTGCGCCGGGAACCTGAGCGTCCCGTACTGGTCAAGGCTGACAGGGCCGTGCCATATGGGCGCGTGGTGGAGGGCATGGTGCTGCTGCAGCAGGCGGGCGCAAAGAAGGTTGGTTTCGTCACGGAGCCGTTGTCCGCCGGGCGCGGAACCGGGTCGCGCTGACCAATGGGTCTCGCCGCGAGCAGCAATCTGCGGCCCTGGGTCGGGTCGGCCATCGTCCATGGGCTGGCCGTGGCCGCGCTCGCGCTCGCGGCCATTCAATGGCGCACGGATCCACCACCGCCGCAGCTTGCGATCGAGGGCAACGTCGTCCGTTACGAGGACCTGCCATCGTCGGTGAAAGCGGGCAAGGCCATGCGCGAGCCAACACCCGATACGCCCGTGAAACAGGCGCCCGCGCCGGCTCCCAGGCCAGAACCCGAACTGCAGCCCGAGGCCAAGCCGGACCCGGCCGTGCTCGAACAGCAGGCCCGGCAGCAGGCGCAAGCCAGGGCAGAAGCCCAGGCCAAGGCGGAGGTAGCAGCCGAGCGCCGCCGCGAGGAACAGGCGCAGGCCGAGGCAGCGAAGGCGCAGGCGACGGCTGCGCTCGCCGCAAAAAAGCGGGCCGAGGCAGACGAGAAGCGCACGCAGGAAGAAACGCGCAAGCAGGAAGCCCTGGCGGCGAAGCAGCAACAAGCCGAGCAGGAAGCGGCTGCGCGCGCGGCAAAGTTGAAGGCTGCGCAGCAGGCCGAATTGCGACGTGCACTGGAAGACGAGGAGGCGGGCGAAGCCCTCGCGCGCTCCGGTGTCGTCGACGAGTATCGAACGCTGTTGATCCAGACCATCGAGCGCAACTGGAACCGGCCGCCATCGGCGCGTGCCGGCCTCGAATGCACGCTGTACGTCACCCAGGCAACCGGCGGCACTGTGCTCGACGTGAAGATTGGCGCTTGCAATGGCGACCAGGCCGTGCGCGAATCCGTTGCCAATGCGGTGTATCGTTCCTCGCCGCTGCCCGCGCCGCGCGATGCGCGCGCCTTCGAACGCCGGCTGGTCATCGTTTTCAAGCCTACGGAGTGACGTGGAGATGACGTTTCAACGCGCCCTGGCGCGTCTCGCACGGATGAGTTTCGCCCGGGCTCTGGCCTGGTTTTTCGTACTGGTGGGTTCGCTCGCGACGAACGCCCACGCGCAGCTGCGCCTCGACATCACCCAGGGGGTGCGCGATGCGGTGCCCATCGCCGTGGTGCCGTTCGGCGGCCAGGCCGAAGGCGGCCCGAACGATGTCGCGGCCGTCATCGCAGGCGACCTGCAATTGAGCGGGCGCTTCAAGCCGCTCGAGCGGCGCGACCTGGTTGCGCGACCGACGCGTGGCGAGCAGGTCCGCTTCGAGGACTGGCGCCTGCTCAAGTCAGATTTCCTCGTCATCGGCCATGTCGCGCCGGAGGCGAGCGGGCTCGCCGTCGAGTTCGAACTCTTCAACGTGCAGACGGGCCAGCGGTTACTGACGAATCGCCTGGTCACTACCGAGCGCGGCCTGCGCGCGACCGCGCACCGGATTGCCGACCTGATCTTCGAGCGGCTCACGGGCATTCCAGGTGCGTTCTCGACGCGCATCGCCTACGTCGCGGTCGACGGTCGACCGCCAAAGCAACGCTATCGCCTGATGGTTGCGGACGCCGACGGCTACGGCCCGCGCATCGTCACCGAGTCGTCGGAACCGATCATGTCGCCGGCCTGGTCGCCCGACGGGCAGAGCCTCGCGTACGTTTCGTTCGAAGGCAAGGCGTCCGCGATCTACGTGCAGCGGCTCGCGACGGGCGACCGCAGGCGTGTCTCGGCGCGGTCCGGCATCAACGGCGCTCCCGCCTGGTCGCCCGACGGCCGCAAGCTGGCGCTGACGTTGTCGCGTGACGGGAATCTCGACCTGTACGTGCTGGACCTGGCCACGCAGGGTCTCACGCGCCTGACGTCCGACAGCGCCATCGACACCGAACCGGAGTGGTCGCGCGATGGTGGGTCCATCTATTTCACTTCGGACCGCGCGGGCAATGCGCAGGTCTACCGGGTCGGCGCTGGCGGCGGCCAGGAAGCGCAACGCCTCACCTTTACCAACGGGTACAACGCGCGGCCCCGCCTGTCACCGGACGGCGAATCGCTGGCGCTGGTCACCCTGGACCGTGGCTCGTTTCGCATCGCGACCTACGATCTCAAGACTCGTAACGTGCACGTGCTGACGGACGGCCGGCAGGACGAGGCGCCGAGCTTCGCGCCCAACGGGGCGATCCTCATCTACGCGACCCGGGCAGGTGCCAAGGGCACGCTCGCGATGGTCTCGGCCGACGGCCGGTTCCAGCAGCGGCTCAGCTCGGATACGGGCGACGTTCGCGAGCCGGTCTGGTCGCCATCCCCGCCCGCACAGCGGTGAAGCGCGCGTCGACGCAAGGTATCATTCGCAGGATTTACCGGCCGACGCTGCGCGGCCCGACTATTCAGGAGTTCGATGACCATGAAATGGACCCATGCCGTTGCCTTCGCCTTGCTTGCCGTCGGCCTCGCCGGATGCTCGAAGCCGAAGCAGGTGCAACCGGACACGACGGCGCAGGCCCCGGTCGACGGCGGCGCGCAGACAAGCGGCCTCGGCAACGAGACCGGCCCGGCCACGGGGGCGACCGCTGGCTCGATGAGCGCGGCGCAGCAACAGGCGCTCGCTGCCCTGCAGTCCCGCAATGTCGTGTTCTTCGAGTTCGACAGCAGCGAGATCCGCGCTGACTACCTCAGTGTCGTCGCGGCGCACGCGGCCTACATGACCAAGTTCCCGACGGCGCGCGTGCGGCTCGAGGGGCATACCGACGAACGCGGCTCGCGCGAATACAACATCGGCCTCGGCGAACGGCGCGCGCAGACGGTGCGCAAGGCGCTGATGCTGCAGGGCGTCGTCGAAGCGCAGATCACGACGGTCAGCTACGGCGAGGAGCGACCCGCGGTCGAGGGTTCGGACGAATCCGCCTACGCGCAGAATCGCCGCGTCGAACTCGTGCAGGTGCAGTGATCCGATGAATACCGTCGTGCGAGGCGCCGTCCTGGCGTCGGCCCTGCTGGCCAGCTCGCTGGTCCATGCGGCCGCCAGCAACAAGGAACTCGAGGCGCGGGCGGATGCCAGCGACCAGCGCCTGGGTGCGCTCGAAAGCCGGGTCAACCAGTCGCTGCTCGAACTGCAGCAGCAGATCGAAAAGTCACAGCTGCAGTTGCGCACTCTGCGTGGCCAGATCGAGGAAGCTCGGCACGAGCTCGAGTCACTGCAGCAGCAGCAGCGTGACCTCTACGGCGATCTCGACCGGCGCCTGCTGGTAATGGAGAACGGCGCCGGTGGCGTACCCGTCGCGGCGGGCGGCGCCACCAATGCGCCCGATGTGGTGTTTGCGGATGAATCCTCGGTGTACGGCGAGGCATTCGCAGCGATGAAAGCAGGTCGTTACGAGGAAGCCGCGCGTGGTTTCCAGACGTACCTCGCGAAGTATCCGCGCGGCCCACGCGCCGACAATGCCACGTACTGGCTCGGCGAGGCGCAGTTTGTCCAGCAGCAGTACGACGCGGCCCTGAAGTCGTTCCAGGCCGTCAGCGCCTTTGCCGAGTCGCGGCGCCTGCCGGATGCGATGTACAAGGTCGGCGTCTGCCAGTACGAGCTGAAGGCGTTCAAGAATGCACGCGCAACGCTGAACAAGGTGATTTCGACCTACCCGGACGCCGACGCCGCCCGCCTGGCCCAGGCCCAGATCGAAAAGCTGAACGCCGAGGGCCGGTGAGCCGGCTCAAGGTCACCGAGACCTTCGTCTCGATCCAGGGCGAAGCCGACGCCGTCGGCTGGCCCACGCTCTTCATCCGCCTCACGGGATGTCCGCTGCGTTGCACGTATTGCGACACGCAGTACTCGTTCTACGGCGGCGAGTGGCGCACGCTCGATGAACTGCTCGTCATCGCGCGGGATAGTCGCGTGCGCCACGTGTGTGTCACCGGCGGCGAGCCGCTGGCGCAGAAGGCATGCCTCGGGCTGTTGGTCGCCTTGTGTGACGCGGGTTATTCGGTGTCGCTCGAGACGAGCGGCGCCCTCGACGTCGCGTCGGTCGACCCCCGTGTCAGCCGCGTCGTCGACCTGAAGACGCCGGAGTCCGGTGAAGTCGAACGCAACAGGCTCGAGAACCTCGACGTGCTGACGTCGCGGGACCAGCTCAAATTCGTGCTGGGTTCACGCGCCGACTACGAATGGGCGCGTCACCTGCTGCGGGAGCGCGCGGTGCCACTGCCGGCGCAGGTGCTGTTCTCGCCGGTGTGGGGTCGGGTCGAGCCGCGTGAACTCGCGGACTGGATCCTCGCCGATCGCCTGCCAGTGCGGCTGCAGGTGCAGCTGCACAAATATCTCTGGGGCAACGAGCCGGGTCGGTGATGACAAAGCAGGAAGCTGACACCCGCGGTACCGACGCCCCGCGACCGGCTATCGTACTTGTGTCGGGTGGGCTCGATTCCGCGACCTGCCTGGCCATCGCCAGCGCCGAGGGTTACCGCTGCCACGCGCTCAGTTTCCAGTACGGTCAGCGTCATCACGTCGAAGTGAACGCGGCCGGCAAGGTGGCAGCCCAGCTGGGCGCCGTCGAACACCGCGTCATGCGGATCGACCTGGGCGCATTCGGCGGGTCGGCCCTCACGGACGCGTCCATCGCCGTCCCCGAGGCTGGCGCGAGCGGCCCAGCCATCCCGGTCACCTACGTACCGGCGCGCAATACCATTTTCCTTGCCTTTGCCCTGGCGTGGGCCGAAGTCCTGCATGCGCACGACATTTACATCGGAGTGAATGCCGTCGACTACTCCGGTTATCCGGATTGCCGTCCCGAGTTCATCGCGGCGTTTGCGCGAATGGCCAACCTCGCCACGCGTGAAGGCGTGGAAGGCCGGGAGCCGCTGCGAATCCGCGCGCCTTTGATCGGCCTGACGAAGGCCGAGATCATCCGCCGTGGGGTCGCCTTGGGCGTGGACTATGGCACGACCGTTTCCTGCTACCAGGCGGACGACCGGGGCAGGGCTTGCGGGCGCTGTGAATCGTGCCGTCTGCGCGCGGCCGGGTTCGCGGCAGCCGGGGTGCCGGATCCCACCGTTTATCGGTGATCGGCTATGATAGCCGGCTAGTCGAAACGGGCCGTTAGCTCAGCGGTAGAGCAGCTGGCTTTTAACCAGTTGGTCGATGGTTCGATCCCATCACGGCCCACCATCAAAGGGGTTGTCACGGGCGCCGGTCGGGGTGGACCATGCACCCGCAATGGCAATCCTGACAGGAGCCTAGACATGCGCCTGCTCCACACGGTGTGCGTTGTCACTTTGCTGGCCGGCTGCGCTTCCCAACCGGCGCCCACGTCGACTGCCGTCACCTTCCCTGCAGCGGATGCAGCCAAGATGGCGGTACTCAATCCAGCAATGGCGCCGACTACGGCGGTCACCTTGGAACCGACCACCGCAGTGGTGGCTAAAGCGAGCGTGCCGCCGGGCTACAAGTCGGTGGAGCGCGACGGCACGACAATTCTATGCACCAAGGTGGCCAGCCTCGGCACGAAGTTCAAGCGGGAATTGTGCATGACGCAGACCGAGTACGACGAAATGCAGCGGCGCAACGAGGGCATGCGGCAGAACCTGCGCAAGACCACCGGCATCTGCGGTGGCGGGTCCGGCCCGTTTGCCTGCAAGGGTGGCGAAGGGTAGTCCGACGCTGGGATCGCACGCTGACGGGCATTCGTGCTTCGTGCCTTCGCACAGCATCCTGTATTGAGCCGCGAGGTAGCCCCTGCTAGATTTGCGGATTCTTTCCCTCCACCGACCCGAGAGAACCATGAAGAATAAGGTGTTCGCTACCCTGGCCGCAGTCGCGCTCGTGCTGGCCGCCCCCGCCATGGCGGATAAGTCCGCCGGCGCCGTGGTCGACGACAGCGCCATCGCCACGTCCGTGAAGGCCAGCCTGTTGGCCGAGAAAGGCGTGCCTTCGAACGACGTCAACGTCGAGGTCTACAAGGGCGTCGTGCTGTTGAGCGGCTTCGTCAAGACCCAGGCGGAGAAGGACGCTGCGGGCAAGGTCGCCAAGAACGTCAAGGACGTGGCGTCCGTGCGCAACCAGCTCGTGGTGCATTCGTCCACGTCGATGGGCACCAAGCTTGACGACACGATGCTGGTCAGCAAGGTCAAGGCCGCGCTGGTGGACGCCAGCGACGTGAAGTCCGGCCAGATCAACGTCGAAGCCCGTGGCGGCATCGTGCAGCTCGGCGGCTTCGTGACCGGCGAAAAGATGAAGGCTCGCGCGATCGCCGTCGCCAAGGGCGTGTCCGGCGTCAAGCAGGTCGACGACGCGTTGTTCGTCAAGCCCGAATAACCGGGCATCAAGCGAAGCGTAAGCGTTGTGTGGAGAGGCCCCGTTCGACGGGGCCTCTTCTTTGGAGCAAGACCCCAGGACTCGCGATGCGCCGGATACTGGCCCTGAGGACTCTGCAACGCGGCGCCGATGGTCGGGGCACGGTGAATTCGTCCAGGGCTGCCGGTCGGCGGCTGGTGCCGGGGCTGTTGATCGCAGTTGCGCTGCTGGCTGTTGCGCACGCCGACGAACCGGCGGTCGTGCCCGAACTGGACAGAATGGTCGTCGCGCTCGCCCTGCGGACGGACGCGCGGGTCGGTGACGCGATGCCGCGTATCGAAGGAGTAGGCGGCCGTCTGCTGGCGCTGCGCTCATACCTGCGCAGCGGGGAGAGTCTCGCCGAACGCTGGAGCTGGACCCAGGAGCGAATCGCCGCGTTCGAGGGTTCGCCGGAGCAACAGGAACTGCAGGCTGAAATCCGACGCGTGCGCGAGGTGTTCGAGCGGGCGAATCCCGGCTACGAGCTGTTCGTGAACCCGCAGGTGCGCAGCCTGGATATCCAGCTCGTAAACTGGAATCGCAACGAGTCAGTTGCGGCGGCCTCGACCCGGCTGCTGCAGGACGCCGTCGCACACCTCGGTGCGGTCGTCGGCGACACTGCGACACGTGAGGCCAGTCTGGCTGCGTTCCTGAAGTCGTACACGCCGGAACCGATCCCGACAGTTGCGGCACCCGGGTTGTCGCCACACGGGCAGATGCGTGCGATCGATTTCCAGGTGCATCGGGGTGCCGAGATCGTTGCCGGACCCGACACCCAGTCGATCGTTTCGCAATGGGACCAGGGCGGGTGGTCCGCCAGGCTCGACAGTGCGGTGCGCGAGGCGAGCCGCAAGTTCATCGGGCCGCTGGCTTCGCCGCGGGAACCCTGGCACTACACCTACACGCCGGTCGCCGTCGCCGGCCAGTAGAGCCTTGCGCCGCGCCGCAGGCCCGGAACGCAGGGCGGTTGGATCGGCTGCAGCGTTCCGCTACCATTCGCGCCTACAGTTTCATTCGTAACTAACTGGCGGGAGGGCTGCCATGGCCGACCTCTTCGAAAATCCGATGGGCACCGACGGTTTCGAATTCGTCGAATACACCGCGCCCGACCCCGAACTGCTGCGTTCGCTGTTCGAGCGCATGGGATTCCCGGTCACGGCACGCCATCGCAGCAAGAATGTCACGCTGCACCAGCAGGGCGACGTCAACTTCATCATCAACGCCGAGCCCGGCAGTTTCGGCCAGCGCTTCGCGCAGCAACACGGGCCGTCCGCCTGCGCCATGGCGTTTCGTGTGAAGGATGCCGCGCAGGCCTTCAAGCGCGCGGTCGACCTCGGCGCGAAGCCGGTGCAGAACGCCGTGGGACCGATGGAACTCAACATCCCGGCCATCGAAGGCATTGGCGGCAGCCTGGTGTACCTGGTGGATCGTTACGGCGGCAACACGATTTACGACGTCGACTTCGTCCCGGTGCAGGACGGCGGTTCGCTGCGCTCGACCGGCCTGTCGGTGATCGACCACCTGACCCACAACGTGCATCGCGGCAACATGGCGAAGTGGGCGGGCTTCTACGAGCGGCTGTTCAACTTCCGTGAGATCCGCTACTTCGACATCGAGGGCAAGAAGACGGGCCTGTTCAGCAAGGCGATGACCAGCCCGTGCGGCAAGATCCGCATCCCGATCAACGAATCGCAGGACGACAAGTCGCAGATCGAGGAATACCTGCGCGAGTATCAGGGCGAAGGCATCCAGCACATCGCCCTGCACACGTCGGACATCTATGCGACGGTCGACGCACTGCGCGGCAACGGTATCAAGTTCCAGGATACGCCGGCGACCTACTACGAAGGCGTGCCGGCGCGCGTCGAAGGACACCGCGAGAAGCTCGAAGAACTGTCGAAGCGCAACATCCTGATCGACGGCAGCGCCAAGGACGGAATCCTGTTGCAGATTTTCACGACCAACGTCATCGGGCCGATCTTCTTCGAGATCATCCAGCGCAAGGGCAACGAAGGCTTCGGCGAAGGTAACTTCCGCGCGTTGTTCGAGTCGATCGAACTCGACCAGGAGCGGCGCGGCGTCATCTGAGGGGATAGGGGATGGGGGTTGGGGGATAGTCGATCCTCCGGCTTCCGACTAACCCCCATCCCCCAACCCCTAACCCCTCGTCGGAGGTGGCTGTGAAGAATTACATCCCAGTTTCACGCGTCGAAGGAGTCGCCTCGCGGCAGGCGCACTGCGACCTGCCCGCAGGCACGTACGAACGCGAGATGAGTAAGGAAGGGTTCTTCGGCCCCGCCGCGTTCTTCCACCACCGACACCCACCGACGGGTTGGACCGAGTTCGAGGGCCCGTTACGACCGCGTGCGCTCGATTTGACGCAGTTGCCGGTCGGGGCGACCAGTCCATGGTCGGCCGAGGAGGTGCTCGCGAATGCCTCCTGCCGTGTGCGCTTCTGGCGCCTGTCGCAGAGCATGGACAAGCTCGCGCGCAACGCGGACGGCGACGAACTGCTGTTCGTGCACAGCGGTGAGGCCGGGCTCTACTGCGATTTCGGGCACCTGGACCTGCATGCCGGCGACTACGTAATGCTCCCGCGTGGGACGATGTGGCGGCTCGAGATCACTGCACCGATCGACGTGCTGTTGATCGAGTCCACCAACGCGAGCTACATGCTGCCCGACAAGGGCCTCGTCGGTCCGCACGCGATCTTCGATCCGGCGATTCTCGATACGCCACGCATCGACGCAGCGTTCACGGCGCAGCAGTCGGCGACGCAGGGCTGGCAGGTCGAGGTGAAACGCCGCGGCGCGATCTCCCGCATCACCTATCCATTCAATCCGCTGGATGCCATCGGCTGGCACGGCGAACTCGCGCCGGTGCGGCTCAACGTGCGCGACATCCGTCCGCTGATGAGTCACCGCTACCACCTGCCGCCTTCGGCGCACACGACGTTCCTGTCGTCGCGCTTCGTCGTCTGCACCTTCGTGCCCCGGCCGTTCGAGACGGACCCGAAGGCGCTGAAGGTGCCGTTCTTCCACAACAACGACGACTACGACGAAGTCATTTTCTACCACGCAGGGGACTTCTTCAGCCGCGACAACATCCACCCCGGCATGCTCACGTATCATCCGGCGGGATTCACGCACGGTCCGCATCCGAAGGCGCTCACGCGGATGTTCGAGCAGACCAAGCCGGCAACCGATGAATACGCGGTGATGATCGATACGCGCGACCCGATCGATGTCAGTGCCGGCGGACTCGCGGTGGAATGGGCCGGTTACGTGGACAGCTGGAAGAACAAGTGAAGCTCGCCACCCTGCGCAACGGCACCCGTGACGGCCAGCTGGTCGTGGTCAGCCGTGATCTCACGCGGGCGATGCCCGTGCCTGCGATCGCGCCGACGCTGCAGGCGGCGCTGGACGGCTGGTCCCGGATCGCGCCGCTGCTGCTCGAAGTTTCCGACCGCCTCGCCGCAGGCGCTGTCAGCGGCGCGCTGCCGTTCAATCCTCGAGCCGCGCTGGCACCGCTGCCGCGTTCTCACCACTGGGTCGATGGTTCGGCCTACGTCAACCATGTCGAACTCGTGCGCAAGGCGCGCAACGCCGACATGCCGCCGAGTTTCTGGACCGACCCGCTCGTGTACCAGGGCGGTTCGGACGATTTCATCCCGCCAACCGCCGACGTGCCGGTGCCGAGCGAGGATTCCGGCATCGACCTCGAGGGCGAACTCGCCGTGGTCACGGACGACGTGCCGATGCTCACCACCGTCGACGACGCTGCCAGCCACATCAAGCTGATCATGCTCGTCAACGACTGGTCGCTGCGCAACCTGATCCCGGCCGAGCTTGCCAAGGGGTTCGGTTTCTACCAATCGAAACCCGCCACGTCGTTTGGTCCGTGCGCGATCACGCCCGATGAACTCGGCACGGCCTGGCAGGGATGCAAGGTGCACTTGCCACTGGTGTCGCACATCAACGGCACGCTGTTTGGCCAGCCGAACGCCGGCGTCGACATGACGTTCGATTTCGCGCAGTTGATCGCGCACGTGACCAGGACGCGCCGGCTGGGCGCCGGGACGATCATCGGTTCGGGGACGGTCTCCAATTACGACCGCTCCAGCGGGTCGTCCTGCATCGCGGAAACCCGTGCGCTCGAGCAGATCGCTGACGGCAAGCCGACCACGCCGTACCTGCGCTTCGGCGACCGCGTGCGGATTGAAATGTTCGGTTGCGACGGCGCGAGCCTGTTCGGTGCGATCGATCAGCAGGTGGTCGCGGCGCTGGCCCATCCTGCCCGCGGCTGACTCGAGGCGCCAGAGTCGGGCATCATGCGGCGGTCCGCCCGCACAGGTGTTGCCATGTTCGAAACGCTGGAACCGCTCGCGCCCGACTCGATCCTTGGCGTCACCATCGCTTACCGCCGCGATACGTCGCCACTGAAGGTGGACCTGGGGGTCGGCGTTTACCGCGATGGTTCCGGCAATACGCCGGTGCCTGCGGCTGTGCGTGAGGCCGAGCGCGCTCTGATCGGCGCGCAGACCACGAAGAGCTACGTGGGTCCGGCGGGCAACGTCGAATTCAACCAACGGATCATTGCCCTTGCGCTCGGGCCACTCGCGGCCGGACTGGCGGATCGCACCTCGACGATCCAGACGGTCGGCGGCTGCGGCGCGCTCAGACTCGGTGCCGAACTCGTCAAGACCGCCCGGCCGGACACCGTCGTGCACGTCAGCGATCCGACGTGGGCCAACCACGAACCGCTCATCGGCAGTTCGGGCATGAGGCTCGAGCGTTACCCGTACTTCGACGCCGCGCGTCGCGCAGTGGCGTTCGACGCCATGCTCTCCTGCATCGACAAGCTGCCGGCCGCGTCGCTGGTACTGCTGCATGCGTGCTGCCACAACCCGACCGGCGCCGACCTGTCGCCGGACCAGTGGCGGGCGCTTGCCGCGGTGATCGAGCGCCGGGGGCTGGTGCCTTTCGTCGACCTCGCGTACCAGGGGCTCGGCGACGACCTCGAGACTGATGCGGTCGGTCTGCGTACGCTCGCCGAGCGAGTGCCGGAACTCCTGCTCGCGGTCTCCTGCTCCAAGAATTTCGGCCTTTACCGTGAGCGTACCGGCGCCCTGGCGGTCATTTCGGCCAGCAACCTGGCCAGGACTGCCGTCGCCACGCACCAGGCACGGCTGGCCCGGCGCATGTATTCGATGCCCCCGGATCACGGCGCGGCTATCGTCGCCAGCGTGCTGGCCGATGCGTCCCTGCGGCAGCACTGGGAGGAGGAGGTCGGCTCCATGGTGGCCCGCATGAAGTCATTGCGCGCGCTGTTCGCGGCCCGCCTGGCCGCCCGGCTGCCGGGCCAGGACTTCGGCTGGGTCACGCAGCAACGCGGGATGTTCTCGTTGCTCGGGCTGCCGGAGGCGGACATCGCGCGGCTGCGGGACGAGCACCACATCTACATGCCTCCCGACGGACGCGTGAACGTGGCTGGCATCAGCGACGCCAACGTGGACTACGTGGCGGACGCGATCGCGAGCCTGCTCGCGTGACCCCAGGGCGACCAGGGCGGGACGGGGAGTGCTCCGGACGCGACTAGCCGGAGCGGGCGGCTTTACTATAGAATCAGCGGTCCGAGGTATCCGTGTTGCCCGTCGGGCGGGGCGGACCTTGGCCGGTTCATGGCACCTCGCGGCGCCTTGAGGCGGCGGGTGATTCGCCAGAGAGGTCCCCGCAAGCGGGGACTTTTCTTTTGCAATGGCCGGTGCGGCCGGTTGCAGGAAGGAGAAATGGGCCGCGGGCCCATTTTTCGTTTTTGGGGTACGGGCGAGGACGGAGCGATGCTCAGGGACAAGCTGACGGCGCTGCTGCAGCCGGTCATCGCCGGGCTCGGCTACGACCTCTGGGAGCTCGAGTTTCTGCCGGGCCGTGGCAGCGCCTTGCTGCGCGTCTATATCGACACGGAAGCCCACGAGGGCATCACGGTCGCGGACTGCGAGCGGGCGAGCCGGGCGGTCAGCGAGACGCTCGATGCCGCCGATCCGATCCCGGGCAACTACACCCTCGAGGTGTCGTCGCCGGGTGTCGAGCGGCCGCTGCGCGTGGCGCGGCATTTTGCGCCGTACGCGGACGAGCAGGTTTTCGTGGAGATGGTGCATCCCGTCGAGGAGCGCCGCCGGTTCAAGGGCCGGTTGGTCGCGGCCGGGGACGACACGATCGAGGTTGAGGTGGACGGCCGGCTGTACCGGCTGCCGATTGCGGGAATCAGGAAGGCGCACCTCGCGCCCGATTTCTGACCGCAGACGATTCAGAGGACGACGAGCGATGAACAAAGAGATTCTGATGGTCGTGGATGCCGTCTCGAACGAGAAGGGCGTCGAGAAGGACATCATCTTCGAGGCACTCGAAGCCGCGCTCGCGTCCGCAACGCGCAAGAAGTACGGCGAGGAAATCGACGTGCGCGTTTCGATCAACCGCAAGACGGGCGACTACGATACCTTCCAGCGCTGGAAGGTCTTTGCCGACGACTCCACCGAACTCGAGTTCCCGGACAAGGAATTGCGCCTCGAGGACGCCCTCGACGTTTCGCCGGAGGCCGAGCCGGGTGGTTACGTCGAAGTGCCGCTCGAGTCGGTTGCGTTCGGCCGCATCGCGGCGCAGACCGCGAAGCAGGTCATCGTGCAGAAGGTGCGCGAGGCAGAACGCGCGCAGGTCGTCGAACTCTACAAGGCCCGCATCGGCACGCTGGTGTCCGGCCTGGTGAAGCGCGTCGACCGCAACGGCATCTTCGTCGACCTCGGCGGCAACGCCGAAGGGTTCATCCCGCGCGACCAGATGATCCCGCGCGAGCCGGTCCGCACGCAGGACCGCATCAAGGCTTTCCTGAAGGACGTGCGCTCCGAGCCGCGCGGCCCGCAGCTGTTCCTGAGCCGCACGGCGCCGGAGTTCCTGATCGAGCTGTTCAAGCTCGAGGTGCCGGAGGTGGGCCAGGGCCTGATCAACATCCTCGGTGCCGCACGCGATTCGGGCGCACGCGCCAAGATCGCAGTGCGCAGCAACGATCCGCGCATCGATCCGGTCGGCGCCTGCGTCGGCATGCGGGGTTCGCGCGTCCAGGCCGTCTCGAACGAGATCGCCGGCGAGCGCGTCGACATCATTCCGTTCGACGACAACCCCGCGCAGTTCGTCATCAACGCGATGCAGCCGGCGGAAGTCAGCTCGATCGTCATGGACGAAGAGTCGCATTCGATGGACATCGCCGTGGCGGAAGAGAAACTGTCGCAGGCCATCGGCCGCGGCGGCCAGAACATCCGTCTCGCGAGCGAACTCACCGGCTGGAAGCTCAACATCATGAGCGAGCAGGCGGCCGAGGAAAAAAGCGAGTCCGAGCAGAAGGTGCTGCGCGAACTGTTCATGCAGCAGCTCGACGTCGACGAAGACGTCGCGGCGATCCTGGTGCAGGAGGGCTTTTCGAGCATCGAGGAAATCGCCTACGTGCCGCAGTCCGAGATCGCGTCGATCGAGGAATTCGACGAAGCGATCGTGCAGGAACTGCGCAATCGGGCGCGCGACGTGCTGCTGACGCAGGCGATCGCGAGCGAAGAGACGGTCGCGGCTCCGGCGGCGGACCTGCTCGAAGTCGAGGGCATGGACAACACCCTGGCGACGGAGCTCGCGCGCCACGGCATCGTGACCCGCGAGGACCTGGCAGAGCAGGCTATCGACGACCTCGCCGAGATCCCGAATCTTGACGGGAAGCGCGCCGGCGAGTTGATTCTTGCTGCGCGCAAGCACTGGTTCGAGCAGGGCCAGCAGGCGTGAGCGGAGGTCTGATTACATGGCAGAAGTAACGGTCACGCAGTTTGCGGAGGTCCTGAAGGTCCCCGTCGACCGGCTGCTCACGCAGCTGGGTGAGGCGGGCATCAAGGTGGGTGGCGCTGACGACATCATCAGCGAGGAAGCCAAGATGGAACTGCTGACGCACCTGCGCCGCGCGCACGGTCGTCATGGCGAAGACGCCGCGGCTCCCCGCAAGATCACCCTGCAGCGCAAGTCGCAGCAGGAGATCAAGCTCGCGTCCACGCTCGGCCGCGCCCGCACAGTCGCAGTCGAGGTCCGCCGCAAGAAGACCTACCTGAACCGGTCGGTCATCGAGGAAGAGCAGCGCCAGCGTCTGGAGGAAGTCGACAAGCAGCGCACCGTCGAGGACGTCACGAGCCAGGAACAGGAACGCGCGGAAAACGACCGTC
>CAWHCA010000029.1:0-6517 GCA_963827615.1 uncultured Gammaproteobacteria bacterium | reverse complement strand
GGCGGGTGATTCGCCAGAGAGGTCCCCGCAAGCGGGGACTTTTCTTTTGCAATGGCCGGTGCGGCCGGTTGCAGGAAGGAGAAATGGGCCGCGGGCCCATTTTTCGTTTTTGGGGTACGGGCGAGGACGGAGCGATGCTCAGGGACAAGCTGACGGCGCTGCTGCAGCCGGTCATCGCCGGGCTCGGCTACGACCTCTGGGAGCTCGAGTTTCTGCCGGGCCGTGGCAGCGCCTTGCTGCGCGTCTATATCGACACGGAAGCCCACGAGGGCATCACGGTCGCGGACTGCGAGCGGGCGAGCCGGGCGGTCAGCGAGACGCTCGATGCCGCCGATCCGATCCCGGGCAACTACACCCTCGAGGTGTCGTCGCCGGGTGTCGAGCGGCCGCTGCGCGTGGCGCGGCATTTTGCGCCGTACGCGGACGAGCAGGTTTTCGTGGAGATGGTGCATCCCGTCGAGGAGCGCCGCCGGTTCAAGGGCCGGTTGGTCGCGGCCGGGGACGACACGATCGAGGTTGAGGTGGACGGCCGGCTGTACCGGCTGCCGATTGCGGGAATCAGGAAGGCGCACCTCGCGCCCGATTTCTGACCGCAGACGATTCAGAGGACGACGAGCGATGAACAAAGAGATTCTGATGGTCGTGGATGCCGTCTCGAACGAGAAGGGCGTCGAGAAGGACATCATCTTCGAGGCACTCGAAGCCGCGCTCGCGTCCGCAACGCGCAAGAAGTACGGCGAGGAAATCGACGTGCGCGTTTCGATCAACCGCAAGACGGGCGACTACGATACCTTCCAGCGCTGGAAGGTCTTTGCCGACGACTCCACCGAACTCGAGTTCCCGGACAAGGAATTGCGCCTCGAGGACGCCCTCGACGTTTCGCCGGAGGCCGAGCCGGGTGGTTACGTCGAAGTGCCGCTCGAGTCGGTTGCGTTCGGCCGCATCGCGGCGCAGACCGCGAAGCAGGTCATCGTGCAGAAGGTGCGCGAGGCAGAACGCGCGCAGGTCGTCGAACTCTACAAGGCCCGCATCGGCACGCTGGTGTCCGGCCTGGTGAAGCGCGTCGACCGCAACGGCATCTTCGTCGACCTCGGCGGCAACGCCGAAGGGTTCATCCCGCGCGACCAGATGATCCCGCGCGAGCCGGTCCGCACGCAGGACCGCATCAAGGCTTTCCTGAAGGACGTGCGCTCCGAGCCGCGCGGTCCGCAGCTGTTCCTGAGCCGCACGGCGCCGGAGTTCCTGATCGAGCTGTTCAAGCTCGAGGTGCCGGAGGTGGGCCAGGGCCTGATCAACATCCTCGGTGCCGCACGCGATTCGGGCGCACGCGCCAAGATCGCAGTCCGCAGCAACGATCCGCGCATCGATCCGGTCGGCGCCTGCGTCGGCATGCGGGGTTCGCGCGTCCAGGCCGTCTCGAACGAGATCGCCGGCGAGCGCGTCGACATCATTCCGTTCGACGACAACCCCGCGCAGTTCGTCATCAACGCGATGCAGCCGGCGGAAGTCAGCTCGATCGTCATGGACGAAGAGTCGCATTCGATGGACATCGCCGTGGCGGAAGAGAAACTGTCGCAGGCCATCGGCCGCGGCGGCCAGAACATCCGTCTCGCGAGCGAACTCACCGGCTGGAAGCTCAACATCATGAGCGAGCAGGCGGCCGAGGAAAAAAGCGAGTCCGAGCAGAAGGTGCTGCGCGAACTGTTCATGCAGCAGCTCGACGTCGACGAAGACGTCGCGGCGATCCTGGTGCAGGAGGGCTTTTCGAGCATCGAGGAAATCGCCTACGTGCCGCAGTCCGAGATCGCGTCGATCGAGGAATTCGACGAAGCGATCGTGCAGGAACTGCGCAATCGCGCGCGCGACGTGCTGCTGACGCAGGCGATCGCGAGCGAAGAGACGGTCGCGGCTCCGGCGGCGGACCTGCTCGAAGTCGAGGGCATGGACAACACCCTGGCGACGGAGCTCGCGCGCCACGGCATCGTGACCCGCGAGGACCTGGCAGAGCAGGCTATCGACGACCTCGCCGAGATCCCGAATCTCGACGGGAAGCGCGCCGGCGAGTTGATTCTTGCTGCGCGCAAGCACTGGTTCGAGCAGGGCCAGCAGGCGTGAGCGGAGGTCTGATTACATGGCAGAAGTAACGGTCACGCAGTTTGCGGAGGTCCTGAAGGTCCCCGTCGACCGGCTGCTCACGCAGCTGGGTGAGGCGGGCATCAAGGTGGGTGGCGCTGACGACATCATCAGCGAGGAAGCCAAGATGGAACTGCTGACGCACCTGCGCCGCGCGCACGGTCGTCATGGCGAAGACGCCGCGGCTCCCCGCAAGATCACCCTGCAGCGCAAGTCGCAGCAGGAGATCAAGCTCGCGTCCACGCTCGGCCGCGCCCGCACAGTCGCAGTCGAGGTCCGGCGCAAGAAGACCTACCTGAACCGGTCGGTCATCGAGGAAGAGCAGCGCCAGCGTCTGGAGGAAGTCGACAAGCAGCGCACCGTCGAGGACGTCACGAGCCAGGAACAGGAACGCGCGGAAAACGACCGTCGCGCGGCCGAGCAGCTCGAGCGCGATCGAATCGAAGCGGACGAGCGGCGTGTGCTGGAAGAAGCCGCGCGAGCGCGCGCCGAAGCCGATGCCCGTGATGCCGCCGAACAGCAGGCCCGCGACCGCACCGAGCGCGAGCGCGAGCGCGCCGACGCCGAGCGGCGCGCGGCGGAGCCCCCGCGTCCGTCGAAGCCGGTTCGTACGCCGGAGTCGGCGCCCGGCCGTGCACAGGCACCGGGCGCCGCGACCAAGTACGGACGCCAGGAACTCCACGTGTCGGCGAATGCCAAGGCGAGCTTCAAGAAGAAGCAGCAGCCTGCCGGCCGCTACCGCCGTTCGGGCCAGGTGCAGGTCGAGGCGCGCCACGGTTTCGTGGAGCCCACCGCGCCGGTCAAGCGTGACGTGCAGATTCCGGAGACCATCACGGTCGGCGAGCTCGCCAATCGCATGGCGATCAAGGCCAACGAAGTCATCAAGACGATGATGAAGATGGGCGTGATGGCCACGATCAACCAGCCCATCGACCAGGACACCGCGACGCTCGTCGTCGAGGAGTTCGGGCACACAGCAATCGCGCTGAAGGAAGACCAGCTCGAAGAGCAGTTGCTCGCGACGTCGGCCGACATCGAAGTGCTGCCGCGTCCGCCGGTCGTGACCATCATGGGTCACGTCGACCACGGCAAGACGTCGCTGCTCGACTACATCCGCACGACCAAGGTGGCGGCGGGCGAGGCGGGCGGCATCACGCAGCACATCGGCGCCTACCAGGTGCAGACGCCGAAGGGGCTGATCACGTTCATCGACACCCCGGGACACGCGGCATTCACCGCGATGCGCGCCCGTGGTGCGAACGTCACCGACATCGTCATCCTCGTGGTGGCGGCGGACGATGGCGTAATGCCGCAGACGATCGAAGCCATCCAGCATGCCCGCGCGGCGGAAGTGCCGATCGTGGTCGCCGTCAACAAGATCGACAAGCACGGCGCGGATCCTGATCGCGTCAAGAACGACCTTGGCAAGCAGAACGTCATCCCCGAGGAATGGGGCGGCGACGTGATGTTCGTCAACGTGTCCGCCAAGACGGGCGAAGGCATCGACAAGCTGCTCGAATCCATCCTGTTGCAGGCCGAAGTGCTCGATCTCAAGGCGCCGACCACCGGCCTCGCCGTGGGCGTCGTGCTCGAGTCCAGCATCGAGAAGGGCCGTGGTCCGGTCGCGACCGTGCTGGTGAAGCGCGGTACGCTCAAGACCGGCGATCCGATCATCGCGGGCCAGGAGTTCGGCCGCGTGCGTGCGTTGTTCGACGCGCTGGGCAAGCAGGTGCAGACGGCCGGGCCGGCCCAGCCCGTGCAAGTGCTCGGTTTGTCGGATGTGCCGGGCGCCGGCGACGACCTGCTGGTCGTCGAGAGCGAGCGCAAGGCGCGTGAAGTCGCCCTGTATCGCCAGGGCAAGTACCGCGACGTGCGTCTTGCGGGTGCGACGAAGAAGGTCGAGGACGTCTTCTCGCAGCTGGGCGAGAACGCGGGCCAGTTCGTCAACCTCATCGTCAAGGCCGACGTGCAGGGCAGCGCTGAAGCATTGCGCGATTCGCTGTCGAAGATCGGCACCGACGAGGCGTCGGTCAAGGTCATCGCGAGCGGCGTGGGTGGCATCACCGAGTCCGACGTTTCGCTCGCTGCAGCTTCGCGCGCGCGCATCATCGGCTTCAACGTCCGTGCGGACGGCGCGGCGCGCAGCGCCATGAAGGACCAGGGCGTCGAGATCAATTACTACAGCATCATCTACGAGGCGCTCGACGACGTGCGCAGCTGGGTGGCCGGCATGCTCAAGCCGGAGATCAAGGAGCAGATCGTCGGCCTCGCCGAAGTGCGCGAGGTGTTCCGGTCGAGCAAGTTCGGCACCGTGGCTGGGTGCCTCGTCACCGAAGGCGTCATCAAGCGCGGCAACCCCGTGCGCGTGCTGCGCGAGAACGTGGTCATCCACCAGGGCGAGCTCGACTCGCTGCGGCGGTTCAAGGACGACGTCGGCGAAGTCCGTGGCGGCACCGAGTGCGGCATCGGCGTGGTCAAATACAACGACATCCGTGTCGGCGACCAGATCGAGTGCTTTGCCCGGTTCGAGGTCGCGCGCAGCGCGTAAGGCAGATGCCACGCGAGGTACCACGCGCCCGACGCATCGCCGAGCAGGTCCAGCGCGTCCTCTCGCAGCTCCTGCTGCGGGAGGTGCGCGACCCGCGCCTCAAGCCGATGACGATCACGCACGTCAAGGTTTCGCCGGACCTCACGCACATGTGGGTCATGTACACGTTGCTGTCCGGCGATGCGCACGACGAGCTGCAGAAGGAAATCCTGGACGAGGCGGCCGTGTATCTGCGTGGGCCGGTCGGACGCGCCTTGAAGCTGCGCCTGGCGCCCCAGTTGCACTTCGCGCCCGACGAGGAACTCGAACGCGGCAATCGCCTCGGCGACCTGATCGGCCAGGCCGTCCGTGACGACAAGGCGCGCCACGTCGACGACGAGGTGGCGGACGCTGCCCCTGCCCCTGCCGCGTCCGGCGAGGACGACGACCTCGCGCATTACGACAGCGACCTCGACGACGCAGCGGACGACGAGCGTCCGTGAGCACGACGGACACGGGACACCCCGCCCCGGCGCGCCGGCGCTGGCGGGAGGTGGACGGTATCGTCCTGCTCGACAAGCCGCAGGGACTCACATCCAACCAGGCACTGCAGCGCGTGCGTCGCCACCTGCAGGCCGCGAAGGCCGGTCACGCGGGCACGCTCGATCCCATGGCTACCGGCATGCTGCCGCTCTGTTTCGGACAGGCCACCAAGGCCTGCGGCACGCTGCTCGGTCGGCGCAAGGCTTACAGCGCCACCGTCAGGCTCGGTGTTGCGACCGACACGGGCGACGCTGATGGGCGGCCAGTCGCCGAAGTCGACGTGCCGGCATTCGACGCCGATCGACTCGAGCAGGCGCTTGCAGCACTGCGCGGCGAGCGGCTCCAGGTCCCGCCGATGTATTCGGCACTGAAACGGGATGGACGGCCGCTCTATGAGCTGGCCCGGCAGGGCATGGCAGTCGAGCGCGAGGCGCGCCCGGTCATGATCGAGTCGCTGGTCGTGTCCGGACAGGGCGATCTCACCCTCGACATCGAGGTGGTCTGCTCCAAGGGAACCTATGTGCGGGTCCTGGCAGAAGAGATTGCCGCGGGCCTCGGCACGCGCGCCCACCTGGTCGCCCTGCGGCGGCGCTGGGTCGAGCCGTTCGAGCAGGCTGCCATGGTCACGCTCGCCGAAGTCGAGGCGACCCCTGCGGCGGAGACCGCCCACGCGCCCTGGCTGGCCGCCGTGGATACGGCGTTTCCGGACGTGCCAGTCCTGGCGCTCGACGCGGGACAGGCGCTCCAGCTGTGCCAGGGCCGCACGCTGCCGTGCCCAGCCGGCCTGCCGAACGCCGCGCATTACCGTGCCTACGACCCCACTGGACGCTTCCTCGGGTTGGTCGAACCGGGGGCGGCGGGGCGTCTGCAGGTGCAAAGACTGTTCGTGCCGGGGGCCGGCACGAACGGCAGCAGTCCAAAAACTTGAGTAAAAGGGGGCTGTGCGGCTAAAATGCGCGGCTCACAAAGGCGAACATTTTCAGGTTTCGAGGTTTTATCACCGATGGCACTGTCCACCGAGCGCAAGTCTGAGATCGTAGGCGGCTTCAAGCGCGGCGCAGCCGACACGGGCTCCCCCGAGGTCCAGATTGCATTGCTCTCCGCCCGCATCAATGGTCTGGGCGAACATTTCAACGCGCACAAGCGCGACCATTCATCGCGCCGCGGGCTGCTGAAGCTCGTCACGCAGCGACGCAAACTCCTCGACTACCTGAAAGACAGCGACCCGTCGCGCTATCAGGAAGTCGTCGCACGGCTCGGCCTGCGCCGCTGACCGTCGCCCGCGTGTCCGGCCCGCTTTGCGGGCCGGCTTCG
>CAWHCA010000028.1:0-13435 GCA_963827615.1 uncultured Gammaproteobacteria bacterium | reverse complement strand
CTCGATGACCTGCGCGTGGTCCGCTCGATCGGCCCGCCAGCGCCCGAACGCAGCCTCGGCTTGTTCGAGCAGCTCGGTCGCTTCCTCACCGAAGATCGCCGCGATGTCCGCGTCGAAGTCCTCGCCGAAACCGGGTTCATCGTCCTCCGGTACTGGCAGGCTGACCGGCTGCGCGGGCGGTTCGGCCGGCACGATGGGCGCCAGGTCCAGCCTTGCGGCCAGCGCTTCGAGCGGAGCCGCGTGGTCGACGTCCGGTTCGTGCGAACGCAGCGCGTCGTCTGTGATCTGCAGCAGCGCCGGGTCCGTTAGTTCCTCGGCCGGCACTGCCGCGGCATCGTCGATGAGCACGGACAGGTCCGGCGCGGCCGGTGTGCCCGGCTGCCAGGACTGCGCCAGCGTTCGCTCCGCGGCAGCGGCAAGCTGCGCGAGTTCCGCGTCGAGCTGCAGGTCCAGCGCCACCCAACCTGCCGTCAGGCGCGTCTGCTCGGGGAAGAAACCAGTGTTCTCGTCGACGTGCTCGGACACTGTCTCGAGCAACCGCACGGTGTCGTGCAGCAACTCGAGCGCGTCACTGCTCATGCCGTGGCCGTTGTCGAAGAGCTTGCGGACGTAATGCTCCATCGGCTCGGCGACCTTGATGCCCTGGCGCGCGCCGGCCGTCTTGGCGATGCCGCTCAGCGTGTGGCAGGCGCGATAGAGCGCTTCCGAGACCAGGTGCGGCGCGACCCCACGGGCGCATCGCTCGAGGAATTGGCGCACGACCAGGATATGTCCGGCGGTTTCCTTGCGGAAAATCTCGCGCAGCACAGGATCCATGACCGACTCTTCCAGCGGAGCTGCCGCGGTCTCGGCCCCTCGCCCTTCCTCGACGGTCGGCGCCGGCGGGGGCGCAGGCACGGCCGTCGCTGGCAGCGCTGGCCCTTCCCGGCCCGACAGTGCGTCGGCTCGCGTCATGATCGCGGCGATGTCGATGCTGGCCAGTTCACCGCCGTCGATCTCGTCGATGAGCTGCGGCATGGCCGCGACGGCGTCGCGCACGATGGACACGATGTCCGGCGAACGCAGCAGCGTCTGGCTGATCACGCGGTTCAGCAGCGACTCGATGCTCCAGGAGAACTCGCCGATGCGTTGCGCGCCGACCATGCGCCCGCTGCCTTTCAGCGTGTGAAACGCGCGGCGCAGGTCGCGCAAGGCTGCGGCATCCTGCGGGTTCTGTTCCCACTGCGGGTACAGCACGGCGAGTCGCGACGCGTTCTCGCGCGCCTCCTCCACGAACAGCTGCAGGAATTCAGGGTCGGCGCTCGCGACCGCGACCGGCGCAGGCGTGGACGGCCGGGCTGCCGCAGCGGGTGCGGGGGCTTCGATCGCCGCGGCAGGCGCAGCAACCTGTTCGTCCACGGGCTTCGTCTCGCGCAGCGGAATCACGCGCGCGAGCGAGGGTTCAAGTTCGGCAAGGCGCGCTTCGGCAGCATCGAGCATCTGCCACTGGTCGGCGCGCCCAGCCTGCAGCGTTTCCATGTAGTACTCGACGGCAACCACCGCATCGGCGAGCCGCTCGAGGCGGGGCGGACTCAGCGCCTGCTCGTCGGGACGCACGATCGTGCCCAGCGCGCGACCGACTCGTTCCATGACTTCGACCGCACGCTGCCTGCCCAGCATCAGCAGTCCGGCCGTGATCCCGCGCACGAGCTGCGGTACCTGGTCGAGTCCCTGCGCTTCGGCGGGCGCCGACAGGGAATGCGTCACCGCCTCCTTGATCCGCGCCATGTTGACGATGCATTCGCGCAGCACGGCTTCCTGCACGAGGCGGAACTCCTCGTCGGTCGGCTCGCCCGGCGAATCGGCGGATGCCGCCTCGGGCAGGATCAACCGCACGAGCTGCGCGTCGAGGCTGTCTTCGACGGCAATCAAGGCCGCCGCGATGCTGAGCAGCGCCGTGTCGTCGGGCGGGATGCGGCGTTCGACGATCGCCTTCAGCGAATCGAGTTCGCCCTCGACGCGCGCGCGCAGCGCTCCGAGCCCGAGCACGCCGAGCGTGTCGCTGATCTTGCGCAGCATCTCGAGCTGCGGCTGCAGGTCGTCCACGTGCGTGGCGCCCTTGCGGACGAAGATGTCGAGGACGTCCTTGACGCGCGTCAGGTCCTCGCGGATGGCTGCGGCGACGGTACGCATCAGCCGCACGCTCGGTGCAGACAGCGCTTCCGCCGCGTCCGTCGCGACTACGTCGGCGGCGGCCACCATGTCGTGCAGGCCGAACGACTCGCGCACCGCCGCGACGCGCTCGCCAGCCGCCGTGCTTTGCGCGACGTAGTACAGCAGGTTGTTGAGCACTTCGGCCGGCGGCGCAGCGGCATAGCGCTGCTCGCCTTCCTGCAGGCGCTTCAGCTCGCGGTCGACGTGACCGAGCACGCGCTTGACCGACACGTTCGGCTCGATGCCGCCGGCCTGCAACGCTTCGAGCAGCGCGCCGACCACCCACCACAGCTGGAACAGCGGTTGCGTCGAGGCCGCCTGCTCGAACTGCATGGCGATTTCAGCCAGGTGGTGCAGGTTTTCCTCCGTCTGCTCGCCACGAATCCAGCCGAGCAGAGCGATCTGGAAGCGCGGACGCAGCCGCTTGGCGAGTTCCGCCACCTCACGGTCACCGACGAACGGCGACGACGGCCGCGGCTGTTCGTCCGACCGCAGGTTCAGCAGCAGCAGAGTGCCTTCGGACAGCAATGCACCGCCACGGACGGCACGCAGGTCGTTGAGCAACGGCAGCAGCACGAGCGGCAGGTCCCGCGCGCCGGTCGCCACGCGTTCCACGTACGACGGCAACTGCTCCATTGCCCGCATCAGCGCATCGAGACCGTCCGAATCCGCCCTGCCCTCGCCGGAATGCGCGTCGACGTAGCGCGCCACGAATTCCATTTCCTCGGCCAGCAACGCGCCGCCGTAGACCTCGGCGAGGCGCAGCGCGCCGCGGGCCAGGTGGATGTGCGCAGCGAAGCGATGCAGCGCGCCCCGGTCGTCGGGACGCTCGGCAAACGCCTCGAGCGCTACTCGAGCTTCATTCAACTCGGACGCGATTTCGCGCGAGATCACCTGCAACGAGGCGTGGGCCTCGTCGACCGTGGCGAGCGGCAGCGGATCCTGGTTCACGCTTGGCAGTCCGGTTGCTCAGCCAGCAAGGTTGCCGATGCGACGGATGCGTTCCGTGCCCGGCTCCGTCGCTGCAGGGGGCTCATCCGGCTTGAGCGCAGGAAACTCGCCCGTCAGGCCGGTCATCATCGAGCCGGGCAACCGGAAGCCGGTCACCGACTTGCGCAACTGGGCCGCGAGCTCGGCGAGCTTGCCGATGGACGTGGACGTGGCCGTGGTGCTCTCGGCCGTCTGCGAGCTGATTTCGCGCAGCACCTGCATGTTGCGCGAGATGCTCTGTGACACGCTGGCCTGCTGGCGCGAGCTGGCGGAGATGTTCTGCACCAGGCTCGCGATCTGGTTCGAGACCTGCTCGATCTCCTCGAGCGCGGCCCCCGCATTCTCGGCGAGCAGCGCGCCGCCCACGACGTCGGTCGTGGTGCGCTCCATCGACACGACGGCCTCGTTGGTGTCGGCCTGGATCGTGCGCACGAGCACTTCGATCTGCTTGGTCGCGGTGGCCGCACGTTCGGCGAGCCGCTGGACTTCGTCGGCCACGACGGCAAAGCCGCGACCCGCTTCACCCGCCATCGACGCCTGGATCGACGCGTTGAGCGCGAGGATGTTCGTCTGCTCGGCAATGTCGTTGATCAGCTCGACGATGTTGCCGATTTCCTGCGAGCTTTCGCCGAGGCGCTTGATGCGCTTGGAGGTCTCCTGGATATTCTCGCGAATCGCGTTCATGCCGGTGATCGTGCGGCGCACGGCGTCGCCGCCCTTGTGCGCGACATCCACCGAGTGACGCGCGACGTCGGATGAGCGCTCGGCGTTGCCGGACACCTCCTCGGTCGAGGCAGCCATGGCCGCAATCGACTCCGAAGCGGCGCCGATCTGCTTGGACTGCGCCGCCGAAGCCTTGGCCAGGTGCGTCGAGAGCGCCTGCGTCTGGCGCGTTGCGCCGTCGAGCTTGACGGCAGAGTCATTGATCGTAACGACGAGCTCACGCAACGCCTCGATCGCGTAGTTGATCGAGTCTGCAATCGCACCGGTGATGTCCTCGGTGACCGTGGCCTGCACGGTGAGGTCGCCGTCGGCAAGGCTCGACAGCTCGTCGAGCAGGCGCAGGATTGCCTGCTGGTTGCGCTCGTTCTGGCGCGTCTGCAATTCCGCAGCGTCACGCAGGACCGCGAGTTCGCGCTGCAGCCAGAAGGCCGTGCCGAGCGTCAGCAGCGTGATCGCGATGAACAGCAGCGGCAGCCAGGGGCTGGCGAAGAAACGGCCGTACCCGGTCGCGCCCTTTGCCTCGAGTCCGGCGAGACCGGCACTCAGGCCCGCGCCGGTTTCGGTCAGCGCGTTGCGCGCTGCCTGCATCTGTTCGAGCTGGTCGGCGAGCCCGATAACGGCACGGACCTGCTCGGCTTCGGTGCCGAACGCGGCCGCCAGTGCGTTCGCAGGACCGGCCGCGTCGCCGACTGCCGGAGCGATTCCGAGCGTGTTGGCCTGGCCGGTCACGCCCGCCGTGACCTGCGTCATGAATTCGAGACTGTCGGTGAGGCGGCGCGACGCCGCCTCGACCGCAGCCGTGCCGTCGGCAAGCGCAGTGAGATCCTGGTCGATCGCCTGCGCGCGCAGTTCGAAACGCTCGAAGTTGCGATTCACGGCATCGGGACGGCCGGGGCCCATCGCCTTCAGCACGCCGGCTGCCGTGGACAGCAACAGGGGCGTGGCCTCGCGCACGCTCGCTGCAGCCTTCTGCGCCTGCAGCGCGGCAGCGCGGCCATCCAGCACGGCCTGCGACTGTTCGAGCAATGCGGGCCAGCCGCGCTCGCTGCCGAGCACGCGGGCGCTCGGCGACGACAGCAGGCCGACCGCGGACTTGCCGGCATCGATCTCGTCGATCACCCGCTCGAGCCGGGTGCGCGAAGCTGCCAACGCATCGAACGCCGGGGCGGAACCACGGACCGCGGCGCCCGCCTGCAACGGGATGTTCTGCGCCAGCGCGGTAAGGGAAGACATGTGCTCCCGCAGCTGCGCCTGCTGCTGCATCGCGCGGCCGGACAGCAGCAAGGCCACTGCAGCCAGCAGGGCCGCGACGAACGCCGCGCCGAGCAGCATTGGCTGCAGGCGGGCGGCGTCGATTCGATTGGTCATGTCGTCACCATCTCTCTTGTCGGATCGGGCCGACGGCTCAGGACGCCGCGGCCTGCATGAACTGTGGACTCTCGAGCAGCGCACGCACGCTGAACACCGGCCAGACCTCGGCTCCGCGCCGGAACGCGCCGGCCAGGTAGCGCTCGCAGCGCAGCAGGGTGGGCGGCAGGTCGGCCGAGAACTCGCTTTCGTAAAAGCGGCGGAAACCCATTACCTCGTCGACGACGAGGCCGGCGGGAACTTCGCGGTGGTTGGCGAGCAACACGCGGCTCGAACGGGTCACTGAGGTAGCGCCCGCGCCGAGGAACGCGCGCAGGTCGATGACTGGCAGCAGCTGCCCGCGAACGTTCGACAGTCCACGAATCCACGGCCTGGCGCCCGGCACGCGAGTGACCGAGGCCGGGTAGGCAAGCACCTCGCGCGTTTCTTCCCGTGCCAGCAGGAACGCTTCGCCGCCGAGACGAAACGCGACACCGACCCACTCCGCGCCGGCCGCGATCGACTCGGGCTTTCCCTGCGCGGTTGCACGGGCACGACGGTCGATCTCGCGCAGCAGCTCGAACGGGCGTTCGCGCAGCGAACGCAGGGCCGTGGCACCGGGCTGCATATCAGGGGGCAAGGGCCGCCTGCGCCACGCGCACCAGCTGGTCCGTGGCGACGGGCTTGACGAGGTAGTCGACGGCACCCTGGCGCAGGCCCCAGACGCGATCGGATTCCTGCGCTTTCGAAGTCACCATGATGACCGGGATCGTGCGCGTGGTCGGGTCGTTTGCCAGTTCGCGCGTGGCCTGGAAACCATTGACGCCGGGCATGACGATGTCCATCAGGATCAGGTCGGGGTGCAGTTCGCGGGCGAGCCGCAGCCCTTCGCCGCCGTCGGCCGCGGCAGCCGTCGTGAAGCCGTGCTGCTCGAGCGCCTGTTGCATGACGTGAACGTCGGTCGGTGAATCGTCCACGATCAGTACGAGTGCCACAGTCAGTATCCTCCGCGAGCCGCGCTCAGGCGCGATGGACGTGAGTCTCGATCGCGCTCAGCAGTTCTTCGCGCGTGAAGGGTTTGGTCAGGTAATGCTCGGAACCCACGATGCGGCCGCGGGCCCGGTCGAAGAGCCCGTCCTTGCTCGACAGCATGATCACCGGGATGCTCTTGAAGACCTTGTTGTGCTTGATCAGCGAACAGGTCTGGTAGCCGTCCAGGCGCGGCATCATGATGTCCACGAAGACGATGTCCGGCTGGTGGTCGGCAACCTTGGACAGGGCGTCGAAGCCGTCCACGGCGGTGAAGACCTCGCAACCCTCCCGCGCCAGCAGGGTTTCGGCCGTGCGCCGGATGGTCTTGCTGTCGTCGATGACCAGCACCTTGAGGCCAGCCAGCCTTGGCCGACTGTTGCTGGCAGCCGTGTTTTCCATACGGTCGAAACCTCGGGGTCGAGTGTGCGTGCGTGCGAGTGCGACGCTATGCGCGAGGCCGCCGCTCGCGAGGGCGTTTTAACATATTGGCCACCCCCCTGCCATTGGCGGCTTTCGATACCATGACACCCATCACAGTCAACTTCCTCGAGGCCGCCGCCCGCGCGGAGTCCGCATGTCCCTGAAACCCCTGCGCATCGCCGTCGTGATGGATCCGATCGAGGACATCAAGCCCCGCAAGGACACGACGCTGGCAATGCTGCTTGCCGCGCAGCGTCGCGGCTGGGAACTCCATTACCTGGAGTTGTCCGGGATCTGGCTGCGCGACGGCGTCGCCCTGGGTCGCGCGCACCCGATCGGCGTCCGCGAGCACGACACGGACTGGTTCACGCGCGGAGCGGCCGAGGTGACACGGCTCGGCGACTTCGACGCGATCCTGATGCGCAAGGATCCGCCGTTCGACACCGAATACATCTATTCGACCTACATCCTCGAGCGGGCCGAGCTGCAGGGGGCGCTGGTCGTCAACCGGCCGCAGGGCCTGCGCGACATGAACGAAAAGGTCTACACGGCCTGGTTTCCGCAGTGCTGCGCGCCCACCCTGATCACGCGCGACATGGCGGACATGCACGCGTTCCTCAAGGAACACGGCCGCGCCGTCTGCAAGCCCCTCTACGGCATGGGCGGCCGCTCGATCTTCGTGGTCGACGCCGGCGACAAGAATGCGAACGTGATCTTCGAAACGCTGACCGAGTACGGCACGCGCTACGCAATTGTGCAACGCTACATCCCGGACATCGTGACGACCGGCGATTCGAGGGTGATCCTGGTGGACGGCGAACCCGTGCCCTATGCGCTCGCACGCATTCCAACCGACGCGGACAACCGTGGCAACCTGGCCGCCGGCGCCAAGGGCGTCGGCCGCCCGCTCAATGAGCGCGACCGCTGGCTGGCCGCCGAGATCGGCCCGACGCTGCGCGACCGGGGAATGCTGTTCGTGGGCCTCGACGTGATCGGCGGCTTCGTCACTGAAATCAACGTGACCAGCCCGACGGGCGTGCGCGAGATCGACAAGCAGTTCGGCACCGACATCGCCGGCTCACTGATGGATGCGATCGCGCGCCGTGTCGCGATCCGAGGCAGGCCGCATTGACGACGCCGGACATCCTGCGCAGGGGCCGCGATCCCGCCGGGGACCGCCTGGCCACCGCCATCTTCGTGGCGGCCCTGGTTCATGGGCTCGTCATCCTGGGCGTGCGCTTCAGCGCCCCGCCCTTGCCGGACAACTCCCTGCCCACGTTGGAGGTCCTGCTCGTCCCGACCGGGCCGGACGATCCGCGGGCGAACCTCGAGGCGGCCTATATCGCGCAGCGCACGCAGCAAGGCACTGGTACCGACCTGGAGGCCGGGCGGGCCTCGCTGCCCGAACCGCGGCCGGAACAGGCAGCCGTGCCGAACGCTCCCGCCTCGGACCTGGAAGAACAGGCCCGGCTCGCCGAGCCCGAGGGTGCGGTGTCGGTGCTCGCGCGACGGGCGCTCGAGGCCGAGCGGCTTGCCACGGGTGCGGAGCCGAGAGAGGAGCCGCCGGTGTTCTATGCCAGCCCGTCGCCGGCAGCGCCGACCGTTGGCCTGAACGGCTCGGTCGCCGACCGCGACCTGAGCCTGCGCGGCCAGCTGTCGGTGGACGGCAAACTCCTCGCCAATACGCGTGAATCCGCCATCGCCGCTTACCTGGATGGCTGGAAACGCAGGATCGAGCGCGTCGGCACACTGAATTTCCCGAACGAAGCCAGGCGTCGGCAACTATCGGGCAATCCCGTGCTGGAGGTGGCAATCCGTGCCAACGGCACGCTCGAATCCGTGGTTGTGCGGCGCACGAGCGGCCATCGCGAACTGGATGACGCCGCCGTCGGCATCGTGCGCCTGGCAGCGCCGTTCGAACCCTTCCCGAGCGCCTTGCGTGAGCGTTACCCCGTGCTCCGCTTCGCCTACGAGTGGCAGTTCATCAATGGGCAGCTCGGCAGAGCCGGCGCCGTCTTTTCCTCCGGCCCGTAGCGCGATACTGTCGCCCCGTGACCGCTTACCTCACCAACCAGTTCCTGATCGCCATGCCCGCCATGGACGACCCGAACTTCGCCCAGACCGTGACACTGGTGTGCGAACACAGCGAGCGCGGCGCGCTCGGCATCGTCATCAATCGCACGCTGCCGATGACGTTCGGTGAGGTCTTCCAGCAGCTCGACCTGGATTTCTCGCGCTCGCGCGTCAGCGACCAGCCGGTGCTGCGGGGTGGCCCGGTGCAGACGGAACGCGGCTTCGTGCTGCATTCCCCGGCGGACAAGTATGAATCGTCGCTACCATTCTCGGCACGCATGCACCTGACCACCTCGCGCGACATCCTCGATGCCCTCGCTGCCGGGGAAGGCCCCGGGAGTGCCGTCATCGCGCTGGGTTATGCGGGCTGGGAGTCCGGCCAACTCGAGGACGAGATGGCGCGCAATGCCTGGCTCTCGGTGGATGCGGACGAGCGCGTGCTGTTCGCGACGCCCATCGAGCAGCGCTGGAGCGCGGCCGCCCGGTTGCTGGGCGTCGACCTGCTCTCGCTCAGCAGCGACGCGGGCCACGCCTGATTCCGGTCCACGAAGACGATCCGCCGCCGGCCGCCGCCCACGGCGGCCACCCGTCGTCGGGCGAGGTCGTGCTCGCGTTCGATTTCGGCACCCGCCGCATCGGGGTCGCGGTCGGGCAGACGATGACCGGGTCGGCCACGGCCGTCGGCACCCTGCCCGCCCGGAATGGAGCGCCGGATTGGCCCGCCGTCGATACGTGCATCGCCCGATGGGCCCCGACCCGGCTGCTGGTCGGGCTCCCCTATAATATGGACGGCTCGGACACCACCACGACGGCAACCTGCCGCGCGTTCGGCGAGAAACTCGCGCGACGCTCGGGACTGCCGGTCGACTACGTGGACGAGCGCCTGACGTCCAATGCCGCTTACGACGAGTTGCGCAGCGAGCGCCGCTCCGGAACGCGCGCGCGCCGCATCCGTCCCGAGGACATCGACGCGAACGCGGCACGGCTGATCCTGCTGACCTGGATGGGCACGCCTTGAAGACTGACACCGGCCGAGACCTGCAGCGCGACCATGCCGGCCGCCTGCGCCACCTGCTCACGCTCGAAGGCCTCGCGCGTGACGAGATCGTGCACCTGCTCGACCTCGCGCAGTTCTACGTCCGTGAACCTGGCGACCTGCCGGCCCGCGACGGCGCGCTGCTCGGCCGCACGGTGGCGAACCTGTTCTTCGAGCCGAGCACGCGCACGCGCGTATCGTTCGAACTCGCCGCCACGCGCCTCGGCGCGGACGTGGTCAACCTCGACCTGCACTCCTCCTCGCGCGTGAAGGGCGAGACCGTGCTCGACACGATCTACACGCTGCAGGCGATGATGGTCGACGTGTTCGTGATGCGCGATTCGGAACCCGGCCTGCCGGCCTTCGTCGCCGCGCACGTGCAGCCGCACGTCAGCGTACTGAACGCGGGCGAGGCGCACGTCTCGCACCCCACGCAGGGCCTGCTCGACGTGCTGACGATCCGGCAGCGCAAGGGCGACCTGCACAACCTGTGCGTCGCGATCGTGGGCGACATCAGCCATTCCCGGGTCGCTCGTTCGACTGCGACCGCGCTGCAGACGCTCGGCGTCGGCGAACTGCGCTTCGTGTCCCCGGCGAGCCTCGCCCCCGAAGCGGACGAGTTCCCGGGCGCGAAACGCTGCACGTCGCTCGAGGACGGGATCCGCAGCGCGGACGTCATCATGGCGCTGCGCATCCAGAAGGAGCGCATGGACCAGTCGCAGATCCCGGACGTCGATGCGTTCCTGAAGGAATGGGGCATCACCGAACGCAGCATCCTGCACGCGAACAAGGGCGCGATCGTCCTGCATCCCGGCCCGATGAACCGCGGCGTCGAGATCACCAGCGCGATCGCGGACGGCCCGCCATCGGCCGTGCAGCAGCAGGTTCGCAACGGCGTCGCCGTGCGCATGGCGGTGCTCGCGACGATCGTGCGCAACGTGCAGGTCCGCAACGTGCAGGCCGGCAGGCGCGAGAGCTGATTCGAATGAGCAACACCGGTTCCCCCGCCTGCACCATCGACGCGCCGGGACGCGGTCGCGGCACGCCGCTGGACCAACGCGCCCACCGTGACTCGATCTTCCTCGAAGACGGCACGCTGCTGTCGCAGCAGGAATACCCGGGCGAGCAGTTCGTGATCCGCATCCAGGCGCCGCAGTGCGCCGCCGCCGCGCTGCCGGGCAGCTTCGCGCACCTGACGTGCGACCCGGAACGCCCGATGCGCCGGCCGCTGTCGCTCATGCGTGTCGATGCGCGGGCCGGCTGGATCGAGATTCTCTACAAGATCGTGGGCCCCGGACTCGCCGCGCTGTCGAAGCAGCCGCCCGGCGCGACGATCAGCGTGCTGGGCCCGATCGGCCACGGCTTCATCGCGCACCCCGAACGTCCCCGCACGCTGCTCGTGGGCGGCGGGGTTGGGATTCCGCCGATGGTATTCCTGGCGGAATCGCTGAAGACCCGCCGTGACGAGGCGGCGTGGCAGCCACTCGTGATGATGGGGTCCGAGATCGAGTTTCCGTTCCGCGCTCGGCCGTCGCAGATCATGGTGCCGGGCGTGCCGGCCGAGGCGATCGCGTGCATGCCGCTGCTGGACGACTGGGGCATTGCGAGCCGCCTCGCCAGCTTCGGCGGATTCCCCGGTTGCTTTCACGGCTACGTGACGGATCTCGCCGCGCACTGGCTTGCGTCGCTCAACGCCGAGGCGCTGGGCGAGGTCGAGATGTTCGCGTGCGGCCCGACGCCGATGCTGCAGGCGACGGCGCGCGTGGCGCGCAGGTTCGGCGTGCCGTGCCAGGTGTCGCTCGAGGAGTTCATGGCCTGCGCGGTGGGCGGGTGCGCGGGGTGTGCCGTGCCGGTCGTGCAGCCGGATGGCTCGCTCGCGATGAAGCGCGTGTGCGTCGACGGACCTGTGTTCGACGCGAATGCGGTGTTTCCGCCGCAGGCTTCCTAGCGCGCTTCGGTGCAATCCGGAGCGTCGCTATCAGGCGGTTGCGGGCGTTCGATCCGGTTGTTCCTGCCGGGAGCGGAAAGGCAGACACGCGCTCGGGAAGAACAACCGGATCGAACGCTCGACACGGCGGCGCCTGAACTCGTTCTCGGGCAAGCCCGAGAACCTCGCACGGCGCAAGTAATCTACGTGGAAACTGTCCGTCGCGCGTCGGACCATCCCCAGTCAGGGGAGGTGCGCGACCCAACCTCCAACTCGGGCGTCTGGCTGAGCACTGCGATGCCCGGGGAACGTGTATCCCCAATCAGGTTCGGTCACCGATTCGACAACAATCCATGCCGCAAGTAAGCGAGATAATCGAAGGCGACGGTGAGCACCCTAAGCGCTGCGCGGGATTTCAGTTGCTACATTAAGCAATATTGTTTTCAGCGCACAGTTTGTCTTCAGGGCCAGGAAGTAGCACGGCGCGAGCGAAACGCCCTTCGGCATTTGATGTGGGACGCCGTTGATTCTCACCGCGGCGGAGAGCGCTTGTTTGTGCTGAGCACGTTCGCCATGTCGCCGTGTCTGCCCGGCGACATAATTCCGACGCTCGGCCAGGCTGACGGGACTGCATTGAAACCGCGAGCGATCAGCGTGACCGCATCGTGGGCCGATGTTATCAAACGAGTGAATAGATAGGCGCTGCCGATCGAGAACATGGTACGTCCCGATTCATTCACCCGTATACGAACCATCTGGCTGCAACCTGCAGCTTCTGCCTGCGACATACGTTCCATCGGGACAAAGGGTAGACCGGTTGCCGCCGACATATGATCCGCCGGGCGTCAATCTACACTGGCCGCCACTTACATAGCTGCCATCGGGACACAATCTGGCGCGCTCCCCTCCAACGTATGAGCCATCGGGTGCAAGGGTACATCTGTCGCCAGCGACATAAGTCCCATCGGGACACAATGCCGCAAAGGCCAAGCTCGGCAGGGCCACAAGTAATGCTGCCAAGGGTAGACCTATAATTTTCATGGAATCTCCGGTTGATAGTGTGGCGGCGGAACGCCGCTGTCTGCGCCATATCAAGCGCGTATGCAGGCGATACATTCCGTGTCGCATCGCGCATTTCGGCGATTCCGTACGTCTGACCGTCACCTTGGACTTGCTGCGACTGAAATGGGGGCAAGTGCGCACCGAGATTGGGCAGATAGATTTCCCAGTTGAAACCTTAGGGTGTGAACCGGCAACCCATTTGAACGCCGACCGGCATCGCAATCCATTGATTGACTTGAGCGACGAAAACGAAGAGCTGGTCAAACCTGAACGCCAGTTCACACAGCCAGACCCTGTTCATGCGCTCGCAAGAGATGTCCATTGTCGGCCCGCTGATCGGCGTCGATCCTTTCAAGAGTGCCAGCCACAACGTTCGGATCGCATTCGCCGATGATGGCGATGAGGTGGCGTTTGTCGACGCTGCACGCGCCGTGCGAGCTGAATCGACGGCGGTGAAGCTGCGGCTGCGGTGATGATCGGCGTCGATTCCGGTCGCTCAGGCGCGGTCTCGCAGGCCTCCGTTCCGGTTCTTCTGCCGGCGAGCGTGTCTGCCTTTCCGCTCGCCGGCAGAAGAACCGGAACGGAGGCCCTCAACACCATCGATGCCTGCGAATCGCCGGTCGCGCCGGCAA
>CAWHCA010000027.1:0-53826 GCA_963827615.1 uncultured Gammaproteobacteria bacterium | reverse complement strand
GCGGTTCGACAGGCCCGTCAGTGCATCGTGACTCGCTTCGTACGACAGCTGCTGCGAGAGTTCGTGGGAGGCAGTGATGTCCGTGAGGGTGCCTTCATAGAACAGCGTGCGGCCGTCTGCATCGGACACCGCGCGGGAATTCTCCAGGACCACGATCTTCGAGCCGTCCTTGCGCTTCAACACGAGTTCGGCGTTGCGGACTTCGCCGGTCTCCTGCATCGTCCTGGTCCAGTTGCCGCGATGCTCGGGGTCCATGTAGATGTCGCGGGCGACGTCGAGCTCGAGCAGCTCGTCCTCGGAATCGTAGCCGAGCATGCGCACGAGCGCCGGATTCGCCGCCATGAACTTGCCGTCCGCGGTCGTCTGGAACACGCCGGCGGTCACGTTCTGGAACAGTTCGCGATAACGCTGCTCCGACGCCTTCAGGGCCAGCATCGTGTGCGTGCGCTCGGTCGCGTACCGCAGCACACGCTCGACCAGGGTCGCACTCAGATGGTCGCGCTGCAGGGAATCGAGCGCTCCGCGCGCAATGGCCTCGGCGCCCACCTCATCCTCGCCCGGGCCGACGAGAATCACGATCGGCACGTGCGTCGCCTTCGGCTGGAGGCGGAGGAAGGTCGTGAGACCGTCGCTGTCGGGTAGGGTCAGCGCCAGCAGGATCGTGTCGACGCGGCCGTGCTTGATGCGGCTGAGCGCTTCCGCGAGCGACGATACGACCTCGAGCCGGTACGGCTGACCGCGGATCGCGGCCAGCGCCTCGGCAAGGTGCTCCCTGTCGGCAGGCTGGGCACTGATGAGCAGAGCAGTGGCAGTGGACATGACGAGCCGAGTATACGGCCGGTCCGCGAGCCAGAACTGTGATGTCCGGCCGCGTTGCGGCGGTGGCGGGTGACCCGAAATGCGAACCCGTACTAGAAAGGAAGCTTCTCGCGGTAGTCCGCCGAGCGGATGACCAGCACGTCGCACGGCAGCCGGTCCAGCACGCGCTCGGCCGTGCTGCCGACGAACACCTCGCGCAGCCTGCTGCGCGACACGGCGCCCATCACGACGAGGTCGACCTGGTCCTCGGTCGCGACGCGCGGCAGCACTTCGGCGGCCGACCCCTGCAGCACGCGCACGGATTTCTCCGGCAGGCCATGCGCCCTGGTGATCTCCCGCGCAGCAGCAGCCACACGCGCGCGTTCGGACTCGAGCAGCTCCGTGACGCTCAGGTCCTGGGCGAGCGGCACGCCGGCGAATCCGGTGGTTGCAGCCAGCAGTGCGGCAGGGAAGAAGGCATGGATAGCCTCGACGGTACCGTCGAGCTGTCGGGCCAGGAACTGCGCGGCATCCAGGATGTCGTGATCGAGTGCGGCCGGCTTGTCGCCGTGATGACCCGGATCGAGCGCCGCAAGAATGCGCGGCCGCGCGGACCAGTCCGCTGTCCGGCTCAGCAGCAACGGCACCGGACAGCGCCGGATCAGGTTCCAGTCCGTGTTGGTGAAGAGTGCGCGACGAAGGAAGGAATGGTAGTGCGTGTCCTTGACCATCAGGTCAGGCTCGAAATTCCGCGACGCGACGCAGGATGCCCTCGTGCAGCGGGTTGTCCCAGTGCACGTGGGTAGTGACATCGAGTCCACCGGCGCGCAATTCGTCGGCCAGGTCTTCGAGATGCGTCGCCCGCTCGGCAATGAACTCCTCCCGCAGCCGGCGCAGCTCGTCGGTGTCGAAGAACGGCTGCCCGGTCAGCGCGGGATCGAAATCGCAGGCGAACAGTTCGAGCGCAGCGCCGCTCAGCCGGGCCAGTCGCGCCGCCTTCGCCGCACCAACCTGCACCTCCGCTGTGGGATCGATCACGGCCAGGATTCGATCGAGGCGTTGCATGAGATGCCTCCCGGTGGCATCGACGTTGCCGCGCATTTGAATGTGCGACGACGGCACGCAGACCGCAATCCGGGGAAGTCACTTCGGAAAATACGTAGGAACTCTGATTCCTGTCCCTACTGCCCCTGCGAGCGTGTGATCTTTAGCATTCGCATGCTCGTTTCGCGCTCCGGGCGAAACGACAATCATTCTTATCCTCTCCGAGGCGACCGAAGAAAATGACGGCCACTCACTACAACGACAAGGTGGTCCGGCAGTTCGCGATCATGACCGTGGTCTGGGGAATCGTCGGCATGCTCGTCGGCGTCCTGATTGCGGCGCAACTGCTGTGGCCCGACCTGCTGCCCCCCTACTCGTTCCTGTCCTTCGCGCGGCTGCGTCCGCTGCACACCAATGCGGTGATCTTCGCTTTCGGCGGCTCCGCGCTGTTCGCGACGTCGTACTACATCGTGCAGCGCACCTGCCACACGCGGCTGTTCCTGGACAAGCTCGCGGCGTTCACGTTCTGGGGCTGGCAGGTGGTCATCCTGCTGGCGGCGATCACGCTGCCGCTCGGCATGACCACCTCGAAGGAGTACGCGGAACTCGAGTGGCCGATCGACATCCTGATCGCGATCGTGTGGGTCGCCTACGCGCGTCGTCTTCTTCGGCACCATCGCGCAGCGCAAGGTGAAGCACATCTACGTCGCGAACTGGTTCTTCGCCGCCTACATCATCACGATCGCCGTGCTGCACATCGTCAACAGCCTCGCCATCCCGGTGACGCTGACCAAGTCGTACAGCGTCTATCCCGGCGTCGTGGATGCGATGGTGCAGTGGTGGTACGGCCACAACGCCGTCGGCTTCTTCCTGACCGCGGCTTTCCTCGGCATGATGTATTACTTCGTGCCGAAGCAGGCCGGCCGCCCGGTCTATTCCTACCGGCTCTCCGTCGTGCACTTCTGGGCGCTGATCTCCACGTACATGTGGGCCGGTCCGCACCACCTGCACTACACGACGCTGCCCGACTGGGCGCAGTCGCTCGGCATGGTGTTCTCGCTGATCCTGCTCGCGCCGTCGTGGGGCGGCATGATCAACGGCATGATGACCCTCTCCGGCGCGTGGCATAAGTTGCGCACCGACCCGATCCTGAAGTTCATGATCGTGTCGCTGTCGTTCTACGGCATGTCGACCTTCGAAGGTCCGATGATGTCGATCAAGACCGTCAACTCGCTGTCGCACTACACCGACTGGACGATCGGTCACGTGCACTCCGGCGCCCTCGGCTGGGTGGCGATGATCTCGATCGGCACGATGTACGCGCTGATCCCGAAGCTCTACGGTCGCGAGCAGATGTACAGCGTCAAGCTCATCGACGTGCACTTCTGGACGACGACCATCGGCGTGGTGCTGTACATCACCTCGATGTGGATCGCCGGCGTGATGCAGGGCCTGATGTGGCGCGCGACCAACGCCGACGGCACGCTCACTTACGCCTTCATCGAATCGATCAAGTCGACCTACCCGTACTACGCGGTCCGCCTCGCTGGCGGCACCCTGGTGTTCGCGGGCATGTTGCTCATGGCCTGGAACGTCTGGAAGACGATTGCGGGCCGGACGACGACCGCCGATTCGCCCGTCGTGCAGCCCGCCTGAAGGTAATCACGCATGAACCACGATGCAGTAGAAAAGAAAGTCGGCCTGCTCGGCGTGCTGATCGCGCTGGTGATCAGCGTCGGCGGCCTGGTCGAAATCGTCCCGCTGTTCTTCCAGGCGTCGGTCACCCAGCCGGCCCCGGGAATCAAGCCGTACGAGGCGCTGCGGCTCGAGGGCCGCGACGTCTATATCCGCGAGGGTTGCTATCTCTGTCACTCGCAGATGATCCGGCCGTTCCGTTCGGAGACCGAGCGCTACGGGCCGTATTCGCTGCCGGGCGAGTCGGTGTACGACCACCCGTTCCAGTTCGGCTCGAAGCGCACGGGGCCGGACCTCGCCCGCGTCGGCGGCCGGTACTCGGACGACTGGCACCGCGTGCACCTGCTGAACCCGCGCGACGTCGTGCCGGAGTCGAACATGCCGCGCTTCCCGTGGCTGGCCGACGGCAGGATCGACGGCGCGCTCACGGTGAAGAAGATGGAGGCGCTGCGCAAGATCGGCGTGCCGTATACGGACGCGGACATCGCGGGCGCAGCGGCAGCGGTCGAGGGCAAGTCGGAACTCGACGCGCTCATCGCCTACCTGCAGGGCCTCGGCACGAACCTCAAGGCGGGAACCTGAGGCATGGACATCGGCACGGTACGCGGATTGATCACGGCGGCGCTGTTCATCGCGTTTCTTGCGCTGGTGTTCTGGGCCTACAGCAAGCGTCGCAAGGCGGACTTCGACGTGCTGGCGCGCATGCCGCTCGAAGACGACCCGCCCGTCAAAGACTCAGGGAGCAAGACCCCATGACTACTGGTTGGAGCCTGTTCGTCATCATCCTGACGATCGCAAACATCCTGGCCTGCTTCTGGCTGCTGCGCTGGACGTCGAAGCCGCGCACCGCCAGCGAGAAGATCGGCGGCGGCGCCGACACCGGGCACGTCTGGGACAAGGACCTGCGCGAATACAACAACCCGCTGCCGAAGTGGTGGCTGTGGCTGTTCTACATCACCATCGCGTTCGGGCTTCTGTACCTGGCGTTCTTCCCGGGCCTCGGCAATTTCGCCGGCATCGGCGGCTGGACCCAGGCGGGTCAGTACGAGCAGGAAAGGGCCGCCGTGGAAGCGCGTGCTGCTGCGCTGCTGGCTCCGCTCGCCGCGCTGCCCGTCGCCGAACTCGTGAACAACGAGCAGGCGATGTCGACGGCGCACAACCTGTTCCAGCAGAACTGCGCGCAGTGCCACGGCTCGGACGGCGGCGGCGCCGTCGGCTTCCCGAACCTGCGCGACGCCGACTGGCAGTGGGGCAGCGACGCGGACTCCGTGGTCGCGACCATTGCAGGCGGCCGCGTCGCGGCGATGCCGCCCTGGTCCGCCGTGATCGGCGAGCCGGGCGTGGAAGACGTCGTCGCGTACGTGCAGACGCTGGGCGGCCAGCAGGCCGATGCCACGAAGGCGGCGGCGGGCCAGGCGCACTTCCAGACGCTCTGCGCCGCGTGCCACGGCGTGGACGGCAAGGGCAATCCGCTGCTCGGCGCGCCCGACCTGACGGACGCGACCTGGCTGTACGGCGGGGACGCCGCGACGCTCAAGCAGACTCTCATGAACGGCCGTAACGGCCAGATGCCGGCCTGGGGCGACAAGCTCGGCGAGCAGCGCATCAAGCTGCTGGCCGCCTACGTCACGAAGCTGGCGGCGGGCAAGTAACGAGTGCGCAAGCGCATCCGACGAGTACACGGGCAGGCTGCGGTGGCCGCGTCTCGGACAGGACGTGGCGATCGTGGCCTGGCCGTCGTTTCTCGTCGCCAGCGTGGCGACGATGGTGTGCTTCGGATTCATCGACCCGGTGCTGGTCGGCAACGACGATTACCCGCCACCGGCCTTCCAGTCGCGCATGACGGGCTACGCGGTCGGCTTCTTTTTCTTCTGGCTGATCGCGGCCCTGTCGAGCCTGATGACGCTGTACCTGGTGCGAACGGCGCATCCCGAACCGGCAGACGAGGGGACTGACGACGGGACACGGAGTCCCGAATGAACGAAGCCCAGGCCCCCGTCGACGGCGCGCTGTACGCAGCCCGCCAGAAGATCTATCCCCGTGACATCAAGGGCCGCTTCCAGCGGCTGCGCGTCTACGCGGTCTTCGCGCTGCTCGGCCTCTACTACGTGCTGCCGTGGATTCGCTGGGGCGAACGCCAGGCCGTGCTGTTCGACCTGCCCGCGCGCAAGTTCCACATCTTCGGCCTGACGCTCTGGCCGCAGGATTTCTATTTCCTGACCTGGCTGCTGATCATCGCGGCCCTGGCGCTGTTCTTCTTCACCGCGCTCGCCGGGCGGCTGTTCTGCGGCTATGCGTGCCCGCAGACGGTCTGGACCGAGACCTTCGTCTGGATCGAACGCTGGGTCGAAGGCAGCCGCACGCAGCAGATGAAGCTGGCCAAGGCGCCGCTGAGCGGCGAGAAGATCCTGCGCAAGGGCACGAAATACTTCCTCTGGTTCGCCTTCGCGCTGTGGACCGGCTTCACGTTCGTCGGCTACTTCACGCCGATCACCGAGCTCGCCGGCAAGGTCGTGACCTTCTCGACCGGCCCGTGGGAAACGTTCTGGGTGCTGTTCTACGGCGGCGCCACCTACGTCAACGCGGGCTTCATGCGCGAGCAGGTCTGCAAGTACATGTGTCCGTACGCGCGCTTCCAGAGCGCCATGTTCGACCAGGACACGCTGATCATCACGTACGACGAGAAGCGCGGCGAACCGCGCGGCGCGCGCAAGAAGGGCTCGGACCACAGGGCGGCCGGCCTCGGCGACTGCGTCGACTGCACGGTCTGCGTGCAGGTCTGCCCGACCGGCATCGACATCCGCAAGGGCCTGCAGTACGAGTGCATCGCGTGCGCGGCCTGCATCGACGCGTGCGACGAGGTCATGGACGAAGGTCGGCTACCCGAAGGGCCTGATCCGCTATGACACGCAGAACGGCCTCGAGGGCAGGCCGAAGCACGTGCTGCGGCCGCGCACGATCGTCTACGGATCGCTGATCGCCTTGTTGATCGCCGGTTTCGCCTACTCGATCACGCATCGCAACGTCGTCGCCGTCGACGTCATTCGCGACCGCAACGCGCTGTTCCGCGAGCTGCCGGGTGGCCTGATCGAGAACGTGTACAGCGTGAAAATCCTGAACAAGGACGCCGCCAGCCACGAGTTTTCGATCACCGCGGACGGCCTGCCCGGCCTGCAGGTCGATTACGGCACGGACGCAGTCGAGGTCGGGCCCGGCGACGTGCAGAGCGTCGCGGTCCGGCTGCGCGTGCCGCGCAGCGAACTCAAAGGCGGCTCGGACATCCTGTTCACGATCCGCACGCAGGACGAGCGCGCGCTCGAAGCGACGGGCAAGGCCCGTTTCCTCGCTCCCACGAACTGATAGGCTTCGAACCATGAGCAACCAGACCGAGCGGCCCTGGTACCGTCAGTTCTATCCCTGGATGCTGATCGCGCTGCCAGCATCCGCCGTGATCGGCGGCTTCGTCACGCTGTACATCGCGATCTCCCACCCCGACGCGCTGGTCCGCAGGGACTGCGTGCGCGACGGCGTCACGATCGTCTGCGGCGAGGACGCCCCGCGGAGCCCATGACGGCGCGGCCGGGCTCTGCTTGCTTTCATTGCGGCGAGCCCATCCCGGCCGGCGTGCGCATTCACGCAAGAATCGACTCGCGTGAGGAACCCGTCTGCTGCCATGGCTGCAAGGCCGTCGCAGAATTCATCACGGGGGCCGGGCTCGACGACTACTACAAGTACCGCGACCGCGCCGGTGCGCGTGCGGACGAGTCGCCGCGTCCCGACCGCTGGTCCGCCTACGACCGACCCGAGCTCGTCGAACGCCTGACCCGCGCCGAGGCGAACGGCGCACGCTCGATCACCGTGCTGCTGGAAGGCCTGCGTTGCTCGGCCTGCAGCTGGCTCGCCGACAAGGCGCTGCACCTGCAGAGCGGCGTGCTCGACGTCAGCGTGAATCCGGCCACTGCCCGCGCACGGCTGGTGTGGGAACCGTCGAAGGTCAGGCTTGGCGACCTGCTGCGCGTGCTCGAGCACGTCGGGCTGCGGCCGCATCCGCTCGCAGGCGAGCCTGCCGAGCAGATCGCGCTGCTCGAACGACGCAACGCGCTGAAGCGGCTCGCGGTCGCGGGCTTCGGCATGATGCAGGTGATGATGTTCGCGCTGCCGCTCTACGTGGCGGAGACGTCGGGCATGGAGCCCGGCATGCGCGAATTCTTCCGTCTCGTCAGCATGCTGGTGTCCATTCCGGTCGCCTTCTACGCGGGCTGGCCGTTCTACCAGGGCGCCTGGCACGCACTGCGAGCCCGCAGCGTGAGCATGGACGTGCCCGTCACCCTCGGCATCGTCATCGCCTTCGTGGCAAGCGTGTGGCACGCGCTGACCGGCCACGGCGAGGTCTATTTCGATTCCGTCACGATGTTCGTGTTTTTCCTCTCGCTCGGCCGCTACGTCGAGATGGTGGCGCGCCATCGCGCCGGCAGCGTCGCCGACGCACTCGCTCGACTGGCGCCGGTCACCGCGCGGCGAGTGCGGGACGATCAGGTCGAGGACGTGCAGGCGAGCGAACTGCAGCCGGGCGACGAGATGCTCGTGCGCACAGGTGAAGTATTTGCAGCCGACGGCGTCGTCGCCGAAGACGCTGAAGGCCGCGTCGACGAATCGATGCTCACCGGTGAATCGACGGCGATCCCGAAGCACCGGGGCTCGCCGGTGCATGCCGGCACGCAGAACCTGGGCGCGCCACTGCGCGTGCGCGTGGCGGCCGTCGCCGGCAATACCGTGCTGGCCGGCATCGTCGCGCTGCTCGAGCGGGCACAGGCCGAGCGGCCCCGGCTCGCCAAGGCCGCCGATCGCGCAGCCGCCTGGTTCCTGAGCCGCATCCTGGTCGGCTCGGCACTGGTCTTCGTCGTGTGGTGGTTCGTCGATCCGTCGCAGGCCGTTCCGGCGACGCTTGCCGTGCTGGTAGTGACCTGCCCCTGCGCGCTGTCGCTCGCCACGCCTGCGGTGCTCGCGGCGGCCACGGCGGACCTCGCCCGACGCGGCGTGCTGGTGGCTCGTTCCGATGCGTTCGAAGCGCTGGCGAAGGCGACGCACGTGCTGTGGGACAAGACGGGCACGCTCACGCACGGCCTCGTGCGCGTCGAGGAAGTCCGGCCGTTGCGCGACGAAGACGCGGCACGCAGCCTCGCGCTGGCGGCCGCGCTGGAGCGTATGTCCGAGCACCCGATCGCCAGGGCATTCCTGGCTGCCGGTAGCCACGGCGTCCACGGCAGCGGACGTGGCCGTGACTGCGGGTGCAGGCCTCGAGGGCCGCGTCGAGGGCCGGCGTTTGCGTATCGGCACGCTGGACTTCGCGCGCGGCTTGTCGGCGCAAGCGGAGGACGCGGGGCCGACGGAAGCTGCTGCTGCGGCAAGCTGGGTCTATCTCGGTGACGAATCCGGGCTGCTGGCGGGTTTCCGCCTTGCGGACCCGCTGCGTGCGGAAACGGCGGGCTGCGTGCAGCAGCTCGCGCAGCTCGGCCTCGCGTCGGAGATCGTGAGCGGCGACGCCGCAGCGGCTGTCGCCCGCATTGCAGCGCGCAGCGGTATCGAGCGTTTCGAGGCGCGGCTGACGCCACAAGCGAAGGTCGCACGGCTCAAGGCGCTGCAAGATACGGGCGCGGTCGTCGTCGCCGTCGGTGACGGCATCAACGATGCGCCGTTGCTGCAGGCGGCGAACGTCGCTGTCGCCATGGGCCGGGGCTCCGCCCTCGCGCAGACGAGCGCTGACCTGATCCTGGTGCGCGACTCGCTCGACCAGTTGCCGGAAATCGTGCGGATCTCGCGCCAGGCCCAGCGCATCGTCAAGCAGAACCTGGCCTGGTCGATCGCCTACAACCTGGCCGCGCTGCCGCTCGCCGCGCTCGGCCTCGTGCCGGCGTGGCTTGCGGCGATCGGCATGTCGCTGAGTTCGGTGTTCGTGGTGCTGAATGCGACGCGTGTCACCCGTCGCACGACGACGATGGCAACCCCGCGCTGGACCGATGCACGACCGGCAGGAGCGGCGTAGATGGAGATCCTCTACCTGATGGTGCCGCTTGGCCTGGTGCTGGTCGGAATCGGCCTGTGGGCCTTCTTCTGGGCCGTGGGCAGCGGGCAGTTCGACGATCTCGACAGTCCCGGCTGGTCGGTGCTGGACGATGAACGCAAGCGCAAGGCCTCGAGTGACGGCACCGAGCGACGACTCCTCGAGGTCCGCAGCACAGGACCCACCCAGACCATGAATGCCCTGGACGCCGGTTCGCTGAGCCTCGGTGCCGCATTGCTCGCCGGCCTCGCCGGCAGCGGCCATTGCCTGAGCATGTGCGGTGGCATCGCGGGTGCCCTGGCGATGCGCAACAGCACGTCGGAGCGTGCGGGTTCGCGCCTGGCGCTGGCCATCGCCTACAACGTCGCTCGCGTGGCCAGCTACACGCTCGCAGGCGCGGTCGTCGGCCTGCTTGGCCGGACGCTGCTGCGCGCGGTCGACGTCGCGCCGCTCTCGATCGCCTTCCGCGTGCTGGCCGGCGCCATCATGGTGGCGGCCGCGGGTCGCCTGCTGTTCGGCTGGCGATTGCTCGATCCGCTGGAGGCCGCGGGCGCCGGTCTGTGGCGCCGGGTCCTGCCCGGCACGAGGGCGTATTGCGCAGCGGCAGGGCCTGTCCGGCGCGATCGGGCTGGGCCTGGCGTGGGGCTGGCTGCCTTGCGGCCTCACTTATTCGATGCTGCTGCTGGCCGCCACCACGGCCAGCGCCGCCAACGGCGCGCTCGTGATGGCTGCCTTCGGCGTCGGCACGTTGCCGGCGATGGTGTCGGCGACGGTTGCCTTCGAGCGCGCGGCAAAGCTGCTGGCCAGTCGCGCCACGCTGCGCAACGTAGCGGGCTCGCTGCTGCTCGCGTTCGGCGCGTGGACCGCAGGCTCGGCCTTGTACCACCTGGTTGCCCATCGAGCACACGGTGGCGGCACCGATCACGACATGAGTTCGATGGGTGACCCTGCCGACCCGCATGCCGGCCACGACATGTGAGCCTGCGCGAACCGGAAGGGTGGCCGGGACGCTCCGCGGCCTTCCTGGCCGGGGACGCTCGACCACCCGTCCCGAGCTGATCCAGCCTGACTCCGGGCCGCTGACCGACCCGTCGACCAGCCCGCCGGCCGTCGATCACTGGATCGTGATCGCCAGCGGTCTCGGCTTCTGCACCGCGACGCGCGGCAGGCTGACCATCAGCACGCCATCCTTGGATTCGGCGTGGATTCCCTTCGGATCGACGTCGTCGGGCAGCGCAAAGCTGCGCTCGAACGCGCCGTAGAAACGCTCGGTGCGATGCACGGTCTCGCCCTTCGTCTCCTTTTCCACCTTGCGTTCGCCCTTGATCGTGAGCACGCCTTCGTCGAACAGGACCTTCACATCCTCCTTGCGCACGTCCGGCAGGTCGACCTTGACCAGGTACTCCTTCTCCCGCTCGATCACATCCGCCGGCGGCATGAATTCATAGCCGCCATCGGCCGGCCGGGCCAGGGTCGGCAACCGGCCGAACATCGGGCTGAACCCTTTCAGCAGGTCGTCCATCTCGCGGAACGGCTCCCATCTCATCAGTCTCATGGCGCCCTCCTTGGGTGTCCCCTTGCCAACAAAACCCGGGGGCCGGCTCGCTACCGGCCTCGTGTACATTGTCGCAGCCAGACTGCGGCCCTGCGATTCGCAGCGTTGCCTAGCCGGGTTTCCAGCAATACCTAGTCCCGCGCCCCGCGTTCTTTTAGGATTCGCACTTTCACCGCAGCAGCTGCAGATCTTGCACGAAGAACGCCAGCCCACCGCCGCCCAGCATGCCACGCCCGGCACCGCGCCCCGAGGCTCGAACCAGGCCGAGCTCGAGTTCCGGTCGCTGCTGGACGCGGCGGTCGACGCGATCATCGTCATCGATCATCGGGGCCGGATCGAACAGTTCAGCCTCTCCGCGGAGCGGATCTTCGGTTACACCGCGGCCGAGGTGATCGGCCAGAACGTCGACGTGCTCATGCCCGCGCCCTTCCGCGCCGACCACGACGCGTACATGCGAAATTACGAGCGGACCGGAGAAGCCAGGATCATCGGCGTCGGCCGCGAAGTGAAGGCGCGACGCAAGGACGGCTCGGTCTTTCCGTGCGAACTCGCGGTCGGCAAGGTGCAGGGCGTCGAGCCCCCGCGATTCATCGGCTTCATCCACGACATCACGTCGCGCAGGCTCACCGACGAACGCCTGCGACGCAGCGAATCCGAACTGCGGCTGGCGCAGGAACTCGCCAATCTCGGCAACTACGTCGTCCACCTCGACCGGTCGGAGCCCGATTACTACTCGCCGCAGCTCTGCCGGATTCTCGGCATCGACGCTACCGAAATTGCGCTTCCGCTCACGACGTTGCTCGAGCGCTGGGTGCACCCGGGCGACCGCGAAAAGTTCGACCTGGCGTGCCGCGAGCTGCAGGCGCCCACGAACGCGTTCGACTGCGAGTACTGCATCGTGCTCGAGGACGGCACGACGCGGTACCTGCACCACATCGCGCAGGTCACGCGCGACGCGCAGGGCAACCCGCTCAAGCACATCGGCACGATCCACGACGTGTCCGATCGTCGCGCGACGGAAGACGAGGCGCGGCAGCTGCAGGAACGACTGACGCATTTCAGCCGGCTGTCGACGATGGGCGAAATGGCCGCGGGCCTCGCCCATGAGATCAACCAGCCGCTGACCGCGATCGCGACGTATGCGCAGGCGTGCCAGCGCTTCATGCGTGCGCCGGACCGTGACGACGCCGACGTGCTCGAGGCGCTCGCGCAGATCAATGCGCAGGCACTGCGGGCGGGCGAGGTCATCCGGCGCCTGCGCAATTTCGTGAAGAACCGCGAAGTGAAGCGCGAGCCCGTCGACTGCAATCGCCTGCTCGACGACCTGCGCACGCTCGCCGAGACCGACGCCCGGCTGCACAACGTCCGTTTGCGGATCGACGCCGAGCCGTCGCTGCCGACGGTCTATGCCGATCCGATCCAGTTGCAGCAGGTCGTGCTGAACCTCGTTCGCAACGCGATCGATGCGATGTCGGACGCGCCCGAGACGCGCCGCGAGGTCCTGCTGAGCACGCGCCAGCTGCCGGAAGGCGAGATCGAGATCATCGTGGCGGACCATGGCAGCGGCCTGGCGCCCGAAGCCGCCGAGCACCTGTTCAACCCGTTTTTTACGACGAAATCGGGCGGCACCGGCCTCGGCCTCGCCATCAGCCGCTCGATCGTGCGCGCCCACGGCGGACGCCTGTGGCACACTCCCAACGAGGGAACCGGCGCACGATTTCATTTCACGCTGCCGGCATCGCCCATGACGCTGGCATCCAAAGGGGAGTAGAGCCGAGTGATCAAGGAAATCAAGCCCACGGTGTTCGTGGTCGACGACGACACGGCCGTCCGCGATTCGCTGCGGATGCTGCTCAAGTCGGTCGGCCTGCCGGTCGAAGTGTTCGAATCCGGGCAGGAATTCCTCGACGCCGACCGGGACGACCGTCCCGGCTGCCTGGTGCTCGACATCCGCATGCCCGGCATGAGCGGGCTCGAACTGCAGGTGAAACTCAACGAGCGCCATTCGATCCTGCCGATCATCTTCATCACCGGTCACGGCGACGTGCCGATGGCGGTCGAAGCGATGCAGGCCGGCGCGGTCGACTTCATCCAGAAGCCGTTCCGCGACCAGGACCTGCTCGACCGCATCAACCAGGCGCTGGAAAAGGATGCCGGCAGCCGCCGCATGCTGGCCGAGCGCAACATGATCCGAAAGCGGCTGGAATCGCTGACGCCGCGCGAGAAGGAAGTGCTCGATCTCGTGGTCGCCGGCAAGGCCAACAAGGTGATCGCGGGCGACCTCAACCTGAGCCAGCGCACCGTGGAAATCCACCGTGCGCGCGTGATGGAAAAGATGGAAGCGCATTCGCTGGCGCACCTCGTCCGCATGGTGCTCGAGGTCGAACGCGCCGAGGAATAGGCTCGCTGTTGCAGCGCAACAAGCGTTGCGAACCACTCGCATTTACGTATAAACCCGCAATTGCCGTGGGCCGGGCGGCCATGAAAACTGCGCTGCATGCGATCCGATTACGCAGCGCATTCCGCCCCGTCAGTTCGTCCCCGCGGCTCGTCGTGAGCTGCGCGGGTTCAGTGGTCGCACACCTCCCGATGTCACCCGCTATCTCTGCCGCGCAGGAGGCGCCACCGGTCGTCGGCATCATCGACCCCGACCCGGTCGCGCGCGCGGCACTGAAGACGCTGCTGCAGCCCGTCGGCGTCGACGTGGTGAGCTTCGACACCGCGGAGTCGTACCTGCTGTCGGGCTCGTCGCGGAGTCTCGCGTGCCTCATCGTCGACCTGCTCCTGCCCGGCATGTCCGGCCTGGAACTGTTGCGCCGGCTGCGCAGCAACGGCAATGACGTGCCGGTGATCCTGCTCGCCGACGAATCGGACGTGCCCACCGCGGTCGCGGCGATGCGTGAAGGCGCCACGGATTTCATCGAAAAGCCGTACGTGAACGTCGCCATCCTGAAGCAGGTGCAGAAGCTGATCCGCGGGCAGGGCGGCGGCGTGATGCCCGCTTGAGTTCGCGGGCGCCCCGCCCATGAGTTCCCTCGACGGCTGGCACGAAGAAAAGCAGTCGGCGTGGCTCTATCGCGCGCTGGCGTCCTGTGAAACCGACGCGAAGATCGCGGAGCTGTTCCGCGCACTCGCGGCCGCAGCTGACTTCCAGGCCGACAAGTGGCTCGCCAGCGCAGGGCAGCCGGCGCCACCCCTGTTTGCGCCGTCCGTGCGTGCACGCATCACCGCCGGGCTCGCGCGCGCGTTCGGTCCGCGGCGAGTGCGTCACATGCTGGCCGCGATGAAGGTGCGCGGTCTCTCGGTCTACGATTCGCAGCGCTCGCTCGCGGGTCACCTGATGCCCACCTCGGTGTCGGACGTGGGCGCGCGCCACAAGGGCCACGGCGGCGGTAACCTGCGCGCCGCGGTGTTCGGCATCAACGACGGTCTCGTCTCCAACACGAGCCTGATCATGGGCGTCGCGGGAGCGGCGGCGGGCGCCGACTTCGTGCTGACCAGCGGCGTGGCGGGATTGCTCGCAGGCGCGCTCTCCATGGCCGCGGGCGAGTACGTGTCGATGCGCTCGCAGCGCGAGATGTTCGAGTACCAGATCGGGCTCGAGCGCGATGAACTGCGGGAATACCCGGAGGAAGAAGCCGAGGAACTCGCCTTGATCTACCAGGCGCGCGGCATGCAGCTCGAAGAGGCGCGCCGCGTGACCCGCGAACTGGTGAAGAACGAGGCGAACGCGCTCGACGCGCTCGCGCGTGAGGAACTCGGCCTCAATCCGGACGATCTCGGCTCGCCGTGGGGCGCGGCGATCTATTCGTTCCTCGCCTTCTCGCTCGGCGCGATCATCCCGCTGGCGCCGTTCCTGTTCGGATTGCCGCTGCAGCGGTCGGTCATGATCGCCGCGATCACCGCGGGCATCGCGTTGTTCGGGGTCGGCGCCGCATTGAGCCTGTTCACGGGCCGCAACGCGCTCGCGGGCGGGCTGCGCATGGTGCTGATCGGCGGCGGCGCCGGCATCGCGACGTGGCTCATTGGATCGCTGCTGGGTGCAGCGATCCAATAGGGGTAGGGGATAGGGGATAGGGGATGGGGGTTGGGGGATAGTCGGAAGCGCCTGCGGCGCATGAATGAATTTCTCCGCGCGCAGCGCGTTGCCGACTATCCCCTATCCCCTATCCCCTATCCCCTATCCCCTATCCCCTATCCCCTATCGTGCAGCTGCGCCTGCAGCCTGCGACGCTCCTCCACCAACTCCACGATGATCGCGGCGCCGGTGAGGTTCACGCCGAGGTCCGTCACGAGCCGCGTCATCGCCAGCACGCGCGGCAGCTGCCGCCGCGGAAAAGCCCAGTCCGACGGTTCGAGCCCACCGCGTGGATCGAGAGCACCGAGCTCCACCATTTCGACGATCCACTGCTGCTCGACGCGAAGACGGCTGCAGATTTCGTCGATGCGCAGCCAGTCGTCGTCGTCGAGGAATTGCGCGCGCAGCACGTCGTCTTCGTCATTGCGGGTGCTCATGCGGAAGTCCTCGCGCTGGCGGTGAGCTCGGCCCGCGGGTCGAAGGCCAGCTCCCGCTTCATGCGTGCGAAGAAGTCACGCGCCTGCGGACTGTCGGGCGGCAGCATGATCGACAGCGTGACGTACTGGTCACCGGGTGTGGGGCCGGGCAAGCCGCGGCCACGCAATCGCAGCCGCTGTCCTGCCCGCGCGCCGGCCGGCAGCTTCATTTCGACGGGGCCACCGAGCGTCGGCACCGAAACCGATTCACCCAACGCGGCTTCCCAGGGCGCGACCGGCAACTGCACCGTCACGTCGCGGCCTTCGAGCTTGAACAGCGGGTGTGGCCGTAAATTCACCTCGAGGTACAGGTCGCCGGCAGGCCCTCCGCCGATCCCCGCGCTGCCCTGCCCCGCGAGCCGGATCTGCTGGCCTTCGACGACACCCGCGGGAATCGATACGCGCAGGGTGCGCGGCCTCGACGTGACGTGGCCGTCCGGCGTGATCTCGGGCGTGCGCAGTTCGAGCGTGCGCGTGCCACCACGGTACGCGTCCTCGAGGTCGATCTCGACGCGCGCGACGTGGTCCTGGCCGGCGGCTGCAAAGCCACGCCCGGCGCCGCCGCGGCCGGAGGACTCGAAACCGTGTGCGCCACCGAACGGGCTCCGCGCTCCAAACAGCTCGGAAAAGAAGTCACTGAAGTCAGCACCCGGACCGGCCGCGCGACCACCCCGTTCGCCGCGTCCCGGCGTGAACTCGAAGCCTTTGCCCCAGTCGGGCGGCGGGCGGAATTCCTGCCCCTGCCGCCAGTCCGACCCAAGCTGGTCGTAGGCCGCGCGTTTTTCCGCGTCCTTCAGGACTTCGTACGCCTCCTGCAGCTCCTTGAACCGCTCCTCGGCGTCCTTCTCCTTGCTGACGTCCGGATGGAACTTGCGCGCGAGCTTGCGGTACGCGCGCTTGATCTCATCCTGGGTCGCGCCCCGCGGCACACCCATGACTGCGTAGTAATCCTTGAATCGCATGGACGGCGTCGCCTCCGGCGGTCGTGGCCCCGCTGATGTGGAGGCGGCGGCACCCCGATGCAAGGCCCGCGGACTGCGAGTTGCGCTTGCTTCCCCGCCAGTCGGCCCCATAGAGCCGATCAAAGCCACCGGAGAAGGGACCGACATGACTACTGCCAGCGCCGCCCCTGCGGCCACCCAGGTCGTCTGCCAGCGATGCGACGGGATCGTCCGCATCCCGACGGCACGGATGCGGGATCAGCCGAAGTGCCCGCGTTGCCACGAAGCGCTGTTCCAGGGACATCCCGTCACGCTGACGGCCGGCAATTTTGACCGCCACGTCGCGCAATCCGGCGTCCCGGTGGTCGTCGACTTCTGGGCGCCGTGGTGCGGCCCCTGCCGGTCGATGGCGCCGGCGTTCGAGCGAGTCGCCGCCGAGACCGAGCCAGCGGCCCGGTTCGCCAAGCTCAACACCGACGAGGCGCAGGACATCGGTGCGCGCTATGGCATTCGCAGTATTCCGACCCTGATGGTGTTCAGGGACGGCAAGGAAGTGGCGCGGCAAGCCGGCGCGATGGATGCCGCGACGATGCGGCGCTGGCTGGTGGCTAACGCAGGGGTCAGGGGATAGGGGATAGTCGGAACGGCCCGCATTCGTGCCGGCAGCTTCCTTCCCCTCGCTCGAGCCCTCTCCCGTTTTTGACGGGAGAGGGGGAGTCGAAAGGATCAGCCTTTCTTCGTCGAACAGGTGCTGATGCCGAAAGGCAGGTACGCCGGGCACCAGCGGAACGTGCCGGTCAGGATCGGCACGATGCCGATCAGTCCCCAGTAGCGCGCGTTGCCTTCCAACAGGAAGAACAGCGACAGCAGTGCCAGGCCCGCGACGATGCGCAAGGTCCGGTCCATTCCCCCAACGTTCGGTGTCATGTGTGCTTTCCTCTTTGCGACCATCGACTGCCGTCCAGTATCGGCCCGTTGCGGCATTCCGTCACGCGACCGGTGTGACGCTCAAGCCAGCGCGGGCTCCAGGACCAGCAACAGGTCCTTCGCGTCCACCTGCTGGCCCGGGCGCGCGACCACTTCCGTGATCACGCCGTCGCGCTCCGCGCGCACGCTCGTCTCCATCTTCATCGCCTCGATCGTCACCAGCACGTCGCCGCGCGCCACGGCGTGACCGGGCAACACGTTGACCGTGGCGATCGTGCCCGGCATCGGCGCGCCGACTTCGTCCGGGTGGTCGAGCTCGGCTTTGCGGCGCGGCGGACGCTTCGCGACCTGGCTCCGATCCTGCACCTTGACCGACCGGGGTTGACCATTCAGCTCGAAGAACACGGTGCGCGTGCCGTCGTCGTGCAGGTCGCTGGTCGTGACGTAGCGGATGATCAGGTGCTTGCCCTTCTCGAGATCGACCGTGATTTCCTCACCCGCTTCCAGGCCGTAGAAGAAGGCGCGCGTCGGCAGCACGCTCACGTCGCCGAAATGCGTGCGATTCGCCATGTAGTCGGAGAACACCTTCGGATACATCAGCCACGATGCAAACTCATGATCGGTCATGGCGCGCGGCATCTTCTCCTGCGCGCGTGCGCGCGCCTGGCCGAGATCGACCGGCGGCAGGTGCTCGCCCGGGCGTGAGGTCGAGGGCTGCGCGCCACCGAGGATCTTCCGCTGCAGTTCGCGCGGGAAGCCGCCGGACGGCTGGCCGATGTCGCCGCGGAACAACGCGACCACGGACTCCGGGAAGGCGACCTCGGTTCCCGGATCGGTGACGTCCTCGGCGGTGAGACCACTGGTCACCATCATGATCGCCATGTCGCCCACGACTTTCGACGACGGCGTGACCTTGACGATGTCGCCGAACATCTCGTTGACCTGGGCGTAAGCGCGCGCCACTTCATGCCAGCGGGTGTCGTCGATCCCGAGCGCGCGGGCCTGTTCGCGCAGGTTGGTGTACTGCCCGCCGGGCATGCCGTGCACGTACACCTCGGAAGCGCCGGAACGCATGTCGCTCTCGAACGCTGCGTAGCCGTGACGCACCTGCTCCCAGTAGTTGGAGAGCACCCGCAGGTTGTCGGGGTTGAGACCGGATTCCCGCGGCCCATGGCGCAACGCTTCGACGATCGAACCCAGGTTCGGTTGCGACGTCAGGCCGCTCATGGCGTCGAGCGCGCCGTCCACGGCATCGCAGCCGGCGTCGATGGCGGCGAGCACGCTGGCGGCCGCGATGCCGCTGGTGTCGTGCGTGTGGAAGTGCACCGGAATCCCGATCTCGTCCTTGAGCGCCCTGACCAGTGTGTACGCGGCCCGCGGCTGGCACAGGCCCGCCATGTCCTTGATGCCGAGAATGTGGGCGCCTGCCTGCTCCAGCTGCTTCGCCATCGCAACGTAATACTTGAGGTCGTACTTGGACTGGCGCGGGTCGCTCAGGTTGCCCGTATAGCAGATCGCGGCTTCGCACAGCTTGCCGGACTCGCCGACTGCGTCCATCGCGACGCGCATGTTGTCGACCCAGTTCAGCGAATCGAAGACGCGGAACACGTCGACGCCGTTCTTCGCGGCCTGCTGCACGAAGTAGCGGACGACGTTGTCGGGATAGTTCGTGTAACCGACAGCGTTGGCGGATCGCAGCAGCATCTGCAGCAGCAGGTTCGGCATCGCCGCGCGGAACGCGATCAGGCGGTCCCACGGGCATTCGCGCAGGAAGCGCATCGCGACGTCGAACGTCGCACCGCCCCAGCATTCGACGGAAAACAGGTCCGGTGCGAGCCGCGCGTAAGCTGGCGCGATGGCCACCAGGTCCCGCGTGCGAAAGCGCGTCGCCAGCAGCGACTGGTGCGCATCGCGAAACGTCGTGTCGGTGAGCAGCGCCTGCGGTTGGTCGAGCATCCACTGCGAAAACTTCCTCGCGCCCAGTTCGTCGAGACGCTGCTTCGTGCCGGGCGGCGGCGTGCTGACGGGCAGCCTCGGCGGACGTGCCTCCACGATGCGGCCCGGACGCACGCGGCCGGCGACTTCGGGGTTGCCGTTGACGATCACGTCCGCGACGAAGCGCAGCAGCCGCGTCGCACGGTCGCGCTTGCGCGGATAGCGGAACAGCTCCGGTGTCTGGTCGATGAACCTCGTCGTGTACGAGCCGTCACGGAAGTGCTCGTGCGTGATCAACTGCTCGAGGAAGCGCAGGTTCGTGCTGACACCGCGCACCCGGAATTCCTTCAGCGCGCGGTCCATGCGCGCGATCGTCTCGTCGGACGACGGCGCCCAGGCGGTCACCTTCACCAGCAGCGAGTCGTACGAGCGGGTGATGAACGCGCCCGAGTACGCCGTGCCTGCATCGAGCCGGATGCCGAAACCCGCCGGGCTGCGATAAGCGGTGATGCGGCCGTAGTCCGGGATGAAACTGTTCTCGGGGTCCTCCGTCGTGACCCGGCATTGCATCGCGTGGCCGGTGATGCGGATGTCCGCCTGCGCAGGCACGCCGCTGGCAGGCGTCCCGATTGCGGCGCCTTCCGCGATGCGGATCTGCGCCTTGACGATGTCGATGCCGGTGACCACTTCGGTCACCGTATGCTCGACCTGGATGCGCGGATTGACTTCGATGAAAAAGAACTGGCCGGTGTCTGCGTCCTGCAGGAACTCGACGGTGCCGGCATTGAGGTACCCGACGGCGCGCCCGATGCGCAGGCCGAGTTCGCAGAGTTCAAGCCGCTGCGCTTCGTCGAGGAAAACGGCCGGCGCGCGCTCGACGACCTTCTGGTTGCGACGCTGCACCGTGCAGTCGCGCTCGTAGAGGTGCACCAGGTTGCCGTGCTTGTCGCCGAGGATCTGCACTTCGACGTGGCGCGCGCGCCGCACCAGCTTCTCGAGGTAGACCTCGTCGTTGCCGAAGGCGGCTTTCGCCTCACGCCGTGCCGTGGCGACCATCTCGACCAGTTGCGCAGCGTCTTCGACCGCGCGCATGCCGCGGCCGCCGCCGCCCCAGCTGGCCTTGAGCATGACGGGATAACCGACCTTCGCTGCCAGCTCGAGCACCTGCGCATCGTCGGGCGGTAACGGCGGCGTGGCCGGCATCACCGGCACACCCGCCGACGTCGCGAGATCGCGCGCGGTCACCTTGTTGCCGAGGCGACGCATGATGTCGGGTGTCGGTCCGATGAACAGGAGACCCGCATCCGCGCAGGCTTCGGCGAACGCGGGGTTTTCGGCAAGGAACCCGTAGCCGGGGTGGATCGCGTCGGCACCGCATTCGAGCGCCACGCGCACGATGTCGTCGATGCCGAGGTAGGCCTCGACCGGCCCCCTGCCCTCGCCCACCAGGTACGCTTCGTCCGCCTTCATGCGGTGCAGCGAGAAGCGGTCCTCCTGCGAGTAGATCGAGACCGTCTTGATTCCGAGCTCGTGCGCGGCCCGCATCACGCGGATGGAAATCTCGCCGCGGTTGGCGACGAGCAGGGTCTTGATCTTGCGGTGGTGATGCATCGGGTCGGGGAACTCGGCAGGCAATGAGTCGATCGGTGGACGGGTTCCCCGGCTAGGCCAGGCTGTGCCCTGCGACCAAAATAATACGTGGCGCAGCGCTCTGGTATGTTCGTTTCCTTCGACCGACCTGCCGGGAAGGAATGACATGCCAGCGATCGCCGTTCATGGGGGGGCGGGGAACATCCCACCTGCCGAACTCACGCCCGAACGGGAGGCCGACTACCGCACCGGACTGGAGCAGGCGCTGCGTGCCGGACAACGAATCCTGGAGGCAGGCGGTCCGAGTCTCGACGCCGTCGTCGCCGCGGTGCAGGTGCTCGAAGACAACCCGCTCTTCAACGCCGGCCGCGGTGCCGTGATCGCCGCCAACGGGATCTGCGAACTCGACGCGTCGCTGATGGACGGGCGCGACCTGCGCGCAGGCGCGGTGACCGGTCTGCGCCACGTGAGAAGCCCGATCGGCCTCGCCCGGCTGGTGATGGACAAGTCGCCGCACGTGATGCTGGCCGGCCAGGGCGCCGAGGAGTTCGCGCTCGAACAGGGGCTCGAGCCCGTGGCGAACCGCTATTTCGTCACGGAACGGCGGCAGCGTGAGCTGGCGGCCGCGCTCGATGCGAGCACAGGCAGTTTCCGTGAATCCCTGATGGGAACCGTCGGCGCCGTGGCGCTGGACGCCGCGGGCGACCTGGCCGCGGCGACGTCCACGGGCGGCATGACTGCCAAGCGCTGGGGCAGGGTCGGCGATTCACCGGTGATCGGCGCAGGCACTTACGCGGCCAACGACTGCTGCGCCGTTTCGGCGACGGGGCACGGCGAGTACTTCATCCGCGCGACGGTCGCGCACGAGATCGCATCGCTGATCCGGTACGCGGGCAAGGACGTGCGCGAAGCAGCCGACATCGTGGTCCACGAGCAGCTGCAGCGCATGGGGGGCGAAGGCGGCGTGATCGTGGTCGGGCGCGACGGCACGATGGCCCTGCCGTTCAACTCCCGCGGCATGTTGCGCGGCTCGATCGATGCGCAGGGCCGGATGACGACCGGAATTCTCTGACTACCGGCCGTTCACGCCGAAAAATAGCGGGCTAGATACTCGTCGAAAGCAAGCGTGTCCGACGCTTCGATCCGCGCCTGCTGGTCGATCGACGCGGCTGCCTCGGCGGCAAACTCTTCCTGCCTGGACGAGTTCGGGGAGAGCAGGTCCTTGAAGTAGGACTGGTGCACCTTCGACATGCGCAGCGCGAAATTGAAGAACGATTCCCCGTTCGTGCGCATTTCGTGCAATGAGCGCGCCGCCGGAGTCAATGCAACATCGCGGATTTTCTCCTCCTGCAGCTCGAGTGCAGTGAGGTACGGACGTTGCGCGTCGCCTTCGTCCAGCAGTTCGCAGAGGCCGCGCATCGAATCGATGATCTCGGCGGCCCAGTCACTCAACCTGACCTCGCGACCGTCGCGGCGCAGCAGCAGGCCGGGCCGGCGGCCTTCGCGCGCGACGATGGCGTGATTGCCGTCCAGTTCGTCCTGCTCCGGCTTCCCGATCGGGCGGCTGTCGCGCAGGACGCAGAAAGCCGCGAAGGCCTCGAGGAACCGCAGCTTGTTCTGGTTGACGCCCACCGGGTCGAAGACGCTCACGTCGAGCGAGCGCATCTCGACGTACTGCACGCCCGCGCGCTGCAGCGCCTTCGTCGGGCGCTCGCCACTCCGGGTGATGCGCTTGGGACGGATGAAGCTGTAGTACTCGTTCTCGATCTGCAGGATGTTGGCGTTGAGCTGGAAGTATTCGCCATCGACCTTCACGCCGATTTTCTCGTACTCGGGATTCGGCGTGCTGATGGCAGCCGTCAGGTCGCGCACGTAATGCTCGAGGCTGTTGACGGAGACGCTGAGCCCCGCCTGGCTCTTGTTGCGGTAGCCGAGGTCGCTCATGCGCAGCGAGGTCGCATACGGAGCGTACAGGCTGTCCGGCTCCAGCGGCTCGAGACCGTCGACCTTGCGCCCCTGCAGGAACGACGGGCACAACGCAGGGGAATTCCCGAACAGGTACAGCACGATCCAGCCGTGCCGCCGGTAATTGCGCAACAGCGAGAAGTAAGACTCGTCGCGGAAGGCCTGCCCGGAGTCCCGGGGCTGCAGCACGTCCGCCAGCACCGGCCAGAAGTGCTCCGGGAACGAGTAGTTGAAGTGCACGCCCGCAATGGCCTGCATCACGCGGCCGTAGCGGTGGCCGAGACCTTCGCGGTACACGGTTTTCATGCGCCCGACGTTCGACGAGCCGAACTGCGCGATCGGAATGCTTGCTTCGCCCTTGATGGCGCACGGCATGCTCGTCGCCCAGAGCAGTTCGTCGTCGGGCAGGTTCGTGTAGACGAAGTGATGCAGGTCGGCGAGGTACTGCACCAGTTCCCAGGTGTGGGCGAACGGCGGCGTGACCACTTCGATCAGCGCTTCGGAGTAGTCGGTCGTGACGTGCTCGTTCGTGAGCGCCGACCCCAGGGCCCGGGGATGCGGCGCCTGCGAGATCCGCCCCGTCGGCGTCACCCGCAGCGATTCCCGCTCCACGCCCTTGAGTCCACCCTGCAGCGCGCCACGGGCGCGGGCGTTGATGATTCCGGCGAGGCGTTTTTCGAAGGCTCGGTCGAGGGACATCGTGAGCTCGGGCGCCGTTTCGGGGTCGGGTAGGTTAGCAGAACGGCGCGCGGGTCCCGGCCACGCACCGGGCATGTCGATAGATGCGGATCGATGGCCGCCGTGAACGCGGCCTGGCCGCTCAAGTGGCCCGATGGCGGTCCCTGAAAACGCGGCTGAGTAGTCAGTTAACTTAATAAATTCAGATATTTATACGTCTTCAGGTGCGCCGGCGACCAGCGGCGCCGACAGGCAACAGCTATGCTTGTACCGTGCGCTACCTGGGAATCCTCGTTCTTGCGACCGTGATCGTCGGCACGCTCGGTGCGGCCCGCGCGCGCGCCGAGGACTCCATGCGCTGCGGCAGCAAGCTCGTCTCCATCAGTGACGGCAAGGACAAGGTTCGCGCGCTGTGCGGCGAACCGTCGAGCGTCAGCTTCCAGGGCGTGATCCGTCGCGCGCCCCGCTACGAGTACGGCTACGGCTTCAACCGGTACGACTACTACGGCCCGGGTGTCATCGACATGCCAGTGGAAGTGTGGACGTACAACTTCGGCTCGAGCAAGTTGCTGCGCAAGCTGCGTTTCGTGGGCGACGAACTCGACGACATCCGCACCGACGGCTACGGCTACTGATGCCACGCCGCGCGCGTCTCAACTGCGCGCGTCGATCCAGCGATTGATCCTGGCCTCCAGCACCGACAAAGGCAGTATGCCGCTGCCGACGACCTGTTCGTGGAATTCGCGCAGGTCGAAGCGCGCACCGAGCCTCTGTTCGGCGCGTCGGCGCAGCTCGAGAATCTTGAGCTGCCCGACCTTGGCGGCGAGTGCCTGGCCGGGACAGGCGACGTAGTGATCGACTGCGGCAGCAATGTCAGCCTCGCCGAGCGCCGTGTTCGCGCGCAGGTACTCCTCCGCACGCTGTCGGCTCCAGTCCTGCGCATGCAGACCCGTGTCGACGACGAGAGCCGCCGCGCGCCACAGTTCAGCGTTCAGTGCGCCGAACTGGCTGTACGGATCCGCATACAGCCCCAGTTCGGCTCCGAGCGATTGCGCGTACAGCGCCCACCCCGCGACCAGCGCCGCGTCGTCGCCGAAGCGGCGAAACCGCGGCAGATTGGGCGTTTCCTGCGCGATCGCCGCCAGGTAGAAGTGACCGGGCACGGCCTCGCCCAGGTACAGCGCATCCATCGCATAGGACGGGCGCGATGCAAGTTCACTGGTGTTCACGTAGAGGATGCCCGCGTGTCCGCCAGCGGCTCTCTGCGGTGAGAACGAGGCGCCTGCAGCCGAGGCCGCACGAAAATCCTCTGTCGGCCGGATCTCGAAAGTCGACCTCGGCCGGCGCAGGAACAGGGCAGGCAATCGCGCATCGACACGATCGTGCAGTGCCGCATAGCCCGCGAGCATCGACCGGGCGTCGCCGAACTGGAACCGCGGATCCCCTCGCAGCGCATCGAACACGGTCTGCGGCTCACCCGCGATGCCAAGCGCTCCCTGCAGGCCCGCGAGGCTTGCACGCAGCCGCGCCACCTCGCGCAGCCCGAGCTCATGCACCTGCTCGGGCGTCATGTCCGTCGAGGTGTAGTACCGCACGAGGTACGCATACCAGAGGTCGCCGCTCGGCAGGTCCGACCACGACACGGTAGTGCGCGCCGCGGGCAGGTATTCCTGCGCCAGGTAATCGTGCAGGCGCCGGTAGGCGGGCAATACCTTCGTCCGCAGCTTTTCGTCGTAGGCCTGCAGCAGGCGCCGGCGGTCGGCCACGCTCGGCCCGGCCGGGAAGTTCAGCAGCGGCTGCCAGAACACGGTCTGCCGCGGGTCCTCGAGCCGGCCGAACGCCTCGAGCTGCGGCAGCGTGCGCTCGACCAGGTCCTGCGGCAGCACTACGCCCTTGGTGACGCCGGCCCGCAGGTTGTTGATGGCCTGGTCCACCCAGACGACGAAGCCATCCATGCGTGCGAGGAATGAGTCGTAGTCGCGCGTCGTCCTGAATGGGTGCGCGCCCCTGCCGGAACCAAGCCGGGCGAAGGCCCCCGGCCAGTTGGAGCACGGGTTGATCGCCAGCAGTTCGCTTGGATACCGGTACCCGCCGATGCCGAGCTCACGCTGGCGCTTGAAAGCCGCATAGGTGACGAGGTCCTCGCCTGCGAGCCGCTTCGGGTCGATCGCCGCCAGCTTCTCGAGCGACTCCTGCTCGATACCGAGCGAATCCGCCATCCAGCTCATGCTGAGGTAATCGCCGAAGCGGTCGTCGAACCGGTGGTCGCCCAGCTCACTGGCACGAATGGGGTTCAGCGCGAGGTACTGGTCGAAATACGTTTCGACGACGCGATACAGCTCGGCCGCCTCCGCGTTGGACGCGCGCAGGGGGGCGGACAACTCCGAAGGCTTTTCTTCGGGCAGCTTCGACGGCTCCGACGCGAAATCGCAAGCCGCCAATGCCAGCGTGGCGACCAGCACCGGCATGCGTGAATGATTTCGCCGCATTCGCCTGGGCTTCAGCGGCGAGCCGCGATCCAGCGCTCGACCTTCGCCTCGAGCACGTCCATCGGCACGGCACCGTCGCTCAGGACTTCACGGTGGAAGTCGCGGAGGTCGAACTTCGGCCCGAGCGCCTGCTCCGCTTTGTGGCGCAAGCCCTGGATCCGCAGGTCCCCGACCTTGTAGCCGAGCGCCTGGCCGGGCCAGGCGATGTAGCGTTCGACCTCGGAAACGACGTCCGACTCAGCCATCGTCGAGTTGTCGAGCATGAACCTGATGGCCTGCTCCCTGGTCCAGCCTTTCGCGTGCAGGCCGGAGTCGACGACGAGGCGCATCGCGCGCAACTGCTCGTCGTTCAGTCGCCCGTACCACTGGTAAGGGTCGGTGAAGAGGCCGAGTTCCTTGCCAAGCGACTCCGCGTAGAGCGCCCAGCCCTCGACGTAGGCCGTGTAATCACCGCCGAAGCGGCGGAATCGCGGCACGCCTGCCAGTTCCTGCTGGATCGACACCTGGAAGTGGTGTCCGGGGGACGCTTCGTGCAGCGACAGCGTCTCCATGCCGAACTTCGGCTGCGCCTTCAGGTTGTACGTGTTGACGTAGAAGACGCCGGGACGCGAGCCGTCCGCCGAGGGTTGCTGGTAATACGCTCCCGCCGCGGATTGCGCGCGGAACGCCTCGACCTCGCGCACTTCGTAGTCCGCGCGCGGAAACACCGAGAACAGCTTCGGCAACGCGGCGTCGATCCGCGTCTTGAGCGCACGATAGCCGTCGAGCAGGTCCGAGCCCTGGGTGAAATAAAACTGCGGATCGGTTTCGAGGAACGTGAAGAACGCCTCCAGGTCGCCCTTGAACCCGACCTGCTGCCGGACGTTGTCCATTTCGCCCAGGATGCGCTTCACCTCGCCGAGACCCAGCGCGTGAATCTCGTCGGGCGTCAGGTTCGTCGTGGTGTGTTCCTGCACGTAGTACGCGTACCACGCCTGCCCGTCGGGCAATGCCGTCCAGGCAACGCTGCTGCGCGATTGCGGCAGGTATTCGTCGCGCACGAAATCACGCAGTCGCCGGTAAGCGGGCAATAGCGTCGCGTCGAGCATCCTGGTGTATTGGGCAGTGAGCCGCTCACGGTCGGCCGCGGAGAAATCGGCCGGAAAGTTGCGGATCGGCGCGAAGTACTGGCTGTCCTGCGCCTGCGGCACGACCATTGCGTCGAGCTGACCGAGCACCTTCTCCATCACGGCGCGCGGTTGCACGACACCCTTGGTCGCACCTTCCCGCATGTTGACCACTGCCTGGTCCATCCAGACGGCCAGCCCGTCCAACCGCTTCAGCCAGTGCTCGTAATCCGCGACCGACTCGAACGGCTGCGCGTTGGTGCCCGAACCCAGCGCGGGCATCACGGTGAGCAGGCTGCCGGCCTGGTTGATCGGCAGCAGGTGAAACGGAAACCGTTCGCCCCGCGCTTCCCGTTCCCGCTCGTACAGGAAGATGTCGTACGAGATCCGGTCCGCCGGCGAGAGCGAATCCGGATCGAGCGCGCGGATCGCCGCAAGGTACTTCTGGTTCAACGCGCGCGAGGCGGCCAGGTACTGCGGACCGATCGAATTCGGCAACTGATCGTCGTAGCGATGATCGCCGATGTAGGTCGCGAGCAGGGGGTTGGCGCGCAGGTTGTCCTCGAAATAGCTTTCGAAGAGCGCATCGAGCTGCTGCCGGGTGTCGTTCGTCTGCGCCGGCAACTGCGAATCCGGCGCCTGCGTGGCGGTCGGCGACGGGGGCGCCGAGACGCAACCCTGCAAGGCCAGGGTCACGGCGAATGCGAGGATCGGGGTGTTGGTGCGGTAAGACATCAGTGCGGATCCATGCCGGCGACGGGTCGGCGATTATAAGGTCTTCAGCGCTCGACGATTGCGGTGACGCCCATGCCACCGGCCGTGCAGATCGATATGAGCCCGCGGCCGCCGCCGCGCTGATCGATCAACTTGGCGAGCGTCGCGACGATGCGCGCCCCCGTCGCTGCGAACGGATGGCCCACGGCCAGGCTGCTGCCATTCACGTTGAGCTTCGCGCGGTCGATCGAGCCGAGCGGCCGCTCGCGGCCCAGCCGATCACGGCAGAACTCCGCCGACTCCCACGCCGCCAGCGTGCACAGCACCTGCGCCGCGAACGCTTCGTGAATCTCGTAGAAATCGAAGTCCTGCAGCGTGATGCCCGCGTCGTCCAGCATGCGCGGCACGGCATAGGCCGGCGCCATCAGCAGCCCTTCGTCCTGCAGGAAGTCGACGGCCGCGACCTTGCCGAACGTCAGGTAGGCCTGCACCGGCAGGCCCCTGGCACGCGCCCAGTCTTCGCTCGCCAGCAGCACCGCAGCGGCACCGTCCGTCATCGGCGTCGAATTGCCTGCGGTCAGCGTGGCACTGCCGTCGACGGGGAACGCGGGCTTCAGCCTGGCCAGCCTCTCCAGCGAGGTGTCGCGCCGCAGGTTGTCGTCGCGCTGCACGCCCTCGAACTCGAACACGAGGTCGTCGAAGAAGCCGGCATCGTACGCAGCAGCGGCTCGTTGATGGCTGGCGAGCGCGAATTCATCCTGCGCCTCGCGCCGGATGCCCCAGCGACGCGCCATCAGTTCGCAACTCTGGCCCATGTTGAGCCCCGTTCGCGGTTCGGCAACCGCAGGCAAGCTCGGTTTCCAATGGGCCGGCCGCAGCGCAGTCCACGGCGCGAGCCGCTGACCCAGGGACCGTCCCCGCGCGCTGCGCAGCAGGATCCTGCGCAGGTTCTCGTTGACGCCGATCGGGGCGTCGCTTGCCGTGTCGACGCCTGCCGCAATCGCGCTGTCGATCTGGCCTGCCGCGATTTTCAAGCCGAGCAGGATCGCCGTTTCGAGGCTCGTGCCACAGGCGCGTTGCAGGTCGAAAGCCGGTGTGTGCGCGTCGAGTGTCGTGCCGAGGACCGCTTCACGCGCCAGGTTGAAATCGCGCGGGCTCTTCAGCACCGCCCCGGCGCCGACGTCGCCCAGACGCTCGCCGGCAAGACGGTACTTGTCCGCCAACGCCTGCAGCGCGGCCGTCAGCATCTGCTGGTTGCTGCATTCCGCGTAGGCGCCCATCGAGCGCACGAACGGGATCCTGGCGCCGCCGACGATGGCGACCCGGCGCATGGCGTTTCCGACGAGCATGGAGCGTCCCCGACATTTGCTTGAGGTCGTCAAGGGTACCCCCGCACGGCCCGATCCTCACCCCGGGCAGCGTCTGCCTGATATCCTTTGAGCCCTTCCCGCAAGCAAGAATCCTGCACCGCAAGGCGCTCAACGCACCCTCCGGTACTCACCCCAACCCTCGCCAGTCGCACGGGAGAGGGAGACAAGAAGAGAACGCTCATGACGCTCAATCTCAAGGATCCCACCCTGCTGCGGCAGCAGTGCTACATCGACGGCCAGTGGCTGGACGCGCGCACCGGCGGCAGCAAGCCGGTCACCAACCCGGCGAATGGTGCAGTGCTCGGCACCGTGCCCTACATGGGTGCCGAAGAAACGCGTGCCGCGATCGACGCGGCAGCGGCGGCCTTCCCCGCCTGGGCCGCGCGCGCGGCCAAGGACCGCGCCACGCTGCTGCGCCGCTGGTACGACCTGATGCTGGCCAACGCCGACGACCTCGCCACGCTGATGACCGCCGAGCAGGGCAAGCCACTCGCTGAAGCCAAAGGCGAGATCGCCTACGCGGCGTCGTTCATCGAGTGGTTCGCGGAGGAAGCCAAGCGCGTCTACGGCGACGTGATCCCGGGCCACCAGCCCGACAAGCGCATCTTCGTGCTGCGCCAGCCCGTCGGTGTCGTCGCGGCAATCACGCCCTGGAATTTCCCGGCGGCGATGATCACGCGCAAGGCGGGTCCGGCGCTTGCGGCGGGTTGCACCTTCGTGTGCAAGCCGGCAATGCAGACACCCTACTCCGCGCTCGCCATGGCCGAACTGGCGCATCGCGCAGGCATTCCAAGGGGCGTGTTCAGCGTGGTCACCGGCTCGGCCACCGCCATCGGCGGCGAGATGACCTCGAACCCCATCGTCCGCAAGGTCACGTTCACGGGGTCGACCGAAATCGGCAAGAAGCTGATGGTGCAGAGCGCCGGTACCCTCAAGAAGCTGTCGCTCGAGCTCGGCGGCAACGCGCCATTCATCGTCTTCGACGACGCCGACCTCGACCTGGCCGTGCAGGGCGCGATCGCCAGCAAGTACCGCAACACCGGCCAGACCTGCGTCTGTGCCAACCGCCTGCTGGTGCAGGAAGGCGTCTACGACGCATTCGTCGCGAAGCTGGTCGAGGCCGTGCGCAAGCTGCGGGTCGGCAACGGACTGCAGGGCGCAACGGAACAGGGCCCGCTGATCGACGACAACGCCGTGGCGAAGGTGGAGGAGCACGTCGCGGATGCGCTGGCCAAGGGCGGCAGGATCGTCCTCGGCGGCAAGCGTCACGCGCTGGGCGGCACGTTCTTCGAGCCGACGATCATCACCGGCGTGAAGCCGACGATGCTGGTTGCGCGCGAGGAAACGTTCGGCCCGGTCGCACCGGTGTTCTCGTTCAAGGACGAGAAGGAGGCCATCCGCATGGCCAACGACACCGAGTTCGGCCTGGCCTCCTATTTCTACACGCGTGACCTGGCGCGCTCGCTGCGCGTCGCCGAAGCACTCGAGTACGGCATCGTGGGCCTCAACACCGGCATCATCTCGACCGAGGTCGCGCCGTTCGGCGGCGTCAAGGAATCGGGCTTCGGCCGCGAGGGCTCGAAGTACGGGATCCTCGACTACACCGAGCTCAAGTACCTCTGCATCGGCGGCATCGAGGGTTGAACCAGCGGTCGCTCATCTACCTGCTGGCGTTCATCGTCACGATCGGGTCTGTCGCCACCAACATCTACATTCCTGCGCTGCCGGTCGTCCGCGAGTACTTCGACTCGACCGTAGCGCAGGCCCAGGCCACGTTCTCGATCGCGCTGCTGACGTTCGCGATCGGCATGCTGTTCTGGGGTCCGTTCGCGGACCGCTACGGGCGGCGCCTGGCCATCCTCGCCGGCGTCGGCCTGATGGCGGCGGGCTCGGTTGCCTGCCTGTTCGCGCCAAGCCTGGCGTGGCTGATCGCCGGCCGCGGCGTGCTCGCGTTCGGCACGGCCACGGGCATTGCCGTCTCGCGCACGATCGTGAGCGATCTTTACCCGGACAGCATGGCGCGCGTGCTCGCGCAGCTGGCGATCTTCGCAGTGGTGTCGAGTGCGTCGGCCCCGGTCATCGGCGGCTTCCTGACGTCGTGGTTCGGCTGGCGAGCCGTCTTCGCTGCCCAGGTCGTGATGGCCGCGGCGGTGGCCTGGCTCACCTGGAAGCACCTGCCCGAGACCCGCCCGGCGACGAAGCAACCTCCGGCCGTGCGCGAGATGGCTCGCGTGGCGCGGTCGCTGCTGGCCAAACCCGGTTACCTGAGCTGTGTATTGCAGTCGTCGGCCGCCTACTCGATGTTCGTGGTTTTCATCTCGCTCGCGCCGTACGTGATGGTGGCGGCCATGGGCCGCCCGGCCACGGAATACGGCCTGTACTACCCGCTGATTTCGTTCGGCTACGTCGCCGGCAACTGGGCCTTGGGCCGGTTCTCGGCTCGTGGACAGCACTGGATGATCGTCTTCGGCGTCAGCCTGCAGCTGGCGGCCGCGCTCTGCGCGCTCGTCTTCGCCGCATCCGGTTTCCGGCATCCGTTGTGGATCTTCGCGCCCATGGCCGTGCTTTATTTCGGCCAGGGCCTGTTCATGCCCCACCTGACCGCGATCGCCGTGAGCCTGGCCCCGCCGCACGCGACCGGCGTGGGGTCGAGCACGCTCGGCTTCCTCAACCAGTTCGTTTCGGCCGTCTGCGTGCAGGTCATGGGCCTGGTGGGCGTCGCGACCGCGATGCCGATGCTCCTGTTCTGCGCCGGCGCGGCCTTGTTCCAGCTGATCGTGCTGCGGCTGTCGCCGCGCATGGAGGCCGTGGTCCGTAACGCCTGAGCGTGTCCGGTCCACCAGCGACGGATCACCCTGCGCGGCCGCAAGCGGTCGCCGTGATATCGTTTGCCGCCCGGCCCGTCCCGCGAATTCCAGCATGACCCTTCTCGGCACCCCAGATTTCGTCCACGGTTCGCGCGCACGCGTCGGCGTCATGCTCGTGAACCTCGGCACGCCCGCGGATCCTTCGCCTCGCTCGGTGCGGAAGTACCTGGCCGAGTTCCTCTCGGACCCGCGCGTCATCGAGGCGCCGCGCCTGCTCTGGTGGCTGGTCCTGCACGGCGTCATCCTGCGCACGCGCCCGCAGCGCAGTGCCCACGCCTACCAGAAGATCTGGACGCCGGAGGGTTCGCCGCTGCTGATCGAATCGCGCAAACTGACCGCAGGCCTCGAGGCCAGGCTGCAGCAGCGCTTCGGCGACGACGTCCTGGTCGATCTCGCGATGACCTACGGCCAGCCGTCGATTCCGTCGGTGCTCGAACGATTCCGCGAACAGAACGTGCAGCGACTGCTGGTGCTGCCGCTCTACCCGCAGTATTCCTCGACCACGACCGGCAGCATCTTCGAGTTCGTCACGCGCGAGCTGTCGCAGTGGCGCTGGATGCCGGAACTGCGCTTCGTCAACCAGTACTGGGAACGCGAATCGTACCTGCGTGGCGTGGCGGACAGCATCGCGCAGCACTGGAAAATGCAGGGTCGCAAGCACCTGCTGTTCTCCTTCCACTCGATTCCGAAGCGCTATTTCCTCGCCGGCGATCCGTACCACTGCTTCTGCCTCGGCACGGCCCGCAGCGTCGCGCAGCGGCTCGGCCTGGCCGAGGACGAATGGTCGCTGGGATTCCAGTCGCGGTTCGGCCGCGAGGAATGGTTGAAGCCGTACGTGGACATGATGCTGCAGGACTACGCCAGGTCGGGCCCCAAGCGCGTCACGGTCGTGTGCCCGGGGTTTGCGACGGACTGCCTCGAGACGCTCGAGGAAATCAGCATGCAGAACCGCGACCTGTTCCTCGGGCAGGGCGGTGAAGCGTTCGACTACGTGCCGTGCCTGAACTCGAGCCCGGCGCACGTCGACGTGATGGAAGACGTCGTGCTCCAGCACGTGGGCGGCTGGCCCGAACTCGGCGCCATGCGCCTCGACGACGCGGCCCTCGCCGCGCAGCGCGAACGCGCACTGGCCCGCGGCGCGCAGCGCTGACGGCTCACCCCGCCCGGCCGCCCATGCCGCTCGGACGTTTTCTCGAAATCAGCCTCGCGGCGACCGACGTCGCGGAGTCGCTCGCGTTCTACGAGTCGCTTGGTTTCGTGCAGGCGTCCGTCGGCGAGGCGTGGCCGCATCCGTATGCCGTCGTGACGGACGGTCGCGTCAGCCTGGGTCTGCATGGATTGGAATTCGAGAGCCCGCTGCCGACCTGGGTCGCGCCGTCGCTGCGCGAGCGTCTCGATGCGCTCGCCGCACTCGGCGTGACCGTCGAAGACGCGCGTCTCGACGATGCTTCGATGCATCGGGCGCTGTTGCGCGACCCCTCAGGCCAGCCGTTGCGGCTGCTCGAGGCGCGCACGTTCTCGCCACCCGCGCTGTCGCCGGCACATTCGAGCGCATTGGGTTATTTCGAGGAATTCGCGCTCGCAACGCTGGACCTCGCCGCCGCGAGCGCGTTCTGGGAACGCCTGGGGTTCGTGGCCTTCGAGCCGGTCCTGGAGCCGTTGCCGAAGGTCGTCGCCGCCAGCCGCGATCTCAATGTCGGGCTCTACGCGATCGACCTGCAGGCGCCGGTGCTGGTGTTCACCGACGCGGCGATGCCGGAACGAATCGCAAACCTGCGCGACCGGGGCCATCGTTTCGCGCAGCGCATGCCGCGTGAACTGCTGGCGATCGGTGCCGCGATGCTCGTGGCGCCGGAAGGCACGCAGCTGCTGTTGCTCAAGGAACTCGCGGCTGGTTGATCGCGCCGGGCAACGCGGCCGCAATCTCGAAGCGGATCTCCAGCGTGTCGGCGACCCGGATGGCGCCGCCGGCGACCGAGAACGGCGTGATGCCGAAATCGGTCTGGTTCAACCGCAGTTCACCTCGCGCGGTCAGGCCGTCTGCATCGCGCTCGACGACGACCGGAATCTCCTGCTCGCGCTCGACTCCCTTCAGCGTCACGGCCACACGCACGATGGGTTGCGGCCAGGCACCGGACGCCGCCGAGGATCGCAGCATGATGGCGGGAAAATGCTGCCCGTCGAGCACCTCGGCGCGCAGCATGTTGTGGCGCGTGCCCTGCCTGGCGTCATCCGGCACCGGTGCAGCGAACTCGGGACCCGCGACGGCGCGTGCCTGAGGCATGTCCACGTCGAAGCGCTCGACGGGCAGGGTCAGCTCAAACGACGAGCCCGCCGGTGTGTCACCGAGCCAGACTGAGCCGGCTTCAAATGCCGAAGTGATGACGTGATCGTGACCCAGCTTCGCGAGCGGGCCGGCCCGGCGGACGATGACGGTAACGACGGTCCGCTCGGGGTCGACCTCGAACCTGCGCGCGCCCCTGTGTGTCGTCGTCGCTGTGGGACCCACGGACTGCGACTGCGAGGCATTCGCGGCTGGCGGCGGTACCGTCGTGGAACGGCAACCGGCCAGGATTGCGAGCGCAGCAAGAACGACGCATCGGCTTGCGCGTGCCGCGTCTTGCCGCGCGTTTGCTAACATGGACGGATCATCCCACAGGAAGTCGCTCCATGCCCCTGCGCAATACCGCGGAAACCTACGGCAGTCTCGCCAGGTTCCTGCACTGGGCCATCGTGCTGTTGATCGTGCCGCAGTACTTCATCGCGGAAGCGGCCGATGAACTGCCCAAAGGGATCGAAAAGCTGCAGCTCATGGACTGGCACAAGTCGCTCGGCATGCTGGTCCTGCTGCTGACCCTGGCGCGCATCGGCTGGAAAGTCATCAACCGCGGCATGCCCGGCCCCATCGGCGAACCGTGGCAGCGCAAGGCCGCGGCGGCTGGCCACGGCCTGCTCTACCTGCTGGTCCTCGCGCAGCCGATCTCCGGCTGGGCCATGTCGTCGGCCGCCAATTACCCGGTGACGCTCTTCGGCTGGTTCCAGTTCCCCGCGCTGGTCGCCGAAAACCATGACCTGCACGAAGCGCTCGAGGAAGTGCACGAGACGCTCTTTTTCCTGATGGTCGCGGTGGCGGTCGTGCACATCCTCGCCGCGCTCTACCACCACATCGTGCTGAAGGACGGCGTGCTCCGGCGCATGCTGCCGTTCTCCCGTCCATAGGCGTGAACACGCGCCGCCGCGCAGGCAGCATGGCGCTGTTGGTGGCCCTCGCATGGGGGCCTGCGACACCCGCAGCGAGCGCGGCGGCTATTGCCTGGACGGTCGATCCGGCGCACAGCCGGCTGACGTTTCATCCCCGGCTCGCCGGCGGCGAATTCGCAGGCCGCTTTGAGCGTTTCGACGCGACGATCCGCTTCGACCCCGCCAATCTCGCGCATTCCAGCCTGCTGGTCGTCGTCGACCTGCTCGGTGCCCGTACCGGCGACACCGATCGCGATACTGCATTGCAGGGCAGCGATTTTTTCCAGACCACGCGCTGGCCCACGGGCACGTTCGCCAGCACCGGGATCCGGTCGTTGGGTGAAGGCCGCTTCGAGGCCACGGGCAAACTGACGCTGCGGGACGTCACGCGGGACGTTCGCGTCCAGTTCCGCTTCGACCCGGCCGCACCGTCCGGGAGCGCGGCGCGCATGATCGGCTCATCGAACCTCCGACGCCTCGACTTCGGGGTGGGCCAGGGCGACTGGCGCAGCACCGAATGGCTCGACGATGCGGTGCGCATCGAATTCGACCTGGCGCTGCGCGCCGCACGTTGACGCGGTACGCGCCACTTGGCAGGCGGCGCAGGGGAAACGGGCATAGAATTCCTGTTCGCTGCGGGAGCTGGCAGCGTCTTCATCACCAAACGAGACGGGGGTGTCCCATATGTCATTGCGTTCCACTTCAGTTGAAGCGCGCCTGGCGCTTGCACTCGCCGTCGGGCTGGCGCTCGCCGGATGCCAGAAGAAGGAAGAACAGGCTGCCGCGCCCGCCGCTGCTCCTGCTGCAACGACCGCATCGGAGGCCCTCGAAGGCCAGGTCGACATCGTCGCGTGGCCCGGTTACATCGAGCGCGGCGAAACCGACAAGAACTACGACTGGGTGACCCCGTTCGAGCAGGACACCGGTTGCAAGGTCAACGTCAAGACGGCCGGCACCTCGGACGAAATGGTCTCGCTGATGACGCAGGGCGGTTACGACCTCGTCACGGCTTCGGGCGACGCGTCACTGCGCCTGATCCGCGGCGGCACCGTACAACCGATCGACGTCACGCGCGTTCCGAGCTTTGCCAACGTGGACGAGCGCCTCAAGCAGGGTGCCTGGCATTTCGTCGACGGCAAGAACTACGGCACGCCCTACCAGTGGGGCCCGAACGTGCTGATGTACAGCACGAAGGCATTCCCGACCGCGCCGAAGTCGTGGTCGGTCGTGTTCGAAGAGCAGAAGCTCGGCGACGGCAAGAGCAACAAGGGCCGCGTGCAGGCCTATGACGGCCCGATCTACCTCGCCGACGCCGCGCTGTACCTGATGGCGAAGAAGCCGGAGCTCGGCATCAAGGACCCGTACGAGCTCAACGAGGAGCAGTACGCAGCCGTGCTCGACGTCCTGCGCAAGCAGCATCCGCTCGTGCACCGCTACTGGCACGACGCGAACGTCGCCGTGCAGGACTTCACGAATGAGGGCGTGGTGGCGTCGGGTTCGTGGCCGTTCCAGGTCAACACGCTCGTCGCGAACAAGCAGCCGATCGCGAGCGTCATACCGGCCGAAGGAGCGACGGGCTGGGCGGACACCACCATGCTTGCCGCAAACGCAAAGCATCCCAACTGCGCGTACAAGTGGATGGAATGGTCGCTGAATGCCAAGGTCCAAGGCGACGTCGCCGCCTGGTTCGGCTCGGTGCCGGCCGTGCCAGCCGCGTGCAAGGGCAATGCGCTGCTGACCGACACGGGCTGCGCCACCAACGGCTTCGACAACTTCGACAAGATCCACTTCTGGCGCACGCCGGAAGCCGCGTGCAGCACCGGCACGTGCGTGCCTTACAGCCGCTGGGCGACCGATTACGTCGCGGTGATGGGCGGCCGCTGACCGGAGGAACGGGTCTCGAGCGCGCGGCATGCCACGGGGTATGCCGCGCGCCGAACCCACAGTCGACATGACTCCAGCGATCGAACTGCGCGCAACACGCCGCGCCTTCGGCTCCGTCGTTGCGCTCGATTCGGTGTCGCTTGCGATCGCACCCGGCGAATTCTTCGCCCTGCTCGGCCCCTCGGGCTCGGGCAAGACCACGTGCCTGCGACTGATCGCGGGCTTCGACCAGCCGGACGGCGGCACCATCCTGCTCGACGGCGAGGACGTGACGAACACGCCGCCGTTCGCGCGCAACGTCAACACGGTGTTCCAGGACTACGCGCTGTTCCCGCACATGACGGTGGCGGAGAACGTCGCGTACGGATTGCGCGTGCGCGGCGTTGGCGCGGCCGAGCGCGCGCAACAGGCCGCCGCCATGCTCGACCTCGTGCGACTTCGCGAGTTCGGCGCGCGCCGGCCGCACCAGCTCTCCGGTGGCCAGCGTCAGCGCGTGGCGCTGGCCCGCGCCCTGATCAACCGCCCGAAGGTGCTGCTGCTCGACGAGCCCCTCGGCGCGCTCGACCTCAAGCTGCGCGAAGAAATGCAGGTGGAACTCAAGGGCCTGCAGCAGCGCCTGGGCATCACGTTCGTGTTCGTCACGCACGACCAGGGCGAGGCCTTGAGCATGGCGGATCGCGTCGCCGTGTTCAGCCAGGGCCGCATCGAGCAGCTCGACACCCCGCGTGAACTCTACAACCGGCCGCAGACTGCATTCGTCGCGAGTTTCGTCGGCAGCGCCAACGTGGTCGGCCGTGAAGCCGCGCAGGAGCTGACGGGCCGTGACCGTGCCTTTGCGATCCGGCCGGAACTGATCGACCTCCTCGCAGCAGGCGAGCCGGCAGCGGACGGGCACGTCCAGTGCGCTGGCGAAATCGTCGACGTGCTCTATCACGGCGCGAGCAGCCGGTTGCGCGTGAAGGTGAACGAGCGCACGACGCTGGCCGTGGCCCGGTCCGAGTCCGCCGGCGGTGTCCAGGGCCTCGCGACGGGCGCACGCGTGCGACTTGCATGGCGGCCCGACCACGCCGTCCCGTTGCGGGACTGACCATGGCCGGTCGAGCGGAGTTTTCGCTGCAGGGTCGCCAGGCGTTCTACTTCGCGTTGCTGCTCGCCCCGCCGCTGCTCTGGCTCGGCATCGTCTACCTCGGCTCGCTGTTCACGCTGCTGCTGCAGAGCTTCTATGCGATCGATGAGTTCACTGCACGCATCGTGCCCGAGTTTACGCTGGCGACGTACCGGCAACTGCTCACGCAACCTGCGCACATCGACATCATCCTGCGCACGCTGCTGATGGCGGCCGCAGTCACCGTGGCTGCGGCGATCATTGCGTTTCCAGTGGCGCTGTACATGGCACGCTACGCGGGGCCACGGACCAAGGCGTTCTTCTACGTGGGCGTGATGCTGCCGATGTGGACCAGCTACCTCGTCAAGGTCTATGCGTGGCGCCTGATCCTCGCCAAGCAGGGCATCGCGAGCTGGGGCTTCGAGCACCTCGGCCTGATGGGTGCACTGGACCAGGCACTGGCGGTGCCGGTCGTCGGCGGACCGTCGCTGGCCTCGTCGTACATCGGCATGTTCGTCGTCTTCGTCTACATGTGGTTGCCGTTCATGATCCTGCCGCTGGCGGCGGCCCTCGAGCGGGTACCTGCGTCGCTGCTGCAGGCCTCGGCCGATCTCGGCGCCAGGCCGGGCCAGACGTTCCGCAACGTCGTGCTGCCGCTCGCCCTGCCCGGACTCGCCGCCGGCTCGATCTTCACGTTCTCGCTCACGCTCGGCGACTACATCATCCCGAGCGTGGTCGGCGCGCCGGGCTACTTCATCGGCATGATGGTGTACCAGCAGCAGGGCACCGCCGGGAACCTGCCGCTTGCCGCCGCATTTTCGGTGGTGCCGATCGTGCTGATCGGCCTGTACCTGATGCTGGCCAGGCGGCTGGGGGCGTTCGATGCGCTCTGAGCAACCGCGCCGCCCGTCCTGGGAACGCCCTTCGCTGTTCACCCGGGTGATGGCGGCGGCCGGCCTGGTGTTCCTGCACGCGCCCGTCTGGGTGATCGCGCTGTATGCGTTCACCACGGAAGACCGCACGTACCAGTTCCCTCCGCCCGGGTTGACGCTGCACTGGTTCGACGTGGCCTTCGCCCGCGACGACATCTGGGAGTCGATGCGGCTCTCGCTGCTCGTCGCCTCCGCGGCCACGCTGCTCGCGATCATCCTCGGCACGCTGGCGGCATTCGCGCTCGCCCGCCGCACCTTCAGCGGCAAGGAGTCGATCACGCTGCTGTTCGTGCTGCCGATCGCGCTGCCCGGCATCCTCACCGGCCTCGCCTTGCTCGCGGGCATGCGGACGGTCGGCCTCGAGCCCGGCTTCTGGACCATCGTCGCGGGTCACGCGACGTTCTGCCTGGTCATCGTCTACAACAACGTCGTCGCGCGCCTGCGCCGCATCCCGCCGAGCTGGGTCGAGGCCTCGATGGACCTCGGCGCGCGCGGTCACCAGACCTTCCGCTACGTGCTGCTGCCGCAGATTGCCACGGCGCTGCTGGCGGGCGGCATGCTGGCCTTCGCGCTGTCGTTCGACGAAATCATCGTGACGCTGTTCACGGCCGGGCACGAACGCACCCTGCCGATCTGGTTCTACAGCGAACTGTTCCGGCCGCGCGAGCGGCCCGTCACCAACGTCGTCGCGGTCGTCGTGATCCTCGTGACGCTCGTTCCGATCCTGCTCGCGTACTACCTGACGCGGCCGGACGAGCAGTCACAGGGCAGCTGACGCGCCGCACTGTTCATCAACATTCCCGAGAGGCGGACCCATGCAAACCAGACTCCTGATCAACGGCAAGCTCGTCGCAGGCGAAGGCAAGGTCGAGGACGTGCTGAACCCGGCGACCGGCAAGGTGCTGGCCCGGGTGCCTGAAGCCTCGCGCGGACAGGTCGACGCAGCCGTCAAGGCGGCCGATGCCGCGTTCGAGGGCTGGGCTCGCACCCCGCCGAAGGACCGTGCGTACCTGCTGCTGAAGCTGGCCGATCGCATCGAGGCCGACGGCGCTGCGTTCGCGAAGGTCGAATCGCAGAACTGCGGCAAGCCGCTCGCGGCTGCGCTCAACGACGAGATCCCGGCGATCGCCGACGTGTTCCGTTTCTTTGCCGGCGCCTGCCGGACGATGACGGGTGCCGTCGCAGGCGAATACCTTGCCGGGTTCACCAGCATGATTCGCCGCGACCCGATCGGCGTGGTTGCATCGATCGCGCCTTGGAATTACCCGCTGATGATGGCGGCCTGGAAACTCGGCCCGGCGCTTGCGGCGGGCAACACCGTCGTGCTGAAGCCGTCGGAACAGACACCGCTCACCGCGCTGAAACTCGGCGAACTGCTCGCGGAGATATTTCCGGCAGGCGTCGTGAACATCGTCTGCGGCCGCGGCCGCAGCGTCGGCGTGCCGCTCACGAAGCACCCGAAGGTGCGGATGATTTCACTGACCGGCGACGTCGCGACGGGCGGCAGGATCCTCGCGCAGGCCGCGGACGGCATCAAGCGCACGCACCTCGAGCTCGGCGGCAAGGCGCCGGTGATCGTGTTCGATGACGCGGACGTGCAGAGCGTCGTGGAGGGCGTGCGCACGTTCGGCTACTACAACGCGGGCCAGGACTGCACCGCCGCCTGCCGCATCTATGCGGGGGCGAAGGTTTACGACAGGCTCGTCGCCGATCTCTCGAGCGCGGTGAGCACGATCAAGACCGGACTGCAGACTGCGAAAGGCGTGGAGATGGGCCCGTTGATCAGCGCCGAGCAGCGCGATCGCGTCGCAGGTTTCGTGCGGCGCGCGCAGCGGCAGAGGCACATCGAGATCACCGCCGGCGGCAAGGCTGGCGCGGGCGGCGGCTTTTTCTTCGAGCCGACCGTGATCGCGAATGCACGGCAGAGCGACGAGATCGTGCAACGCGAAGTCTTCGGCCCCGTCGTCTCGGTCACGCGCTTCAAGGACACGGACGATGCCGTGAAGTGGGCCAACGACTCGGAGTACGGACTGGCGTCGTCGGTATGGACGCTGGACGTCGGCAAGGCGATGACCGTCGCGTCACGCCTGCAGTACGGCTGCACGTGGATCAACACGCACTTCATGCTGGTGAGCGAGATGCCGCACGGCGGCTTGAAGCGCTCCGGCTACGGCAAGGACCTCTCGGCGTACGCGCTCGAGGATTACTCGGTGGTGCGGCACGTCATGGCGAAGCTTTAGTCACTGCCCACAGGGGGTTAGGCGGCTAACCTCTCCAGGCCCGCACGACCTGCAACGTGAAAGCCACGAATCTGTCACAGCACCGAACTAACTGGAGGCGCACGATGCTTGCGTCGGGCCAGCCGCTCCCCCAGGGTGAGCCTGACACAGGCCGAGAGGCAGCATCAGCCAATATCAGGCAGCAGGGACGGATGCGCTAAGTCCTCGACGCCGACCGCACGCCGGAGCAGGGATCCCCCTCCTGCTCCGGCTTTTTTTGGCTCGATGACCGGATCATGCCGGTCTGCTGCAGCAGCTGGGGGGAAAGCAGACTTTCCCGTACTTCCGAGTTCGGCCATTTGCCATCGGTCGCGCGGCCAGCACGGATGTCGCTTGAGTGGCTGCTTGTCTTTGAAACCTGCCGACGGTCAATCCACGCATGTCGGCCTGTCAGCTCTCGACGGATCAGCCGACCGTGGCGGCGTCGAATAGTTGGACGCCAGGTCCTTGAGTAAATCGTTCACCAACACTGTCAGCTTTCATCCGGCAGAACGATCCGTATCGGGCGAGTTCCAATCTTTGCCCCGGTGACTTCATCCACCGCCACCGCCTTGATTTCCGTACCAGCTTCAGCATCCAGAAAGCGGACTAATTTCCCGCCGCCCCGGTGCTGGCGTCCCCATGCGCCAATGATGAAAAGCACCGGCAGAAAATCCTGCCCGGCCGGGGTCAGGAGATACTCATCGCGTGGCGGGTGCTCCGAGTAGCGTCGCTTCTCCAGTAATCCCTCCGCCGTCAAAGCAGCCAGCCGACGGGTCAGGATCGTCGGTGCGATCCCCAGACTTTTCCGGAACTGGTCAAAGCGCGTGAGGCCCGCATGGGAGTCGCGCAGGATCAACAAACTCCACGCATCGCCCGCAAAAGCCAGGCTCCGTGCGATCGGGCAGGTGTCTCGATAGGTTTTCTGGCTGTCCATACCAATTAGATAGTGACTTACTATCGATTTGATAGTATTGTTAGTCTCGAATCGATACTAACACCTCCAAATGGAGATTTGAATGCTGAAGGAAGAAGACAAGGCGGTTGCCTTGGTGACCGGGGCCTCTTCAGGCATCGGCGAAGCTACGGCGGCGCGACTGGCCGAGGCGGGCTACCGGGTCTTCGGGACCAGTAGGCGGGGCACATCAGCATCGCGATCTTCAATTGAGATGCTGCCTCTGGACGTCACCAGTGACGAATCCGTCAAAGCAGCAGTCGCTGCAGTCATTCAATGCGGAGGGCGCCTCGATCTGCTGGTGAATAACGCCGGCTTCAACGTCTCGGTCGGTGGTGCGGAGGAAAGCTCGATCAAGCAGGCCCAGGAGATCTTCGACACGAACTTCTTCGGGATCGTGCGGATGACCCTGGCCGTCGTCCCCCACATGCGCCACCAGCGGCGCGGACGCATCATCAATATCGGCTCAGTCCTGGGCTTCATGGCCATGCCCTACATGGCGCTCTATGCAGCAACCAAACACGCGATCGAGGGCTACTCCGAATCCCTCGACCATGAACTTCGAAACATGGGGATCCGGGTCTCGGTCATTGAGCCTGCGTTCATGAAGACCGCTATCGATGCCAACTCTCGCGACGCGGACGCCAAGCTGGACGAGTACCGCGATGTTCGGATCGCCATGGACAAGCGCCTCAAGGAAATGCTGGATGTTGCCGAGGACCCCGATGCCGTCGCCGACACAGTACTGAAGGTCGCAAGAGCGGCCAGCCCGAAAGCCCGCTACACATCGGGGACCGCGGCGGCTCGCTTGCGCCTGATGCATACGCTTTTGCCGGACAGCCTTCTGGATGCGGGAATCCGCAAGCATTTACGCATCGCGTAACGCTGCGCTCCAACGACAGCTGTCGATCATTCCGCCGAGCCAGTTGCCGGCACCGCCAGATCAACCGATTCAGAAGTCACCATGAAAACGCCTGTCTCACCCGAAAGCAATTTCCTCAACCAGCCATTGCGACTGCCCAATGGCAGCGTACTACGCAACCGCCTGGCCAAGGCCGCGATGAGCGAAGTGCTCGGCACCTACGATAACCATGCGACCAGAGCGCTCGTTGAACTTTACCGGCGCTGGGCCAGATCAGGCATCGGAATGCTCATCACCGGCAACGTCATGATTGATCGACGCGCGCTGGGCGAGCCCGGCAATGTGGTGATCGAGGATGAATCAGATCTGGTGATATTGCAGCAGTGGGCAAACGCGGCCACTGAACAGGGAGCGGCGATCTGGGTTCAGCTGAATCATCCGGGCAAGCAATCTCCCAAGGGGCTGAACAGCACCAACCTGTCCCCGTCTGCCATTCCATTCCGTGCCGACATGGCGGGCTTTTTTGAAACGCCGCGTGAGGCCACGACGGCAGAAATCGACGAGATCATTCGACGCTTCGGCCGCAGTGCGGCTATCTGCAAGAAAGCCGGATTCAGTGGCGTGCAGATTCACGGAGCCCACGGCTATTTGATCAGCCAGTTTCTGTCGCCGCACCACAACCAGCGAACTGACAAATGGGGCGGCAGCCCGGAGAAACGACGTCGCTTTGTTCTGGCCGTGTACGCGGAGATACGCCGACAGGTCGGCAACGACTTTCCGGTCGGCATAAAACTCAACTCGGCCGACTTCCAGAAGGGTGGGTTCACCGAAGAAGAGTCCATGGCGACCATCCGCGCGCTTGCCGATGCAGGAATCGACCTGATCGAGATTTCCGGAGGCACGTATGAAGCACCTGCCATGAGTGGTGCCTTGCAACGGCCAGTGTCGTCTTCCACCGCCGTGCGTGAGGCGTACTTTCTCGCGTTTGCAGAAAAGCTGCGATCCACGGTTCAGGTGCCGCTGATGCTGACCGGAGGCTTTCGTACCCTGGGCGGCATGAATGCGGCACTACAAACCGGGGCACTTGATGTTGTCGGTCTGGCTCGCCTGTTGGCGATTGACCCCGATGCGCCAAAGGCGCTACTCCAAGGTCGAGATTGTACCCAGCGTGTTCGCCCCATCTCGACCGGCATCAAGGCGGTCGATCGCATGGGCATCATGGAAATACTCTGGTATTCGCGTCAGCTGAAGCGAATCGCCGAGGGCGGCAACCCTTGTCCCGGGGAAAGCGGGCTCTTGGCGTTCCTGGCGTCGCTGATGAAAAGTGGTTGGGGAACATATCAAACCAAACGCCTTCGCGCTTGACGCGACTGGGGAAGCGCATCAAGCGTCGCCGCGATGCGCAACATGCGTACCAGAACAGGCTGGTCGTACGGTCTGGCCATGGCAACGAGAGGAACCCGCGCGATGATCGGCGCATTGAAAGACAGACTGGCCGAGGCGCCAAAGGCGAGCACCCTGGTTGTCTTCTTGCAGGCGAGCCTGTTCATCGTCGCATCAGGATGCAGCAAGCCACCAGCCCAAGTCGTGCCCGTTACCCCAGTGGTTGTCATGACCGTCGGTGCAGGCCAGACAGAGACCCTGCGGACGCTACCCGGGATAGTCACGCCCCGATACGCCGCCGACGTGGGGTTTCAGGTGGCTGGGCGGATGCAGAAGCGCATGGTCGAGGTGGGCAGCAGGGTTCGACAGGGGCAACCACTTGTGATGCTGAATGCCGCCGACTACGCCCAGGGCGTGTTGGTGGCGCAGGATCAAGTCGCCGCAGCACGCGCAGAAATGGAACAGAGCGTGGCCGATGCCAGGCGCTTCAAGACGCTGGCCGACCGCGGCCTGATCAGTCAAGCCGGAATGGGGTCACAGCAGGCACGTGCAGATGCCGCACGGGCAAGACTGGATCAAGCCAATCGGCAGCTGGAACTGGCGCGCAATCGGATGGCCTACGCCACTCTGGTTGCGCCATTTGATGGCATTGTCACCGCACTCAACGCCGAGGTCGGGCAGGTGCTGAGCGAGGGCATGCCGGTAGTGTCAGTGGCCAGGGATGACACGCTGGAGGTCTCGGTTGAAGTCCCCGAGGACATGCGTCTGAATGACGTCTCGCCAGACATCACTTTCGACGGGCGCTTGACCGGCAAAGCGTCCATCCCGCTGAAGCTCAGACTGCGGGAAGTCGCACCCGCGACGACCGCGCCACTCAGAACGTTCCGCGCGACGTTCACGATTCTTGACGCAGAACGTATCCAGGACGAGTTACGCATCGGCCAAAGTGCCGAAGTAGCGATCGCTCACCCCTTGAGCAATCGCGGGGGTGTCCGATTGCCGGCGGCGGCACTGATCAGCAACGGGCAGGACGTCGCTGTCTGGTGCGTCGATGCCGATCGAAATACCCTGCGCCGGCAGGTCGTCACCGTAAAGGCCACGACCGACGATGGCGTCCTGGTTGGCGGGCTCGAGGCCGGACAGCGCGTCGTCATTGCAGGCACAGACAAGCTCAGCAGCGCCCAGCCGGTGCGGCCGATCGAACGCACAGGCACAGGCTACGAGGCCACCAGCCCGTGACCGGCGGTTTCAATCTGTCGGCCTGGGCACTGCGGAACCGCTCACTGGTCAAGGTTGCCATGGCCATTTCGCTGCTGGCTGGCCTGCTGGCATTCCAGAAACTGGGGCGGCTGGAAGATCCGAATTTTGAAATCCCGTTGATGACCGCCCTGGTCGCCTGGCCGGGCGCAACGCCGGATGAAATCCAGAATCAGATCCTCAACCGGATGGAGCAATCCGTACAGGAATTGCCGAACTTGCGCTACGTAACCAGCTTTGCCCGGCAAGGCTATGGCGGTTTGACGCTGGCCATTGACGGCAGAAATTCAGGGGCCGACCTGCGGGCACGCTGGTATCAGGTTCGAAAAAAAATCGGCGATATCCGCAACTCGCTGCCCGCCGACATGCAAGGCCCGTTTTTCAACGACGAGTACAACGATGTCTATTCCGCCCTGTACGCGCTGGAAGCCGAGGGAATAACCCAGGCCGAGCTTGAAGAATTCGCTTCCGGCATCAAGCGCACGCTGCAAAAGGTTCATGGCACCAACAAGGTCAGGATCCTGGGCAAGCAGAAGCAGGTCATTTACGTTGAAGTATCCACCCGTCGCCTGGCCGCTCTAGGCGTTTCGCCGCAAGTCATCTTCAACGCCATTGCCGATCGGAGTGAGGTCAAACCCCTCGGGCAGGCCGAGACGAACCAGGATCGTGTCGTTTTGCGCATGGACAGTGGGTTGAAGACCCGCCGCCAGGTGGAAGACCTCGACATCGTCGTCGGTGGTCACTTGCTGCGCCTGGCCGATATCGCGGACATACGTTATGGCGATGCCGAACCCGCCGCGTTCAAGATTCGCCACAACGGCAAGCCCGTGGTGGTCATCGGCGTCACCCCGGCACCGAATGTCAACCTGCTTCAGCTGGGCCAGTCGTTGCAGAGTGTCGTGCGGGAAATCAAGGCTGTATTGCCGGCGGGCGTGACGCTTTCCCAGTATGTGGACCAACCGGCGCTGGTGAAAGCCTCAGTGTGGGAATTCGAGAAGTCCTTTCTCGAGGCGCTGGTCATTGTGCTGGCGGTTACCTTTCTCTTTCTGGGCTGGCGCACGGGAGTTGTCGTTGCCGCGTCGGTGCCGTTGGTCCTGGGCATCGTCGCCGTCGTCATGTACATGTTTGACTGGTCCCTGGACCGAATATCCCTGGGCGCACTGATCATTTCCCTGGGTCTGCTCGTTGACGACGCGATCATCTCGGTGGAAATGATGATGGTGAAGCTCGAAGAAGGCCTCGATAAATTCAGCGCGGCGAGCTTTGCCTACACGTCCACGGCGTTTCCCATGCTGACTGGCACTTTGGTCACCGTAGCCGGCTTCATGCCAGTCGGCTTTGCGAAATCGGTGGCGGGCGAGTACGCCGGCGGAATCTTCTGGATCGTGGGCATCGCCATGATCGCCTCCTGGCTGGTCGCCATCGTGTTTACCCCCTATCTCGGGGTGCTGATGTTGCCGAACGACTTGCGCCGGCATGAAGGCAACGCCTATGACAGCCCTCTATACCAGCGACTGCGGGCGAGCGTCGAAGTCTGCGTTCGCCATCGCGGCAAGGTGTTGATTGCAACGGCCGCCCTCCTCCTGCTCGCACTGGCAGGAATGAGCCTGGTACAGCAGCAATTCTTCCCCGTTGCCGCGCGAACCGAGCTTCTCGTCGAACTCAGACTCAAAGCAGGGTCGTCTTTCGTGGCAACGGAAGCCGCGGTAAGAAAGCTCGAAAGGCGCCTGGCCGACGACGAGGACATCACCCATTTCACCGCCTACGTTGGCGAGGGATCGCCCCGCTTTTACAACTCGCTCGCCCCGGAGCTGCCCAATCCGGGCTATGCCCAATTCATGATTCAGACGCCCAGCCTGGCGGCGAGGGAAGCGGTTCGCGCGCGTCTGCTGAAACTCTTTGGCGACGAAATTGTATTTCCTGAACTCAGAGGCAGGGTGCTGCGGCTTGAGTTCGGGCCACCGGTGGGCTTCCCGGTTCAATTCAGAATCACTGGCCCTGACTTGAGCAAGGTGCGGGAAATCGCCAACGACGTAAAAGCCATTGTCAGTCGCAGCCCCTTGGTGAAGGACACACAGCTGGACTGGAACGAGCAGGTTCGCACGCTGAAGCTGAATATCGATCACGACAAGTCGCGTCGCATGGGCATCAGCAATTCGGCCATTGCGAATCAGCTGCAACTTGCTATGCAGGGCATTACCGCCGGTCAGATTCGTCGCGGAGAAGAAACCCTCGATATCATCCTGCGCGGCGCAGCCAACGAGCGGAATAGTCTGTCGCACATCGAGGACATTGCCGTGGTCAGCATGAATGGGCAGGCAGTTCCGCTGTCGGCGATCGCCCGCGTCGAACCGGCGTTTGAAGACCCGGTGATCTGGCGACGGGATCGAGCGGTGGTTATGAGCGTCAACAGTGATGTCGCGGATGGCGTTCAAGCGCCCTCGGCAACGAAAAAAATCCTCCCTGATCTGCAACCCCTGATCGACGATCTGCCACCGGGCTATGCAATCTCCGCAGGTGGAGCCATCGACGATGCCGAGCGGTCGAACAAGGCCTTGTTTGCCGTTTTCCCGGTCATGGTCCTGGTCATGCTGATTTTGCTCATGCTGCAGCTGAAGAACTTCTCTATGGTCACCATGGTCTTCCTGACGTTCCCCTTGGGGTTTATCGGCGTGGTGCCTGCGCTGTTGGCATTCAATGCCCCATTCGGCTTTGTCGCGTTGCTTGGCGTGATTGCATTGGGCGGCATGATCATGCGCAACTCGGTCATATTGGTCGATCAAATCGAACGCGATATCCTGGCAGGCGCGTCTCCCTGGACAGCGATCATCGAGGCGACCGTGCGTCGCTCCAGGCCGGTTGCGCTCACCGCAGCAGCGGCCATTCTGGCGATGATCCCACTCACCCGAAGTGCATTCTGGGGGCCTATGGCGATGGCCATCATGGGCGGGCTGCTCGTGGCGACTTTTCTCACCGTGCTCTTCCTGCCAGCTCTTTACGCGACCTGGTTCAGGGTTGAGCCGGTCCAGGAGCATCGCCACAGCGCGCCGTGCACGCTCGAGTAGTTGGCGGATGAAGCGCTGGTGCGGTACGCCGCTTTCGGCGGCAGCGTCCTTGACGGCCATCGGCAAGTCTTCGTTCAGGCGCGGTCGATCATCGCTCGCGCCCGCGGGCGCCGACTCAGGCCGCGTGCCGCGAATGCAGCCGTCGTGCCTGGTCGCGCAGCAACCGGCCGAAATTCTGCGTCTCGCAGAAGGTGTCGAGCGTGGCGAGGTCCGGCGGCTGCAGGCGCAGTTCGCTCATGCGGCTGATCGGCAGCGGCATGTCGCAGGCGATTGCCGTCAGTCGTCGCGACAACAACGCAGTCTCGCGATGTTCGCGCAGGCTTTCGGCGACGAACGTGGCATTGCGAAACTTGAGCTTGCCGATCTGGTCGATGCTGTCGAGCACGCCATCGAGCGTGTGGAAATGCTTGAGCAGCGTCTGCGCCGTCTTGCGGCCCACGCCCGGCACGCCCGGGATGTTGTCCACGGCGTCGCCCATGAGCGCGAGGAAGTCCGCCATGCGCTCCGGCACGACGCCGAATCGCTCGGCAATGTCGTCGTACCCGTAGCGGACGTCGGCCACCGCGTCCCAGTACACGTCGACCGACGACAGCAGCTGCGTCAGGTCCTTGTCACGGCTCACGATGGTGACGGGCAGGCCCGCTGCACGTGCGCGCGTCGTCAGCGTCCCGATGATGTCGTCAGCCTCGTAGCGGGAGCTGCTGTATCGCGCCACGCCGAGCGCAGCGCAGATCTCCTGGCACAGCGCGAACTGCCGCTTCAGCTCGGCCGGTGCGGGCTCCCGGTTGGCCTTGTAGGCCGGATAGATTTCGTTGCGATACCCCTGCTCGAGGCTCTCGTCGAAGGCGACGGCGATGTGCCGCGGCGATTCCTTCTCGAGCAACTCGGCGAGGAAACGCGCGAAGCCGAGCACGGCGTTGACAGGATTGCCGTCGCGATCGGCGACGTCGACGGGCACCGAGAACCATGCGCGAAAAATGAAGACACTGGCGTCGACGAGATAGAGCATCGAGCGGCGCGGCCTAGACGTTCCACTCGAACTTCTGGCCCGGAAACGCGTCGATGCCTTCGAGCAGCGTCACCACCCAGCGGTTTTCGTCCGCGGTCAGCTCGGGCCGTGCGATGTCGAACTGCAGGAGAACCCGGGCCTGGTCGCTGTCGTTCCAGGCCTCGTGATCCATCGAATCGTCGAACACCCAGGCCCGGCCGGTCTGCCACTCGCGCACCTCGTTGCCGACACGCAAACGGCACTTGCCCGGCGCGACCAGCGGCAGGTGAACCTGCAGGCGCGTATTCGTCGGTCCGTTCCGGGGAGCGACGTGCGTGCCCGGCGGCATGCGCGAGAACAGCACCGACGGCGAGTGGCCTGGAATCCGCGCAAGCGGCGCATTGGCGAGTGCAGCCACGGTCTTCGGGCAGCTCGCGGCGTTGGCCTCGTTCAGTTCGCCGTTCTGCCAGAGGTAGACGACGTCGCCCTGCCCGACGGCCTGCCATTCCGCGCGGATATCGTCCGTCGCGGCCTCGATCGCATCGAGCCACGGAAAGTCCGCGCGTTCATAGAACTGCTTCTGCGGCAGCTGCGGAAAATAAAAGTGGTACGGCTCCTGCACATGGATGCGCTTGCGGCCGAGCAGGATGTCCAGCGACTGGCCGACGCGTGTATTCGACTGCGATTCGTCGAAGCCACGCTGCTTGAGCCACGCGCGCATGTGTTCTTCGTAGCGCTTCTCGTGCTGCTCGCTCGCCTGCTGGACTCGGCGCAACTCCTGCAGCAGGTCGGGCGACACCCGGTCCGCGGGCGGCGCGGACCGCAGTGCCGCGCGGTAGTAGGCCGACGCTGCGCGAGTGTTGCCCGCCTGCTCGAAACCGTCCCCTTTCATCACCAGCGCGCGTACGTTGCGCGGATCGAGCGCGAGCACGCGGTCGACGGAGGCGCCCATCCCGGCCCAGTCCTGCAACGAGCGGCACGCGTACGCCAGACCCAGCATGACGGCGACATCGGCCTGCCCGGCCTGGGCGGCCTGCAGGAAAAGATCACGGGCGGCGCGGGCATCGCCGCGGCGGAGAGCATCTGCGGCAGCGCGCGCAAGCGCGGGGCCGTCGTTGAGGGGTGCATTCATGGTGCGCGAAGGATAAGAGATCGCGCGGCCCCTTGGCAGCTTGTCGTACGACATCGCGGCGGGGCGATCCATGCGAGGATTCGCGCATGAGCAGTGCGCCACGGCCCGCGACAGCCCGTTCGTCGCCGGCAAACCTCCAGATCGTGCCGATCGGCCGGGCGCACCTCGCCGGCTTTCACGCAGCCGTCGACAGCGTCGCGAAGGAGCGCCGCTACCTCGCAATGCTCGAGGCGCCTTCGTTCACGCGCACGCGCCGGTTGGTGCTGGACAGCCTGCGGGCTGGCGCGGTGCACGTGGTGGCGGTGGCCGGCGACGAAGTGATCGGCTGGTGCGACCTGCGACCGAAAGCTGCCCCCACCCTGCGGCACAGCGCCGTGCTCGGCATGGGGGTCGTCGCGGCTTATCGCGGCCAGGGCATCGGGAACCGCATGCTTGCACCCACGCTCGAACTGGCCTGGGCGCGCGGGATTCGCAGGGCCGAACTGAACGTGCGCTCGGACAACACCGCGGCCATCGCGCTCTATCGACGGTTCGGCTTCGTCGAAGAAGGTGCCTGCCGCAACTACGTCTGTATCGACGGCGTCGATTACGACGCGCTGCTGATGGCGCGGCTGGCGCCGTGACCGCAACGGCGAGCGGTTCGGTGCAGGCAAACGGTCCACGAGCGCTATAATCGTGCATTGTGGGCCTGTTGTGCGCGACGAAGCCCGCCGGCGCCCTTGTATCCCTTTGTATATATTGGCTTTCAGTCGTGTCGTTTCGACTGGCACGCAAGTTGCCCGTCTCTGGCGAAACGAACGGAACGGACATGGTTGCCCAGATCAGGACCCCGCCTTTACGGCTGCTGCGAGCTTTCTGCGTCGCGGCTCGCCACTCGAGCTTCAAGGATGCGGCGGACCGCCTGTCGCTGACGCCCTCGGCCGTCAGCCACCAGGTCAAGGAACTCGAGGAACAACTCGGCGTGTCGCTGTTCCAGCGACGAACCCGATCCGTCGTGCTGACTCCCGTTGGCCGGCAACTGCTGGATGATCTCGAGCCGGCCCTGGGCGCCCTGAGCACGGCCATCGAACGGACGCGGAACACCTCCGGCGTCAGGCGCCAGCTGACGATCGTGATGCCGCCGTTCTTCGCCAGTGAACTGTTCGCGCCACGCCTGCCCGACTTCCACGCCCACCATCCGGGCATCGACATCCAGGTCGACACGCACGACCCTCGCCCCGGCCAGCATTCGGGTTTCACGGATGTCTCGATCGTCCTCGCGGGCACGCTACCCGCCGACGGCGACATCGAGGCCGTGCGGCTCATGCCCTTGCGACTAGTGGCGGCGGCGTCCCCGAAAGTCGCCAGTTCCATGGCCGGCAAGCTGAACGCCCGCGCGTTCGACGGCCAGGCCCTGATCATGCATCGCAGTTTCCGCAGCGACGTCTGGGACCTATGGCTCAACCAGGTCGGACTCGACCTGCGCCGGGTCAGCAACGTAGTCGAATTCGACAACATGGTCGCCGTCACCCGCGCTGCGGAGCGCGATGGCGGGATCGCACTGGTGCCCGCGATCGTCTGCCAGCCCTTGTTCGAACGCGGGGCGCTGGTGCACATCGAGGGGTTCGACCTGGATGGCGACGAGGCGTATTACCTGGTGGCCCGGCGCGGTGATTTCGAGCGCTCGGAAGTCCGCGCGCTGGTCGCGTGGTCGATCGAACAGTTCCAGGTTCCGGCGTGACGTGCGGACCGCGGAAGGTGACGAACAGTCATTCATCGCTTGATGAAACGTCGTTTGTCGCACTGCAGCATCAGACGTAGTCTCAAACCGTCCAACGGTTTCGCTGATGTGGCCTTGGGGTGCACTCCCCCTGCGACCCCCGCCACATGAAGCCGTCGGAACTTGCCGGGTGGCCTGGGACGCACTCCCCCTGCTCCCCCAGGTCATCTCGGCAAGTTATTTACTTGAGGAAGGACGGGAAGGGCAGGAAGGGGAGGAAGGGGCCAGTAGGAAGACCGGCTTGCTACTCGGCCAGGTTACTGACCTGCAACGATCAAAGGCGCCATCGGCGCCTTTTTTGTTGGCTCAGTCACCGGCGATAGCGGTTGACTGGGGATGGCGGGCGATCCGGCACCTTTCCTTGAGCGTGGAGAGTCAGACACGCGCTGGTTGCAGGCGGCCGGTCCAATGCCTGTCCCCGAGCTTGGAACGGCAGACACGCGCTCGCAGGCAAGCGACAGATCCGGGGCCTTCCCCCGAGCTTGGAAAGGCAGACACGCGCTCGGGGGAAGGCCCCGGATCTGTCGCTGCCAGTAGGCGGCACCTGAGCAAGTTTTCCGCCGAGCCGGAAAACTTGCACGGTGCACGCAGCGCCCGCCGGATCCAGCGTCGAGTGCGGCATGAGTCGAGCCCGCCGTTCCGCCGCACCGGCGTGTCGCCATCGGTGATAGCGGCTGCCCCTGGCAGGATGCATGCGCCGTGCGGATTCTCGGGCCC
>CAWHCA010000026.1:0-20266 GCA_963827615.1 uncultured Gammaproteobacteria bacterium | reverse complement strand
CGCATCATCCAGGACGAGGAGCACGCGACGGGCATTCGACCGGCGTAGCGGGGAAATAGGGGACGCTCACCTATTTCCTGATTCCGGTGGAAATAGGTGAGCGTCCCCTATTTCCCGAGAGCGGCACGCAGTTCGCCGAGCCACGGCTCGAAGTTCTTCCACTGGTCAACGCCTTCGCGATTGATCGGACGGCGTACCTGTTCGGAGCTTGCGGTGTGCACTCGCCGCTCGTTCTTGTGGAACTCGACACACCCGGGTTCGAACTGCAGGCCGCAGAAATCCAGGATGCGCCGGACGCTGCCTTCCAGGTCCGCGATGACGTCTTCGTGCTGCACGCGCAGCACGCGACCCGGCAGGACCCGGTCCCAGTGAGCCATGATCCGGACGTACGTACGGTAGTAGCGCGCGATGTCGTCCAGGCTGTAGGTGAACGGCTGGCCGCTGGCGAACAGCTGCTTGAAGTTGCTGAAGCAGCACGCCATGGGCTCCCGCCGCGCATCGATGATCTTCGCGTTCGGCAGCATCAGGTGGATCAGGCTGACGTGGCGGAAGTTGTTCGGCATCTTGTCGATGAAAAATGGCCGGTTGCCAACCCGGTAGTGTCGCGTGTCCCGGATGTAGGCCTCGCCGAAGCCACGGTAATCGTCCGCCGAGGGCAGGGCCAGGACACCCGGGTAGCGTGCACCGCCCGCATGCAGGTCGAGCGCGCTGACCAGCCGCGGAATGTCGGCCAGTTCCATGGTGCCTTCGATCTGCGAGTGCGAGGCGAGAATCTGCTCCAGCAGTGTCGAGCCGGCCCGGGGCAGGCCGACAATGAAGATGGGTGACGGGTCGTCGCAGCCGTAGCCTCGCCGTTGCTCGAAGAATTCCGGCGTGCAGAGTTCAATCTGCTTTTCAATAGTGCGCTCGAGAACCTCCGGCTGGTACCTGCACTCTTCCTTTTTGAGCGCATTGCCCATGGCGTAGAACCGGAACGACTCGGCGTACTCGCCACGATCTTCGAGCGCCTTGCCGAGCGCGAAACAGAGGTGGTAGCGGTCGACGAACGGGGTACGCCGGGCGTCGACCTGTTCGCGCATCGTGGCGAGTTGTTCGTCGGCGAAACGATAGGTCTTCAGGTTGGCGAGGCTCCAGTACGCGTCGCCAAAATTCACGCGCTGCCGGGCCGCTTCGCGGTAGGCGCGTTCCGCATCCTCGCGGCGGCCCTGTGTCTTCAGCGCATGGCCGAGCGACAAGTGCAGCTCCGGGTTGCCAGGTTGCTGCCGCGCCAGTTCGCCGTACAGTGCTATGGCGGCCTCCGTCGAACCTTCACCCACGAGGATGCTCGCCAGGGTCATCCGATGGGTCGGGTTGTCAGGTTCCGCGGCGATCAGGATCTCGATCTGCTCGCGGGCCTGCTTGTGGCGGTGCAGGGCGATCAGGGCGAGCACATAGTCGTGCCGGGCCGCGCGATAGCCCGGCGAGGCCTCGAGCACGGCCTCGAGCAGCGTGGCCGCATCCTTCGAGAACTCGTTCTGGTGCGCGACCAGCGCCAGCACCCGCAACGCCTCGATGTCGTCCGGCTTGCGCCGCAGGTACGTCCGGATGAGGTCCTCGGCCTCGCGCAGGTTGCCGTCTGCGAGCATGCTGCGAGCCGTCACCACCTCGGTTGCCAGCGTGGCAAGCTTGGCGACGTGCTGCGTCGCATTGGCGGATTCCTGCGTGCGCCCGACCATCTGGTAGAGCGATGCCAGCAGGCGCCAGCTCGCCGGCAACGCAGGGTTCAACTCGACGGCGCGTGAAAAAGCCCGGATCGCTTCCGGCGCCTGCTTCAAAAATACGTGGCAGTGCCCGCGCTCCTGGAACAGTCGTGGGTAGGCGGGGTGCGTGTCCTCGAGTGTTTCCAGCGTCGCCAGCGCGTCCGGGACGCGCTGCAGGTGGCGCAGCGCCACGGCGCGCATGTAAAGCAGGTCGCGGTGCCCTGGAAACCGTTCGAGCAGGCGATCGGAGGAGGCCAGGGCGTCGTCGAATTGACGCTGCTCGATCAGCTGCTGCAGCTGGCGCAGGTCCGCATCGAGACTGGGGGGTGGGGAGACGGAAGACATCGGGCAATGATGGAGGAATATGCCCCAATAAGAAAACGGGCCGGTGGGTTGCCCCACCGGCCCGCGTCGAGGCCAAGGCTGATCAGTTGCCGCCGAAGCTGTAACCGAAGCGCAGGCCCATGGTCCGCGGCCGCATCGGTACTTCGACCAGGATGAACTGCGAGGCCGTCGTGTACATGCTCTCGTTCTCATCCGTCAGGTTGACGACGTAGAACTCGGCGCTCCAGGCATCCTTGGCCACGCCGAACGACGCGTCCATCGTGGTAAACGAAGGCTGCACGAAACGATTGTTCACGGTCGCCGACGAGAACGACTCGTCCTGGTACAGCACCGCGCCGCCAACGTACGGGTTGTACTCGCCCCAGGCCCACTCGTACCGCGCACGGATGTTGAACTGCAACTCAGGCGAGTTGGCCATCTCCGTGCCGGGCGTGCCGAAAAGGTTCTGCACGCTGCGCACGTCCGAGCAGACGCCGGCAGTGACTGCGACGCACGACTCTGTCACCGGCTGGCCGAAGGTCGGGCTGTCCGGGTTGTTGCTGATCACCTGCGGCGAGTTCTTGAGTTCGCCCTTGTTGTACGAGCCGGCCCCCGAGATCGTCAGGCCATCCATCGGCGCGACGACGAAATTGAACTCGACGCCGTTGACTTCGTACTCCGGGCCGTTCAGGAAGGACTGCAGGTTCGGAAAGCCGAGTTCCGGCGCGAACAAGCCGGTCTGCGCGTCCTCCCACTTCACCTGGTAGATCGAGCCGTTGAACTGCGCCCGCCCGCCCCAGAACTGCGTCTTCCAGCCAGCCTCGATGTTGGTCAGGTCGTCCGATTCGTAGGACGTCGGGAAGCACCACTGGTTTTCCAGGCTGACCGGGTCCCTGGCGCCGCAAGCCGAGCCGCGGTTGAAGCCGCCAGGCCGGTACCCCTCGGACCAGGTGGCGTACACCAGCACGTCCGGGTTGATGCGCCAGGTCAGGTTGGCGCGGCTCTTGAAACCGTCGGCCTGGTTGTCGTTGTCGTCCTGTTCGCTGACGTTGGTGCCGTACGGCGCCAAGTTCGTCGCCATAGCCATACAGGGCGCCGGTGCAGGGGCCGGATTCGCCCGAGCCGTAGACCTTGCAGTAGAAGCTCCCCATGTTGGCGCCCACCATCGAATTCTCGATGTCGTAATAGCGCGTGCCGAGGGTCAGGGTCAGGTTCTCGAGGATGTCGAAGTCGACCGACGCGAACGCCGCGAACTGCGAGTAATCACGCGTGAAATCGTTGAAGAAGCCGATGTCCGAAGCGCGGCGATTCGGATTGTTCATGTCTCCTGCCGCCGACTGGAACTTCGGCGCGGCACGCGGATCGAGGTACAGGAAGCAGCTGCCCGTGGAGACGCCGCTGTCCGGGCACTCCGGCACCGACTTGTAGTGCCAGTCCGTCTGGGCCTCGACCGTGCGATCTTCATAGAACAAGCCGCCGACGAACCGCATGCGCCAGTCGGTCGGACTGCTCAGGCGGATCTCGTGGCTCATGTTGGTGCTGTCGTTCTTGTCGTCCCAGAAGCTCGCGGGCGAGTAGCACTTGTCCACGCTGGCGCCCGAGAAGCCGGTGCACTGGTAGTACGTGCCCCAGACGCCGCGCGCATAGTTCGTGTAGTCCGAGAGCGACTGCGCTTCGCGCGTCAGGTACGCGCCGGCGTAGACGAGGTCGAGCGTGCCGACCTTGCCGGTGACCGTCAGCGCGGTATTGACGAACTCATCGTCGGTGGAGCCCGGGGTGAAGACCGTCACCTGCAGCGGCTTCAGCCGCTGAGTCGAGTTGGTGCAGTTGGGGTTCGTTCCGCAACCGGACTCCGAACCGTTTGGATGCTGGTAGAACACACCCTCGCCTTCGATTTTCTGGTAGGCGACGGCCAGCAGGGCATCCCAGTCATCGTTGACCTGCCACTTGAGGCTGCCGCGGACGCCGCTGTATTCGGCTTCGTTGATGTTGTCGCCGGCAATGTCGGCATTGTCGATCACGAGGGAGTCGGTCGGAACGACACCGCCCGTGCGACGCGCAAAGCCCAGGTCGGTGCCTTGCCGCGTGAAGGTGCTGTAGACGTTGTCGATGTAACCGCCACGGTGGTCCATGTAACCCACGAGACGCATGGCCAGCTTGTCGTCGATGAGCGGGATGTTGACCACCCCCTCGAAGTTGTAGCTGTCGTCGCCGTCCGCGGTATTCGCGTAACCGACCTTGACGTTGCCGGACAGCTCATTGAGTCTCGGCTTGTTGGTGATGTAACGCAGCACGCCCGCCTGGGCGCCGGCGCCGAACAACGTGCCTTGCGGCCCGGTCAGCACTTCGATGCGCTCGAAGTCGGCTGCGTAGACGTCGAGGTTGCGACCCGGGACCTGCGTGGATTGCTCGTCGAGGTACACCGCGACGTTCGGCCAGGGGCCGTTGGTGCCCGATCCCTGGGTGCCGAGCGATCCAATGCTGAGGCCGCGTATGTAGATGTTGCTCTGGCCCGGTCCGAGGGTGGCGGTCGTGACACTGGGCAGGAACTTGACGAACTCCTCGACCGTCGAGATGTTCAACTGCGAGAGCGTCTCGCCGGTGAGGGCCTGGATCGCCAACGGGACGTCCTGCAGGCTTTCCGCGCGACGCTGCGCAGTGACGACCACTTCCTCGAGTCCGCCACCGGACGCTGCCTGCGCCCAGACAGCTTGAGTCGGGCTGGCGGCGAGCACAGCGGCTACCGCGGATGCGAGTCTGTAATTCATGCGCTTTCGGACCCCCAAGGCTTCGTGTTGTCTACGCAACGGCCCCGTTGGCGGGGGCTCGCTACCCTTTGTGGAACCCACGTAACCCCGTCAGGGAAAACGCGAGGTACGCCCGACCATATCAAGAGAAATGCGCCTGCGTCCACAAAATGATCATCTGAAAAAGGCATTAACCAGTCAGCAAAAAAAGCATTGCCGGATCTGTCGCGAATGCGCCACGCTTGCCGGCCAGTGAGCAGTGCGCGCGCTGGCCGTCGCCCAGCCCGGATCCGGGCCGGCGGGGCCGTTCCGGGGGGAGGCCATCATGATCGAAAGAGTCCGCATCGACCGCCGCTGGCTTCCCCTCAATGCCCTGAGGGCGTTCGAGGGCGTCGCGCGCTACGGCAGTTTCACCGGGGCTGCGAGCGCACTGAACATTGCGCAGAGCGCGCTCTCCCGGCACGTCATCTCGCTTGAGAACCTCATCGGCGTGAAGCTGTTCGAGCGTCGGCCCCATTCACTGATGCTGACTGCTGCCGGCGAGCACTTGCTGCCGGTCGTTTCGCGCGCGTTCGATCGGCTCGAACACGCCATCGACGAGATCCGCGACGCGCGCACGCCCAGGCTGCGTACCCTGCGTGTGCAGATGCCGCCGAGCTTCGCCGCGCACATGATGGTGCCGCTGCTGCAGGACTTCCGCACGGATCACCCGGAGGTCGAGATCGACCTGGTCAGTCCTTACGGGATCGGCCCGCCGGCCGCTGATGTCGACATCGCAGTGCTGTACACGCGACCCACGGTCACGGAGCGTGTGAGCGACCTGCTCTGGCCGGTGTGCCTCGGCGTGGTCTGCCACCCGGACGTGGCCGCGCGGCACGCCGAGAAGGACCTCGAATCGTTCGTGCGCGACAACGAGCTCGTGCACATGCGTGTCGAGGGACTGCCGCGCCGGCATTTCTGGTCGCAGTACGCGCGGCACGCAGGCCTGCACGGCCTCGACGTCGAGCGGGGGCTCGTGTTCGACACCGAGATCCTGACGGTGCAGTACGTGCTGAGCGGTTCTGGAATTGCGCTGGTCGACCTCGACCTCTTCCGCGACCACCTGGTTGCGGGTCGGCTGGTGCAACCCTTCGACACGACGCTCAGCGATGGCTTCGGCTACTACCTGGTCACGGATCCGGAAGCGTTGAGCGACACCGCCACGGCGCTGTTCCGTTCGTGGCTCATCGAGCAGTTCGGTCCGGACACCAAGCCTCCGCTGATCGCGGCGGACCCCGCGGCCACGGCCCACCCGGGAGTCCAGCGCGCATGAGTGAAATCGAATCGAGCAGCCCGCGCCGCGACGCGGGCCGGCGTCGTCCCTGCGGCCGCTGCCGTCGGCTGCTCCGGTGCCCGCGCGGTCACGCGCCTACCGCACGCTGGTGAATCCGTTCGACCATCCGCGCATCTACTCGGACGACCAGGTCGAGGCGATCCACGTCGCGGCACTCACGCTGCTGGAAAACCAGGGCATGAAGGTGCTGTCGGCCGATCGGGCGGCAAGCGCTATGCGCAGGCGGGCGCGTCAGTCGACGAGGCGACGCAGGTCGTGCGCCTCGATCGCGGGCCTGGTCGCCAAGGCGCTGGCTACGACGCCGAGCGAGTTCACGTTCCACACACTGAATCCGGAGTTCAACGTGCCCGTCGGCGGGCGGCACGTGTGCTTCGCGCCGACGTCGGGTCCGCCCAACATCATGGACATTCGCAATGGTCGCCGCGCCGGCACGCTCGAGGACTACTGCAACCTGATCAAGCTCTGCCAGAGCTTCGACGTCATTCACTCGCTGGGTGGCGCGGTCGAACCGCAGGACAGCCCGGTGCAGGACCGGCACTACGAAACCACGCGCGTCGCAGCTGCTGCTGTCGGACAAGGTGCCGTTCCTCTATGCGCGCGGCTCGCGCCAGATCGCCGACTGCCTCGAGATGATCCGCATCGCACATCGCGTCAGCCCGGAGGAGTTCAAGGAGCGGCCGTACACGTGGACCGTGATCAACACCAACTCACCGCTGCAGCTCGACATCCCGATGGCCGAAGGCATCATCGATATGGCCGAGGCGGGGCAGGTGCTGATCATCACGCCATTCACGCTGGCGGGCGCGATGGCGCCGGTGACGATCACCGGCGCGCTTGACGCTGGCGCATGCCGAGGCACTCGCCGGCATCACGCTCGCGCAGAGCGTGCGGCCGGGCACGCCGATCCTGTACGGCAGCTTCACGTCCAACGTCGACATGAAGTCGGGTTCGCCGGCCTTCGGCACGCCCGAGTATGCCAAGGCCGCGTTTGGCGCGGGTCAGCTGGCGCGCTACATCAAGGTGCCGTGGCGCTCGTCGAACGCAACGGCCTCGAACACCCCCGACGCGCAGGCTGCCTACGAGGCCCAGATGAGCCTGTGGGGCGCGCTCATGGGCGGCGCCAACTTCATGCTGCACGCGGCCGGCTGGGTCGAGGGCGGACTCTCGACGTCCTATGAGAAATTCATCATGGACATCGAGATGCTGCAGATGTTCGCCGAGCTGTTCCAGCCGGTCGGCGCCGAGGCGTCGGACATGGCGCTCGAGGCCATCGCGGAAGTCGGCTACGGCGGGCACTTCTTCGCGTGCGGCCACACCATGGAGCGCTACCGGACGGCGTTCTACACCCCGCTGATCTCGGACTGGCGCAACTACGGCGCATGGTCGAACGACGGCGCGAAGACGGCGACCGAACGTGCCAATGCGGTGTACCTGGAAACGCTGGCGCGCTTCGTGGCGCCCGAGCGCGACCCGGCGCTCGTCGAGGAACTGAACGCGTTCGTCGACCGACGCAGGGCCGAAGGCGGTGCGCCGCCGATCACTTGAGCGGCAGCACGCGCGGCATAGCATTCACACGGCCGGGATCTCGCCGGCCCAGACATTCAGCGGGAGCGGAGCGGTATGCGGAACCATGTGCAGGTGGCGGTGATCGGTGGCGGCGTCGTGGGCGCAAGCGTTCTGTATCACCTCACGAAGGCGGGCTGGAAGGATGTCCTGCTGATCGAGCGGGCGGAGCTCACGTCCGGGTCGACCTGGCACGCCGCAGGCGGCATGCACACGGTCAACGGCGACCCGAACGTCGCCAAGCTGCAGCAGTACACGATCGAGCTGTACAAGGAGATCGAAGCGATCTCAGGCGTGTCGTGCGGGGTACACATCACGGGTGGCCTGATGCTGGCCGGAACGCCCGAGCGCGTCGACTGGCTGCGCATGGCCGTGGCGCGCGGCCGTTACCTCGGCATGGACCTGCAGCTGATCTCGGCGGCCGAGGCGAAGAAGCTGTATCCGCTGCTGGAGGAGAAGCACTTCCTCGGCGCGATCTACGACCCGATCGAAGGCCACGTCGATCCGTACGGCGTCACGCACGCGTACGCGAAATCCGCGCAGCTTGCGGGCGCGGAGATCGTGCGCCAGAACCGCGTCATCGACACCAGGCCTCGTGCTGACGGCACCTGGGACGTGATCACCGAGAAGGGCACGGTCCACGCCGAGCACGTCGTCAACGCGGGTGGCCTCTGGGCGCGTGAAGTCGGTCGCTTCGTCGGGCTCGAACTGCCGATCCTCGCGATGGAGCACCAGTATTTCATCACGGAAGACCTGCCCGAGCTGCAGGGCCAGCAGGAACTGCTGCACGTCATCGACTTCGAAGCCGAGATCTACATGCGCCAGGAGCGGCAGGGCATGCTGCTCGGCACCTACGAGCGCGCGGGCGTGCCGTGGTCGCCGAAGACGACGCCGTGGGATTTCGGCCAGGACCTGCTGCCAAACGACCTCGAGCGCATCGCGCCGAGCGTCACGGTGGCGTTCGAACATTTCCCGCGACTTGAAAGCGCCGGCATCAAGAAGGTCGTCAACGGACCGTTCACTTTCGCGCCGGACGGCAACCCGCTCGTCGGCCCGATCAAGGGACTGAAGAATTACTGGGTGGCCTGCGGCGTCATGGCCGGGTTCAGCCAGGGCGGCGGCGTGGGCCTGTCGCTCGCAAACTGGATGGTCAACGGCGATCCGGGCGCCGACATCTGGGCGATGGACGTCGCCCGCTACGGCGACTGGGCCAACCGGCCCTACACGAACGCAAAGGTGCGCGAGAACTACTCGCGGCGCTTCCGCATCCGCTTCCCCAACGAAGAGCTCGAGGCCGCCCGCCCGCTGCGCACCACGCCGATCTACGAAAAGCTGCAGGCCGAAAATGCCGTGTTCGGCGACTACTGCACGCTCGAGCATCCGTTATGGTTTGCGCCGAAGGGCACGCCGGCGAGGGAGGACGCGACGTTCCGCCGGTCGAATGCGCATCCGCACGTTGCTGAGGAATGTCGGGCCGTGCGTGAGTCATGCGGCCTCATCGAGATCTCAAACTACGGCAAGTTCGAGATCACCGGCCCGGGCGCAGCAGAATGGCTGTCGAAGATCATGGCTTGCAAGGTGCCCGCCGTGGGTCGTATCGCGCTTTCGCCCATGCTCAATGACGCCGGGCGACTGATCGGCGACTTTACGCTGTGCCGCGTTTCGGCCGACCGTTTCTTCGTTGTGGGCACGTATGCCGCCGAAGTGTTCTACATGCGCTGGTTCGAGCAGCACCTGCCGCCGACCGGCGTGACGGTACGTCCGTGCGCCATGGAGTACCTGGGTCTCTCCGTCGCGGGTCCCCAGTCGCGCGCGCTGCTGCAGAAGCTGGTCGACGACGACCTGTCGACGACGTCGTTCCCGTTCATGTCGTTCGCGGCCATGGACGTCGGCATGGTTCCGGCACTCGTCGGTCGCGTCTCGTTCACGGGCGAGATGGGCTACGAGATGTGGGTGACGTCGGAATACCTGCGCACGCTGTACGACCTGCTGCACGAAACAGGCAGGGCCCATGGCCTGCGCAATTTCGGCGGTCGGGCGTTGAACTCTCTGCGCCTGGAAAAGAGCTTCGGCAACTGGGCGCGCGAATTCCGGCCCATCTACGGGCCGTACGAGGCGGGCCTGGGCCGTTTCGTGCATCTCGACAAGCCGGACTTCATCGGCAAAGCCGCGGCGGCTGCCGAGAAGGCGAGCGGCGGCGTGCGCAAGCTCATTACGCTGGCGGTCGACGCGAAGGACGCCGATGCGATCGGCGACGAGCCGATCTGGCACGGCGACAGAGTCGTCGGCTGGGTCACCTCGGGTGGCTTTGGCCACACCGTGGGCAAGTCGATTGCGCTCGGCTACGTCGACAACGCGGTGGCGGGGGAGACGCATGGTTTCGCCGTCGAATTGATGGGTGAGCGGCGAACGGCCGTGCGCAGTGCAGGCGCACTCGTCGATCCGCAAGGTCTGCGGATGCGTACCTGAGGTGCGCGTTATCCGGGCCGTAGACTACCGGACCGACCTGCAATGACCAGCGGCGCGCAGCGACTCCTCGCCTTGGCCCCGTTCTTCATGGCCGCCGTGTTCAGCGCCTGGGCGTTCCCCGTCGTGGCCGCGCCGCCGCTGCAGATCGATCTCGACGCGTTCGATGCATCCCGCAAGCAAGTCGCGTTGTCGAGCGGCATCTCGCTCGCCTATGTCGACGTCGGGCCGCGCGACGCGCCCGTCGTCCTGCTGATCCACGGCTACACCAGCAATGCCCGCGGTTGGGTGCCGCTGCTGCCATACCTTGATCAGTCGCGCCGGTACTTGATACCGGACCTGCGCGGTCACGGTCAGTCGAGCAAGCCGGATTGCTGCTATGACCGCACCACGTTCGCCTACGATCTCCGGCTGCTGCTCGACAACCTGCACATCGAGCGCGTCGACGTGGTCGGCACTTCGCTCGGCAGCCTCATCGCGCAGGCTTTCGCCGAGAACTGGCCTGAGCGAACTCGTCGACTCGTGCTGCAGTCCTCCAGTGGCGGGCCGCTGGCTGCGTGCGAGTCCGAACCCGCCGGCGCGGCCGTCTTCGATTTCCGCAGCACGATCCTGTCGCTGCAGGATCCGATCGACCCGGAATCGCAGTTCATGATTGCGTGGTACGCGTCGACGGTTCCGGTGGACGCCGAGTTCCTGCGTCGGCAGCGACGTGACGCGGCCGCAATCCCGGTCCGCGTCTGGCTCGCGATCCTGGACCAGGGCCTGAACCTGCGCGACCTGCAGACGGACCTGCAACGGATTCGCGCGCCGACGCTGCTGATCTGGGGTGGCCTCGACAATCTGTTCGGCGCGCGGGACCGCTGCTCGTTGCGGAAGGCCTTGCCCCAGGCCGAGGTCCGACTGTTCGAGAAGCTCGGCCACAACGCCTACTGGGAGGATCCTCGGGCCGTCGCGTCCGCGATCAATGCATTTCTCGCGGTGAAGTGACTCGCGGACTGCCTGGTGTCTCTACCGCGGCCGCGGGGCCTCGGGTGGCCCTGCGCCACGTCGAGGCTGACGCTCGGCGGTCGGAGGCCGCCCGAAGTGGCCCCGATAGCATTTCGAAAAGTGCGGCGGCGACTTGAACCCGCACGCCGTGCTGATGGCCATGATGGGCATCGACGTCTGCACCAGCAGTTCCCGGGCCCGCTTCAGGCGCAGCTCGAGGTAGTACCGCTTCGGCACACAGTTCACGTGCCGCTGGAACAGGCGCTCGATCTGCCGCCGCGACAGCCCGGATTGCTGCGCGATCTGCTCGAGCGGCAGCGGATTCTCGATGTTGGCTTCCATCATCGACGCGACCGCAATCACGCTGCGATGCACGTTGCCAACCTGCGCGCGCAAAGGCACGTACTGCCGGTCGTCGGCATCACGAATCCGTTCGACGATGAACTGCTCGGAGACACGCTGCGACACCTGCGGACCGAGCTTGTCGTCGATCAGCTTCAGCATCAATTCCAGCGGCGCGACGCCACCTGAACACGTGTAGCGATTGCGGTCGATCGTGAACAGGTGATCCGACAGCAGCACGCGTGGAAACTGCTCGCGCAGTGCCGACAGGTTCTCCCAGTGGATCGTCGCGTGATAGCCATCCAGTAATCCGGCCTGTGCAAGCGCGTACCCGCCCGTGCAGAGCGCGCCTAACGGCATGCGCCGCGCGGCCAGCCTGCGCAGCACGGTGACGAGGGCAGGGGAGACGGCCTCGCGTACGTTGACGCCGCCGCAGACGAACACCATGTCGACGTCGGGCGCATCGGCCAGGCGCGTCGTCGGTGTCATCATCAGGCCATTGCTGGCGGTCACGGGTTCGCCGTCCGTCGAGACGACGAGCCACTCGTAGGCGCTCTGGCCCGACACGCGATTGGCCATGCGCAGCGGCTCGATCGCGTTGGCCAGCGCGATCATGGAATAGTCCGGCAGCGTCAGGAACGCATAGCGTGTCCTGGGAGTGGCGGCGTGTCGGTTCGCGTCGGTCGCGGACAATCTCACAGGAACGTCCCCCGGGGCCGGACTGGTCCGGTCAGAGCTAGTATACGGCGGGCTGACGCATTTAAATAAGCCTCTGTCGCAAACGGAGTACTCAGCATCGGCACCGTTGCTAAACTGCGGCGAAAGCTCGTGCAACCGTGGGGGAACTGGCCCGCACGGACGCGCGCCGTCGCGGAAGGGGTACCCGGATGAAATCGCATGCGCGCGTGGTGGTCATCGGCGGCGGCGTGGTGGGCGTGAGCACGCTTTATCACCTCACCAGGAAGGGCTGGTCGGACGTCGTCCTGCTCGAACGCACCGAACTGACTGCCGGCTCGACGTGGCACGCCGCGGGCCTGCTGCCGCTCTTCAACATGAGCTACACCGTCGGCCAGCTGCACAAGTACTCGGTGGACCTCTACAAGCGCCTGCCGGCCGAGACCGGCCAGGACGTCAGCTTCCACGTCACCGGCAACCTGCGCCTCGCCACCTGCCGCGATCGCATGGACGAATACAGGAAGTACACCGGTACGGCCAACACCATCGGCGTACCGTTCCAGCTGATTTCACCGGCCGAGGTCAAGGAATTGTGGCCGCTGGTCAACCTGGGTGGCGACGCCGATACGCCGGCGGTCATCGGCGCGTTGTATCACCCCGACGACGGCCACATCGCGCCGGCCGATCTGACTGCAGCGCTGCGCAAGGCCGCGCGCTCGGCGGGTGCCGAGATCAACGAGCAGACCGAAGTCACCGGCGCGGTGCAGCTGCCGAGCGGCGAATGGAAGCTCACGACCAACCGCGGCGAAATCACGGCCGAGCATGTCGTGCTCTGCACCGGCAACTATGCACGCCAGACGGGTCGGATGTTCGGCCTCAAGGTGCCGGCCATTCCGGTCGAGCACCAGTACATCGTTTACGACGAATCACCCGAGCTGAAGGCCTACCGTGCAGCCGGCGGTCGCGAGCTCGCCGTGCTGCGCGAGCCCGACCAGTCGTATTATTTCCGCGAAGAACGCCTCGGCTGGATCCTCGGCCCCTATGAAGCCGGCGCACCTGCGCGCTTCGCCGATGGCGTGCCGAGCTGGTTCGGCAAAGACCTGTTTCCCGGCGAACTCGAACGTCTGCTGCCCCACGTCGAAGCGGCGCAGCGACGCGTGCCAGGCCTCGAGCGTTGTGGCATCAAGGACATCGTCAACGGCCCGATCGCGTACACGCCCGACGGCAGCCCGCTGGTTGGGCCCGCGTGGGGCGTCAGGAATGTCTGGATCAACGAAGGCCACAGCTTCGGCATCACCGCGGCGGGCGGCGCAGGCTGGCAACTGGCCGAATGGATCGTCGAAGGCGAGCCCGGCATCGACATGCTGGCGGTGGATCCGCGTCGCTTCGGTGGTTACACGAGCAAGCGTTACCTCGTGGCCAAGAATGAAGAAGCGTATCGCGACGTTTTCACGATCCATTACCCGGATGAAGAGCGCCCTGACGCCCGTCCGGCGAAGACCAGCCCGGTGTACGACAAGCTGAAGCGCATGGGTGCCGTCTTCGGGCAGCGCTACGGCTGGGAACGCGCCAACTGGTTCGCGCCGGAAGGCGTCGAGCCGAAGGACGAATGGAGCTTCCGCCGCAGCAACTATTTCCAGCACGTCGGCAACGAATGCCGGCGGCTGCGCGAGAAGGTGGGCGTGATCGACCTCACGCCATTCACCAAGTTCGAAGTGACGGGCCCGGGCGCGGAAGGCTGGCTCGACAGCCTGGTGGCGAACAAGGTGCCGACGAAGGTCGGCCGCATTGCGCTGTGTCACGCGCTCACGCAGCGCGGTGGCATCCGTTCGGAGTTCACGATCACCAAGCTTGCCGACCATCACTACTACGTGGTGAGCGCTGGCGCGGCTGAACGTTACGACTCGGACTTTCTGCAGAAGCGCCTGCCGACCGACGGCTCGGTCGCGCTTCGTAACATCACCGGATCGCGCGGTGTCTTTGTGCTCGCCGGCCCGCGTGCGCGCGACGTGCTGGCCAAGCTCACCGACGTGCCGCTCGACAATGCGTCGTTCCCGTGGCTGACCGGGCAGGTAATCGAAGCTGGACTCGCGACCGACGTCTATGCACTGCGCGTGAACTTTGTCGGCGCGCTGGGCTGGGAGCTGCATTTCCCGATCGAGTACGCGCACGGCCTGTTCGACGCAATCTTCGCAGCGGGCGCCGAACACGGCATCGGCATGGCGGGGATGCGCGCGATGGAGTCGCTGCGCATGGAGAAGTCATACCGCATGTGGGGCAGCGATCTGACGCGCGACAACACTCCGCTCGAGGGTGGTCTCGCGCGCTTCGTGCGCATGGACAAGGGGTCCTTCACCGGCCGCGAGGCACTCGCGCAGCAGCAGCAGAAGGGCGTGCCGCTCAGCTTCGTCACGCTCGAAGTGCACGGGGTCACGGATGCCGATCCGCTCGGCAACGAACCGATCTTCGCGCCCGATGGCAGGCTCGTGGGCCGCGCCACCTCGGGTTATTACGGGCACTGCCTGCGCAAGAGCCTCGCGATCGGTTACGTGAAACCGGAGTTTGCCGCCGTCGGCACCGAACTCAGCGTTGAAGTACTCGGCGAGCGCAAGCGCGCGAACGTGCTGGTCGATTCACCTTACGATCCGCAGAACCTTGACCTGAGGGCCTGATGCGGAAGTTCTCCGGCTGGACTCTGCTCAAGGAAGCGTTCGGCGGCCAGCAGGGCTGGACGCCGCAGTGGCGCCGTGCCGCGCCGCAACCGGAATACGACGCCGTCATCATCGGTGGCGGGGGGCATGGACTGGCCGCGGCGTATTACCTTGCCGCGGAGCACGGCATCACCCGCACGGCCGTGCTCGAGAAAAGCTGGATCGGCGGCGGCAACACGGGTCGCAACACGACCATCATCCGTTCGAACTACCTGTTCGACGAAAGTGCGGCGCTGTACGACCACGCGCTCAAATTGTGGGAGGACCTCTCGCAGGTCCTGAACTACAACGTCATGTTCTCGCCGCGAGGAGTGATGATGCTGGCGCACACCGTGCACGACGTGCAGGTAGCCAAGCGTCACATTCACGCGAACCGCGGCAATGGCGTCGACAACGAGTGGCTGTCGCCGGAGGAAGCCAAGGCCTACTGTCCGCCTCTCAATATCGAGCGCAACATCCGCTACCCCGTCCTGGGCGCCGCGCTGCAGCGTCGCGGCGGCACCGCCCGGCACGATGCCGTGGCCTGGGGCTACGCGCGCGCTGCCGATGCGCTCGGCGTCGACATCATCGAGAATTGCGAGGTCACGGGCCTGGTGCGGGACGCCTCCGGCGCAATGGCGGCAGTGCAGACTTCGCGCGGCTTGATCCGTTGCCGTCGGGTCGGCGTTTCGGCCGCCGGCAACACCAGCGTCGTGCTGGGTCTTGCCGGCGTGCGACTGCCGCTCGAGAGCTTCCCGCTGCAGGCGCTGGTCTCCGAACCCGTCAAACCCGTCGTGCCGTGCGTGGTGATGTCGGGCTCGATCCATGCATACATCAGCCAGTCCGACAAGGGCGAACTGGTGATTGGCGCCGGTACCGATGCCTACACGAGTTACACGCAGCGTGGTGCGCTGCACGTAAATTCTCACACCCTGTCTGCAGTCTGCGAATTGTTCCCGGCTTTTCGTCGCATGCGCATGCTGCGCAACTGGGGCGGCATCGTCGACGTGACACCGGACCGTTCGCCGATCATTGCCCGGACGCAGGTTGCCGGCCTGTACGTGAACTGCGGCTGGGGTACCGGCGGCTTCAAGGCCACACCGGGTGCCGGTCACCTGCTCGCGTGGACGATGGCCAGGGACGAGCCGCACCCAATCAACGCTCCGTTCACGATCGAGCGCTTCCGCGACGGCCACCTGATCGACGAGGCGGCCGCGGCGGCCGTCGCGCACTGAGCCCGCCATGCTGCTGATCCACTGTCCGTATTGCGGCCTGCGCCCCGAACTCGAGTTTGCGTACGCCGGGCAGGCGCACGTCGCTCGTCCTGCCGACCCGTCGGCCACGACGCCGGACCAGTGGACGACGTTCCTGTACCTGCGTAACAACACCCGGGGTATCCACGCGGAACGCTGGCGCCATGTCCGCGGTTGCGCGCGCTTCTTCAATGCGCTGCGCGACACGACCACCGACCATTTCCTGGCGACCTACCGCGCCGGTGAACCGATGCCCGAGATCCCGGCAGTGCCGAAGCCGTGAGCGGGCGTCGCATTCAGCCTGCGGGTCGCGTCGATCGGTCGCGCGCGGTCCAATTCACGTTCGATGGCAAGGGTTACAGCGGCTTTGCCGGCGACACGCTGGCATCCGCATTGCTGGCGAACGGCGTGCGGGTGTTCGGTCGCTCGTTCAAGTACCACCGTCCACGTGGTGTCATTGCCGCAGGATCGGAGGAACCCAACGCCCTGGTCACGGTGATTCGTGACGACGCGCGTTACACCCCGAACCTGCGCGCGACGCAGGTCGAGCTGTACGACGGCCTCGTCGCCCGGAGCCAGAACCGCTGGCCGAGCCTCGACTTCGACGTGCAGGCCGTCAACGACCTGCTGTCGCCGTTGCTGCCGTCGGCGTTTTACTACAAGACGTTCATGTGGCCCCGCGCGGCGTGGCACAAGCTGTACGAGCCTGTCATCCGACGCGCGGCGGGCCTGGGCGAGTCGCCCACGTTGCCAGACCCGGACCGTTACTCGCAGCGTTTCGCACACTGCGATGTCCTGGTCGTCGGTGCGGGTCCCGCCGGCATCGCTGCGGCGTTGGCGGCTTCCGCCAGCGGTGCGCGCGTGATGCTGTGCGACGAGCAACCGGAGTTCGGCGGCTCACTGCTCGACGAACCGGCAGCCATGATCAACGGCGCGACGACCTCGGACTGGCTTCACGACGCGATCGCAACGTTGCGATCGCGCGCCAATGTCACGCTGTTGACCAGAACGACGGCCTTCGGGTATTTCCCACATAACCTGATCGGGTTGAACGAACGGATCACAGAACACCTGGCCAGGCCGCCCGCCGGTCGACCGCGCGAACGGTTGTGGCAGGTGCGGGCGGCACGCGTCGTGCTCGCCACCGGCTCGATCGAGCGTCCGCTGGTGTTCCCTGGCAACGATCGTCCGGGCGTCATGCTCGCTTCGGCGGCTCGAGCGTATCTTCACCGCTACGGCGTGGCAGTGGGGCAGAACGTCGTGCTGGCCACCGGCAGTGATGCGGCCTATTCCGCAGCGCTCGAACTGCACGCGGCTGGCGTGCGCGTGGCCCTGATCGTCGATGTGCGAGCGGATGCGACCGGCGTGCCGCTCGACAGTGCGCGGCAGGCAGGCATCGAAGTGGTCACGGGTGCGACCGTATTAGGCACGCGTGGCCGGCTCGGCGTGCGCGAGGCGACGATCGGCGTGGTTGCGGCGGGTTCCGTCGGCGACACCCGCCGTGTCAAGTGCGACGCCCTGCTGGTCTCGGGCGGTTACACCCCCAGCGTCCACTTGTTTTCGCAGTCCCGCGGCAAGCTCGAGTTCAACCCGGCACGCCAGGCGTTCCTGCCTGCCATTTCGGCGGAGCCGGAATCCTCGGCCGGGTCTTGCCGCGGGATCGACGGCTACGCCGAGGTCCTGAATGACGGCTCACGCGCGGGCGCGGCGTCAGCGCTGGCGGCAGGGTATTCGGTCGCGGCGACGGAATACCACGTGCAGGCGCGTGAGTTCAGCATGCACGGCCTGCCGGGCGTGCTGCCGCAGGCCAGCTCCCTGCCGCCAGCGCGTGCGTTCGTCGACTTCCAGAACGACGTTACCAGCAAGGATCTCGCGCTCGCCCTGCGCGAAGGGTTCGAATCGGTCGAGCACATCAAGCGCTACACGACCACCGGCATGGCGACGGACCAGGGCAAGACCTCCAACATGAACGCTCTTGCGTTCGTGGCGGGCGAACTCGGCCGAACGATCCCCAAGGTGGGTCTCACGACCTTCCGCATGCCCTACACGCCCGTCACATTCGGCATCTTTGCTGGTTACGACCGTGGCGACCTCTTCGATCCAGTCCGCACGACGCCGACGCACGACTGGGCGGTGCAGCAGGGCGCCGTGTTCGAGGATGTCGGTCAATGGAAGCGGGCGCGATATTTCCCGCGCCCCGGCGAAGACATGCACGCGGCCGTCGATCGCGAGTGCAAAGCGGTGCGCAGGGGCGTTGGCATGTTTGACGCGTCGACGCTCGGCAAGATCGAAGTGGTCGGTCCCGACGCCGCGACATTCCTGTCACGCATGTACGTGAACGGGTTCTCGACGCTGGCGGTCGGCCGCTCCCGCTACGGCATCCTGCTGCGCGACGACGGATTCATATACGACGACGGTGTCATTGCGCGTATCGCCGAGGAGCGGTTCCACGTCACCACCACGACCGGCGGCGCCGCGCGCGTGTTCGGCATGATGGAGGACTACCTGCAGACCGAATGGCCGGACCTGCGGTGCTGGCTGACGTCGACAACAGAACAGTGGGCCGTGATCGCCGTGCAGGGTCCGCGCGCGCGTGACGTGCTGGCGCCACTGGTCAGTGATGTCGACCTGTCGGCCGCGACACTGCCGCACCTTGGCGTCACGCAGGGGCGCATCTGCGGCGTCCCGATGCGTCTCTTTCGCATGAGCTTCACCGGTGAGCTCGGCTACGAGGTCAACGTCCCTGCCGATTACGGGCCAGCCGTGTGGGAGGCGATTCATGCCGCCGGCCAGCCGCACGGCATTACGCCGTACGGCACCGAAACCATGCACGTGCTGCGAGCGGAGAAGGGCTACATCATCGTAGGCCAGGAGACCGACGGCACGGTGACGCCGGTTGACGCGGGCCTCGGCTGGGCCATTGCAAAGTCGAAGCCGGATTTCGTCGGCAAGCGTTCGCTCGCACGCGAGACCATGCATGCGCCCGATCGTAAGCAGCTGGTCGGACTGCTGACCCTGGACCCCAAGGTGGTGCTGGAGGAAGGTGCGCAGGTCGTTGCCACGCCCGGTCAGTACGCGCCGATGAAGATGATCGGCCACGTGACGTCCTCGTACCATAGTGCCGTGCTTGGACGTTCGATCGCGCTCGCATTGGTGCGCGGAGGTCGCGCACGCATTGGCGAGACCCTCTACGTGCCGATGCCCGGTGGTGATATTGCGGTGCAGGTCACCGCGACAGTGTTCTACGACATCGAAGGAGCGCGACTCCATGGTTGACGCTGCGCGCCGCCGCACGATCGATTTGCCGACGGCCGCCTGGCTCGAAGCGCCGGCGCCTGCCACGCGTTTCATCCTGCGCGGTGCGGCCGCTGCCCGCGCCGCCGCAGGGCAGGGGTTCGGCCTGTCGTTACCCGAAACGGCCTGTCGTGCGACCACGGACGGCAACCGCGCCGCGCTGTGGCTCGGGCCGGACGAGCACTTGCTGCTCGCGCCGGATGGCGAGGTCGACACGATCCAGGCGGCGCTGGCGCGCGCGCTGCAGGGGCATGCCTGCTCACTGGTCGACGTCAGTCACCGCCAGGTGGGGTTCAGTATCCACGGGCCGCACGCCGAATGGCTGCTGCAGTCCCAGTGCCCGCTGCCACTGAACCTGCGAGAGTTTCCGGCAGGCATGTGCACGCGCACGGTTTTTGGCAAGGCCGAGATCGTGTTGTGGCGCCCCGCGGAGCAGGTGTTCCGGCTCGAGGTCTGGCGTTCGTTCGCGACCTATGTGGTCGAACTGCTGTGCGAGATCGACCGCGAGTCGGTCGCATGAACGTGCCGGCGACGGCGCGCAAGACTGCCGACGCCCGGCGCACGTGAAACAGCACGACAGCACCCCTGGTCGCGGGCTCGAGTTCCTGGGCCTCAGGGTACACCGCACGGTCTTTCCGCTGGCCGTGGCGCTGATCGTGCTGGCCGTGATTGCGGCGCTGCTGGACCCGGTTGGATTCAATGCATCCGTCGCCCGGTTGCGCGGCGGGATCCTGCAGCACTTCGACAGTTTCATCATGATCATGGGCAACCTGTTCGTGGTGCTGTGCATCGTCCTGGCGCTTTCGCCGCTCGGCAGGATTCGACTCGGCGGTCCGCAGGCCCAGCCACAATT
>CAWHCA010000025.1:0-60398 GCA_963827615.1 uncultured Gammaproteobacteria bacterium | reverse complement strand
GACGTATCGCTGCCCCGCACGACGTACTTGTAGCTCGTCAGTTGCTCGACGCCGACCGGACCCCGCGCGTGGAAGCGATCGGTGGAAATTCCGATCTCGGCGCCCATCCCGAACTCGCCACCGTCCGCGAACTGCGTGGACGCGTTGTGCAGCACGATCGCGCTGTCGACCCGCGCGAGGAACGTCTCGGCCGTCGCGACGTCGTCCGTGACGATCGAATCCGTGTGGTCCGAACCGTAACGAGAAATGTGTTCGATCGCGCCCTGCACACCGTTCACGAGCCTCACGGCGATGATCGCGTCGAGGTACTCGGTGTGCCAGTCGGCCTCCGTTGCGGCGACCACGCGCGAATCGACGGTGCAGGTTGCGGCATCGCCGCGGACTTCGCAGCCCGCATCGAGCAAGTCGCGCACCAGCGGCGCCAGGTGCGTGCGTGCGGCCGCGGCATCGACCAGCAACGTCTCGGCTGCACCGCAGACTCCGGTGCGCCGCAACTTTGCGTTGAGGACGATCGATCGTGCCATGTCCAGGTCGGCCGCACGGTCCACATACACGTGGCAGATGCCCTCGAGGTGACCGATGACCGGTACCCGCGCTTCCTGCTGCACGCGCGCAATCAGGCTCTTGCCGCCCCTCGGCACGATCACGTCGATGAAGTCGGTCATGCCCGCAAGCATCTGGCCGACGGCAGCGCGATCGGTCGTGGGCACCTGCTGAATGCACGCTGCCGGCAGTCCCGCGGCACGCAAGCCTTCGACCAGGCAGTCGTGGATCGCGACACTCGAATGGTGGCTTTCGCTGCCGCCGCGCAGTATCGCCGCATTCGCCGACTTGAGGCACAGCGCGCCGGCATCGCAGGTAACGTTCGGACGGCTTTCGTAGATGATGCCGATGACGCCGAGCGGCACGCGCACGCGCTGGAAGTGCAGTGCGTTCGGGCGTGTCCAGTCGGCCAGCACCGTCCCGATCGGATCGGGCAGCGCCGCAATGTCCTCGACCCCGCGTGCCATCGCCTCGATGCGCGCGGCATCCAGTTGCAGGCGATCCAGTGCCGCTCGTCCGAGGCCGGCGGCGGCGGCCGCGCTCATGTCGCGTTCGTTGGCCGCGAGAATCCCGGCCTGGTGCAGCCGTAGCGCTGCAGCAGCAGCACGCAGGGCCTGGTTGCGCTGCTCGCCGCTCGAGTTCGAGAGCACGCGCTGCGCCGCGACCGCGTCGCGGCCGAGCTGCTGCATGGTCCGTGCAATGGCTTCGTCGGTCGTCACGTCAGCACGAGGTCGTCGCGGTGAATCAGTTCGTCGCGGCCACGATACCCGAGAATCGCCTCGAGCTCCTGGCTGCGGCGACCGCTCGCGCGGCGGGCATCCTCGCTGGAGTACGCGCTCAGGCCGCGCGCGATCTCGGCGCCGTCCGCGTCGCGCACGATGACCACGTCGCCCCGGTCGAAGCGGCCTTCGACCTGCGTGACCCCGGCCGGCAACAGGCTCTTGCCGCCACGCAAGGCTTTCGCCGCGCCGGCATCGACGTGCAGTGCGCCCGCGGGTTGCAGCAAACCCGCAATCCATTGCTTGCGCACGGTCTTGGGCGAGTTCTTCGCCATGAACCAGGTGCAGCGGCCACCCGCTTCTATGCGCTGCAACGGATGCTGCTCGCGGCCCGCAGTAATGCACATGTTGCACCCTGCTGCGACGGCAATCTTGCCGGCGAGCACTTTGGTGGCCATGCCGCCGGAACCCACGTCGGAGGCTGAACCACCCGCCATCGCTTCGATCTCGGGGGTGATGCCGGTCACCTCGGGGATGAACTTCGCCCGCGGGTCACGCGATGGATCGGCGGTGTACAGGCCGTCGACATCGGACAGCAGCACGAGGCAGTCGGCGCTCGCCATCTGGGCGACGCGCGCGGCCAGCCGGTCGTTGTCGCCGTAGCGGATCTCGGCGGTCGCCACGGTGTCGTTCTCGTTGATGACCGGGACTGCGCCGAGCTTGAGCAGCGTATTGAGCGTGCTGCGCGCATTCAGGTAGCGACGGCGCTCTTCCGTGTCGCCAAGGGTCAACAGCATCTGCGCGACCGCGCAGCCGTGCTGGTCGAGCACTTCCTTCCACGCGTGCGCGAGGCGGATCTGGCCGACGGCCGCGGCCGCCTGGCTTTCCTCGAGCTTGAGCTTGCCGGGCGCCAGTCCGAGCTGGCGCCGCCCGAGCGCGATGGCGCCTGAGGATACGATCACGACTTCCTGGCCACGGGCCCGCATCGCCGCGACGTCCGCGGCCAGGGTCTCCAGCCACGCACGATTGACGCGGCCCGTCGATTTCTCGACGAGCAGCGCCGATCCGATCTTGACGACGACCCGCTTTGCACGGGCGAGGCGGGCCCCGCCGCGTGCAGCCGCGGGTGCGCTCATGCGATCGCGAACTGATCGGCGGTGAGCGCCATCAGTCCGGTGGCACCGGCCCGTGCGGCGGCCGCATGCGAGTCGACACGCGGCAGGATGCGCGAGAAGTAGTGTCGTGCCGTCACGAGTTTCGCCGTGTAGAAGTCGTCGCTCGGATCCTCGGCGTGCTTCTTCGCGGCAACGCCTGCAGCCACGAGCCAGCACCAGGCGAGGCAGATGTAGCCCGAGACGTGCAGGTAGTCCGTCGCGGCAGCGCCGACCTCGTCCGGATTGTTCTTCGCGGCCAGGCCGAGCTCGGCCGTGAGCCTGCTCCACTGTTCCAGGCGGCGGCCCAGGTCGGCGGCGAGCGGCGCGATTTCGGGCATGCCGCCAAACTTCTTGATCGAGTCGACGATCCGCGCCGCAATCATCTGCTGGCTCTTGCCACCGGTGCCGAAGACCTTGCGGCCCAGCAGGTCGAGCGCCTGCACGCCGTTGGTGCCTTCGTAAATCGGCGTGATGCGTGCGTCACGCATCAGCTGCTCGACACCCGTCTGGCGGATGAAGCCGTGGCCGCCATGAATCTGCACGGCGAGGCTCGTCACTTCCATCGCGGCCTCGGTCAGGAATCCCTTCACGATCGGCGTGAGGAATGCGATCAGGTCGTTCGAGGCCTGGCGTGCCTGCGGGTCCGGATTGAGGTGCGCGCTGTCGATCTCGCGCCCGGTCAGGAAGCACAGCACGCGGCCGCCTTCGACGAACGCCTTCTGCGTCAACAGCATGCGCCGCACGTCGGGGTGGACGATGATCGGGTCCGCGGCCTTGCCGGGTTCCTTCACACCCGACATCGCACGCCCCTGCAGGCGATCGTTGGCATAGGCAATCGACGCCTGCCACGCGAGTTCCGACAGGCCATGGCCCTGCAGGCCGACGCCGAGCCGCGCCTGGTTCATCATCGTGAACATGCAGGCAAGGCCTTCGTTCGGCTTGCCGAGGAGCCAGCCGATCGAGTCGTTGAAGTGCATCACGCACGTCGGCGACGCGTGGATACCCATCTTGTGCTCGATCGAGCCGCACACGACGCCATTGCGCTCACCGGCATCGCCGTTCGCGTCGGGCCGGAATTTCGGCACGACGAAGAGGCTGATGCCACGGGTGCCCGCCGGTGCGTCCGGCAGTCGCGCCAGCACCAGGTGCACGATGTTCTGCGTCAGGTCGTGCTCACCGGCGCTGATGAAGATCTTGGTGCCGGTGATCGCGTAGGAGCCGTCCGCCCGCGGCTCGGCCCGGGTCTTCAGGATGCCGAGGTCCGTGCCGCTGTGCGCCTCCGTGAGGCACATCGTGCCCGACCAGTCGCCCGCGATCATCTTTGGCAGGTACGTGCGCTTGAGTGCGTCGCTGCCGTGGGCCGCGATCGTGAGCGCCGCGCTCTCGGTGAGCCCCGAGTACATGCGCCACGCCATGTTGCCCGATACCAGCATCTCGCCGAAGGCCAGCGAGAACCCGCCCGGCAGGCCCTGGCCGCCCCACTCGGGATCGGCCGTCATCGTGATCCAGCCGTCCTTGCAGTAACGGTCGTAGGCTTCCTTGAAACCGGGCGGGGTCCTGACCTCGCCATTCTCGAAGACGAGGCCGTGGACGTCGCCGACGCGGTTGGTGGGGGCCAGCACGTCTTCGGCGAAGCGTGCGCCTTCCTCCAGGATGCCCTCGAGCAACTCGCGGTTGAGGTCTACGCGCCCGTAGGCGCGATAATTTTCCTCGAAGTCGAGCACGTCGTGGACGACAAAACGGATGTCACGAAGCGGAGCGCGGTACGTGTACACGATCGAGTCCTCTGGTAAACCCCGGTTTACCCCGAGTGTACGTGAATTGCGGCAGTGCAGCATCCGGTTGTTCCGATTGCCTGCCCGGTTCGGGCGACCGTATAGTTGCTCGAGTTCGATGCCGTCGTCGTGACGGCGTTGTCGTTGAGGATTTCCCCGTGAGCCGTGATTACGAACCGCAGGCAGGCCAATGGTACGAAGACCTCGACAACGAGGAAGCGTTCCAGGTGCTCTCGGTCGACCCTGACGAGGAAATCATCCGCATCCAGTGGCCGGATCGCGAGATCCGGGAAATCGACCTCGACCAGTGGAACGAGATGGACCTCGAACTCACGGTCCCGCCGGAAGGCTGGGTCGACGACGTCGAAGAAGACGACGACGACGATGAAGAAGACGACGACTTCGACGAAGACGAGGATGAGGACGACGACTGGGACGATGACGAGGACGACGACCTCGACGAAGACGACGACGAATACCGCGATCGCGAGTGACGCGACTCGACTCACCGGCTGCCGTCGCACCTGAGGCCCTCCGGGGCCGCTACCCCTGCGAGCTCGATCGCACCTGGCAGCCCGCCGGCGCGCCCGCGGTCAGCATCCGCGCCCTCCGCCATGAAGACCTCGCGCTCGAGCGACGGTTCATCAGCGAGTTGTCGCCGCAGACTCTCTACCTGCGCGTCCAGTACTCCGTCACGGCTGCCAGCGAGCGCGATCTCGAACGGCTGCTCGACCTCGACTACTACGACCGGCTCGCGATCGCAGGATTTGCACAGGAGGCTGCCGGCGAAACCATCGTCGGCGTGAGCCGCTATGCCCGCGTCGAAGGCACCAGGCGGGCAGAGTGTGCGATCGTCGTGGCCGATAGCTGGCAGGGACGGGGCCTCGGCACGGAACTGATGCGTACGCTGGCCGAAGCAGCAAGAGCGCGCGCGATCGATTGCCTCGAAGGCACAACGCTGGCCGAAAATGCGCGAATCACCGCCTGGGCGCGCCGCTTCGGATTCTCGGTCCGCACCGAACCGAATTCCGGTGGCCTGGTCGTCGTCAGGCTGGACCTTTGAGGTCGCGCTCGATCAGTTGCGTGATGGCGTGATCCCAGCGCTGGCCGGCCCGCGCCAGGCGCTTGAGCGTTGGATCGAGGTCCCGGTCCAGTTTCCGCACCGATCGTTGCAGCAACTTCAGTGCGGCCCGACCGCGCGCAGCCCGGGCGGGGTCGGAGCGCAGCCAATCTACAGCGGCGTCAGCGTCGCGCTGAGCACCCAGATTCTGTTGTGCGTCACGTAACCGGCGACCCAGTGTCGCGGCGTCCTGAGGCGATATGTCCTCAACCGTTTCAAGTACATATCGACAAATCTTCAGGCGAATTCGGAGTTCGTGAAGCTCGCGTCGGGTCCGCGGGCGCGGCTCCAGCAGGCGCTGGGCCCGGCGCCACGAGCGCCGCGCGCATCGCAGCACGTCAGCCTCTGTGATCCCGGCGCGCAGGCCAAGACAGCCACGACCGGGGCCTCGGGCGGACATCTCGACCGCCGCCCGATTCGTCGGGCTTTGCAGCCTACGGGCAAGTCGCTTCACGGCTCGCTGTCGAGCGGCCGCCAGCTCGCGGTCGCACGGCCCGCTGCGCAGGGGTGGCTGCGCGGCGAGGACGTCCAGTTCGCGGATCTCGGCCAGCAGGTCGGCGACCCGCTTGAGTGCTGTCCTGAACCTGAGCACCTGCTCCGCGGGAAAAAATGACCTGTATGACTTGAGCAATGCACGCAGGCGCCGGCAGTCGACACGACACTGGTGGACGTCGCGCTCGTTCGCCTCGCGCAGGCGCGAGAGTCGAAACCCAAGCGCGGCCTGGCTTTCGCGCAGTGCGCGGCGCAGCCGCGCCGAGCCATCAGGCAGAACGGACACGCTTGCGCCCGGCGCGGTCAAGCACGAGCGACAACAGGACGCCGACGGTCTTGTGCGACTCGAGCGCATGCCGCAGCGGCACGTCGAGCTTGAGCCGGTAGGAGTTACGCCGTCCCGCGCGTTCGCGCGCGATGACTCCGGCCTCCTCGAGGTCGCTCACGATCTTCTGGACGGCACGTTCCGTGATGCCGACACTGAGCGCGACGTCGCGCAGCCGCGCGTCCGGGTCCTGGGCGAGGCAGACCAGGACGTGCGCATGGTTGCTCAGGAACGTCCAGTGCCGGGCGGGGGTTACAGTCATCTGGGCACCTCGTTGCGGACCGGACGGAACCGCGGCGGTCGGGCGTTGTCTGAACGTCGGTTCCGGTTTTTGGCTTCCTGTTATTATGCGCTCGCGCCGGAACCCGCTGCCACGCCTGGTTGCGGCAGGGATTGAAACCCGGAAGTTCACCCCAAGCGAATGGGCGTCATGGAATCGCACGCTGGAGACACGCCAAGATGAAACGGATTCTGCTGTTCCTCGCCACCAACCTCGCGATCATGCTGCTGCTGGGCATCGTGCTGAACCTGCTCGGCATCAATTCGATCCTCGACGCGCAGGGCTCGGACCTCGACCTCGGCAAGCTGCTGGTCCTGTCGGCCGTGGTGGGCTTCACGGGCTCGCTCTTCTCGCTCGCGATCTCCAAGTGGTCAGCCAAGCGCATGATGGGCGTGCGGGTGATCTCGCAACCCGCCAACGCCACCGAAAGCTGGCTGGTCGGCGCCGTGCAGCGCCAGGCGCAGGCCGCCGGCATCGGCATGCCGGAGGTGGGGGTGTTCGATTCGCCCGAGCCGAACGCGTTCGCGACGGGCGCGCGCCGTGATGCCGCGCTGGTCGCTGTGAGCACGGGCCTGCTGCAAAGCATGTCGCAGCAGGAAGTCGAGGCCGTGCTCGCGCACGAGGTGAGTCACGTTGCCAACGGCGACATGGTCACGCTGACGCTGATCCAGGGCGTGGTAAACACCTTCGTGTTCTTCCTCTCGCGCGTCATCGGCCACATCGTGGACCGCGTGATCTTCAAGACGGAAGAAGGCCACGGCCCGGCATTCATCGTCACCTCGATCATTGCGCAGCTCGTGCTCGGCCTGTTCGCGATGATGATCGTCATGTGGTTCTCGCGGCAGCGCGAGTTCCGCGCCGACGCGGGTGGCGCGACGCTCGCAGGTCGCCAGGCGATGATCGGCGCGCTCGAGCGACTGCAGCAGCGTCATTCCGGCGCGCTGCCCGACAAGATGGCGGCCTTCGGCATAGCCGGTGGTCCGAAGCCTGGCGGCTTCAAGCGCCTCTTCATGTCGCACCCGCCGCTGGAAGAACGCATCGCGGCGCTCCGCAACTCGGTCGGCTGACCCGACCCGGGCCGCAACAAAGGCCGCGCTCCTCACCGGGCGCGGCTTTTTTGATTGAGGCAAACGCAGCATGAGCGGCAAGACCACTCTCGTCTGGTTCCGGCGGGACCTGCGTCTGTCCGACAATCCGGCGCTCGCCGCAGCCGTGGCGGACAGCGGCCGCGTCGTGGCCGTTTACCTGCATGCGCCGGAGGAAGAAAGCCCATGGTCGCCCGGTGCCGCGTCGCGCTGGTGGCTGCACCACAGCCTGGCCGCCCTCGATGCAGCACTGCGCAGGAAGGGCGTTGCACTCACGCTGCGCCGAGGGCCCGCACTGTCTGCGCTGATCGCACTGGCGCGTGAAGTCGGTGCCGGGAAGGTCGTGTGGAATCGTCTGTACGATCCAGCCACGGTTGCGCGCGACACGACGGTCAAGACCGGCCTGCGCGACCAGGGCTTCGAGTGCGAGAGCTACAACGCGAACCTGCTGCACGAACCGTGGGAGATCCGCACCGGCCAGGGCGGGCCGTACCGTGTCTTCACGCCGTTCTGGCGCGCGTGCCAGATGCGACTCGATGCACAGCCGGCGCCACTGCCGGCGCCCAGACGCCTGCACGGTCCGTCGCAGCCCATCGCAAGTCTGCCATTGAACGAACTCGACTTGCTGCCGAAGATTCCATGGGACACAGCGTTTTCGCAACTCTGGTCGCCCGGCGAAAGCGGTGCGCATCGACGACTGGAGGAATTCTGCGGCGAGTGGCTCGGACGCTACGAGGAAGGCCGCAATCGACCGGACCTGCCTGCGGGCTCACGACTCTCGCCCCACCTGCATTTCGGCGAGGTCAGTCCGCGCCAGTGCCTGGTCGCGGCGCGCAACGCAATCGTCGACCAGCCGGTGGCCGCGAAATCCGCCGACAGTTTCATCCGCGAGATCGGCTGGCGCGAATTCGCGTATCACCTGCTGCACCACTACCCACACACACCCGAGCGTCCGCTCGACGAACGCTTCGAGCGCTTTCCCTGGGCGGAGAACCCGTCGCTGCTCCGCGCCTGGCAGCGTGGCCGCACGGGCTATCCGATCGTCGATGCCGGCCTGCGTGAGTTGTGGACGACCGGCTTCATGCACAACCGCGTGCGCATGATCGTCGCGTCGCTGTTGACCAAGAACCTGCAGCAGCCGTGGCTCGCCGGCGCCCGCTGGTTCTGGGACACGCTGGTCGATGCGGACCTCGCCGCCAACACGCTCGGGTGGCAATGGACTGCCGGGTGCGGCGCGGACGCAGCCCCGTTCTTCCGCATCTTCAACCCGGTGCTGCAGGCCGAGCGGTACGACCCGGCACGCGCGTACATCCGCCGCTGGCTGCCCGAACTGACACAGTTGCCCGACAAGTGGATTCACCGCCCCTGGGAGGCTCCTGCAGAGGTCCTGGCGCAGGCCGGTGTTGCACTTGGGCAGACGTACCCTCACCCCATCGTCGCGCTTCCTGCCAGCCGGGATGCTGCCCTGGCGGCCTATGCGACCCTCCGGGAGCCGGTCGCTCCTGTCCGCGCCTGAGTCCGCGCTCGCGGGTTTCACCTACTGGCCGGGCGGCCGCGCTACCCCGACAATCCAGAGCCAGTCCAATCGTCGCCGGAGCCCGCCATGTCGCAAGCCGCCATCCTTGAAGGTCTCAGCAAGTCCAAGCTGGCGGTCGAAATGACCGAGGACCAGCGCAAGGCGCTGGCAGCGGTCATGACGCTCCGCGACCTGGCGCAGGGCGAAGTCGTCGTGCGCGAAGGCGACAGTGACGATCACCTCTACGTCGTCGCGAGTGGCGGCATCGCCGTCGTCAAGGCGGTCGGCACCGACAACGAGGTCACGCTCAGCGTGCTGCGCCCCGGCGACGTCGTCGGTGAACTCTCTTTCCTCGACGGCGCGCTGCGTTACGCCTCACTGGTCGCCGAGAACGGTACCCGCGTGCTCAGCCTGAGCCGCGGCGACCTCGAAGCACTGCTCGACAGCAACCCGCACCTGGTCTACCGGGTGATGCGCGCGATCGTGCGCGTCGTGCATGAACTGCAGCGCCGGCTGTCGATGCAGACGGCGGAACTGACGAACTACCTCTACAAGACCCACGGTCGGTACTGATCCGTCCGGACGGCACCGGGCGCACGATCGCCAGGTGCCGCACCAAACTGGGTCGTCAAATCCGATCCACGCCGGTCCCTGCACCACTTGGGCGCAGCAGAGGGCGCATCGTGGGCCTTCCACGCTTGGCACGATTCTCGCTAGAGCGATATCGGACTTCCCGCCGACGCTCTGCATGGAACCTGTAGTCACCCCAGTCGCGCCTTTCGACGAGATGTACACCGCCGACGGGCAGGTGCGGCCACCCTATGCGGTTTACTGCGACTGGCTGATCCGCGAACCCGAAGACGAACTGCGACAGAAGCGCGCTGAAGCCGACAGCCTCTTTCACCGGGTCGGCATCACCTTCGCCGTCTACGGCGAGCAGGACGGCAACGAGCGACTGATTCCGTTCGACATCGTGCCGCGCATCCTCTCGGCCGGCGAGTGGCGCAAACTCGCGGCGGGGCTGCGCCAGCGCGTGCAGGCGCTGAACGCCTTCATCGCGGACATCTACCACGGCCAGGACATCCTGCGCGCCGGTGTCCTGGGTCCCGAACAGGTCTTCTGCAACGACCAGTACCGCCCCGAGATGCAGGGACTGGACGTTCCCGGCGGCATCTATGCGCACATTGCGGGTATCGACGTCGTGCGCGCGGGCCAGGGCGAGTTCTACGTCCTCGAGGACAACCTGCGCGTGCCTTCCGGCGTCTCCTACATGCTCGAAGACCGCAAGATGATGATGCGGCTGTTTCCGGAACTGTTCGCCCTCAATCGCGTCGCGCCCGTCGAGCACTACCCGGACCGGCTGCTCGAAAACCTCGCGAGCGTCGCACCCGCGGGTGTCGCCGCGCCGGTGGTCGTGGTGCTGACGCCGGGTGCGCACAACAGCGCCTATTTCGAACACGCGTTCCTGGCGCAGCAGATGGGCGTCGAGCTCGTCGAAGGCCAGGACCTGTTCGTCCGCGGCGGCTTCGTCTACATGCGCACGACGCAGGGTCCGCAGCGTGTCGACGTCATTTATCGCCGCATCGACGACGACTTCCTCGACCCGCTCGTCTTCCGTTCGGACTCCGCGCTGGGCGTGCCCGGCCTGATGTCCGCGTACCGGGCCGGCCGCGTGACCATCGCCAACGCAATCGGCACCGGCATCGCGGACGACAAGTCGATCTATCCTTACGTGCCGGACATGGTGCGCTTCTACCTCGGCGAGGAACCGCTGCTGTCGAACGTGCCGACGCGCATCCTGCGCAAGCCGGACGATCTCGCGTACGCGCTGGCGCACCTCGACGAACTGGTCGTCAAGGAAGTGCACGGCGCCGGCGGCTACGGGATGCTGGTCGGACCGACCGCGTCGCAGGCCGAACGCGAGGATTTTCGCCTGCGCATCCTGGCGGCTCCCGAGAAATACATCGCGCAGCCAACACTGGCGCTGTCGACCTGCCCGACGTTCGTCGAACAAGGCGTGGCTCCGCGCCACATCGACCTGCGGCCGTTCGTGCTGTCGGGCAAGGAGATCACGATCGTGCCGGGCGGGTTGACCCGCGTCGCGTTGCGGGCCGGTTCGCTCGTCGTGAACTCGTCGCAGGGCGGCGGCACCAAAGACACCTGGGTGCTGGAGGACTGAACGCGTGCTGAGCCGCACCGCCGATCACGTCTACTGGCTGGGGCGCTATGCCGAGCGTGCGGAGAACCTCGCCCGCACGCTCGACGTGCAGTACCGCTTGTCGCTGCTGCCGCGCAAGAGCACCAGCGAAGGCGTCGGCTGGGGCCTGACGCTGTCGACACTGAGCTTTGCCAACGAGTACGCGGCACGCTTCGGCCAGGACTACGAGACCCACCGGGTCATCGACTTCCTGGCATTCGACCGCGATAACCCGTCGAGCATCCTGAATTGCCTGCGCGCGGCACGCGAGAACGCCCGGGCGGTCCGCGGCACGATCTCGAGTGAGATGTGGGAGACCTTCAACGCCACCTGGCTCGAAGCCCGCAGCAATGCGCCCAATCGATTTTCAGCCCGCAACGTGGCCGAGTTCGTCGAGTGGGTGAAGTACCGCGCGCACCTTGCCCGCGGTGTCGTACTTGGCTCGATGCTGCGCGACGAGGGCTACCATTTCATGCAGATGGGCACGTTCCTCGAACGCGCCGACGGCGTCGCACGGCTGTTGCGCATCCGGCTTGCCTGCGAAGCCACCGACAACGACGGCGAACCGGTCACGCACGACTATCTGCCGTGGACCGTGCTGCTGCGGGCGTTGTCGGCCTACGAGATCTTCCGCCGCGTCTCGCGCGACCGGGTCACGCCGATGCACGTCGTCGAGTTCGCGGCGTTCAGGCCCGACGTGCCGCGTTCGCTGCTCCGCTCCGCCGAACTCGTGTTCGACAACCTGGCCGCCGTCGCGAACACCCGGTCGGGCGAGACACAGCGCCGCGCCGGCGTGCTGCATTCCATGCTTCGCTTCGGGACGCTCGCCACGCTCGGCGCGGGCGGCGCGGAAGCCCTGCTGCAGGACGTGAGCGAGCGCGTATGGGACCTGAACGACCGCATCGGCCGCGATTTCCTCGGTCATGTCGTTCCCACCTGACGGCCGCAATCCAGGGCACACCATGCAGCTGCACATCCGGCACGAGACCTGTTACGTCTACGAGGAGACCGTCAGTTACAGCATCCAGTCGCTGAAGCTGACGCCGCGGGCCGAGCGCGGGCAGCGCGTGCTCTCCTGGCGCATCTCGTTGCCGGGCGAGCGGCTCGAGCAGATCGACCCGTACGGCAACCTCACGCACGTAGTGACGATGGAAACGCCGCACAAGGAGATGCGCATCGTCGTCGAAGGCATCGCCGACATCGCGCCGGACGATGCTGGCAACCGCACGATGCCGCCGCTGGACGGCGAACTGTCCCATCTCGCGTTCCTCGCGCCGACGGTGTTGACGCGCGCCAGCGGCCGCGTGCGCGAGATCACCGAGCGCTGTCTCGGACGCCATCCGGCGTCGAGGGCCACGCTGCTCGACCTCGTGGCGGCCGTACGCAACGCCGTCGAATACGAGCCCGGGATCACCGACGTCAGCCATTCGGCGGCAGAAGTGCTGGAACTCGGCTTCGGCGTCTGCCAGGACCAGGCGCACGTGTTCGTCGCGTGCTGCCGGGCGGCGGGCATTCCTGCCCGCTACGTGAGCGGCTACTTCTACACCGGGGAGACCGGCGAAGTCGCGAGCCACGCGTGGGTGGATGCCTGGATCGGCGGCGACGAGGGCTGGCTGAGCCTGGACGTCACGCATGGCGAAGCGGCCGGTGCGGCGCATTGCAGGCTGGCGGTCGGACGCGACTATCTCGACGCGGCGCCGGTGCGCGGCGTGCGCCGGGGCGGGGGCCGCGAGCAATTGAGCGTCGCGGTCAAGCTGGCCGCACTTGGCACGGCCACCACTGCACAGAACGGCTCTCACCAGCAGCAGTGAGCGCCGTCCGCCGGGTTTGCGCTTGGCAGCAACTTCGCTGCGGGCCTACCATTGATGTTTTCACTGCACCACCGGATTCCTCATGACGTATTGCGTAGCGATGCTGCTGGATGCGGGCCTCGTGTTCCTGTCGGACTCGCGCACCAATGCAGGCGTCGACCAGATCAACACGTTCCGCAAGACCACGGTGTTCGAGCGCGCGGGCGACCGCGTGATCGTGCTGATGTCCGCGGGCAACCTCGCCATCACCCAGGGCGCACTCAACCTGCTGGCCGAGCGCATGAGTTCGCAGAGTGACGCCAACCTGCTCAACTGCCCGAACCTGTTCGAGGCGGCGCGTTGCGTCGGCAGCACGCTGCGCGAGATGCACTTGCGCGACGCCGAGGCGCTGCGGCAGCAGGGCATCGAATTCAACGCATCCTTCATCCTCGGCGGCCAGATCAAGGGCGAGGCCCCCCGCCTCTTCCACATCTATGCCGCGGGCAATTTCGTCGAGGCCACGCCCGACACCACCTACTTCCAGATCGGTGAATCGAAGTACGGCAAGCCGATCATCGATCGCGTGACACGTCGCAGCATGCCGCTGAGCGAGGCGGCCAAGTGCGCGCTGATCTCGATGGATTCGACGATCCGCTCCAACCTTTCGGTCGGCCTGCCGCTCGACCTCGTCATCGTCCGCCGCGACGAATGCCGCATCAGCAGCCACGTCGACATCGACTCGACCAACGAGTACTTCCAGCGCATCCGGGAACGCTGGGGCGAAGCGCTGCGCGAGATTTTCAGCGAGTTGCCCAACCCGGACTGGCTCATGTCGACGCCGCCGGAGGCAGGCAAGCTCGCGCCGCCACCGTCCCGGCTGCGATCGCGCGGGTGACGCGGTCGCGCTACCCGCATCGGTAGAAGAACGGAGCGAGTCCGCCGGCGGTCCCGCTAGAATTCGCGCACTTTCGGAATTACAGGTTTTCCCCGCATGTCCATGATCCGGCTGGCCTGGCTGCTGGTACTGCTTGGTTTGTCCAGCCTGGCCCGGGCTGACGCCGGCGACCCCGGGTCCGACGACTTCTGGTACGGCACCGCCGCCGACGGCACGCCCACCGTCCGGCTGTACTACTTCTTTTCGCCCACCTGTCCACATTGCCAGGCGGCCAAGCCGTTCATCGCCGAACTCCAGGCCCGGAATGCGTGGCTCGAGGTCAGGCGTTACTCGGTGAAGGATCACCGCGGCAATGCCAGGTTCTACTACGAGACGGCGCAGACGCTCGGCGCCGAGGCCCTCTCCGTTCCCGGCTTCGTGTTCTGCCGCCAGATCATCATCGGCTACGACTCGGCCGGGACGACGGGCAAGGAACTCGCCGACGCATTGCAGGCCTGCCACGACCGACGCGCCGCGAACCCCGGTGCGCCCGATCCTGCACCGACCGCCGGTCGCGCCAGCGGCACCGCCGCCACCCAGCTCTCGGCGGCCGAGGAAAACGCCGGGACGACGGTCAACCTGCCGTTCATCGGCCCGGTGGACGCCAAGGCGTTCTCGCTCCCGGTGCTCACGCTGGTGCTGGCGGGGATGGATGCGTTCAATCCCTGCGCATTCTTCGTGCTGCTGTTCCTGCTGAGCCTGCTGGTCCACGCCAGGAGCCGCACGCGCATGGCGATCGTCGGCGGCACGTTCGTGCTGTTCTCCGGACTCGTCTATTTCGTGTTCATGGCCGCCTGGCTCAACGTCTTCCTGATCGCAGGCGAATTGCGCGTGATCACGATGATCGCAGGCCTGGTCGCGCTGACGGTCGCCGCGCTCAACATCAAGGACTACTTCTGGTTCAAGGCAGGCCCGAGCCTGTCGATCCCGGACGCGGCCAAGCCGGGCCTGTTCAAGCGCATGCGCGAGGTGGTCGCCTCCGGCAGCATGGGCCCGATGATCGTCAGCACGGTGCTGCTGGCGATCGTCGCGAACTCGTACGAACTGCTCTGCACGGCGGGATTCCCGATGGTGTACACGCGGGCGCTGACGCTCGCCGACCTCGAGTCCTGGCAGTACTATGCCTGGCTTGCGGCATACAACGTGATCTACGTGCTGCCGCTGCTCGCGATCGTAACGGTGTTCGTGAAGACCATGGGTGCACGCAAGCTGACCGAAGCCGAAGGCCGCCTGCTCAAGCTGATCTCCGGCTTCATGATGCTGGGTTTCGGCCTGCTGCTGCTCATCGCACCGAACATGCTCACCAACGCGCTCGCCTCGATCCTCGTGCTCGCCGTGGCGGTGGGCGCCTCGCTGGTCGTGGCGAAGGTCGCCGCGCCCCGCCAGGCCTGAGCCTCGCGGTCCCGGATGCAGGCAGCCGCACCCGATTCGCACGCCGACGCGCTCCAGCGCATCCGGGCCGTGCTTGGCCCGGGGGGCTGCATCGACGCACCGGAACGGACGGCGCGCTTCCTGACGGATTTCCGGGGCCTGTACCGGGGCGCCACGCCCTTCGTTGCGTGTCCGGCGACGACCGCAGAAGTCTCGCAGGTACTCGCGCTCTGCAACGCGGCTCGCATCGCCGTCGTGCCCCAGGGTGGCAACACCAGTTACTGCGGCGGCGCCACGCCGAGCGCGCGCGGCGATCAGCTCGTGCTGTCGCTGCACCGGCTGAACCGCATCCGCGCAGTCGACGCCGCCAACTTCTCGCTGGTCGCGGAAGCGGGTTGCGTGCTGCTGGACGTGCAGGTGGCCGCGCGCTCCGTTGACCGGCTGTTTCCGCTGGCGCTCGGCTCCGAAGGCAGTTGCCAGATCGGCGGCAATCTTTCGACCAACGCGGGTGGACTCGCGGCCGTGCGCTACGGCGTCACGCGAGATCTGGTGCTTGGACTCGAGGTCGTGCTGGCCGACGGTCGCGTCATCGACGGCCTGTCGAGCCTGCGCAAGGACAACACGGGGTATGACCTGCGCGACCTCTTCATCGGTGCGGAAGGCACGCTCGGGATCATCACCGCCGCAAGCCTGAAGCTGTTCCCACAGCCACGCACGATCGAGACCGCGTTCGTCGCGGTGCCCGGCATGCAGGCCGCAGTCGATCTGCTCGCGCGCTTGCGCGAAGTCACAGGCGACGGCGTTACGACATTCGAGTACCTGCCACGAATCGCGGTCGAATTCGCGGTCCGCCACATTTCGGGCGTGTCTGACCCGCTGGATGCGCCGTATCCTGCGTACGTGCTGTGCGAAGTGTCGACGGCTCGCCACGATCCACACCTGCGAGGCTTGCTCGAGGACGCGCTCGGTGCCGCCATGAACCGCGGCGACGTTTTCGAAGCCACGCTGGCCGAGTCGATCGCCCAGCGCGAGGCGCTCTGGCGACTGCGCGAGTCGGTGCCGGAGGCGCAGCGTCACGAGGGCGCCAGCATCAAGCACGACGTCGCGGTGCCCGTCGCCGCGCTGCCCGGCATTCCTGCACAAAGCGAGTGCGGCTGTCGCGCAAGTGGCGCCGTCGGCGCGTCTCGTGGCGTACGGCCACGTCGGTGACGGCAACCTGCATTTCAATCTCAGCGAGCCCGCGGGCGGCGGCGACCGAGCGGCATTTCTCGCCCTGCAGCAGGACCTCGGTCACGCCGTGCACGCCTGCGTGCAGGAGTTCAAGGGCTCGATCAGCGCCGAGCACGGCATCGGCCAGCTCAAGCGTGAGTTGCTCGCGCGCCATAAGGACCCGGTGGCGCTTGCGGTCATGCGGTCGATCAAGCAGGCCCTGGACCCGCGCGGAATCATGAATCCGGGCAAAGTACTGCCGGACTAGCAGGTGCGCTGGCGCGGATGCTGGCGCAGGCCCACGGCGTCTCACGACGGTTGAATCCTTCCTGAGCCACCGCCGGTCTGGTTGCGCTTGTGACCGACCGGCATTCGTGGCTACAGTGGCCGAAAATCGAAGGTGCGCGCGTGGGGAACATCCTGAAGTCCAAGCTTTTCCGGGCAGCGGCCATCGTGCTGGCGCTGACGGGCCTCTATGCCCTCCTCGGCTTCTACGCCGCGCCCCGCATCGCACGCAGCCAGGCAACCGACTTCGTCCGCGAGAACTACGGGCGCGAGCTGGCCCTCGGCGAAATCCGCATCAACCCGTTCAAGCTGCAGGCCGAAGTCAAGGACCTGTCGCTGCCCGACACCGATGGCAAGCCGATGCTGGCATTCCGTCGCTTCTTCGTCGATTTTGAGCTGTCTTCGCTGTGGCGGCGCGCGTACGTCTTCAAGGAAATTCAGCTCGAGGCGCCTCTGGCGCGCGCCGTGATTCGCCCCGACGGCTCGGTCAACCTGGCGGACCTGGCGCTGCCTGACGAGGAGGACGCGGACGAGCCACTACCGGCACTCTGGATCCAGCGGTTCGCGCTCGGTGAAGGTACCGTGCAGTTCGCGGACCTGGCCCGGCGCGTGCCGCTCGAACGGCAGTTCACGCCGGTCAACTTCAAACTCGAGAATTTCCGGACGACGCCGGAAGGCGGTGCGTTCGGGCTTTCGGCGAAAACGCAGAACGCCGAACTGATGGAGTGGCGCGGCACGTTCGCACTCGAACCGCAGGTCGCGTCCTCGGGCGACTTCGCGATCACCAACCTGAATGTACCCGGTGCCCTCGAGGTCGCCGGGGTCGAGCTGCCTTTCGTCATTCCACAGGGTGAGCTGAACCTCAGCGGCACGTACAGCGTTGCACTGGACGAACCGATGCAGCTCGCCGTGAATCTGCCGCAGATGCAGCTCAACGGACTGACTGTGCGTGCGCGGGGCCTCGAGCAGGACTACGTCACGATTCCGACCATCGTCATCAGCGACACGAAGATCGCGCTGCCGGCCAACACCGTGTCGCTCGGCACGATCGCGGCCGAAGGCGTCAAGGCCGACGTCTGGACGATGCCGGACGGCACGCTGAACATCGATCAACTGTTCGCCGAGCCAGCCTGCTGCTGCGACGGCGCCCGCTGCACCGGCCACGCCTGCCGGCACCACTGCGACGGCACCCTTGCAGCCTGGCACGGCGTCAGCCGTACCCGCCTCGCCCGCCCAGGTCGAGAAACCCTGGACCGTGACGGTCGCAAACTTCGTGCTGAATGATGCGATCGCGAGCTATGAAGACCGTGCCGTCAAGCCGGTGGCGCGTTTCGAACTGTCCCCGCTCGATGTGACGGCGACCGGTGCCAGCCTCGACCTGACCCAGCCGCTGCCGGTGAAGTTCGATGCGACGATCAATGGCACCGCGAAGCTGACGGGTACCGGCAACGTGGTGCCGGAGCCCTTCGCGGCGGACGTCGACATCGACCTCGCCGGGCTTGCCGCTGCAGGCGCTGCAACCCTATGCCAACGGCACGACCGACCTCACGATCCGGCAAGGCACGGTGAGTGCGACCGGCAAGTTCTCGCTCGCGCCGACTGGCGCCGGCCGGCCGGAGCTCCAGTTCGCCGGCGACGCGACGATCGCGGACTTCAAGTCCATCGACAACGCGCTGGAGCAGGACTTCCTCAATTTCGAGCGGGTCGAACTCTCGAAACTGAAGTTCGCACTGGCGCCCGACTCGCTCGGCATCGACCGCGTGCGCGTCGTGAAGCCGTTCGCACGGGTGATCGTGAGTTCCGACGCCGTGCTGAACGTCTCCGCGGTGTTCGATCCACAGGGCACGGCCGCTGCCGTGGCACAGGCGAAAGCCGACCAGGCCGCGCAGGCCGCGGCGCCCAAGCGCAAGAAGACCCGTGCGGAGATCCGGGCGGAAAAGCGGGCCGAGGAAGCGGCCGCGCAGGCCCGCAAGCTTGCTGCCGCAGCGCCGCCCCCGGAACTCAAGGAATCCGGCATGCCCATCCGCATCCGCGAGGTGCAGATCGCCGGCGGCACGATGGACTTCGCCGATTTCAACGTGCAGCCGAATTTCGCCGCCGCGGTCGAGTCGCTCGACGGCAGCATCACCGGCATGTCGAGCGATCCGAACTCGCGCGCAACGGTCGAACTCGATGGCAACGTCGGCGAGTATTCGCCCGTGCTGATCTCCGGCACGACGCAGCCATTCGCCTACGACCGCTTCACTGACATCACCTTCAAGTTCGAGAACATCTCGCTGCCGGTCTTCAACCCGTATTCGGGCAAGTTCGCGGGTTACAACATCGCGAAAGGCAAGCTGTTCACCGACCTGCATTACCAGATCGACAACCGCAAGCTGGCGGCCCAGCACAAGATCCGCATCGACCAGCTCGAGTGGGGCGAAGCGACCGCGAGCAAGGAAGAAGCGACGTTGCCGGTGAAGTTCGCGACCTCGCTGCTGAAAGACGCAGATGGCGTGATCAACCTCGACATTCCGGTCACGGGCACGATCGACGACCCGGCATTCCGCGTCGGCCCGATCGTCTGGCAGATCATCAAGAACATCCTGACGAAAGCGGTGACGGCGCCGTTCAAGGCGCTCGGCGCGCTGTTCAAGGGCGCCGAAGACGCGCAGTTCGTCGACTTCGCGCCGGGCTCTGCCGTGCTCGATCCTGCGGCTGCCGCAAACCTGGGTGCGCTGGGCAAGAGCCTCGCGCCGAAGCCGGATTTGCGACTGGAGGTGCCGATCGGAGCTGAAGCGTCGCTCGACGGCGCGGCGCTGGCCGAGGTGCGTTACCAGCGAGAACTGCAGGCGGCGATGCGCGGGACCTTGCTCGGCAAGAAGCGCAGCGACGAGACGACTCCAGTGCCCGCGTTCGAGACGCTGCCGTCCGAGCAGAAAGAAAAATCCTGACGACCCTGTACACGCAGCTGTCCGGCGCCGCACCCGTGATCCCCGAGCCGCCCGAACCAGCGGACGACGTCTCGCGCAAGGATGCAAAGGCACAGGCCGCGCAGGCTCGCCTGGCGTGGCTGGAACAGGAATGCCGCGCGCGTGCAGTCGCCGTGCCCAGCGACCTGGAACAGCTCGGGCAACAGCGTGGCGAGGCCGTGCAGGGCGCCCTGCTCACCGGACACCGGCCTGCCTCCAGAGCGCGTTTTCCTCGCGCGCGACGGCAAGGTCTCGGCCAACGAACAGCAGGTGCGGTTTGAACTCGCCGTGAAGTAGGGTCGCGCTTCAGGCTTCACTCACGCGCATGAGGCCTTCCTGCGCCGTGCTGGCCACGAGCCGACCCGTGCGGTCAAAGATGCGCCCGAAGGCCATGCCGCGGGCACCGCTGCTGCTCGGGCTGATCAGCGCGTAGAGCAGCCAGTCGTCGATGCGGAACGGCCTGTGAAACCACATGGCGTGATCGAGGCTGGCGAGCAGCACGTCGCCCGTATGGAACGAAAGCCCGTGCGGCAGGGTGGCCGTCTCGAGCAGGTGGAAGTCCGACACGTAGGCCAGCAGGCAGCGATGCAGCTCGGGGTCGTCGGTACACTGCCCCGCGAGGCGAAACCAGACATGACGCACGCCGGGTCGCGGCCGGCCGTCGTCGATCGCCTCGACCGAGCGAAACTGAAAGGGACGGTCGAGCTCCCAGAAGCGTCGCTGCTGGTCGGGCAGGTCCTGCAATCGCCGCCGGACGGTGGCCGTGAGGTCGGGCAGTTCCTCGGGCGGCATCACTGCCGGCGCTGCCACCTGGTGGTCAGGCCCGTCCTCCGGCCGGTGGAACGAAGCGGAAAGGTGAAAAATCTGCTGGCCGTGCTGGATCGCCACGACGCGGCGGTTGGTGAAGCTCGCACCGTCGCGGCTGCGATCCACTTCGTAGACGATCGGTGCATTGAAGTCGCCGCGCCGCAGGAAATACGAGTGCAGCGAATGCACCGCGCGATCGGGTTCGACCGTGCGGCTTGCGGCCATCAATGCCTGCCCGAGCACCTGCCCGCCGAACACCTGCGGGCTGCCGATGTCGCGGCTGACACCACGGAACAGGTTGATTTCCAGCCGCTCGAGGTCGAGCAGCTGGAGCAGGTCGGTGAGCACCGTGCTCATGTGGCGGTCACTCGGTGACGCCGAGCCGCTTCTGCATGATCGGGCTGGTCGTCGTGTACTGCAGGTGCACCTTCTTCGCGGGATTCAAGTGCTCCGCGATGGCGAAGGCCGCCAGCGCGGCTTCGTGGAAACCGCTCAGGATGAGCTTCTTCTTGCCCGGGTAGGTGTTGATGTCGCCGATCGCAAAAATCCCGGGCACGCTGGTCTGGAATTTGGCAGTGTCGACCTTGATCGCCTTCTTCTCCAGCTCGAAGCCCCACTCGGCGATCGGGCCGAGCTTCGGGTGCAGGCCGAAGAACGCCAGCAGGTGATCGGCCGCGAAATCCTGCGTCGTGCCGTCCGTGCGCTTGATGGTTACGCCCGTGAGCCGGCCGTCCTCGACCGCGATGCCGGCAGCGATGCCTTCGACGTACTCCATCCTGCCCGCTGCCACCAGCTCGCGCATGCGCGCGACCGACGCGGGCGCCGCCTTGAACTCGTTGCGGCGATGCACGTGCACGATGCTCTTGGCCTTGCCGTTCAGGTCGATGACCCAGTCGAGCGCCGAGTCGCCGCCGCCGAAGATTACGAGCCGCTGGCCGGCGAACTCGGCCGCACTGCGAACCCGATAGTGCACCTGCCGGTCCTCGAAAGCGTCGCAGCCCTCGACGCCGAGGCGGCGCGGCTGGAACGAGCCGAGGCCAGCGGCGATCACGACCGTCTTCGCCAGGAACTCCGTGCCGGCCGAGGTGCGCAGGAAGAAGCGACTGTCGTCCCGTTTCGTCAGCTCGGCAACTTCCTCACCGAAATGAAACACGGGGCCCATCGGGGCAATCTGCTGCATCAGGCGCTCGACGAGTTCCTGCGCGCCGCAGACCGGCAGCGCCGGGATATCGTAGATCGGCTTGTCGGGATACAACTCCGCGCACTGGCCGCCCGGGTGCTGCAGGGTGTCGACGACGTGGCTCTTGATGCCGAGCAGGCCGAGCTCGAAGACCTGGAACAGGCCGGCCGGGCCGGCGCCGACGATCAGTGCATCGGTCTCGATGGGGGTCGCAGGGGTACTGGGTACAGTCAAGGGGGAACCTCCGGCAAAACTCCGTGAATTCTAGCGGATCGGTCGCCCGGCCCCACCAGCGGTTGGCCCCCTGGCCGGGGTGGGTCAGGGTTTACCGCAACGACTGCGGAATATTCGGCTTGAAAGGTTGGCCCAGCTTAGACAAATTCTCATCCTTGACGCACATCAAGGCAGATGGGCGGGACAGGCAGCAGGCTGACTCCGCTCCCGGCACGCAGGAACGCAGATGAACTCGCACCAGATCCGGTTCGACGAAGACCTAGTCCGCCGCTACGACCGCTCGGGTCCGCGCTATACGTCGTACCCCACCGCGGTGCAGTTCTCGGACCGTTTCGGCGTCAACGAGTACCGGGCTGTCGCCGTGGCCAGCAACCAGGACCCGATTCCGCGCCCGCTGTCGCTGTACGTACACATCCCCTTCTGCTCGAGCCCGTGCTTCTACTGCGGCTGCACCAAGGTCATCACCCGCAACCACGAGAAGGCCGAGGCGTACCTGTACCGGCTGCATCGCGAAATCGAGATGCAGGGTGATCTCTACGATCACGACCGTGTCGTGGAACAGCTGCACTTCGGCGGCGGCACACCCACGTTCCTGACGTCGCTCGAAATCGAGCGGCTGGTCGAGAAGATCGGGCAGCATTTCCAGCTGTCGTCGGATGAAGGCCGCGAGTATTCGATCGAACTCGATCCGCGCACGATCACGACCGACACGCTGCGTGATCTCTATCGCATCGGCTTCAATCGCTGCAGCCTCGGCATCCAGGACTTCGACCCGGCCGTGCAGGAAGCAGTGAACCGTGTCCAGTCGGTGCCCGACACGCTGCGGCTGATCCGCGAAGCGCGCGAGTTCGGCTTCAACTCCGTCAGCGTCGACCTGATCTACGGCCTGCCGAAGCAGTCGGTGCAGGGCTTTGCCAGGACGCTCGACACGGTGCTCTCGGCGCGGCCGAACCGCTTCGCCGTGTATGCCTACGCGCACCTGCCGCAGATGTTCAAGCCGCAGAAGCAGATCAAGATCGAGGACCTCGCCACGCCCGAGACGCGCCTGCAGTTGCTCGAACTCACGATCGACAAGCTCTCGGCGGCCGGCTACATCTACATCGGCATGGATCACTTTGCCCTGCCCGACGACGAACTCGTGCTCGCCCAGGAGTCCGGCACGATGTACCGGAACTTCCAGGGCTACTCGACGCGCGGCTACTGCGATCTCGTGGGCCTCGGCGTGAGTTCGATCGGCAAGGTCGGCGACCACTACATCCAGAACCTGAAGACGCTGCCCGAGTACTACGGCGCGATCGATCGCGGCGAACTGCCCGTGCACCGCGGCTACACGATGACGCGCGACGACGTCATCCGCCGCGACGTGATCCAGCAGATCATGTGCTACGGCGTGCTCGACTTCGACGCCACCGCGAAACGTCACGACATCGACTTCCGCCAGTACTTCGCCAGTGAGCTCGTCGCACTCGAGCCGATGGTGGCGGACGGCCTCGCGGAGTTTGCGGAGCCTGGCCTGCGCGTGCTGCCGGCCGGCCGCCTGCTGCTGCGCCACCTCGCGATGGCATTCGACGCCTACCTGCCGTCGGTGCAGGCGTCGGGTCAGCGATTCAGCAAGGCGATCTGAACTCAGCGCGGTTCGCTCGCTGAAACTGCGCTGGCTGACGACGACCTATCGAGGGCCTTCCCCCGAGCTTGGAAAGACAGACACGCGCCGGTTACGGGCAGTCGAGCCAGTGTTTCCTCCCGAGCTTGGAAAGGCAGACACGCGCTCGGGAGGAAACACTGGCTCGACCGCTTGTGCGGCGGCGCCTGAGCGAGTCGTCGGGCGGAACGGCCATTCGCCGCGGCGGGACAGCATCCTTGGCCCGACGACTCGCACGGCGCATGTAGCCTGACAGTGGCCGATCGGAGCCGCTGCTCGTTCAGTGACGGGCACGTCGTCCGCGATCGAAGCACTGCGCCCTGAGTCTGCGTTCCGACGCTCGCGACGCTGCATGCACCGTGCGATCTTTTCCGCGCGAGCGGAAAAGATCGCACAGGTGCAGTCTCGCAAGCGGCCGATCCGATACCTTTCGCCGAGCGCGTGTCTGCCTTTCCAAGCTCGGGGAAAGGTATCGGATCGGCCACCAGCCTATGTCGCGTACCTGCCTTTCCGAACTCGGCGAAAAGGCACCGGTTCGATCGCCCGCAGCCAGCGCAATTGCGACTAATCCTTAGTGTTCGAGCGGTCGTGCTTGACTCCAGTCAAGGCGTCGCACGAGCCCTGCGCACACCATTGCGTCCATTGAGCGGCCGTCCTGCCGCTGGGAGCTTGCAATGACGAACACGAGTCGATTGTGGAAGGTGCTGGCGGCGCTGATGGTGGTGTCCTTTGGCATCCTCCTGTACTTCGGACGCGAGATTTACATCGCGGCGCCACCGATTCCCACGGCCGTAAAGACGACGACCGGAGAGACGCTATACACGCGCGAGCAGTACGACATGGGCCGGGAGGTCTGGCAGAGCGTAGGCGGTCACCAGATGGGCTCCATCTGGGGTCACGGCAGCTACGTGGCGCCGGACTGGTCGGCGGACTGGCTGCACCGGGAAGCCACGGCGCTCCTCGACCTCTGGGCGCAACGTGACGCCGGCAAGGCCTACGCCGACCTCGATGCCGTGCAGCAGGCAGGCCTGCAGGCAAGGCTCCAGCAGACGATGCGCGAGAACACCTACGATCCGGCCACGGGCGTGATCACGGTGGACGAGGACCGCGCGCAGGCGATCCGGCAGGTCAACGACCACTACATGCGCCTGTTCGGTCCGGACGTCGAGCTCAACACGTTGCGTGCGCAGTACGCGATCCAGCAGAACCCGATTCCGGACGCCGAGCAGCGCCAGGCGATGATGGCGTTCTTCTTCTGGACGTCGTGGTCGGCCTCGACGAACCGCCCCGACAACACGATCACCTACACCAGCAACTGGCCGTCGGAGCCGCTGGTAGGCAACGTGCCCACGACTTCGACGTACCTGTGGACGTTCATCAGCATCTTTGGCCTGCTCGCCGGCGTGGGCGCGCTGGCCTGGTACTACGTCGCGACCCATGGCCAGGAGCCGGCACCGCAGGTTCCGGACCGCGATCCGTTGAGCGCGCTCAAGCCGACGCCGTCGATGAAGGCGACCGCGAAGTACTTCTGGGTGGTCACGGCACTGATCGTCGTGCAGATCGTGCTCGGCGGCATCACAGCGCACTTCGCCGTCGAGGGCCAGGGCTTCTACGGCATCCCGCTCGCCGAGTACCTCCCCTACTCCGTGGCGCGCAGCTGGCACCTGCAGCTCGCCGTGCTGTGGATCGCCACCGCCTGGCTGGCAACCGGCCTATACATCGCACCGGCGATCTCGGGGCACGAGCCGAAATTCCAGCGGTTCGGCGTGAACTTCCTGTTCACGTGCCTGCTGATCATCGTGATCGGTGCGCTCGGCGGCCAGTGGGCGGCCGTGATGCACAAGATGGGCCTCGGGCTGAATTTCTGGTTCGGCCACCAGGGCTACGAGTTCACGGACATCGGCCGCTTCTGGCAGATCTTCCTCTTCATCGGCCTGATGCTGTGGCTGCTGCTGGTCGGCCGTGCCCTGTGGCCCGCGCTCAAGGCGCGTGACGACAGCCGCTCGATCACGATGCTGCTGTTTCTATCGACGATCGCGATCGGCTTGTTCTACGGCGCGGGCCTGATGTGGGGCCGCAACACGCACCTCGCCATGGTCGAGTACTGGCGCTGGTGGGTGGTGCACCTGTGGGTCGAAGGCTTTTTCGAAGTGTTCGCGACGGCGGTCATCGCCTTCCTGTTCACCAAGCTCGGCCTGGTGCGGCCGAAGACGGCGACCAACGCCGTGCTGTTTGCCACGATCGTGTTCCTGAGCGGCGGCGTGCTCGGCACGTTCCATCACCTGTACTGGACCGGCACGCCAACGGGCGTGCTCGCGGTCGGCTCGGTGTTCTCGGCCCTCGAAGTGGTGCCGCTGGTGCTGGTCGGTTTCGAGGCGTACGAGAACTACAAGCACAGCTACGCGACACCCTGGGTGGCCGCGTACCGCTGGCCGATCCTGTTCTTCGTCGCCGTGGCGTTCTGGAACCTGGTGGGTGCCGGCCTGTTCGGCTTCCTGATCAACCCGCCGCTGGCCCTGTATTACATGCAGGGCCTCAACACGACGCCGCTGCATGGCCACACGGCGCTCTTCGGCGTCTACGGCATGCTCGGCATCGGCCTGATGCTGTTCTGCCTGCGTGGCTTGAGCCGCACCGCGTACTGGGACGAGAAGCTGCTGGCGAAGTCATTCTGGGCGATGAACATCGGCCTCGCGTTGATGGCGCTGCTCTCGCTGCTGCCGATGGGTCTGCTGCAGGTCCACGCCGCGGTCGCGCACGGCTTCTGGTACGCGCGCTCCGCCGAGTTCCTGCAACAGCCGCTGCTGCAGACCATCGTCTGGCTGCGCATGCCGGGCGACGTGATCTTCGCGGCAGGTGCACTGATGCTCGCGCTCTTCGTCTTCCGGCTCTTCGTCGGCAAGGCGCGTGAGGCGATCGGAGTCGTGGCGCCGGCGAAGGCCGGGCAGCCGGCTGGCCTGGGGCGTTAAGCTTCGTCACGACCACAGCGGGCGTCCGCGAGGGCGCCCGCTGTCTGCTTGCAGGATCACGGTCGCGTCCACCCGAACCAGGTAATCTCATGCACGTAACCGACTCGACCGTCAGCCGAGCGCAGTCCGCTGCTGGCCGCCCCGCACCGGACGCTGTTCTTCGCCGGGACTGGTCAGCCTGCTGGCGGCCAGCGCATGGTGGGGCCTGCACCTGCTGGCCCGCTCGACGGGCATGCCGGTATTTCGCGCTGGCATTGCAGCCCGCTCCGATCTGGGCGCACGCCTACCTGATGCTGTTCGCCGTCTTTCCCGACGATGTTTTTCGGCTTCCTGTTCACGGTGTTCCCGCGCTGGATGAACGGGCCACTGGTCACGCGGACCGAGTACCTCGCGACCGCTGTCGCTCTTCGCGACAGGCACCTTGCTCTGGCTCGCGGGTACGTTCGCCGGGACCGCGTTGCTGCTGCTGGCCTGCCTGGCGACCGGCGCGGGCCTGCTGGTCGGCACGGCGGCATTGTTCCGGGTGCTGCTCGCTGCACCGCAAGTCGTGTCGCACGCCGTCGTCGTGCTGGTCGCGCTCTGCGTGCAGTGCGTCGCGCTGGCAGGCTTCGCCTACGGCCTCGCCGAGGTCGAACGATTTTGCGCTGCACTTCGCGGTGCGCGCGTCGCTGTGGGGCGGGCTGCTGCCGGTGTTCTTCGCCGTGTGCCATCGCATGGTCCCGTTTTTTTCGCAGGGCGCCATCCCGGGCTACGTGCCATGGCGCCCCACGTGGGTGCTCGTGGCAGTGGTGGGCCTGGCCTACCTGCGGCTGTTCCTCGGCACGGCAGGCGCGCTCGCAGCGCTGCCGGTCGTCGACCTTGCGATCTTCCTGCTGACGGCCTGGTGCGCCCTGCGCTGGACGTCGCTGCACGCGCGTGGCAACCCGTTGCTGTGGACGCTGTACGCCGGCTTTGCGTGGCTGCCTTTCGCGCTGCTGCTGCAGACGCTGCGCGACGGCGCCTTCACGCTGACGGGTGACTGGGCCCTCGGGCGCGCACCGATCCACGCGCTGGGCATGGGATTCTTCGGCGGCATGCTGGTCGCGATGGTGACGCGCGTGACGATGGGACATTCCGGGCGGCCGCTGCGCATGGACCGCGTCACGCTCGCCTGTTTTGTTGCGTTGCAACTGGGCGCGGCGAGTCGCGTGCTGAGCGAAGTCGTCACGGCTCCGGCTGCGGTTCAGTGGTTCCTGCTCGGCAGCGTTGCCCTATGGCTCGGCGCCGTCGCCGTCTGGGTGGGTCGCGTCGGCGGCATCTACCTTACGCCACGCATCGACGGCAAGCCGGGCTGATGGCCGAGTATTACCTCGCGCTACGGCACGCGCACATCGGGTTCGTGATCCTGTCGATCGGCTTGTTCGTGCTGCGCGGCGTCCTGATGCTGGTGGAATCGCAGTACGTGCAGTCCGCGTGGCTCCGCTACCCGTCGTACGCGATCGACACCTTGCTGCTGACCGCCGCGCTGATGCTGACGTCGGTCGTCCACCAGTACCCGTTCGGCAACGGCTGGCTGACGATGAAAGTCGCGTTGCTCGTGGTCTATGTGGTGCTCGGCAGCGTCGCGCTCAAGCGCGGGCGGACACGGCGAATACGGATCGCTGCTTTTGCGGCAGCCCTGCTCACGGTCGGTTTCCTGGTCACCGTGGCGCGTGCCCACCATCCCTTAGGGCTTTTCGCCGGCCTGGGCGCCTGACAGGGCCCCGTGGCACCGAACCCAGGGGGGTCGCCGTCGACCTCGCTTCCCGGCATCATGCCCATCGGTGAGTCCCTACAGCGTCAACCGTCACGGTTGCCGCACACTGGCGACGGCAAAATGAGCCTTCACGACACAAACGCCCTGGCGGACATCCGCACGCACCACCTGTTTGCCGGCCTGTCGCCGCCCCAGTTGCAGCGCCTGCTCGAGCACGGCGTACATCGAGGAAGCCGACTCAGGACAACTCCTGTTCGACCGCGGCCAGCCGGCTTTGCATTTCTACGTTGTCGTCGAGGGCCAGGTGAACCTGGTTCTCTACTCCAAGACCGGCGAGGAGAAAATCGTGGACATCCTCGGCCCTGGCCAGAGTTTCGCCGAGGCCGTCATGTTCATGTCCGGTCCCGTCTATCCGGTATCTGCGATGGCGGCGTCACGGGCGCGGATCGCGCGGTTTTCCAGCGCCGACTACGTCGCGATGCTGCGGGAAAGCCCGGAAACCTGTCTGCGCATGCTCGGCCACCTGAGCCAGCGCCTGCATATGCGCATCCGCGAAATCGAGTACCTGACGCTCGAAAGCGCCACCCACCGCCTCGTGCGCATGATCGACGGCCGGTTACCGCTCGACTCGGATGGACCCGCCGAGATCCAGTTGCAGGAGTCGCGGCAGGAAATCGCCTCGCGTCTGTCGATGAAACCTGAGACCCTGTCTCGAATCCTGCGCACGCTGTCCGACAATGGCGCGATCGCCGTGCACGGCCGGACGCTGCAAGTGCCCAGCCGCCGCAACGGCTCGTCGCGCTGCTGGACACTGCCGCGTGACCGCATTCCGCCGAGCGGCTTGATCCGGGTCAAGGCACTGATTGTCGGTCGGGCCCTAGAGTCCTGACCATTGCATGACCTGACAATTCCCTGCGTGGGAAAGGACGAGGAGAAAGTAATGTTCAACGCCAGTCGCACCCCTGCCGCGCGGGCAGCATGGTGGCTAGCCATCCCGATCAGCGCATCCCTGGGCGCCGGCGCCCTGGCGCAGCAGCCCTCCGCCAGCGGCAGTTCGCCGCAGGTGCATCAGGCTGAGGTCGCCGGGGCGGCCGGGATTTCGGCACAGATGAAGGCCGGTGAAAGCACCTACCAGACGGTCTGCCTCGCCTGCCACCAGGCCGACGGCAAGGGCCTGCCGGGCGCCTTCCCGCCGCTCGCTGGCTCCGACTACCTGCTCGGCGACAAGGACCGCGCGGTCGGCGTGGTCGTGCGCGGCCTGGAGGGCGAGGTCGTGGTGAACGGGGTCAAGTACAACTCCGTGATGCCAGCCATGACGCAGCTGTCGGACCAGGAAATTGCCGACGCGCTGACCTACGCGATGAACTCGTGGGGCAACAAGGGCGGTGCGGTGTCGGTCGCACAGGTGTCAGCCGTGCGTGCCAAGGCGGCTGCCGAGCCCAAGACGGCGGCTTCGCCGACACAGCATCCGACGACCACGGCCGAACTCAAGTACCAGGGCGCGCCCTCGCCCGCCGGTGCCGCAGGCGTCAAGATCCTGGTGACGCCCGGCGCACCGAACATGACCGAGCCCGAGTTCAAGCACGCGCAGGAGATCTATTTCCAGCGCTGCGCCGGCTGCCACGGCGTGCTGCGCAAGGGCGCCACCGGCAAGCCGCTCACCCCCGACATCACCCAGAAGAAGGGCACCGAGTACCTCAAGGTGTTCATCAACCAGGGTTCGCCGGCCGGCATGCCGAGCTGGGGCAAGTCGGGCGAGCTCTCGCAGGAGGAAGTCGACATCATGGCGCGCTTCGTCCAGCACGAGCCGCCGCAGCCGCCCGAATTCGGCATGCCCGAAATCAAGGCGAGCTGGAACGTGATCATCCCCGTCGACCAGCGGCCGACCAAGCAGCAGAACAAGTACAACCTCGACAACATCTTCGCGGTCACGCTGCGTGACGCGGGCGAAGTCGCGCTGATCGACGGCGACACGCAAGGAGATCATCAACGTCATCAAGACCGGCTATGCCGTGCACATCTCGCGTCTGTCGCATTCGGGCCGCTACGTGTACACGATCGGCCGCGACGGCAAGATCGACCTGATCGACCTCTTTTCGAGAAGCCCACCAGGGTCGCCGAGATCAAGGTCGGCCTCGAGGCGCGCTCCGTCGAGACCTCGAAGTACAAGGGCTACGAGGACAAGTACGCGATCGCCGGCGCCTACTGGCCGCCGCAGTACACGATCATGGACGGCCTGACCCTCGAGCCGCTCAAGGTCGTCTCGACCCGCGGCATGACGGTGGACACCCAGGAGTTCCATCCCGAGCCGCGCGTGGCTGCCATCGTCGCCTCGCACGAGCATCCGGAGTTCATCGTCAACGTCAAGGAAACCGGCCAGATCCTGCTGGTCAACTACGAGGACATCAACAACCTCAAGACCACGACGATCGGCGCCGCGCGCTTCCTGCACGACGGCGGCTGGGACTCGACCAAGCGCTACTTCATGACGGCGGCCAACCAGTCGAACAAGATCGCGGTGGTCGACTCGAAGGACCAGAAGCTCACGGCGCTGGTGGACGTGGACAAGATCCCGCACCCGGGCCGCGGTGCGAACTTCGTCGACCCGAAGTACGGTCCGGTGTGGGTGACGAGCGCGCTCGGCAACGAGAAGGTGACGCTGATCGGCACCGATCCCGTGAAGCACAAGGACAACGCCTGGAAGGTGGTGCGGGTGCTGAAGGGCCAGGGCGGCGGCTCGCTGTTCGTCAAGACGCATCCGAAGTCGACGCAACCTCTACGTCGACACCACGCTCAATCCCGACCCGAAGATCAGCCAGAGCGTAGCGGTGTTCGACATCAATAACCTCGAAGCCGGCTACAAGGTGCTGCCGATCGCCGAATGGGCGAACCTTGGCGAAGGCCCGAAGCGGGTCGTGCAGCCCGAGTACAACGCCGCTGGCGACGAAGTCTGGTTCTCCGTGTGGAACGGCAAGGACCAGAAGTCGGCGATCGTCGTCGTCGACGACAAGACGCTCAAGCTGAAGAAGGTGATCGACGACGCGCGCATCGTCACGCCGACCGGCAAGTTCAACGTGCGCAACACGGTGGGCGACGTGTACTGACCTGTTGATTGCCTCCCCGCGCAGCGCTGCGCGATCGTGGGCCCCGTCTCAGCTTGAGGCGGGGCCCATTCTTTTGTGCGCGCCTCAGGGCAATGCAACGCCTGTGGAAGCGACCAGCACCCGATAGTAGTCGGCGCGAGTCCATTTGACCTGGTACGCAGCGGCGGCTTCGCGGATCCGGCTTGCCTGCTGGCTGCCCACGATCGGGATGATCCCGGCCGGATGCGCCATGATCCACGCATAGGTTGCGACGGCGCGCGAGACGCCGCAGCGCTGTGCTTGCCTGTCCAGTTCGGCGCAGACACGCTGCGCACGCTCATCGTCGCCCGGATCACCGAGGCGTCCACCCGCCATTGGCGACCACGCGAGCACTGAGATCCGGTGCTGCATGGCGAGATCGAGCGTGCCATCCGTGAGCGGCTCAAGCATCAGCGGTGAAAACTCGGGCTGGATGCTTGCGAGCGGAATGTGCAGGTGTGCGACGAGTGCAGCCAACTGCGCCGGCGAGTAGTTGGAAACGCCGACCGCCCGGACCTTGCCGCTCGTCACGAGTGCTTCCAGGGCACGTGCCACTTCCGCCGGATGCGTCAGCACGTCCGGACGGTGCACCTGGAACAGGTCGAGGTGATCGGTGCCAAGCCGACGCAGCGAAGCCTCGCAGGCGGCGACCAGATAGTCGGCGCTGGAATCGTAGGGCACGCCCGGGACGACGCCACCCTTGCTCGCGAGCACCATTTGGCGGCGCAAACCCGGATCGGTGGCGAACAATCGACCGAGCAGGATTTCCGCGTCGCCGAACCCATCCCGGCCATTGAAGCCATAGATATCGGCGGTATCGAACAGGTTGATGCCCGCCTCGAGGGCCGCGTCGACGAGCGCGCGCGCGTGACTCAGGTCGTCACCCTGAAAACGCCACATGCCCCAGCCAAGACGCGACACGCGCACATCGGTTGCGCCGAGCGCCACACGATCGAAGGCACCACTGCGGTTCATCCGCGCATTAAATCACGCGCGGTCAGAAGTCGTAGCGCAGGCTGGCCGAAGCGTTGAAGCCGGCACGCGTGTAATAAGGCACCAGCGGATCGTCTGCGACACGACCGCGGACGTCGGACCATTCGATGTAGGCGGTGTTCGTCAGGTTGAACAGCCCCAGGTTCAGCCGCAGCCGGGGGCCCAGGCTGACGTTCGCCAGCCAGTCGAGCGTGGCATAGCCATCGGTGCGGTAAAGATCGGCCCGGCTGCGATCGACTTCGCGCTGCGCCTCGACCGCGGTCAGCGCCAGTTCCGATCCCCAGCGCATCGACGGGGCGTCGTAGCGCATGCTGAGCACCAGTTTTGGCGGGTCGATCGAATTGAGCGGCACGTCGCGGGTGAGGTCGTTGCCGCGGGTCCAGGAACCCGCGAGCCGGCCGCTCCATCCGTCCAGCCGTGGCGACCATGCGGACACGGCCACGCGGGCCTCGAACTCGACGCCGTAGATTCGCGCTTCCGCCACGTTCTGCGACTGGAACAGCGTCACTCCGGTCGCCGGGTCGGCGCCCAGGTTCACCTTCGATTCGATGAAGTCGCTGTATTCCGTCTGGAACACGCTGGCGGTCAGCGCCACGGGGACGCCCGTCAGCCGCACGCCCGCTTCGAAACCGTCGCTCGTCTCGGGCCGCAGGTCCGGATTCGGGATCGCACGGATGTTGAACAGCGGGACTTCCAGCCCGATGTTGACGTCCTCGGGCGGCGGCGAACGAAAGCCGTGCGCGTACTGAAAAAAGACGCCGAGCCGGTCGTTGATCCGGTAGGTCGCCCCGAGCTTGGGAGCGAACGACACTTCATCGACGCCCGCAGGCACCGTCGCGGGATTGTCTTCGCGATAGATGCGATCCGTCTCTGGCGTGAGATCGTAGTAGTCGACGCGCAGCGCGGGCACGAGCGTCCAGCGCGCATCGTCGAACTGCACCTCGTCCTGCACGAAGGCGCCGATCTCGACCACCGTGGAGAGCGGCAGGTCGCGCAGCGGGAACGTCTCGCCGAGGATCGTCGGCGTAGTCGCGCCGGTGGTCAGGTTGGTCTGCAGGCCGTCGCGCAGCTCGTCGAGTTCGGAGCGTGTCGCCTCAAAGCCATACACGACGTCGTGCACGATCGACCCGGACCCGAGGCTCTTGACTGCCGTGAACTCGATGCCAAACGTGCTCTCGTCGAATTTGAACGTCCGGTCGAGCTGTACCGGTGGCGTGCGCGGTGGCACGGCCCTGCGCACCTCGTATGTATCCTGATCGGTCTCCGTGCCCTGCCAGTAGGCGTTCCAGTCGGCAGAGTCGAACGCCGCATTCGCCCCCGTCAGTGCCTGCCCCAGGCTGACGCGATAGCGAAGCATTTCATCGTCGCCAGCCAATGCGGTCGTGTTCAAGAATCGGCCTACTCCCAGGAACGCATCGACGTCCGTCGCCTGCTCGATGCGTCCCGCCTCGGCCGTCAACGTCAGCGGACCGCCCGGCACGTCGCTGGTGAACTTCATCAGCGCCGAGTCCTGGGTGTACTCGCTCGGGTTTGGCGTAACGTCGGCCGCCGTGTCGGATTCGTGACCTTCGCGCCGCGAATACCCGACGAGCCATTGCATGCCGCCGATCGCTCCAGCCGCGAGCGCCGCGGCCCGCCAGCCATCGCTCGCGGAGTCAAAGCCAGCGTCGGTGCGCACCGCGTATTCACCCTCGCCCCGCGCCAGCAGACTCTCGGGAGTGAGCGTGGTCATGGCGACCACGCCCCCGATCGCGTCGCTGCCGTACAGCGACGAAGCCGGTCCGCGCAGGAACTCGACCCGGTCGACGAATGCCGCGTCCAGGTAGGCGCGGCCCGAATCCGCATAGCTGCCCACGGCAAAGCCGCCGGCGGCGGGAATGCCGTCAACTTCAACCGCGACACGGTTTCCGCCAAGCCCGCGGACCGAGATCGTGTCGAGACCGAAACGGAACGGATCGTTGCGGACGCTGAGGCCCGGCTCGTACCGCACGAGTTCGCGAATGTCGGTCGCCAGGGTCGTTTCGATACGCGCCTGGTCGATCACGGTCACGGTGGCTGCCACCCTGGAGACCGGGGTGAGTCGGCGCGCGTAGACCATGACGGTCTCGAGGTGGGAATCGTCGGCACCCATGGCGGACTGGCCCGTGGCCGGTACAGCCGCCGCACTGAGTATTGCGGCAACCACGCAGCGCAATGGAGTTGGCAATGGAGAACGGGGAAACATGGGTTCGGATTCTACCGATGATCGCGCCGGAGGACCGCCTTGGAGCGGCAGGATGGACCGCGTGCGTGGTCGCAGCATTGACCTGGATCAATGGTTTCCAGCGGCAGGACGCCCAGACTACGCGCAACGCTCAGGGTTCATGCACCCGGTGTGGAACCCAGCCCTTTAGGGACGTAACGACCATGACCAGTACCAGTACCAGTACCAAGATCAGATCCAGTTCGGTTCTTCTCGTCGCGACCACCGCCGCGTTCGCCAGCGCCGTGATGGCAGCAGATCCCGTGCCGGCCGCCACCGCCGCACCGGCGAAACCGGTCACCTTCGTCGACGCCGTCACGGGCGGCAAGGCCCATCTCGAGTTCCGGTACCGCCTGGAATCGGTCGACCAGGATCCGTTCGCGGACGATGCCCTCGCGTCCACGCTGCGCAGCCGCCTCAACTACGCGACCGGCGACTGGCACGGCTTCAGCGCCTTCATGGAAGCGGACAATGTCTCGGTGCTCGGTGACGACGATACCTACAACAGCACGACCAACGGCGTGACCGACCGGCCCGTCGTAGCGGACCCGGAATACACCGAGGTGAACCAGTCGTACCTGCAGTACAAGTCCGGCTCGTTCACGGGCTTGCTCGGCCGCCAGCGCATCATGCTCGACAACCAGCGGTTCGTCGGCAACGTCGGTTGGCGCCAGAACGAGCAGACTTACGACGCAGTGACGCTCAAGAGCAGCGCGCTGACCAAGACACAACTGCACTACTCGTACATCTCAAACGTTAACCGCATCACCGGACCCGACGAGGGCTCGCAGCCCGCGAACTACCACGGCGCCACCCATGCGCTGAACGGCAAGGTGGAACTCGGCGCGTTCGGCGCCGTGACCGGCTTCGCCTATCTCCTCGACTTCGAGAATGCCCCGGCGCTCTCCAGCAGCACGTACGGCGTGCACTGGGCGGGAACGTACAAGGTGTCGGAAGCCACGAAGCTCAACTGGCTCGCCTCGTACGCCAGTCAAGGTGACTACGCGGACAACCCCAACGACTACTCCGCCGACTACTACCTGCTCGATGGCGGCGCGACGTTCGGCAAGTTCGGCCTCAAGGCGGGTTACGAGGTGCTGGGCGGTGACGACCAGCCGAACCACGCCTTCCAGACGCCGCTCGCGACGCTGCATGCCTTCCAGGGCTGGGCCGACAAGTTCCTGACGACCCCGCGCGGCGGCGTCGAGGACCTGTACCTGGGCGCGACTGCCAACGTGGGTCCGGTGGCCCTGCAACTCGTCTGGCACGATTTCCAGGCCGAAGCCTTCAGCCAGGACTACGGCAGCGAGTGGAACGCATCGGCGGCGTACAAGTTCGGCGCGAAGAAAAGCTACGAGGTTATGTTCAAGTTCGCCGACTACCAGGCCGACGAATTCGCTACGGACACGACCAAGTTCTGGCTGCAGTTCGCCGCGACGTTCTGAGCGGCGGCAGGCTGAGGTAATATCCGGCGATGGAAAAACCTTCGCCGGATTTCGCGCGCGTGCGCGAACTGAGCCCGCGCCGCAACTCCACGCGCTCCGCGGCCATCCCCGAACTCGTCGACGAGCAGCTCAGGCACTTCTCGATCGACCCGCAGTCCGAATTCGGCCGCCGCATGGCCGACTTCGCCACCCACCTGTACGCCGGCAACGCGGCGGCGCACCAGCTGTGGGAGGTGACCCTGCGTGAGCTCGCGGATCTCGACCCGCGCGACCGCGTGGCGCGCTTCAACGCCAAGCGCTTTCTCTGCTTCCAGCTCGCCAAGATCCTCGACACGCTGCAGAACCCGCTGCGCAAGTCGTACCAGTCGCTGCTGCACGATTCGACGCAGTCGGCGATCAAGGGCCCCTACCCGATCTTCGACAACGTCACCGCGATCTTCAGTGCCACGCCCGTCATCACCCGCACCGCGACGTACCTGTACGCGTGCACCGAGTGGGTCGAGGACGCCTTCAAGGGCCGCGAGCCGCTGCACGAAATCTACTCGCGCCTGCTGAACCCGACCTCGATCAGCCTCGCCAATCACATCGTCGACCTCGAGGCCGGCCCGCTCGCGGGCGAATACCTCGCCTGGAACTTCAATTCCGGCATGGCGGCGATCGACGCGACGCTGTCGAACCTCGTCGGCTACCAGCGACGTCGTGCTGTCGAACCGCAACGTGTACGGCGGCACCTACCAGCTGCTGCACGACTGGTACGGCAAGAAGAGCAACCTCGACGTCGCCGTCGAATGGTTCGACGGCTTCACCGTGGACGACTTCGGCCGTGCGCTGCAGGCCACCGCTCGTGAAGCACCGCGACCGCCTCGATCGCGGCCGTCACATCTACGTCTTCCTCGAGTCGCCCTGCAACCCGCACGGGTACGTGCTCGACGTGCCGGCGATCTGCCGCGCCGCGCACGAATACGGTCTCACGGTCATCTGCGACGCGACCGTCGGCACGCCGATCCTGCAGCCGGTGCTGCAGCGCGAGGACCCGATGGAGCGCCCCGACTTCGTCATCCACTCGTACACCAAGGACCTCGCAGGCATCGGGCACCACGACGGCCGGCGTCTGCATCGGGCGCAACGAGCGGATGTTCATCCCAAAGGGCGACAGCGTCACCGCGACGGGACCAGAAGGCAAGCCGTGCGTCTACCGCTGGGACGAGAGCCTGTTCTGGAACGTGTACTACGTCAAGGGCGCGTTCCTCGACGCCGACAAGGCCTTCGAGGTGATCAACGGCATGCGCACCGTCGAAGCTGCGCGTGCTGCACAAGTCCATCAACACGCTGGTGCTGGCGCGCGCGCTCGCCGCGCATCCCGCGATCAACGTGCAGCTGCTCGGCGGTCGAAGGCAACGAGAACTACGCGCTGCGTGAGCGCCTGATGTACCTCGGCCTGCCGGCGCCGCTGTTCACGATCGACCTCGACACCGAGATGGGCCGCGGGATTGCGCGGCACGCGTTCCAGCGCTTCTTCGACTGCCTCGAACCCGCGTTCGGCCTGCAGGTCACGCTCGGACAGGTGAACACCGTCGTGCGTCTGTCCGGCGCTGACGAGCCATTCGGAACTGTCCGACGACGCGTTGCGCGAGGCAGGCATTTCGCTCACCACGATCCGCATCGCGGTGGGCGACGAGGATCCGCGCACGCTGCTCGCGCACCTGATGCGGCAGCCGAACTGGCGCTCGAGCCGGAGTGCCCTGGGTTCTCGCGCCATTTCGGCCAGCCGCACGAGATCGACGCGCTCTACGAGTCGATCTACGTCGACGTGCACCGCCGGTACGCGGCCAGCCGGCCGCGGATGCAGCAGATGCTGTCGTCGTGAGGCCCAGCGGTAAGCCGTCCGCCGGGGCCGCACCTCGATTCGCGATGCACCCACTGTCCCTTCTGGCGCTCAGCGCCTTGACGACCCTGCTCGCTGCGTGTGGCGGCGGTTCGGGTGGCGGCGCAGGTGCCGGCAGCGGCGGCAGCACGGGCAATCCCTGTGGCGAGACGGCTCGCAAGCAGTGGGTCCTCAACGTCGCCCGCGAGTGGTACCTGTTTCCGGACCTGCTCCCGGCGACGGTGGACATCGCGACGTACCCGACGGCGGAAGACCTGCTCGATGCATTGACCGCGACGGCTCGCGCGCAAGGCAAGGATCGTTTCTTCAGTTACCTGACGACGAAATCTGCCGAGGACTCGCTCCTCGGTGCAGGCCAGTTCGTCGGCTTCGGCTTCCGCTCACGCACCGACACCGGCAATCGTCCGTTCATTCTCGACGTGTTCGAAGGCAGCCCCGCGGCAGATGCGGGCCTGCAGCGCGGCGATGAGGTGATCGCCGTCGACCAGGGCAGCGGCTTCGTACCCGTTTCGCAATCGCTGGCGGACGGCACCAGTTCCTTCACCGACCTGCTCGGCGCCACCGACGCGGGCGTCCAGCGCGGCCTGCGCGTGCTGCGCAACGGGCTGACCCTCGAGATGCAGCTGGCCAAGCGTACGGTAACGATCGACCCGGTCCCGGATTCGTTCGGGGCGCAAGTCCTCCCTGTGGCCGGAACGACCGGCGTGGGATACCTGCACCTGCGCAGCTACATCAGCACGGCCGACCCGCAGCTGCGCGCCGCGTTCCAGGCGTTTCGCGCGCAGGACGTCCGCGACTTCATCATCGACCTGCGTTACAACGGCGGCGGTGTCGTGAGCACGGCCGAGCTGATCGACAACCTGCTCGGCGGCGACCGCACGTCGGCCGACACGCAGTACACGATCGTGCACAGTCCGGGTAAATCGGGGCAGAACTCCACGGTACGCTTCCAGCCGCAAGCCCAGTCGGTGCGGCCCGTGCGCATCGCGTTCCTGACGACCGACTCGACCGCGTCGGCAAGCGAGATCAACATCAACGCCATGCATGCCTGGGCCGAAGTGGCGATCGTGGGCAGTGACACGTACGGCAAACCCGTTGGTCAGCTCGCGTTCGACCTCGGCAACGCCTGCCCGGACCGGTTGCGCCTCGTCACCTTCAAGACGGTCAATGCGAACGGCGTCGGCGACTACTACGACGGGCTCGCGTCCAGCATGACTTTTGCGTGCGCGGCGGAAGACACGCTCGGCGCGCCGATCGGCGACCCCGCGGACGGCCTGACGCAGGCGGCGCTGCAGTGGATCAACACCGGTGCCTGCGCCCGCGTGATCGGCTTGTCCGCCGCCGGACAGGCCAAGACCAGCCCGTCAGGCCGGTATCCGCTCTCGCGGCAACCCTCCGCCGTCGAGCGCTGGCTGCCCGGCATCCAGTGACCGGCAGAGCGTGAGCAGGGCCAGGCACTCGACGTGATGGGTGCCGGGAAAGAAGTCGAAGGGCGTGATCGAACGCACCTCGTAGCCGGCTGCCTCGAACACGGCCAGGTCCCGTGCGAGTGTGCCGGCGCTGCACGAGAGATAGGCGATCCGATCCGGGCGTAGTTCGTGCGCAAGGGCTGCACGCAACTCCGGCTCCAGGCCCGAGCGCGGCGGATTGACGTAGCAGGCGCGGCGGGAATTTGCGCCGTCGTGCCACCACTCACGCACCTGCGGCAGGCGCTGTTCGCAGGTCCCGCGCAGCACGACCGCGCCCGGCGCATTGATGCGCGCGCAATCGACCGCGCCGCCGGCAAGTTCGACGCCGAGCCCGGACGCACCCCCCTCCGTCCATCGGCGTAAGGTCGAGCCGATCCCGCAATACAGATCGAGCACCGCAACGCCAGGGGCTGGATCGAGATGATCGTGGGCCAGCACGACGGCTTGCGCATGCAGGTCGGGCAGCAGTTGCTGGAACGCGGCCGGCCCGTGCACGAGTCCTGCCGCGTCGAGCGAGGTCGGTGCGCCCCAGTCCAGGTGCCAGCCCGAGCGCGCGAACAGCTTGCGGCCGGCGGCGGCATGGCAATGAACCCAGAGTCCTTCGATTCCCGTCGCTGACAGTCCGGCACGCAGCCGCATCGAGGTCGGCGGACTCGAAGTTTCGCGCCTTGACGATCAGCGTCGCCTGCCCACCCGCAACGTGCAGGTACGCGAGCGGCAAATTCGCATGCGGCGGCAGCGTGGTCCGCAGCAGCGCAACCAGCCTGTTCACGCGCACCGAATGCACGGGGCAGTCGTGGATCGGGATCAACTCGTCGCGCCGCATCATCCCGAACTGCCAGCCAGCCGCTGCATCCCAACGCGCGTTCAAGCGTGACTCGATCGCGATAGCCGAAACGCTGGTCGTCGCGCGGTGACCGTGCGGGTTGCAGCACGTGTCCCCAGCGTTCCAGGACGCGCTGCAGGTACCCCTGCTTCTGCGCGACGCTCGCAACCAGGGTCAGCGTGCGATGGCGGCAGCCGCGGCACCCGGGCTCGCAGCCGGCGGGCAATGTTTGTTGTACGCTCACTTGTCTATGGTGCGACGATTCGCCCTGCACCGACAGGGGACCCCCGGCCCATGACCCGCATTCCCGATTTCGACGACGTCCGCGCCGCTGCACGCCGGCTCGAAGGACACGCCCGTCGCACTCCTTTGCTTGCTGACACGCCGCTCGATGCACTGACCGGCGGACGCATCCTGCTCAAGCTCGAGACGCTGCAGCACACCGGATCGTTCAAGTTTCGGGGCGCGTGGAACCGGCTGGTGCAATTGAGCGCAACCGAGCGCGCCGCCGGCGTCGTCGCCTTTTCGTCGGGCAACCACGCCCAGGGAGTGGCCGAGGCCGCCCGGCGTCTCGGCATCCACGCCACGATCGTGATGCCGTCCGATGCCCCGAGGATCAAGTTGCAGAACACGCGGGACATGGGCGCGGAGATCGTCGAATACGACCGCGTGCGCGAGAGTCGCGAGCAGATCGCGGCCCGGCTCGCCACGGAACGGGGTGCGACACTGGTGCCGTCGTACGACGACGCCGACATCATCGCGGGACAGGGTACGACGGGTCTCGAGATCGCCGAGCAGGCAGCCGAACTCGGCCTGACGCTCGATGACGTGGTCGTCTGCTGCAGTGGCGGCGGACTCACGGCAGGGATTGCCATTGCAATCGCGACGCTGGCGCCGCAAGCGGGCGTGTGGACGGCTGAGCCCGCGGCGTACGACGATCACCGCCGCTCGCTGGCCGCGGGCAGGCGCCAGCGCAACGACCCGGGCGCGCCGCCATCGATTTGCGATGCGCTGCTGGCCCCGACCCCCGGCGAACTCACGTTCGCGATCAACCAGCCACTGCTGCGCGGGGGACTCGCCGTGTCCGATGACGAGGTGCGGCAGGCCATCGTGTTCGCAGCCCGCACGCTGAAACTCGTCGTCGAGCCCGGCGGCGCCGTGGCGCTCGCCGCCGTGCTCGCCGGCAGGCTCGACGTTCGCGGACGGACTGTTGCGGTGACGCTGTCCGGTGGCAATATCGAGGACTCGCTGCTCGCCGGACTGTTGGCGACGAACTGACCGCACCTGCAACCGTACGCACTCGTCCGCCGCCAACCAGAATCTCCATCGAGGCCATCCGAATGCTCCAGACCTGGCTGCATGCCCTGCCCTTCCTGCTCGGTGCCGGTTTCCTGACCTGGCTCGTGAGCGTCCAGCTTCGCAACGTCACGATCGTCGACACGCTGTGGTCGCTGATGTTCGTGATCGCAGCCTTCAGCTACGCATCGAGCACGCTGCCACCCGGGCCGCGCGCGCAACTGGTACTGGTGCTGGTCACGGTCTGGGGACTGCGGCTCGCGATCTACCTTGGACGGCGCAATTTCGGTCACGAAGAAGACCGGCGCTACCAGAAGATCCGCCGCCGCAACGAACCCGGATTCGCGTGGAAGAGCCTGTACCTCGTGTTCGGCCTGCAGGCCGTCCTTGCCTGGGTCATTTCGCTGCCGCTGCTGGGCGCCATCGCCGGTGACGCGAGCCCGCTGGGCTGGCTCGATTACGCGGGCGTCGCGCTCTGCCTGGTCGGTCTGTACTTCGAGGCCGTGGGCGACTGGCAACTCACCCGCTTCAAGGCGAATCCGGCCAATGCCGGGCAGGTGATGGATCAGGGGCTGTGGGGACTCACGCGCCATCCCAACTATTTCGGCGATTTCTGCGTCTGGTGGGGCTTCGGCCTCGTGGCGCTCGCGGCGGGCGCCTGGTGGTCATTGGTCGGCCCTGCGCTCATGAGCGTGTTGCTGCTGCGAGTCTCCGGCGTGACCCTGCTCGAGCGGGACATCGGCAAGCGGCGGCCCGGCTACGCCGAATACATCCGGCGCACCAACGCCTTCTTTCCGGGACCCCGGCGTCCCTGACCCGCGCCCCGGCAGGTAATTTCCCTTGTCGCGGCGGCCTCGCGCTGCCTAGAGTTGCGCGATGGTCTCGGGCTTCCTGCTCTCCGCGCTCGCCATCGGCTACCTGCTGGTGCTGTTCGGCGTCGCGTTCTACGGCGAGCGTCATTCCGTGTACCCGGGTCACGCGCGCCTGCGGCCGTGGATCTACAGCCTGACCCTCGGCGTCTACTGCACGACGTGGACGTTCTTCGGCGCAGTGGGCACCGCCGTGCGCGACGGCTGGACATACGTTCCGATCTACCTGGGGCCGGCCCTGGTGCTGCTCTTCGGCATGCCGTTCCTCCAGCGGCTGATCGCGATCGTCCGTGCCCACAACATCACGTCGATCGCCGACCTGATCTCGTCCCGCTTCGGCAAGAGCCCGACCCTCGCCGCGCTCGTCGCCGTGATCGCCCTGACCGCCGGCGTGCCGTACCTCGCGCTGCAATACAAGGCCGTCGGCACCAGCATCGACGTGCTGACCGGTTCGATGGGCGCAAATCCCGCGTGGTACGCGGACACCGCGCTCTGGGTGGCGCTGATGATGGCGGTGTTCGCCATCCTGTTCGGCACGCGCCGGCTCGACGCCACTGAACACCACGAAGGCGTGATGCTGGCCATCGCGTTCGAGTCGATCGTGAAACTGGTCGCGTTCGCGTCCGTCGGCGTCTTTGCCTTGCTGCACCTCGACGCGGCGCCGGCAATTTCCGCAACGCAATTGGGCACGCTCGCCCACGCATTCCCCGTCGACTTCCTCATGACGACGGCGCTCGCGGCCGCTGCCATCTTCTGCCTGCCGCGGCAATTCCTCGTCGGTGTGGTCGAATGTGCCGATCCGCAGGATGTGCGCACCGCACGCATCGTGTTCACCGGCTATCTCGCCGTCTTCACCGTGCTGGTGGTGCCGGTCGTGCTGGCCGGCCTGGGCGCGGGACTGGCGCCGGCAGGCAACCCCGACTTCCTGGTACTCACGCTGCCGATGACGAGCAACGTCCCGTCACTCGCCATCATCGCCTTCCTCGGCGGCCTGTCGGCGGCCACGGCCATGGTGATCGTGTCGAGTATCGCGCTGGCCACGATGATCACGAACGACCTCGTGATGCCGGTGCTCTGGCGCAGTCGCTGGCTGAAGCCGACGGAAGGCAGCGACATCGGCCGTGGCGTGCTGTGGCTGCGTCGGGTCGCGATCCTGCTGCTGGCGCTGCTCGCATACGCCTATCACCGCAACACAGTCGCACCCGCGAGCCTCGCCTCGATCGGCCTGCTCGCCTTTGCCGCGGTCGCCCAGTTCGCGCCACCGATACTCGCGGGGCTGTACTGGCGGCGCGCCACCCGCAGTGCCGTGTTCTGGGGCCTCGCGACGGGATTCGTGCTGTGGACGTATACCCTGCTGCTGCCGAATTTCAGCCCGGGCGGCCTCTCGGGCGCGGCCAGTCTCGGCGCCGACGGGAGCCTGAGTTTTCTGTACGAGTGGTCCCTGCTCGCCCGCATGAGCCCGGTCACCAGCGGCGCACTGCTCGCGTTGTCCGGCAACGTGGCCGTGCTGGTGGGGCTGTCGTTGCTCGGGCCCACGTCGCTGCGCGACCGCATGGCCGCCACCCAGTTCGTGCGTCCGGCCCTGCCCGCGCCTGCAACGCCATCCGCGTCGAGTGCACGGGTCGGCGACGTCCTGGCCATCGCGGAACGCATCGTCGGCAACACAGCGGCGGAAGCCTCGCTGCGCGAATACTTCCTGCAGACCTCGCGACCGTTGCCGCGGCACACGGACCCGGCGGATCGCGGCCTGATGCAGCACATGGAGCGCGTGCTCGCCGGTGCGATCGGCGCATCATCCGCGCGACTCATGTTCACCCACGCGTTGCGTGGCCGCGGTCTCGCCGCCGAGGAAGTCGCGGAACTGCTCGACGAAACCTCGCAGGAACTGCGCTTCAGCCGCCAGCTGCTGCAGGCGACGATGGACAACGTGGCGCAGGGCATCGCCGTGGCCGACGGCGAGGCCCGGCTCGTCGCCTGGAATGGCCGTTACCTGGAGATGTTCGACTATCCGCCGGACCTGATCCGCGTCGGCCGGCCGGTCGCCGACCTCATCCGCTGGAACGCGTCGCGGGGCGAGTTCGGCGCCACCGATCCCGAAGCACAGATCCGCAAGCGCATCGACCACATGCGGGCCGGCACCCGCTATGTGATCCAGCGCCAGCGCCACAACGGGCGCGTGTACGAAATGCGCGGGCAGCCGATGCCGGACGGCGGCTACGTCACGACTTACACCGACATCACGGAATTCAAGCACAACGAGCAGCAGCTGCTCGAAGCCAAGCAGACGCTCGAGCAACGCGTCACCGATCGCACGCAGGCGCTGTCGATCGCGCTGCAGGCCGAGGCCGCGGCCAAGCTCGCCGCCGAGCAGGCCAATGCAACCAAGACGCGGTTCGTCGCCGCCGCAAGCCACGACCTGCTGCAGCCGCTGAACGCGGCGCGCCTGTTCGCCTCCGCACTGAGCGCTGCGCCGGCCGATGCCGACTCGGTGCGCGAGATCGCAGGACGCATCGAAGGCTCGCTGCGCGCGGCCGAGGAGGTGCTCGACGACATGCTCGACATCGCCCGCCTCGAAAGCGGCTCGATGCGGGCCGAAATCACCGTGTTCGCCCTCGACGACGTCTTCGTCGACCTCGAGCGGCAGTTCGCCCCGGTCGCCGCGCGACGCAACCTGCGGCTGCACATCCGCCGCACGCGCCTGCACGTGCGCAGTGACCGAGTGCTGGTGCGACGCCTGCTGCAGAACCTGGTGTCCAACGCCCTGCGCTACACGCAGCGCGGTGGTGTGGTCGTCGGCTGCCGGCGACATGAGGGACGTGTCGAAGTCCAGGTCTGGGACACGGGTCCCGGCATCGCCGAGCAGCATCGCAAGGTGGTCTTCGATGAGTTCCGCGGACTCGACCGGCCTTCGCCCTGGGGCGAGAAAGGACTCGGCCTCGGCCTGTCGATCTGCGACCGCGTCGCGCGCGTGCTGCAACTCGACCTGAGCCTGCGCTCGGAGGTGGGCCGGGGCTCGATGTTCAGCGTGCAGCTCGAGGTCACGGCGAAGCCGACGCCGGCGCCCGCGGGAGAGCATGCGCCGGCTTCTCCCGCCAGCCTCGTCGGCGGGTCGGTGCTCTGCGTCGACGACGAGGCGGCGATCCTCGATGGCATGCAGACGCTGCTCGAACGCTGGGGCATGCGGGTACTGCGCGCGAGCACGGCCGAGGAAGCCCGCCGCGCATTCATGCAGCACTCGCCCGACGTCGTCCTGGCGGACTACCGGCTGGGCGATGGCGATTGCGACGGGCTCGAGCTGCTGCAGTCACTGCGTGTCGGAGGTGTGTCGCACGCACCGGCCGCACTCGTGACGGCGGACCACGGCACAGAAGTTGCGGAGCGCGCACGTGTGCTCGGCTACAAGGTACTGCGCAAGCCGGTAAAGCCCGCCGCACTGCGCGGCCTGCTCGGCGCGCTGCTCGCCACGGCGAGTCGCGGTTAGTCGAATTCTTCGGGGGGCGGCTTGATGCTTGCGCGGTCCACAGCGAGTCGCCCGGCCGCGAGCACAGCCTGCGTGCGTGTCGTCACGCCGAGCTTGCGCAGGATGGCCGTAACGTGTGCTTTAACCGTCGCTTCCGAGACGTCGAGGTCGTAGGCGATCTGCTTGTTGAGCAGGCCGGCACAGAGCATGCCGAGCACGCGGAATTGCTGCGGCGTCAGGTCGGCGACGCGGCGCGCGATCTCGAGTTCTTCGCCGGATGTGGTCGGAGCGCGTGGCGGCTGGTAACCCGGCGGCGTGTAGATTTCGCCGGCCAGCACTGCCTCGATGGCCTTGCCGATCTGGCCGGCTTCCGTCGACTTCGGGATGAACCCCTGCGCGCCGAAACGCAGCGATGCGGCGATCGTCTGCGGGTCGTCGTCGGCGGAAACGATGACGACGGGAAGCTCGGGCCGGCTGCCGCGCACGTGCGCGAGCGCGTTGAAGCCGTGCGCACCCGGCATGTTGAGGTCGAGCAGCAGCAGGTCCGCGCCGGGATTTGCTTCCGCAGCGGCGAGCATCGCCGCCACGGAATCCGCCTCGACGAAACCGACGCCCCGGTCGAGGCGGCCGACCGCGGCCTTCATCGCTTCGCGAAACAGCGGATGGTCGTCGGCGACGATGATCTGACGTGACATTGGCTGTCAGGGTACACGCGAGACACGGTCTATCCAACGGTTCGCCACTGCGACCAAAGGCGAATACCCACGCGTGCCGCAGCGGTTCACGATCGCCGCATCGCACGACTCATCCGGGGGATTCCGTCCATGCCGCACGTCAAGTCACCGCGCCGCCCGTCCAGCTCACTGCGCCGCTCGATCGCGGTCGCGCTCGGCGTCGCACTGATCAGCGCATCGACCCTGGCCGGCGCCGAGAGCGCAAAGGAAAAGGAACTCGAAGCGCGCGTCGCGGAACTCGAGAAGCTCGTCCAGCAACTCGTGGCAGAGAAGAAGGCTGCACCCGCGACCGTTGCAGCGCCCGCTGCCGCAGGCGCAGTCGCCGCCGCACCGGCTGCGGCACCCGCGAAGCCCGATGCGAAGGCCATCCAGCCAGGTGCGATCCTGCCGAACGCGGCCCCCGGCACCAGTTTCGTGATGACGGGTTACGCCAAGGTCGACGGCATGTGGACGGACACGTCCGACGGCGAACTCGCAGAAAACACGCCGTCCCGTGACTTCTACGTGCCTGGTGCGACGCCGATCGGCCAGCCGGACGAGGGCACGGACTTCGACGCGCATGCGAAGCAGACGCGCATCAACTTCGGCACCGACACCCTCCTCGCCGGCGGCGACAAGCTCTCGACCCGGTTCGAGATCGACTTCTTCGGGACGTCGGCGCCAGCAACCACGCGCACGACCAATTCCTACTCGCCGGTCCTGCGCCACGCGTACGTGCAGTGGCGCGAGTGGCTGGTCGGACAGACCTGGTCGAACTTCCAGGATGTCGCGGCGCTGCCCGACTCCGTGGACTTCATCGGCTCGACGGACGGCACGGTGTTCGTGCGGCAGCCGCAGGTCCGCTACACGAAGGGCGGGTTCTCGCTCGCTGTAGAGAATCCGCAGACCACCATGACGCCGTTCGGCGGCCCGGCGGATCCCAATTCGACGGCCTGGATCGTCGATACCGACGACAGCACCATCCCGGACCTCACCGCCCGCTACGCCTGGAAGGGCGCCTGGGGCCACGTCGCCGTCGCAGGCCTTGCGCGCGAACTCAAGTACGAGCGTGTGGCCACCACCACGCTCGCCGCGATCGACGCCAGCACCTGGTCGATGGCCGGCAGCCTGTCCGGCAAGTTCATGATCGGCAAGGACGACATCCGGTTCATGCTGCTGGGTGGCAACCTGGGCCGCTACGTCGGACTGAATTTCACGACGGATGCGGTGCTCACCAGCAACACCGGCACGGCCGACCTGGAAACGATCGACGGCTTCGCTGGTTCCATCGCGTATCGCCACGTGTGGTCCGACAAGTGGCGCAGCAGCATCTACTTCGCGATGGGTGACTACGACAACGACGCCGGTTACACCGGTGGCAACGTCAACAAGTCAAGCGAGAGCTGGACGATCAACACCTGGTATACGCCGCTGCCGAAGCTCGACATAGGCGCCGAGTTCCGCCATGCCGTGCGCGAACTCGAGAACGGGAGCGACGGTTCACTCGACCGGCTGCAGTTCACGACCAGGTATTCATTCTGACCGACCCCCCGGGCGCGGTCGTCAGTCCACGTGGCCCTGGACGTGACTGGCGGCCGTGCCCTTCTGCGCCCGGCCGAACCGATACTGGGCGGCATCAACCCTGCGCGTCTCGAGCCAGTAGCGCCACGTCGAGTACGGCCAGATCGTGAAGTTGCGCCCGTCGGCCTGCTGGTACCAGCTGCGGCACCCGGAACTCCAGACCGTGTCCTGCAGTGCGTGCTGGATGCGCTCGTTGAACTGCGCCTGCGCAGCCGGTTGCACGTCGAGGTAGTCCGCGCCGCGTTCGCGCAGCGACCGCAGGCAATCCATGACGTACCGCACCTGCGCCTCGATCATGAAGATGATCGAGTTGTGCCCGAGCGCCGTGTTCGGGCCGACGAGCTGGTGCAGGTTGGGATAACCCGTGACCGAAATTCCGTAGTACGCCTCGGCCCCCGCCTGCCAGTCGCGGGCCAGCTCGTGACCGGGCATTCCCGTGACCGGGAAACCCTGCATGTAGATGCGTGGATCGACCACGAATCCCGTGCCGAGAATGATGCAGTCGACGGGACGTTCGACACCGTCCGCGGTCACGATCGAGCGCTCGCGGATTTCGCGGATGTCCGCGGTCACGAGTTCGACGTTCGGCCGGCGGAACATCGGATACCACTCGTTGGAGATCAGCACCCGCTTGCAGCCGATCGTGTAATCGGGCGTCAGCTTGCGTGCGAGCGACTCGTCTCCCACGGCGCGACGGATGTTCCAGCGCGCGAGCCGCTGCAACCCGCGCGCCAGGGCGGGATGAAAGATCGGCCAGACCCGTGACTCGTTGGTCCAGTACAGGCGCGAGCGATGCAAGCGCCGCAACAGGTCGAAGCGCCGGAAGCGCTGCTTCGTCGACTCGCCGTAGGTGCGGACATCACGCGGGATTACCCACGCGGGCGTGCGCTGGAAAACGTGCAACTGCGCAGCCGCCGGCGCGATGCGCGGGCAATACTGGATCGCGCTGCCGCCCGTGCCGATCGACGCGATGCGCTTGCCGGCAAGGTCGTAGCCGTGGTCCCACTGCGCCGAATGGAAGACCTTCCCGGCGAAGCGCTCGAGACCGGGCAGCCGCGGCAGGTTCGGCACGTGCAGCGGGCCGGTCGCGAGCACGACGTGACGAGCTCGCAGTTCGAGGCCCGACGCCAGGATGACGCGCCAGCGTGCGGTGTCCGGCTCGAAGTGGAGCCCGGTCACCTGCTGGTTGAACCGGATGTACGGACGCAGCCCAAAGCGCTCCGTGGTGTCCAGGATGTACTGCTGGATCTCCTGCCAGCCCGCGTAGCGCTGGCTCCAGTCGGGCTTGCCCGCGAACGAGTAGGAATAGAGGTGCGACTGCACGTCGCACTCGGCGCCGGGATAGGAGTTGTCACGCCACGTGCCGCCCACCTCGCCGCCCTTCTCGAGGATGGCAAAGCGCCGCTCACCTTGCTCCAGCAGCCGGATAGCCATGCACAGGCCACCGAAGCCGGCGCCGACGATGGCGAGTTCCAGTTCTTCCGGCGCGGCCGACGGGACGTCGGGGGAGTGCGGCAGTGCGTTCATGGCGCCGCGCACTGTGCTGCGTTTCGCGTCGGCCGGCAACCGGAAAGACCGCTACTGCATGAACTCGTGCAACGCAGCCTCGGGGATCATCGATTGTCGCCGCCGTCGTGGTCGCCACGATCAAGGTGGTCGCCGACCTTTTCCCGGTCACCGCCCGGGTTCCGTTGGCCGCCGACACGGGAAGCCTCGCCGCCCTTGCGGCCCGCTGCCGCGGCGCGCTGCGGGTCGTTGGCGAAGTTGCCGCCGGAAACCTCGCCGCCCTTGCGACCGGCTTCGCGTGCGCGCTCCGGGTCCCTGGCAAAGTTGCCCCCCGACGCCGAACCGCCCTTGCTCGCAATCTCCCGCCGCTTACCCTGGTCCATCCCGGCGAAACCACGCCCCGAACCACCACCGCTGCGGGTGCCGTCGCGGCTCTCAACACGACTGCCTTGACTGGCCATTGTGTCGCCCTCCAGATCAACGTCCCTGAACCGCAGGACGGCAACCCGCCCTGCGTGCGTCGCCGCCTGTGTGTTCGGACCGCAACGCGGCAGTCGAGTTCACCCGGACGCGATCGCGCGTCCTTGCGGAACGCGGAACAGGGCAGCCGCCCCGCAGCACGGGGCCGCCCGAAGTCCGGTCCGTCGATACGGCCAGGTGTCCGGTTGACAGCGCTGAGGCCCTCCCGTATCTGCTGTCTGGCCTGATAACAAACCAGAACCCCCAGGAGTTCGTTGCATCATGAATTTCCGCACTCTCGGCCAGCTCGCCCTGGCTGCCGGCCTCGCACTTTGCTCGGTCTCCGCGTTCGCGCAGGAACCCGCGGTCACGCCCCCGGCTGCCACGGAAGCCACCGCAGCTCCGGCAGCTCCGCTCAAGCTCTCCAACAAGTGGCGTATCGAAGTGAGCGAGGGCGCGAACAACACGGGTACGCTGCTGTTTCGCGTGACGCCGGACAAGGGCGTTGCGACGGACGTTCTCGTAAACATCAAGAAAGGCCGCGGCGAGAACGGCGTGGCGACCGACATCAAGAACACGTTCAAAAAGGTTCTGGACCCGAAGGTCTATCACGTCGAGACGGACGACGGTGAAGACGTGCTGGTCAAGAAGCGCAAGGGCCCGAACTACGAGGTGAAGCTGGTCGAGTCGACGCTCAAAGGCACCCGCATCGACGTCGAAAAGGAATGACCTGCCGCAATTGGCGACCGGCAGGCGTTCAGCCCGAGGTGATGCTCAGCACCGTCACGAAGTGACAGGCGACACCCGCCAGCACGAAGACGTGCCAGATGGCATGCGTGTAGGGCCGACTCTTCCAGACATAGAACGCGACCCCGAGCGTATAGCAGAGGCCGCCGGCCACCAGCCAGCTGAGCTCCAACGTCGACAACTGCTGCATCAGGGGCTTCGCGGCCACGACCGCGAGCCATCCCATGGCGACATACAGCAGCGACCGACGTGCGGTGGAAGCGGAAACCGAGCGACGTCGTCTTGAAGAGAATGCCGAGCAGGGCGAGCGTCCAGATGATGGCGGCCAGTGACCATCCCCAGCTGCCGCGCAACGCGCCGAGCGTAAACGGCGTGTAGGTCCCGGCGATCAGCAGGTAGATGGCGGCATGATCCAACCGCCGCAGGCGGAGCCGCGTCTGCGGGTTCTTCGCCGAATGGTAGAGCGAAGAGGTGGAGAACATGAGCAGCGCGCTCAGGCCGAATGTCAGGCCGCCCACGAGCAGCCACGGATCTCCCGTCCGGAGCGCGGTCGTCACCAGCACCGGGAGGGCAACCAGGCTCGCGACGACGCCGACGACGTGCACCGCGCAGTTCAGCCATTCTTCCCTTGCCGAATACGTACTGGCGGTCATGCCTTCACGTCCTGACAGGACACCTTCGGCTGCGATTCTCGCATTCTTCGAACCCCCGGCATTGTACTAAGATGGCCGCTCCAGCGACTCTTCCACGGCTGCCATGACTTCGGTCCTGATCCTGTACATGACCCGCGGCGGACACACGGCCCGCATCGCGCGCCGCCTCTGCGAACACATCGGCGCCAGCGGCGGCCGCGCCGAGATGATGCCCCTGGTCGAGGCCGAACACGAAGGCGTGGACTGGAACCGCTACGACGTCGTCGCCCTGGGTGCGCCCGTGCTCTACGGCAAGTACGACAAGAGCGTGATCGAGTTCGTGACACGGCACCGCGGGCAACTCGAGGCCAAGCCCAACAGCTTCTTCAACGTCTCAGTCGTGGCGCGGGTGCCGGAGAAGTCGACCGTCGAGGGTAACCGATACATGCAGAAATTCCTGCAGCTTTCACCGTGGCGACCGCGCGACCTGAAAGTGATCGCCGGGAAAGTCGACTATCCAGCGTGGCCCTGGCTGGACCGGTTCATGATCCGTCTCATCATGAAGATGACGCACGGGCCGACAGACACCACCGCGGTCATCGACTACACGGATTGGGACGATGTGCGCGCGTACGGCACGCACCTGCTGACGCTGCGCTGACAGGATGAGCACGTCGCAGCGCAAGCCCGTCGCGCTCGTGATCGGCGCAGGCGACGCAACCGGTGGCGCCATTGCGCGCCGGTTCGCCCGCGAGGGTTTTGCCGCCTGCGTGACGCGACGTTCGGCCGACAAGCTGCAACCCCTCGTCGATTCCATCCGCGCCGCCGGCGGCGAGGCACACGGCTTCGGTTCCGACGCGCGGAAAGAAGACGAAGTCACGGCGCTGGTCGAGGACATCGAGAACCGCATCGGCGACATCGACGTGTTCGTCTTCAACATCGGCGCGAACGTCCCGTGCAGCGTGCTCGACGAATCTGCGCGCAAGTATTTCAAGATCTGGGAGATGGCCTGTTATGCCGGCTTCCTGACCGGGCAGGCCGTGGCCAGGCGCATGGCGGCGCGTCGGCGCGGCACGATGATCTTTACGGGCGCCACCGCAAGCCTGCGCGGAGCCGCCAATTTCGCGGCGTTTGCCGGTGCCAAGCACGCGTTACGTGCCCTGTCCCAGAGCCTGGCGCGGGAACTCGGGCCAGCCAACGTGCACGTCGCGCACGTGATCATCGATGGCGCGATCGACACCGCGTTCATCCGCGACAACTTTCCAGAGCGCCATGCCCTCAAGAGCGAGGACGGCATTCTCGTGCCGGAGCACATCGCCGACACGTACTGGTTCCTGCACCAGCAACCGCGCGACGCATGGACTTTCGAACTGGACCTGCGCCCCTGGTCGGAGCGCTGGTAGCGAAAGGCCGGCTCAGGCCTTCCTCGCCTTCCCGCGCCTTCCCCGCCTTCCCGCCTTCCCCTTCCCGGCCTTCCCGGCCTTCCTCCGCCTTCCCGACCTTCCTCCCCTTCCCCGACCTTCCCCACCTTCTTGTCCCCGCCACGACCGAGAAACACCTGCTCCAGTTCATCGATCGCCTCTCCCGTGTAGACGGCGAGACGTTGCAGGTGGGGCACCTTGTCGGCGCACCCGGTGAAACCGAAATACAGGCCGCCGGCGTAGCTCAATACCGTGATGTTGAGCGCCTGGCCATGGAAGAGCGCCGAGATCGGGTAGTACGCCTCCATCTCCGAGCCCAGGAAGTACAGCTTGCCGCGCGGTCCGGGCACGTTCGAGATGATGACGTTATAGGTCGGCGGCACGCGCGAACCGATGCCGGGCAGCCGCGTCAGGATCTGCGGCGAACTGATCAGCACCGTGTAATCCATGAGCGTCTTCGTGCTCATCTGCTTGAGGAAGTCGCGTCCGGCGACGCTGCTGCGACGGATGACGTCGAACCGTTCGCGCACGTCCTCGATGTCGGTGCCAAGGCGCACGTTGGCGAAGCTGATCGCATTGCCGCCGGCCTGGCTCGAGTCGCGCGGCAACGCCACAGGAATGGACGTCACCAGTGACTTGCGCGGCAACTCGCCGAGCTCGAGCAGGAAGCGCCGCATTGCTCCGCTGCTGGCGGCAAGCACCACGTCGTTGATGCTGCCGCCCGCCGCTTCGCCGATTGCTTTCAGGCGTTCGAGGCTGGTCGCCTGCGTGGCGACCCGGCGCTGCGGGGTGACGTTGACGTTGAAGATCGTGCGGGGCGCTTCCGCCAGCGACGTGAAGTCGGGATGCGGCTTCACGCCGAACACGGCCTTGACGGTGCCCGCCAGGCCCTGCACCAGGTTCGGCAATTCCCTGGCCTGGCTCGCGAAGGCCGCCTGCAACATGCTGAAGGCGCCGAACCGTCCCGGAATCTTCGGCGTGCGTGCGCCTCGCGGCCGGTCCGCGGCCCAGATCGGCGGCGTCTCGCTGGCGTCGGGATCGGTCGAGAAGTTGAGCAAACCGACGCCCGACACGCCGTCCGCCAGCGAATGATGGAGCTTGCAGTAAAGGGCGAAGCGTCCGCCCTGCAGGCCTTCGATCAGGTGGATCTCCCACAGCGGGCGGTCGAGGTCCATCGGGTTCGAATGCAGGCGCGAAACGAGGATGCCCAGCTCGCGCTCGCCGCCGGGATAGGGCAGTGCCGAATGCCGCAGGTGATACTCCAGGTCGATCTTGTCAGCGACCTCGAACGTGGGGCGCAGACGGCCCGACCCCACGCCGCGCAGCCGGTAATTGAACGGGGCCGCGGTGACCGGGAAACTGCGCAGGTATTCGTAGACCTTGCGCGGGTAATCGCGCGGCGCGCCAGCCGGCAGCACGAAAGTCTGCAGACCGGCGACATGCATCGGCGTCTGGCGCGTTTCCATGAGCACGAAGCTCAGGTCGAGCAGGTTGAGCAGCTTGCGGTCGGCCATGGGATCCTCCGTTCCCCGGCAATATAGGTGACTGCAAGCTATCGGGCCAGACACTGACGCGCGGGCTGGCGCTCAGGCAGAGCGTCCGACCCGCAATCGTTGCTGCAGAGTCGGGACCCTTACGCCGCCTTGTCCGTGACCCCGGCACTGCCGATCGCCGCCTGTGCGGCGGCGAGCCTCGCAATCGGCACCCGCGGCGCCGAACACGAGACGTAGTCGAGCCCGATCGAATCGCAAAAGACGATCGAGGCCGGGTGACCGCCGTGCTCCCCGCAGATGCCGACCTTGAGTCCGGGCCGGCTGCGACGGCCCCATTCCACGGCGAGCGCCATCAATCGCCCTACGCCCTTCACGTCGAGCACCTCGAAGGGATTGTCCTGGAGGATTCCCCGCTCGTTGTACATCGGCAGGAACTTGTTCTCGGCATCCTCGCGCGAGAACGAGAACGTCGCCTGGGTGAGGTCGTTGGTGCCGAAGGAGAAGAATTCAGCCACTTCCGCCAGGTTCTCGGCGCGCATGCAAGCGCGCACGACCTCCACCATGGTGCCGAACCTGCACGGGACCTGCACGCCGTAGGTCAGTTCGACCTGCTTCTGCACGGCGGACATGTAGTCGCGCACGAGGTTCAGTTCCTGGGCCGTGCAGACCTGCGGCACCATGATCTCCGGCCGGACCTCGACACCGGAGCGCACGCAGTCGGCGGCCGCCTCGAGCACGGCGCGGATCTGCATCGTGTAGATCTCCGGATACGTGATGCCGAGCCGCACGCCGCGGTGGCCGAGCATCGGGTTCACCTCGCGCAGCGCTCGCGCCTTGCGCAGGATCGCTTCCTTGCGCGCGATGATCGTGTCGATCAGCCGCGTTTCGCCAAAATCACGCAGCGTCGCGGGAATCAGCGTATCGGGAGCGAAGCGCGCGGCCTCCGTCAGCACCTCCATGCCGCGGGCGGCACCCCGGAGGTCGTGCAGTCGCGCGATGTCGTCTTCGAGCTGCCGCTCCGTCGGCAGGAACTCGTGGATCGGCGGATCGAGCAGCCGGATCGTCACCGGGTGCGGCGCCATGCCGCGGAAGATGCCGACGAAGTCCGCCCGCTGGATCGGCAGCAGGCGATCGAGCGCGGCGCGCCGGTCCTCGGCCGTCTCGGCCACGATCATGTCGACGACGATGGGCAGTCGATCGGCCGCGTTGAACATACGCTCGGTGCGACACAGGCCGATCCCTTTCGCTCCGTAGCGCAACGCGCGCGCCGCATCCTGCGGCGTGTCCGCGTTGGCGCGCACGCCGAGTCGCGCGTGCTGGTCCGCCCAGCCAAGAAGCTTCACCAGCGCCGAAGAGAAATCGGCCTCGACCGTCGGCACCTCGCCGCGGAAGACGCGGCCCGTGCTGCCGTCGATGGTGACGACGTCGCCTTCCTTGATCACCTGGTCGCCGACGAACGCGACGCGCATCGCCACGTCGACGTGGATGCCTTCGGCTCCGGCCACGCAGGGCTTGCCCATGCCCCGCGCGACGACGGCCGCGTGCGAAGTCTTGCCGCCGCGGCTGGTGAGGATGCCCTGCGAGGCGAAGAACCCGTGGATGTCCTCGGGCTTGGTCTCCTCGCGCACCAGGATGACCTTCGTGCCCTGCTTGCCCAGCGTCTCCGCGCGGTCCGCGTCGAAGACCGCGTGGCCGCTGGCCGCTCCGGGCGACGCAGGCAACCCCGTCGCCAGCGGCTGGCTCTTGTGCTGCGGATCGAGACGCGGGAACAGCATCTGCTCGAGGTGCGCCGGGTCGACGCGCGTGATGGCTTCTTCTCGGCTCAAGAGCCCTTCCTCGTGCATCTCGACCGCGGTGCGCACCCGCGCGGCGGCGTTCATCTTGCCGTTGCGCGTCTGCAGGCAATAGAGGGTGCCGCGCTCGATCGTGAACTCGAAGTCCTGCACTTCGCGGTAGTGCCGCTCCAGCCGGTTGCGCAGCTCGACCAGCTGCACGTAAAGGTCCGGCATTTCCGTGGCGAGTTCAGCCGATGGGCTTGGGCGTGCGGATGCCTGCGACCACGTCCTCGCCCTGCGCATTCGTCAGGTATTCGCCATACAACTGGTTCTCGCCCGTCGCCGGGTTGCGCGTGAAGCCGACTCCGGTGGCGCTGTCGTTACCCATGTTGCCGTAGACCATGGCGACGACGTTCACGGCCGTGCCGTTGGCCATCGCCGGCGTGATCTTGAACTCGCGCCGGTAATCGATGGCCCGCTTGCCCGACCACGAGTTGAAGACGGCCTTGATGGCGATCTCGAGCTGCTCGTACGGATCAGCCGGGAACGGCTGCCCGGTATGCCGCTGCACCACCTGCAGGAAGCGGCTCGCCGATCTCGCGCAGCTCGTCCGCGCCGAGCATCACGTCCTGCTTGACGCCGACGCGGGACTTCACCGCTTCGAACTGCTCGTCGAACAACGCGTCGGGCACACCGAGCGCAACCTTGCCGAACAGCTGGATGAAGCGGCGCCAGGCGTCGAAACCGAAGCGCTCGTTGCCCGTGTGGCGGATGAGCGCGGCGAGCGTCGTCTCGTTGAGACCGAGGTTGAGGATGGTGTCCATCATGCCCGGCATGGACATGGCGGAGCCGGAGCGCACGGAGACCAGCAGCGGATCGTCGCCGCCGCCGAAGCGCTTGCCGGTCTGGCGCTCGAGCGACGCCATCTCGGCGCGCGCAGCGTCGAGCAGACCCGCCGGCAGGTTGCGCTGGACGTCGCCGAGGTAGGCGAGACAGGCTTCCGTCGTGATGACGAATCCGGGCGGTACGTTCAGTCCGATGCGCGTCATCTCGCACAGGTTGGCGCCCTTGCCGCCGAGCAGCATCTTGTTACGGCCGTCACCCTCTGCAAAAGCGTAAATCCATCGCGGCGCCTTGGTAGTCATCTTCAGTCCTCACCGGCCCGCCATCGGGGCCGTCGAGCGCCAGAAATACCGCCACCCCGGCCTTCGAAAAATACGTAGTAGTGGGTGTCCTGCTGCGCATATGCCTAAGCGCCGCGCCGGCCAGCGCCAGCGCGCGTCAAACCGGGCTGTCGTCACTGCACGAAGGTGAAGATGCTCACGCCGACGACGAACCAGAGCGCCGCGAAGACGACCAGGTGGCCGAATATTTCGCGGAAGTCGATGCGTGCGATGCCCGCCGCCACCACGACCCAGAACGGCGCGAGCAGGTTACCCATCTGGTCACCGACCCCGAGCGCCAGCAGACCCTGTTGCGGCGTGGCCCCCAGCGCATTCGCGGAGGTGACGGTGACGAAACCCTGGATGATCCACTGCCCGCCGCTCGACGGCACGAAGATCGCGATGATCGAAGCGCCGACCGCGGTCAGCAGCGGAAACGTCAGCGGCGTCGCCAGGTCGGCGAACACATGCGCGAACCACGGGCCGACCCGCGTGAACTGCAGCACCCCGGCGACTCCGCCGTAGAGCTGGTACAGCACGATGACCGGCCAGCACGACACGACGGCCCTGGCCATCGCGCGCGAGAACGCGCCGAAACTGCGCTGCATCAGCAGCGCGAGCAACAGCAGCACGGTGACCATCGAATTGAGTTCGAGGCCGAGACCCTTGTTGATGAAATGGTGGTACAGCCAGGCCAGGAGCGCGATGCCGAGCAGGAGGGGAAACAGGAAGGTCCGCTCGGTCCAGCCGGAAAAGCCGGCCGCTTCCCCCTGGTTTGCGGGACCCGGCTCGGAAGCAGGCTGCGCCAACGCCGCCGCGGCCGGAAAGGCCGAGATCGGCTGCACCTGCTGCGGCATCAGGTAACGCGCCAGCAGGATCAGCGACAGCGGGAACACGAACGTCACCATGAGCGCGGGCAACGAACCGATCGTCGTGCCGAGCGCCATGACGCCTGCCTCCTGCTCCAGGAAATTTCCGGGTGTCGCCGCCAGCAGCGCCGCCGTCGACGACAACCCGAACTGCCAGACGGATCCTGCGGCGAACACTGTCGCGAGAAAAAACGGGAAATCGATGCGCAGCCCTTTGCGTTCGGCGGCTTCGGCGAAGTACACCGCGATCAGCGGTCCCATGGCCAGGCCAAGGCCCCAGTACAGGTAACTCAGGATGGAATTCACGCACACCGCCAGCGCGATCACCTGCGTGACTGTCTGCGGCAGGTCCGCGATGCGGCGGATCGCGCGACGGAATGCGGCGGTCAGGCTCAGCACCGTGCTGAGCACGAGAATCAGCGTCATCTGCATGCTGAAAGGCAACAGCATCCAGAGACCGCGGTAGAAGGCGTCGACGTTGGTGAGCAGGTTATCGCCCAGGGCAAGGGACGTGCCTGCCAGGGCAAACAGCATGATGACCGCGGACGCAGCGGCGTCCGGCACGTAGTTGCCTGCCCTGCGGGCAAATGCTGCGATCCACTCCCGCATGGCCGAAGCCCCCTGCTTGTTCTTGTACGCGGATGGTAGATGGTTGCGGGCACGAAGGCGCATTCCGCTATGCTTCGCCGCAAGCAGGAGGATGAGCCAGATGAGGTTGATACAGTTCGGCGGGGCCACACTCGCCTTCTTCGCCCTGGCGGCCCAGGCGGCCCCCGAACCCTACCCGTCCACCTACCAGCCACCTTCGAGCACCCCGGTGCTGATCCGCAATGCGACGGTCCTCGACGGGACTGGCCGCCGGCTCGACGGCGCGGACGTGCTGATTCGCGACGGCAAGATCGTCGGGGTCGGCACGGCGCTGCCACAGGGTGACGCCACCACGATCGACGCGAAGGGCCGCTGGGTCACGCCCGGGCTGATCGACGTGCACTCACACCTCGGCGTGTACGCAAGCCCCGGCGTCAACGCGCACGCAGGACGGCAACGAGATGACCGATCCGGTGACAGCGGGTGTCTGGGCCGAACACTCGGTCTGGCCGCAGGACCCGGGCTTTGCGACCGCGCTCGCGGGCGGCGTGACGACGATCCAGATCCTCCCGGGGTCCGGCAACCTCATCGGCGGCCGCGGCGTCACGCTGCGCAACGTCCCCGCTACGACGTACCAGGCGATGAAGTTTCCCGAGGCGCCGCAGGGCCTGAAGATGGCCTGCGGCGAAAACCCCAAGCGGGTCTACGGGGAGCGCAACCAGGCGCCGTCGACGCGCATGGGTAACGTCGCGGGCTACCGGCAGGCCTTCGCCGACGCCGAGGACTATCAGCAACAGTGGCAGAAGTACGACGCGGAAGTCGCTGCCTACGAGAAGAAGAAAGCAAAGGATCGCGATCCGGCCGAGCAGCCCGTGCCGCCGAAGCGCGATCTGCGGCTCGAGACCCTGGTCGCCGCGATGCAGGGGCAAGTGCAGGTGCAGGTGCACTGCTACCGCGCCGACGAGATGGCCGTGATGCTCGACCTGGCGCGGGAATTTCACTTCAGGATCGCGGCGTTTCACCACGGAGTCGAGGCGTACAAGATCGCGGACCGCCTCGCGCAGGAAGGCGTCTGCGGTGCACTCTGGGCCGACTGGTGGGGATTCAAGCTCGAAGCCTATGACGGCATCTGGGAGAACCTCGCCTACGTCGATGCGCCGAAGGACGGCTGCGCGATCGTTCATTCGGACTCCGACGAGGGCATCCAGCGGCTGAACCAGGAAGCGGCGAAGGCCATGTCGCGTGGGCAGCGCGCCGGCCTCGACATTCCGCCGGAGCGCGCAATCCGCTGGATCACGTCGAATGCCGCGAAGGCGCTCGGTATCGCCGGCCGGGTTGGCACGCTCGAGCCGGGCAAGATGGCCGACGTCGTGGTCTGGAACCGCGATCCCTTCAGCGTGTATGCGCTGCCGGACCTCGTCTATATCGACGGCGCACTGGCGTTCGACCGGCACACATCCGCCCGCCACGCCCCGATCCGATTTCCTGCTCGGCCAGCCGGGAGCCGCACGATGAACCGCCAGCGCATCAT
>CAWHCA010000024.1:0-69055 GCA_963827615.1 uncultured Gammaproteobacteria bacterium | reverse complement strand
ACGCTGCGCCAGGCCGTGAAAGACAATCCCGACAGCGTCGAGGCGCAACTCGCGCTGGCGAGCCTGCTCGCGGCACAACGCTCGTTCGAGACGGCCGACGAGGAACTCATCGCTGCCCGCAAGAAGGAGCCCGACAACCTGCCGCTGCTGGTCGGCATCGGCGAGTTCTACGACCGCGCCGGGCAGCCGGCCAAGGCCGAGACCGTCTACCGCGAGGTCATCGACGACGGCACCGGGCCGCAGGGTCTCACCGCGCGCAACCGCATCGCGATGGCGCAACTGCGCGCGGGCAAGCCGGACGACGCGCGCAAGCTGGTCGAGGAAGTGCTCGCCGAGAACCCGCGCGACGCCGATGCGCTGGTGATGCGCGCGGACCTCGCGCTCGCCAAGGGCGACACCAACGGTGCCGTCACCGACCTGCGGGCGGTGCTGCGCGACCAGCCGAACTCCGTGCCGATCCGTCGTGCGCTGGCTCGTGCCCACCTGAAGGCGGGCGACACCGCACTCGCCGAGGAAGCGCTGCGTGCGGCGGTGCAGGCAAGTCCGCGCGATCTGCTGGCGCGGCTCGACCTGGCGCAGCTGCTGCTGCAGCAGGGCGAACCCGAGGCCGCGCTGCCGGTGATCGAGCAGCTGGTCGAGGACAAGCCCGACAACGTCGCTGCGCTCGAGGCGCTGTACCGCGTGCAGGCGGGGGCCAAGGATCTCGACGCAGCGCTCAAGACGGCTAATGCGATCCAGGCGCTGCAGCCGAAGCTGCCGCTGGGTTACTACCTCGCGGGCCTGGTGCAGCGGGGCAGCAGAAGTCGACCGAGGCCGCCGACAGTTTCGCGGCTGCGGCGTCGCTGGCGCCGACGGACTGGCAGGCCTACCGCGGCCAGGCCGCTGCGGAGTTGGCGCAAGGCAACGTCGAGGCCGCGATCTCGGTATTTCGCCAGGGCATCGCTGCGACCAAGGGCGCCGCGCCGCTGGTCATCAGCCTGGCCACGCTGCTCGAGCAGCAGAAGCGGCCGGAGGAGGCGATCGCGGAGTACGAGGCAATGCTGGCGGCCAACCCCACCAGCGAGATCGCCGCCAACAACCTCGCCATGCTGCTCGCCACCTACCGCAAGGACGAGCCGAGCCTGGCTCGGGCGGAAGAGCACCGCCGGGAGATTTGCGAAGTCACCGAATCCAGCGTTTCTCGATACTTACGGCTGGGTGCTCTATGTGCGTGGCAAGTTCGCCGCGGCGGTACCGGTACTGGCCGAGGCCGTGAAGAAGGCACCCGAGGCGCAGGTGCTGCAGTATCACCTTGGCATGGCGCAGTTGAAGGCCGGCGATCGTTCTGCGGCGCGCGCGAGTCTTGAGCTCGCGGTGAAGGGTGACGCTAAGTATCCCGGCGTCGAGGAAGCACGCGCGGCGCTGAAGAATCTCAAGTAGGGAAGCGTCCGGCCGGGGCCTGGTCTGCGCGCTGCGAGCAAATCGCGTTTGTCATAATGCAACTCGTGTCATACAAAGCGATGCGTTTTGTCGGTCGTTTTTTTGCGTGAAAACAAGCCCTTTGCGCTCGTTACCCATGGCGGACTGGTGCGATCAGTAGTAGTGTGATTTGCGTCTAAATTTCGGAAGGCTGCAGGGCCTTTAAAGATTCGAGAGGGGGCGCCGGGGGTGGGTCCCGGAAACAAGCAAGACGTCAGATTCCGTGGCTCAGGCCTTGTGGCGAGCCAGCGTCCTGCGGCTAGGAACTCGAGGCTTAATGTTTGAGGGAAATACGGGTGGAGAAGCACGACGATGGCCGGGTTGGTCCTCGCCGTGCTCATGAGCACGCCAGGTATTGCGTCCGCATACTCCGTGGGCTGGTATGAGCCGTACCCTGCCCAAAACATTACGACAATCGAAGCCTACATAACGGGCGGCACGTTTACGGGGCCTCTGAGCAGCTTTACTTACGGAAACAATAACCTTGGACCCCCACTCGCTGGGTGGAGTTCGTTCGTAGCGGGCAACTACCCGGGAACCGCCGTCGTCGGCACCGGGCCCGCATCCGACGCCCCGTCTCTTTCTTTATTAACTTTATCGGCGACGCTGCATCGATCAGCTTCTATTCGATGGACACCGGCCGCAGCGTGGTGTTCTCCGAGTGCTATAACTTCGCGAACGGCGCCTACACAACCGCGTGTATCCCTGGTTCGCTACCCACTCTTGCCCCGTCCGCTGTCCCCATCCCGGCAGCCGTCTGGCTCTTCGGCTCCGGCCTTATTGGGCTAGTTGGTGTGGGAAGGAGAAGGAAAGCGGCGTAACGGTTGTTCGCTGCGCGAACGACTATCATGACGGTCGTTTCGCGCAGCGACTGTCGCGCAAGACGTAATTGCCGTACCGATGCCGGCCGCTGCGTGGCTATTGCTCTTTGCCTTGGTCGGTTTTGCGGCGCTCGGTCGCCGGCGCCCGATGGCGGGTGTCTGAGAAATCCCTGGCAAGAACAATGAACAAGTTGATGCGTCTTTCTGTTGTCACCGCTTTCGCGGTCGGTCTGGGTCTCGCGGGCTCAGCGAGCGGCCTTGGTCTCCATCACCGGTGGAAGCGCTACCGGCAGCTCTCCGTCCGGGAACAGCGTGCTCGGCCCGGCAGGCATCGCGTTTGCCGGTGGCAGCATCATCAAGAACGGGACGCTGCGAATCGGTGGAGACGACGTGACGCTTACGTTGTACTTCGTCGGCAGCGAGTCGGGCTGGAACGACCAGATCCGCCTTGGCGACACAGAGGGCGCGTCCCTCTACCACACTGAAAATTTCGGTGCTGGCGGTGGTCTCAACCCCACCCCGGACACGGCAATCGGCTCGGTGACCCAGGACGCCGGGCGCGCCAACCTCAGGTTCTATTGGACCAACCCGACTCCGGACAAGCTGCTCGTCAGGAACGGCTACTCGCCACCTCTGATCAGCGGTCAGGGTCGTGCAGCCTGGCGTTCGCCTACTTGAACGAGTTTGATCAGATCGTGTCCGATCCGACCAACCGAATCCTGGTGATGCTCGACGACGCCTACTTGGGATCACCCCGACAGCGACTACGACGACTACGTCGGAATCCTCGATGGCCTCGACGGCAGTGCCGTTGCCGGCCGCAGCTTGGCTGCTGCTCTCGGGTCTCGTCGGGTTCGGCGCCGTCGCTCGGCGGCGCAAGGCCGCGACCGCCTGAATCCCTCGTCGCGGAAATATGTGAGCGTCCCCTATTTCCGAATAATAGGTGAGTGTCTCCTATTTTCAGGCCGCGCGCTTCCCGCGCGTCGCGTCGGGCTGTGCCCGCTCCTGCACCTGGTCCCTGAGAAAACCGTTGGCAGGTTGCCAGTCGAGCGACTCGAGCTTGCGGCGCAGCGCTTCGCTGTCGCCGTCGTCGACGAGGCGGGCCTTCGTGGGCACCTTGAGGCTGGGGTCACCGAACAAGCTGAAGATCATCCGACACACTTCCTTTGCTGACCATCCGATGTGTGAAGCATGTCACACACCGGCTGCCCGTTTGGGTGGTTGGTGACATAAGCGACGCGGCGCTCGAAGGAAATCTCCGCGCTCGGCCAGATGACGGCGTGGAATTCTTCCGGTCCGCATCACGGATTCTTCTCGCCCGCCGCGAAAGACTGTTCGCGCCATGGGCTCCTCAAAGTTCGCCGCCGTAACGATTGTCGCCGCACGCGAATGCTGCTCGGCCGTGCAGGAGTTGGCGGGTGAAAAGATCCTTGCCGGCAAGGCCCCCAGGCTGCCGTTGGACGACTGCACTTCGCCGTCCTCGTGCCAGTGTCGCTTCAAGAAACTTTCCGACCGGCGCGATGGCGACGATGATCGACGGTACCACCTGCGCAATGAAACCCAATCCATCTGGTACGAAGGCCCGCAGCGACGCAAGTCGACCGACCGTCGTGAGGACTGACTGATCGTCCGGGACGACGCGCGCGTCGGGCAGCGATGCCTACGTGCGCCGGATCAACTGCACGATGTCCGAGTTCAGCAGCCCCCAGATGCGATGCATGAAGTTCGCTGCGAAGTACATGACCAGCGAGTAAGTCATCATCCGCGTGACGCCGTTCGCAAGGGCACCTCGACTGTTGCTGCGTCGATCCCCGGCCGGATACAGGCTTCCCATCGCTTCGGCCCCTCAATCTTGTTCTGCCATGAAAGCTACGCCTGCGTGCGCGGGGGCGGCGCCGGTATTGACATAACTGGTCGTTGTTTTCCCCGAGGCGATTCGAAAGAAAGCGGCCTCAATCCGTCTCGGGCTCAGTCGGCGACGCGGCGACGATAGAGTCCATCGAACGCGGTCACCCAGGCGCCGGTCGCGTCGGTGCTCTGCCAGTGTTGACGCACGCTGCCATCGTCGTTGGGCGTCCACGTGATCCGGTGGCGTGTCTCGACACCGGCCGCGTCCGTGGTGCTGCCCTCCATGACCATGGCGCGTCCCTGCAGGCTGCCGTCGAGCAGCAGCAGGGTGCCGGTGTTGTCGACCCACGTCTGGTGCCAGCGCTTGCGGCCCGGGTCGTAGGTGTTGAGGCTTTCACCGGAGTAGCCCGAGGCCGTCTGGTAGCGCTCGTGCAGCACGCAGCCGCCATACTCCCGCTCGATGCGGTTGGTCCCCGCCAACGTGCCGTCCGGTTTGAACACCTGCCAGTCGCCGATCCAGAAATCGAACTGCCTGTACTCGGGTGCAGCGCAGGGCGGTGCCGCGTGCGCCGTGGCGGCAGACGTCATGAACAGGGCGAGCAGCCACGTGAGTCGTGCGCGCATCCTGGCATCTCCCGTTGTCGTTGCGCCTGTCAGAATATGGTGGCGCTCACCTATTTCGCACTTATTTCGAACTATAACCACGCCGTGTCGTTGTCGATCATGCCCAGTGCCGGGAGTCGGGACGCGTCCAGCCGTGCGCCCGGGTCTTGCGCGCGGCACTGTTCCGGCGGACCGAGCCTGTAGCCGGCTCGTCGCAGTGCCAGCTCGATCGCCGGCGAGAACGCGTCGGCACTGACGGTCGAGGCCTCGGGGAAATCCTCGCGCGCGACCCGGACGGCGAGGGCAAAGCAGTCCTTCCAGTCGTCGTCCAGCTCGCTGTCGAGCTGCAGGTCACCGACGCGGACCTGCCGGTCGACACAGAAGAGCAGCAGGTGGCCGCGCGGCCGACCGCGCCACGTCAGGAGATAGCCGCGGACGCGCGCCGCAGGACACTCCAGCATGTAGTTGAGCAACGCCGGTGTACGCAGCGGCAGTGCAAAGTCGCTGCGACCGTTGGCGCGCGCCGCATCCGGCAGCGTGTCGTCGAAACGCGGCACGGCCGTGGCGCGCCACTCGCCGTGGCTGGCGAACGGCAAGGTTGCAACGCGGGCGCAGTCCCGAGCCCACCTGAGCGCGGCGAGCATGACTTTCGACGCGGAGGCGGGGCGGAGCCTGGAGGGTCGCAGGAGCCGGAACCCGCGGCGCCAGCTCGAGAACGGTGCGCTCAGCTTGCTTCGGTGCAGCAACTGCCGGCCCATCGTCGAGCCCCCGAACGCCAGACGCGCATCGACGAGCGCCGTCAGGTCCGAGATCAGGGATCGGCCGATGCCGCGAATCGACGCGGCGGCTGCCCAGTCGACGACCGAGATCGTTCGCACGTCGCCGGCGGCGAGCGGCAGGGTGATCGGTATGACGCAACCGTGCGCGACGATGCGGCCGTCGTCGCGATACACGTAGCTGCGCGAACCGACCCAGTCCGGGCGCGGCGTGAAGTACTTCCACTGGATCGTCGCCGGGGCGAGAAAAGGCGCGTTGCCGTCGACCTGGAACACCGTGCGCAGGAAATCGATGATTTCGCCGGTGTCGGCTGGCTGCAGTTGTTCGAGCCGCATGGACCCACGGTCGCAGGCGCCCGCGAGCGGGTCAAGGCCAGTTCTTCTTTTGAGCTTGCTGCCGGGACCCCGGCGCGAGCCGGGGTCCCTGGAGTTGGTGGCACCACTCGTCGCGCGGCGGTGAAGCGAGCTGGCAGTAGACTTGCTTGCAGCGCAGCGTCCCGCGTGGTGCCGATTCGATCCTGTAAGCTCTTAAACCACACCGTGATTCGCGTCACAATGCTTTATAGACATAACGCGTGACAAATTCGTTGCTGGCGCATTACGTCGCATGCACTTTCGCGACGCACGGCCGACGCACGCTCTCTCTTCTTCGCGCACGCATGAAAAATCAGACACGTGTCACAGAAAATGCGAACGTCGTCCGCGCTGTGACGCAGTTCTCGGTACACTGGGCGCATGGGAAATCAAGGAAAAGTGAACCAGGGAAAAGTTCAGCGCGTCATCCGGGAGCTCGTGGCGACTCTCGTGGAAGAGGTTGGCGCTGACGAAGCCGCTGAGCTGCTCGAGAGTGCGGCGGCCCGGTTGCGCGGCGCGAGCCGCAGCCACAAGCAGACGACTGCACACGAGAACACGACGGCGACCGCGCGGCCGCGAGTCGCTGCCAGCCGCTGAGCGCGACGTCCCGGGACGTCAGGCCCTTACCAGCTCATTCGATGTTCTGCACCTGCTCGCGCATCTGCTCGATCAGGACTTTCATGTCCACGGCAGCGCGGGTGGTGTCGGCGTCCTGCGATTTGGACGACAGCGTGTTGGCCTCGCGGTTGAATTCCTGCATCAGGAAATCCAGCCGGCGGCCCGCGGGCTCTTTGGCATCGAGGATCTGCAGCGTCTCCGTGATGTGGCTGCCCAGGCGGTCGAGCTCTTCGGCGAAATCCATCTTGTACGCGAGCAGCACGAGCTCCTGCTCGAGGCGTGCCGGATCGACCGACCCGCCCAGCTGCGCGACACGCTCACCGACGCGTTCGCGGATGCGGGCCGCGATCTCCGGCAGCCGCGCGCGCAATTGCTCGACCGTCTGCTGCAGCGACTGGCAGCGTCCGAGCAGCATCTCGCGCAGCCGTCCGCCTTCGCGCGCGCGTGACTCGTTGAGTTCGCGCACCGTCTCGTGCAGCAGTTCGAGCGCAGCCGACTGCACGGGCTGCAGGTCTCTTTCGGGCTCGCGGATCACGCCGGGCCAGCGCAGCAATTCGAGCGGACTCACCGCTGCCAGCGACGAGTCGGCGATGCTGGACACGTCGCGTGCGGTGCGCGCCAGCTGGTCGACGAGCGCGCGGTTGATCTCGAGCGTGCCCGTAGGGGCCGGTTGCCCGCGCAGGTACACGCCCACGTCGACCTTGCCCCGGCGCAGCGCAGCGGACACGGCCTGCCGGGCATCGCCTTCGAGGCCGCGCAGGTCTTCGGGCAGGCGCAGGGACAGCTCGAGATAGCGGTGATTGACCGAGCGGATTTCGCACGCGAGGGTGCCCCAGGGGCCCTGGCGTTCGCGCCGCGCGAAGCCGGTCATGCTGCGGATCATCGGGCCTCGGGGGACAGGTTGGAACCAGGCCAGAACGCGGTAGCGCTGTATGTGCGCGACGCTAAGTGCTATAAATCACAGACAATTCTACATGACAACGGGCGTGCCGGAGCGACCCTTGCAGATCGAGCACGCAGACCTGAGCCTCATCGGGCATCGCGAAGAAAACCAGGATCGAGTCGCCATTGCGGACGCCGACGGCACCGTGATGCTCGCGGTCGTGGACGGCATGGGCGGGCACGCCGATGGCGCGCGTGCTGCCGAAGTGGCGATGCGCGCGATGCTCAACGAGTTCTGGGAGATGAGCCGGCCGCTGTTCGATCCGGAGGGCTTCCTGCACCTCACCGTGGGCCGCGCCCACGAAGCCGTCGTCGCCCTCGGCCAGGGCCTGCCCCCCGAAATCCGTCCGCGTGCCACCTGCGCGCTCTGCCTGGTGCAGGGCTCGAGTGCGTACTGGGCGCACGTCGGCGACAGCCGCATCTACCAGCTGCGCCACGGCAAGGTGTTCCACCGCACGCGTGATCACAGTCACGTCGAACTGCTGGTGCGGGCCGGCCGCATCACCGAGCACCAGGCGCAGGGGCATCCCATGCGCAATTACGTCGAATGCTGCATCGGCGGCGATCCCGCCCTGCCGGAGATGACGCTGAGCGGCCGCCGCGCACTGGCGCCAGGCGACGTGCTCATGCTCTGTTCCGACGGGCTGTGGTCGGGACTCGGGGACGAGCCGCTCGCGTCGCTCAGCACCAGTCCCAGCGAGCACCTGCGCGAAGCGCTGGTCGCGCTCGGCGAGCAGGCCGTTTCCAATTCCGCGCCCTACGCGGACAATACGTCGGCCGCCGCCATCCGCTGGCTCGGCCCGTGAGGAAGTGGGGAAGGGAGGAAGGGAGAAGGGAAGAAGGGAGGAAGGGAGGAAGGGAGGAAGTGAATAGTGAATAGTGAATAGTGAATAGTGAATAGAAGGAGGTGTGGTGGAAGCTCCGACTACTCACTACTACTTACTACTCACTAATCACTACTCCCTTCCTCCCTTCCTCCCTTCCTCCCTTCCTCCCTTCCTCCCTTCCTCCCTTCCTCCCTTCCTCCCCTTCCCCCCTTCCCCCCTTCCCGGAGCCTTCCTTGAGACCAAGTGGCCGTGCGCCCGACCAATTGCGTCCCGTCCGCATCACGCGCGGGTTCACCCGGCACGCGGAAGGTTCCGTGCTGGTCGAGTTCGGCGACACGCGAGTGCTCGTCACGGCCACCGTCGAAGAAGGCGTGCCCGGATTCCTGCGCGGCAAGGGCGAAGGCTGGATCACTGCCGAGTACGGCATGCTGCCGCGCGCGACGCACACGCGCAGCGCGCGCGAAGCGGCGCGCGGCAAGCAGGGCGGCCGCACCCTCGAAATCCAGCGGCTGATCGGGCGCTCGCTGCGCGCGATCGTCGACATGCGCGCCCTCGGTGAACGCACCGTCACGCTCGATTGCGACGTGCTGCAGGCCGACGGCGGCACGCGCACCGCGTCGATCACGGGCGCCTACGTCGCGCTCGCCGACGCCATGAGCACGCTCGTGCGCCGGCGCTCGCTCACGGCGAGCCCGTTGCACGGACAGGTCGCCGCGGTCTCGGTCGGCATCGTGCGTGGCGAACCGGTCGTCGACCTCGACTACCTCGAGGATTCGTCGGCCGAGACGGACATGAACGTGGTGATGAACAACGGCGGCGGTTTCGTCGAGGTGCAGGGCACCGCCGAAGGCCACGCCTTCCGCCGTCACGAGCTCGACCAGCTGCTCGACCTGGCGGCGAACTCGTGCCAGCAGCTCTTCGCCGTGCAGCTCGAAGCGTTGCAGGCCCCGCTCGAGGTGGTTCCGGAAGGAGCGCCGCGAGGCAAGGCGCGCTGAAGCCTCGTGAGCATCCCCGCGCGACTCGTCCTTGCCACCGGCAATGCCGGCAAGCTGCGCGAGATGCGCGAGATCCTCGCGCCGTGGCAGGTCGACGTGCGCTCGCTCGCGGAGTTCACGCCGGAGTCCGCGGCTGAAACCGGCCTGACCTTCGTGGAAAACGCGCTGCTGAAGGCGCGTTTTGCCGCGCGCGTCGCGGGGCTGCCGGCCATCGCCGACGATTCCGGTCTCGAAGTCGACGCACTGCACGGTGCACCGGGGATCTACTCGGCCCGGTATGCGGGTCCCGCCTGCGACGACGCCGCCAACAACGCGAAGCTGCTGCGCGAGCTCGAGCCGGTCGCGGACGCCGCGCGTACCGCGCGCTATCGCTGCGCCATGGTCTACCTGCGCTGGCCCGAAGACCCGTCGCCCGTGATCGCGCAGGCCGCCTGGGAAGGATGCATCGGCCGGGTTGCCCGCGGCACCGGTGGCTTCGGTTACGACCCGCTGTTCCTGGTGGACGACGGCGCGCGCACCGCAGCCGAACTCGCGCCCGCCGACAAGAACCTGAGAAGTCATCGCGGCCAGGCGCTGCGCGGCCTGGTCGCCGCACTCGCGTCCGGCGCGCCATGATCGACGCGCGACGGATTCCGCTCGCGCTCTACGTGCACCTGCCGTGGTGCGTGCGCAAGTGCCCGTACTGCGATTTCAACTCGCACGCCGTTCCTGCGGGCGGCATTGCCGAGCAGGCCTACGTGACGGCGCTGCAACGCGACCTCGAGCACGCCGCAACAGGCGCGGTGGGGCGCGAGATCGTCTCCGTGTTCTTCGGCGGCGGCACGCCCAGCCTGTTCAGCCCGGCGGCCATCGGACGCGTGCTGGAGCACGCCCGCGGGCTGCTGCCGTTCGCGGCCGACGTCGAGATCACGCTCGAAGCAAATCCCGGCACCGTCGAGCACGGCCGGTTCAGCGAGTACGCGGCCGCCGGCGTGAATCGCGTGTCGCTGGGCGCACAGAGTTTCGACGACGAGCGGCTCGCCGTCCTCGGCCGCATTCACGGCGCGCACGACACGGCACGCGCCGTGGACGAGCTGCGTGCCGCCGGCATCGACAACTTCAACCTCGACCTGATGTACGCGCTACCCGGCCAGGACCTGCGGGGCGCACTGGCGGATCTCGAGCGTGCCATCGAACTCGGGCCCAGCCACGTTTCGCATTACCAGCTCACGCTCGAGCCGGATACGCCGTTTGCGAAGCGACCGCCGCCGCTGCTGCCCGACGACGAGGCGGCGTGGACGATGCAGCTCGAGTGCCAGGCGCGGTTGGCCGCCGCCGGTTACGAGCAGTACGAAGTCTCGGGCTACGCGCAGCGTGGCCGGCGCTGCCGCCACAATCTCGTCTACTGGGAATATGGCGACTACCTGGGCGTGGGCGCTGGCGCGCACGGCAAGCTGACGCAGTTGGCGACGGGAGAGGTCGAACGCACCGTTCGCGTTCGTCATCCCGCGGCGTATCTGGCAGGCGCCTCGCCGCAGGAGCGCCTGGCCGAGTCGCGCACGGTGCCGGAAGCCGACCTGCCGTTCGAATTCATGCTCAATTCACTGCGACTGGTGGCGGGTTTCACCGAAAAGCAGTTCGAGGATCGCACCGGGCTGCCCCGCGCAGTCCTGACAGGACCGATCCAACAGGCCGAGACCCGCGGACTGCTCGAACGGCGGGACGACCGCTGGCAGCCCACCGCGCGGGGCCGCCAGTTCCTGAACGACCTCCAGCAGCTGTTTCTTCCGATTTGACATAGATTTAGCGTCGTTTCGGCGAGCGATCCCCGGTGCCGGCGACCGTTGGCGGCTGCAAATGGGCTTGCATGACGGCATCGAATGGAGTACCCGAAATTCAGTTATGCACAACGGCGGGCAGGGTGGCCCACTTTCGGCGGGTTACGGTCTGTAGCGAAAGTGAAACGTTAGGCGACGAACATAAAGCGTTGATATTAATAAATAAATAGGCCTGATCATTTTTTGATCAATGCAGAAATCACCGCGTCTCGCAGCGTGGAGGGTCCGTAGTGAGTCCTGTCATCCACACAGTTATCCACAGCTTTTGTGGATAACATTGGTTAAATCGGACCTCGAGGTTCGATCGAGAACCTGTCCACCGGCCCGATCCAGGCCTGGCGCGATGTCGCTTGTCGATTCCAGGGCGGATCCCTATAATTCGCGCCCCACTTTTGCACCTGCCTGGAAGCTGCGCCATGAAAGCCGCGATCCATCCGAACTACAAGGCGATCACCGTCACCTGCAGCTGCGGCAACACGTTCGAAACGCGTTCCACGCTGGGCAACGACCTGCAGATCGAAGTCTGCTCGAACTGCCACCCGTTCTACACGGGCAAGCAGAAGATGGTGGACACGGGTGGCCGCGTCGACCGCTTCCGCAAGAAGTACGCGACGGGCGCTGCGAAGGCCTGACGCTGTTGCGCCCGGCTCCGGCCCGGGCACGGACGAGCACGGGGCGCCTCAGGGCGCCCCGCTGCATTTGTGGAGTCCGCCGAACTTCTGCCGTGCAGGAACTTTCTGCCCCCGGCGGCGCACTCTAGACTCAGGATCCGTTGCTCCGGAGCGAACCATGCCGATCTCGCCGCGCCTGACGCTTGCTGCCCTCGCTCTCGCGGCGACCGGGGTGCTTGCCGGATTGGGCGGTTGCGCCACGAACCCCGTCACCGGCGGCACCGACATCGTGACGATGAGCGAGGCGCAGGAGATCGAGCTCGGGCGCAAGATGCACCCGCAGATCCTGCAGCAGTACGGCCGCTTCGACGACGAGCAGCTGCAGCAGTACGTGAGCGAGGTCGGCCAGCGCATCGCCGCGAAAAGCCATCGCCCGAACCTGCAATACACCTTCACGGTGCTCGACGGCGACGAGGTCAACGCGTTCGCGCTGCCCGGCGGCTACGTCTACGTCACCCGCGGCATCATGGCCTACCTCAACTCCGAGGCCGAACTGGCGGCGGTGATCGGCCACGAGATCGGGCACGTCACGGCGCGCCACTCCGTGCGCCAGCAGGCGGGGGCCACGGCGGCTGGCGTAGGCGCCATGGTGGTCGGGATCCTGACCGGCAGCGGCGACCTCGCGAACGTCGCCAACATGGCCGGCGGCGCGCTCATCAGCGGCTACGGCCGCGACATGGAGCTCGAGGCCGACAAGCTCGGCGCGGAATACCTGAACCGCATCGGCTACGAGCCCGAGGCGATGATCGACGTCGTCCGCCTGCTCAAGAACCAGGAAATGCTCGAGCTGCAGATGGCGCGGCAGGAGAACCGCAAGCCGCGCGTGTACCACGGCGTGTTCGCCTCGCACCCGGACAACGACACGCGCCTGCAGGAGGTGGTGAAGGCCGCCGGCAGGGTGCAGAACGCCGAGGACCGGCCGCCGAACCGTGACCTTTACCTCTCGCACATCAACGGCTTGCCCGTGGGCGACAGCCGGGCCCAGGGGGTCGTGCGCGGCTCGCGCTTCTATCACGCCGACCTCGGCATCACGCTGGCGTTCCCGACCGGCTGGATCGTCGACAACCAGCGCACCAAGGTGGTGGCCTACACCGCGGCGAAGGACGCCGTCATGGCGGTGTCGGCCGAGGCGCCGCCGCCCGGCATGGCGCCGAAGGAGTTCCTGGGGCGGATGCTGCAGGGCGTCACGACGACCGAGGCCGAGCCGCTGCAGGTGAACAACCTCGACGGCTACCGGGCCGTCGTGCGCAGCATGACCCTGCCCTGGGGCAACCAGGGGCCGGCGAACGTGGCGGTGGTGTACTTCAACAACCTCGCCTACATCTTCCAGGGCTCCACCCGCCAGGCGGCGGGACTGTCGAGCTTCGAGCCGGTCTTCCTCTCGACCGTGAAGACGTTCCGGCGTCTCAAGGACAACGAGTTCACGGCCGCCGAACCGGATCGGATCCGGGTCATCCAGGCCACTAATCAGACGAACATCGAGCAATTGGCGCGAAAATCGCCGATCAAGAAGTATCCGGCCGAAAGGCTTCGGCTGCTGAACGACCTGTATCCGGACAAGGAGCCGACGCCGGGCCAGAAGCTCAAGATCGTGGATTAGTCCGATCTTGAACAAACTTTGCTGCCGTGCAAACCTCGCTGGCCAACCCCGTGTTTTCGGGGCGCGAGTGTCGATACGGGGTTTGCACCAAGATGAGCAGCAAGAAATACGAACTGGTCAACACCGAGACCGGTAAGAAATCCGTCCTCGAGGCGCGCAGCGGGACCGTCGGCCCGGACTGCGTCAACATCGCCAGCATCAACAAGGACCATGGGGTCTTCACGTTCGACCCGGGCTTCATGGCCACGGCGGCGTGCGAGAGCAAGATCACCTACATCGACGGCGACAACGGGGTCCTGCTGTACCGGGGCTACCCGATCGAGCAGCTCGCGACGAAATCCAGTTTCCTCGAGACGGCGTACCTGCTGCTCCACGGCGAGCTGCCGGTCAGCAGCCAGTTCGAGCAGTTCGACCGCTCGATCCGCTACCACACGATGCTCAACGAATCGCTGCTGCGGTTCTTCAACGGCTTCCACTACAACGCGCACCCGATGGCGATGGTGTCCGCGGTGGTCTCGTCGATGGCGGCGTTCTACCACGACTCCATGGACAACAATAACCCGCGCCACCGCGAGATCTTCGCGCACCGCATCCTGGCCAAGATCCCCACGGTCTCGGCCGCTGCGTTCAAGCACATGCTCGGCCAGCCGTTCGTCTACCCGCGCAACGACCTCGACTACTGCGCGAACATGCTGAACATGTTCTTCGCCGTGCCGGCCGAGGACTACGTGGTCGACCCGATGGCGGCCGAGGCGCTCGACCTGCTGCTGATGCTGCACGCGGACCACGAGCAGAACGCCAGCACGTCCACGGTGCGGCTCGCCGGCAGCACGGGCACCAACCCGTATGCCGCCATTTCCGCGGGCGTCTCCGCGCTCTGGGGTCCCGCGCACGGCGGGGCCAACGAAGCCGTGCTGCAGATGCTCGAGGACATCGGCACCGTCGACAACATCGAGAAGTTCCTGGCGCGCGTGAAGGACAAGGACGGCAACACGCGGCTCATGGGTTTCGGGCACCGCGTCTACAAGAACTTCGACCCGCGCGCGAAGATCATCCGCGAGATGTGCCACAAGGTGCTGTCGCGCCTCGGCCAGAACGACAACCCGCTGTTCGAGCTGGCGCTGCGCCTGGAAGAGATCGCGCTCAAGGACGAATACTTCATCGCCCGCAAGCTCTATCCCAACGTCGACTTTTACTCCGGCGTGATCTACAGCGCGCTCGGCATCCCGCGCTCGATGTTCACGGTCATGTTCGCCATCGCCCGCACGGCGGGCTGGGTGGCGCACTGGCAGGAGATGATTGGCGATCCGGCCATGAAGATCGGGCGGCCGCGCCAGCTCTACACCGGGCCGACGCAGCGGGACTACGTCGACGTCGACAAGCGCGGCTGAGTTTTTCGGGCTTTTCGAAAACGGCGGATCGGCTGTCGATAAAGGCGGCCGATCCGTTCTTCTTTCTGCAACGCGGAAAGGCAGGCAGCGACGCGTTGCCGAGCTTGGAAAGGCAGACACGCGTCGGGAAGGCCGGATCGACCGCTTGTGAGGCGGCGCCTGAGCTCGTTTTCGGCGCCCGAAAACATCGCACGGCGCATGCAGCCGGACGGCAGGAACTCAGTGCCCCGGTTCCGACGTAAACCACGGATCGCGTCGTGACGGTGTGTTCCGCTGTCCCGGGAACCTGGAGGTTCCCGGCGTCGACCCACCTTGCACCCAACAGCGCCGAGGTTGTATTTATAGAAACATCCACTGTTTCTATAGAAACACCTGGGCTATACTGGACGCACAGGAGAAATGTCATGGGCGCCAAGGCGCACACACTTGTCGAACCGGTCGTTGCCGAGGACCGCGGTGCGCTTGCGCGCATGGTCATGAAGCTGCTCGAGCACTGGCAGCTGAGCACCGAGGATCAGGCGGCGCTGCTTGGGCTGGCCGCCAGCAATCGGGCCGCGTTAGGCCGCTATCGACGCGGCGAGGCGATCGGCAGCAGCCGTGACCAGTTCGAGAGGGTCGGGCACCTGCTCGGCATCCACAAGAGTCTGCGGCTGCTGTTTCCGCAAAATCCCGACCTCGCCTACCGCTGGGTGACGACGCGCAATCGCGCTTTCGACAACCGCACCCCGGTGGAAGTGATCAAGGAGCAGGGGTTCGCGGGGCTGCTGATCGTGCGCGGCTACCTCGACCGGGCGCGCGGCCGGTAGACCTCACCGCCTGTGAACAAGTTTTTCTCGAGCCTCACGGTCGTCGACACGCACCGTGACGTGCGCCGCAACATCGTCTCGCTGCGCGAATCACGCGACCTCTTCGACGACCTGAGCAGCGACCCGGCTGAACAGGCGCTGGCACAGCAGGTCGAGAGTGCCGTGAAGCCGCTGCAATACCACTCGCCCACCCCGGTGATTCACCGTCCGTTCGAGGAGGCCGAGTGGTTCAATGCCATCGGCTGGCCGTTCCAGCACTGGCAAAGCAGTCGCTACTCCGACGGCAGCTTCGGCGTCTGGTACGGCGCCGACAGCGTGGAGGCAACCGTCTACGAGACGGCCAGCCACTGGTACCACGGTGTGCTGCTCGATGCGGAGGGTTACGCCGACGAGCCGGTGGCCATCGAGCGCAAGGTCTACAACGTCGCCTGCGATGCGCTGATCCTCGACCTGCGGCCGTGCGTGGAGAAATTCCCGGCCCTGCTGCACAAGACCGACTACGGGTTCACGCAGCAGGTGGGCGCGCGGCTGCAGCGCGAGGGGCACCCCGGGCTCGTCACGCCCTCGGCGCGTTACATCGAGGGGCTTGTTTACGTCGTATTCAACCCTGCGACTTTGTCCAGCCCGCGCGTCAATTGCATGCTCACCTATCGTCTCCAGGACAAGCACGTTTTCGTCGAGAAGCGTCCCGGCCAAACCTGGCGCAAGATTCCTGTCGCTGGCCTTTGAGCTATGGGACGTCGACCCGTGCGTCCTTCTGCGGCGCGGAAAGGCAGTCGTGTGCTGCTTGCAGGCGGCCGACCCGGTCTTCTTTCTGCAACGCGGAAAGGCAGACACGCGTTGCAGAAAGAAGAACGGATCGACCGCTCGTGAGACAGCGCCTGAGCTTGTTTTCGGGCAAGCCCGAAAACATCGCACGGCGCACGTAGTCGGCCCGAAAACGTCGCGTAGTGCATGCGGGACAGACTCGCGGGAACCTCAAGGTTCCGCTCCGGGATTGCTCGTTACCGGTTACTGCGCCGTGCGACGTTCGCGGCAAGCCCGCGAACGAGCTCAGGCGCCGCTGTGACAAGCGGACAGTTCGGTCGTTCATTCCGGATCGCGTGTCTGCCTTTCCGCGATCCGGAATGAATACCGAATTGTCCGCCTGCCGACCCGTGACCCTGTGCACATTCACGAATTGCCGCGCGCACGGCGCGGGAGCACTCTGAAACCGGGTCCCGCAGCGGGAGATACACATGAGTCACATACGCATCGTCGTTGCCGACCAGGCCGAAGCGATTTTCTACGACCTCGGTTCGCTCAAGGCACACCCCATCGAAGTCGGGCGGATCTCGGACCCGGCGGCCCACTTGCACGATCGGGACTTCTCCAGCGACCGGCCGGGGCGGTCGTATGAGAGCGTGGGTGGCGCGCGTCACGCCATCGAGCGCGAGAACGATCCGCGTCAGCGCGAGGCCGTGAAATTCGCGAAAGAGATCGCAACCAGGCTGGACATGGACCGGCGCAAAAAGGAGTACGACCAACTGATCGTCGTCGCCGGCGCACCGTTCCGCAGCCTGGTGCGCGCCGAACTTTCGCGGGACACGACGGCGTGCATCGTGCACGAGGTGCCCAAGGATCTCGTCCACAGTCCGGTCGAGGTCCTGCGCGAGCACCTGCCGACCACGGTGCAGGAACTGAAGTCCGCCTGATCAGACCGGCGCTGCCTGCCGCACGTGGTCGATTCGTGCTTCTTTCTGCAACGCGTAATGGCAGACGCGCGTGAATTGCAGGCGGCCGGTGTGCGGATTCTGGTTCCGAGGTCGCTCGTTACCGTTTACCTGCGCCGTGCGACGTTCGCGGGCCTGGCCGCGAACAAGCTCAGGCGCTGCCTCACCAGCGGTCGACCCGTTCTTCTTTCTGCAATGCGTGTCTGCCTTTCCGCGTTGCAGAAAGAAGAACGGGTCGGCCGCCTGTAATCAGCGCGTGTCTGCTCGGGGAACGGCACCGAATCGGCCGCCTGCGTCACACCAGCGCCGCGACCTCGGTTGCAGTCGCGCGCCGCATCGGCTTGCCATCGACCGGGCTGCACGGCGACTGCCGGATGCCGTCCAGCGGGAAGACGACCGCGTCGATCGTCTGCTTGCCCGCGACGAAGCGGAACGCCGGGAAGGTGACCGAGCGATCGCGCTCGAAGCGGAGCCGGCGTTCGAGCGTTTCGTGCGGCACGCCACGTTCCTCGAGCCGCAGGGAGACGGCTTCAGCCGAATCCGAGAACAGGTGCAGGTGGATGTCGGAATGCGCCGAGGCGGTGCCGGTAAGCACGGGCCCGACCAGGCGAGGATCGAACTCTGCCATCAGGCGCATGGCCTGCAGGGCCGAGCGCCGCAGATCCGCGATTTCGTCCAGGTGCCGGTCATCCGCAAACAGCCGCCGCCGCGCGAACAGCGCCGCCTCGATTTCGGTGTTGCGCGGCAGGATCGACGCGTCCACGACGCCGAACCGTGCAGCCGCCTTGCGCTTGGCGAACAGGAAATCGTCGATGCCCTGTTCGGCCATCACCCGCGCGGCTTCCTCGGCCACCGCCTGACGCAACATCTCTGCGCGAGGGTTGGGTCTCTGTCGACTCATGTGTCTCCGAGCATACCGAATCGCGCCGTGTCGGCAACCGGCCGCGCAGTTTGCCGACGTGAGCAGGATACCGATGTCAGCAGGATATTGATGACGGCAGTTGCTGTTCAGCACGATGCCGGCGTCAGAAGATGGATTCGTCTCCTGCAGCGGGTTCGATGGTTTCCGCGCCCACGCCGTCGTCACCGAAGCCACCCATGCCGGTCTGTGGCGGGTACTGCTCGAGGAACGTCTCGAACAGCGCCCCGGGCGCTCCAGCACGAGTCGGCGCACCGCTTTCCCGCGAGACCCAGGTGCGCACCACGCCCGGCGGTTCGGGCTGGCGGTGCTCCGGCTTGTCGCGCAGCGCTTCCTGCATGAAGTAGATCCACATCGGCAGGGCGGTCCTGCCGCCTTCCTCGTTCTCGCCGAGCGAACGCTCCTGGTCGAACCCGAGCCACACCGCAGCCGCGATATCGGCGTTGAAGCCGACGAACCACGTGTCGCGCCGGTCGCTCGTCGTGCCGGTCTTGCCCGCAATGTCCTTGCGCTTGAGCGCGGCCGCGGCACGCTGGGCCGTGCCGCGCTGGACCACGTCCGTCATCATGTCCGTCATCACGAACGCATTGGCCGGGCTGATCGCCTGGGGCGCGCGTGTTCCGCCGTCGGCCGTCGGCGCCGCGGCCGCATCGCCGGGAGATTGACCGGCCGGGACTGGCACGTCGTCCGGCACATCGCTGGACGCAACATTGGACGCAGCGGCGGGCACATCGTCCGGCACGGCAGCGAGGTCCGCGGCGACCGCCGCTGCGGACTCGCCCGCCGCGTCGAAATCGCACAGTGCGCACGCCCTGGCCGGCTCGGCCTCGAAGAGCGTCTTGCCGGCCGGGTCCCGCACCGTCTGGATGAAGTACGGCGTCACCAGCGCGCCGCCGTTGGCGAAGACCGCGAAGCCGCGGGCCATTTCGAGCGGCGTGACCTGCCCGGTGCCGAGCGCGAGCGTGAGGTTCGCCGGCAGCGACTGCGGGCCGAAGCCGAATTTCGCGATGTGCTGCGTTGCGAAGCCGATGCCCGTGCCGCGCAGCAGCCGGATCGAAACCAGGTTGCGCGAGCGGACCAGGCCTTCGCGCATCGGTGTCGGCCCGTAGAACTTGCGGGTGATGTTCTGCGGCCGCCATTCCTCGCCGCCTTCCGGGCCACCGCCGCCCGGCAGCACGATCGGGGCGTCGTTCACGAGGGTCGCCGGGGTAAAGCCACGCTCGAGCGCCGCGGAATACAACAGCGGTTTGAACGCGGAGCCCGGCTGCCGCTGCGCCTGCACCACGCGGTTGTACTTGCTCGACCCGAAATCGAAGCCGCCGACCAGCGCGACGATGGCGCCGTCGTTCGGATCGAGCGCCACCAGCGCGCCGGACACCGCAGGCAACTGGCCCAGGCGGTACCCGGACTCGGGCAGCGGCTCGACGTAGACCACGTCGCCGACCGCGAGTACGTCGCCCGCGGTCTTGGGATTCGGACCCATCGCGTCCTTGAGGGCATCGATCACCGGCCGCGCCCAGGACAGGCCGTCCCAGTCGAGGGTCGCGGCAGTGCCATCGCGCAGCCTCACCTCGGCGCTGCGTTCGGCCACCGCCGTGACGACCGCAGGCCGGAGGCTGCCGCGCGGCGGAATGCGCTTGAACACCTGGTTCAGCGTGTCGGCGCCACCGAGCTGCGCCGGGTCGAGACGTTCGAGCGGGCCGCGATAACCGTGCCGGCGCTCGTATTCGAGGATGGTGCGCCAGGTGGCGGCATTGGCGGCCTGCTGCAGTCGGCCGTCGAGGGTCGTGAATACCTGGTAGCCGGCGGTAAGGGCGTCTGCGCCGTGCTGGCGCACCATCTCGGCCCGGACCATCTCGGCCACGTACGGCGCGTCGATCTCGATGATCGGCCCGTGCAGGCGGCTGGAGATCGGTTCGTCGTGCGCTGCATCGTGCCGGGCCTGGTCGATCTTGCCGAGTTCGAGCATGCGGCGGAGCACGTACGCCCGCCGATCGTGCGCCCGGGTGATGCTGGCCACGGGGTTGTCCAGCGACGGCGACCGCGGCAGGCCCGCGATCAGCGCGGCCTCGGCGACGGTCAGGTCGTGCACCGACTTGTCGAAGTAGACCTCGGACGCCGCACCGATCCCGTAGGCACGCTGTCCGAGGAAGATGCGGTTCAGGTAGAGGGTCAGGATTTCCTGCTTCGAGAATTCACGCTCGAGCCGCATGGCCAGGAACACTTCCTTCAGCTTGCGCCGCAGGGTTTTTTCCGACGTCAGCACGGTATTGCGCGCGAGCTGCATCGTGATCGTGCCGCCGCCCTCGCGGACGCTGCCCGAACTCACGTTCGCGACCAGCGCGCGGACCAGGCTCATCCAGTCGACCCCGGGGTGCTCGAAGAAACGCGCGTCTTCCGCCGCGAGGAACGCGTCGATGACGACGGGGGGAATCTCGTCGAAGGCCACCGGGATGCGCCGCTGCTCGCCGATCTGCGCCATCAGCCTGCCGTCGCGCGTATAGACCCGCAGCGGCAGCTGGGTCTTGACGTCGCGCAGCGAAGCGGCATCGGGAATTTCCGGCGCCAGGTACTGGTAGGCCCCCGCGAATCCCATGCCCACCAGCACCAGGACCGACCAGGCGGTGGCCAGCAGCGCACCCAGGATTCTCGTCATGACATTGCGACCCATTGCTAAAACTGCGAACCGTTCCTTGCTGCGCCCATGGCGCCTGTGCATAGTAGCCGCCGACAGCAGGGCAGACCCGTCGAAAGGCGGGGACGCAACGCCACCGGCCGCAGGGGGTAGCCCAAGGCCGCGGAGTTGTCGGTTTTTCACCACCAAGCCCGCAGGGAGCGACGCGGAAGATGGTTTTTGTTAGCCCAAGCACAATTCTATTAGGCGAAACCCTGATATATAGTGGCGCGGGGGCTTTGAAACTGCCACACGATCGCGGCGCAACCTCTTGAACTAGAAAGGATCAACCGTGCTGTTCCAGCGCAGGTTCCGTCCGGTCATCGGACTCGACATCACGACGTCCTCGATCAAGTTGATCGAGCTGACGCGCAGCGGCGATTCGTACCGGGTCGAATCGTACGCCGCCGAGCCCTCGCCCCCGAATGCCATCAACGAGAAAGCGATCGTCGACTCCCAGGCGGTCGGCGAAGCCGTGCGCCGCGCCGTGAAGCGTGCCGGCGCCCGCAGCAGGGAATGCGCCGTGGCGGTCAGCGGCGACGCCGCGATCACCAAGGTGATCCAGATGCCCCGCAACCTGCGCGCCAACGAGCTCGAGTCGCAGGTCGAGATGCAGGCCGACCAGTACATTCCCTTCCCGATGGAAGAAGTCAGCTACGACTTCGAAGTGATCGGTCCGTCGGAAAAAGACCCTGAAATGCTCGACGTCCTGCTCGTGGCCACGCGCTCCGAGAACGTCGAACAGCGCCAGGCTGCCGTGCAGGCCGCCGGCCTCACTGCCCGCATCGTCGACGTCGAGGCGTTCGCGCTCGAAAACGCCTGCCGCCTGCTGACGCACCAGATGCCCGACGGCGGCATCGAGCGCAGCATCGCCGTGGTCGACTTCGGCGCGAGCAGCACCACGTTCTCCGTGCTGCGCGATACCAAGGTTGCCTACACCCGCGATTTCTCCTTCGGCGGCCAGCAGCTGACCGAAGAGATCATGCGCACCTACGGCCTCTCGATGGAGGAAGCCGGGCGCGCCAAGAAGGAAGGCGGCCTGCCGGCCAACTACCAGTCCGAGGTGCTCGACCCGTTCATCGACGACATGTGCCAGCAGGTGAGCCGCTCGCTGCAGTTCTACCTCGCGGCCGGCGCGGGACGCGTACAGCCGGAGCAGATCCTGATCTGCGGCGGCTGCGCCAACATCCCGGGCGTCGCCGACGTGATCGCGAGCCGGGTGGGCATCCCGGCCGAGCGCGGCGACCCGCTGGGCCAGATGAAGATCTCAACTCGTGCCCTCGCACAGGGCGTGAAGAAGGACGCGACGGCATTGCTCACCGCCTGCGGCCTGGCGCTCAGGAGCTTCGACTGATGCCAAGAATCAACCTGCTGCCGTGGCGTGAGGCAGAGCGCAAGCGCAAGCGCCAGGAATTCCTCCTGTCGCTCGGCGCGGCACTGGCCACGGCGGGCCTGGTCATACTGCTTGGCCACTGGCAGATGAGTTCCGCGATCCAGCACCAGCACGATCGCAACGACTACCTGACGCGGGAAATCGCCGCGCTCGACAAGCAGATCGAGGAGATCAACGGCCTCGACGCGCAGAAGCGCAGGCTGCTCGCGCGCATGGAAATCATCGAGACGCTGCAGCGCAGCCGTCCCGAGATCGTCCACGTCTTCGACGAGCTGGTGCGTGTCCTGCCGGAGGGCGTCTACCTGACGTACCTGAAGCAGTCGGGCAACCGCTTCGAGCTGCGCGGGGTCGCGCAGTCCAGCACGCGCGTCTCCTCGTTCATGCGCAACATCGATGCGTCGCAGTGGCTCGCCGACCCGACCCTGCAGATCGTCGAGACCCGCGCCAAGGACACGGCCGGCGGCGCGTCGTTCACGCTGTTCGCGAATCAGCGGCGCCAGGCTTCGGCCGAGGACGATCCGGCTGCAACGCCTGCCGGCAAGCCCAGGAAAAAGGCGGCTGCCAAATGAACCAGCTGAAGGCCCAGTTCGAACAACTGCGTAACCTCGACCCGAACGATCCGGGCCGCTGGCCGTTCGGCGTCCGCATCGCCACGGCCGTGCTGCTGTTCCTGGTCGCCGCGATCGGTGGCTATTACTTCCTCGTCTGGAAGAGCAAGCGCCCGTTGCTGCTGGAGGCACGGGCGACGGAAGGCCAGCTGCTGGAATCGCTGACCACCAAGGCCAAGCGCGCCGCGAACCTGGAGGCCTACCGGGTCCAGCTCGCCGAGATGGAGAAATCCTTCGGCGCGATGCTGCGGCAGCTGCCGAACAAGACCGAGGTGCCGAACCTGCTGGTCGACATCTCGCAGACCGGCCTCGCGGCGGGACTCGAGGAGAAGCTGTTCCAGCCGCAGGGCGAGAACAAGAAGGACTTCTACGCCGAGCTGCCGATCACGATCCGCCTGACGGGCGGTTATCACGAGATGGGCAGGTTCGCGGGCGGCATCGCTGCGCTGCCCCGCATCGTGACCCTGCACGACATCGAGATCACCCCGGCCGGCGGCAAGGGCATTTCTGACCCGACCGAACTCAACTTCAACGTCACCGCGAAGACCTATCGCTACCTCGACGAAGAGGAACAGGCCGCGGCGGCGCCGAAGGAAGACAAGGGCAAGGCCAAGAAGGACCGCAAGGGCAAGAAGAAGCCCGCCGCGGGCGAGGCATGAGCATGAGCACGACGGTGAAGACACGGTCGTCCGCCTCCGGGCTCGCATTGCTCGCGTCGTCGGTCGCGCTGCTGCTGGCGGGCTGCGGCAACGACATCGACGAGCTGCAGGCCAAGGTGGACGAGATCAAGAGCGCACCGGGTACCGGCGTCGAGCCGCTGCCCGAGGTGAAGCCGTACGAGACGTTCAACTACGCCGCGACCGATCAGCGCTCGCCGTTCGAGCCGGGCATTTCCGCCCTGGCGAACGCGCCGAACGCGATCCGTCCGGACCAGAACCGGCCGCGCGAGTTCCTCGAGCAGTTCTCGCTCGACACGCTGCGCATGGTCGGCACGGTAAGACTGAAGGGTAAGCTGTTCGGCCTGGTTCAGACCAAGGACGGACTGGTGCACCGGGTGCTGCCTGGCAACCACCTGGGACAGAGCGATGGTCGCATCACGGCCATCGATGAAGGCAAGATCTCGCTCACCGAGATCGTTCCTGACGGCATGGGTGGCTTCATCGAGCGCCCCGCCGCACTTGCGCTGAGCGAATGATCTGCAAGGAGATCCGAGAATGACCGCTGCATCGTCGCACGTGAACCATCGCCGCCCGGAGGCTGGCCGCCTGCATCGGCCCTTCCGCTCCGCGGCGTTCGTCGCGTTGGCCGGGGCGCTCGCATTCGCCGCGCAGGTCGCGCTTGCGCAGGCGCCCACCCGGCTTACCAAGGTCGAGCTGCAACCGCAGCCTGGCAACCAGCTCGAGGTGAAGCTCATGCTGGACGGCCCGGCGCCGCAGCCGGTCGCCTTCACCATCGACAACCCGGCGCGCCTCGCCGTGGACCTGCCGGGCACGGCGGTCGCGCTCCAGTCGCGCCGCATCGACGTCAAGTCCGGTGGCGTCGACTCGATCGTCGCGGCCGAGGCTTCGGGCCGCACGCGCGTCGTCTTCAACCTCGACTCGCTGCAGCCGTACTCGACGCGCACGGACGGCAACAACGTCTACGTCACGCTCGGCAGCGCGGCCGGCAACCAGGCTGCGGCCGCAACGGTCAGCACCGCCGCGACTCCCGCAGCGGCATCCGGGTCGTTCGCGGTCGAGAAAGTCGATTTCCGTCGCGGCTCCGACGGCGCCGGCCGCATCATCGTCCGCACCAGCGATCCGCGCGTGCAGGCGAGCGTCAGGCAGGAAGGCGGCCGCACGGTCGTGGACTTCCCGCGCACCAGCGTCGCGCCCGAAGTCGCGCGCCGCTACGACGTCGTCGATTTCGCGACACCCGTCAATTCGTTCGACGTGACCAGCACGCCGAACGGCGCCCGCATCGTCGTCAACGCCGCGGGCGACTACGAGCAACTCGGCTACCAGAGCGATCGCGAGTACGTGCTCGAGCTGCGGCAGCGGACCAAGGCCGCTGCGGCTGCCGATCCGGGCAAGAAGGAATACCGCGGCGAGCGGCTGACGCTCAACTTCCAGGACATCGAGACCCGCGCGGTGCTGCAGCTGCTCGCCGAGACGAGCGGCCAGAACATCGTGGTCAGCGACTCGGTCCAGGGCAACGTCACGCTGCGCCTGCAGAACGTGCCGTGGGACCAGGCGCTCGACATCGTCATGCGCACGAAGGGCCTCGACAAGCGCCAGGAAGGCAACGTGATCTACGTCGCCCCGGCGGAAGAACTCGCCGCGCGCGAGAAGCAGATGCTCGAGTCGCAGAAGTCGCTCACCGAGCTGGCGCCGGTGCGCACGGAATACCTGCAGGTCAACTACGCGAAGGCGTCGGACCTCGCCTCGCTGATCCAGTCGCAAGGCAAGGGCTCGCTGCTCTCGGAACGCGGCAGCCTCTCGATCGACGACCGCACCAACACGCTGCTGCTGCAGGACACGGCCGACCGGCTGGCGGACATCCGCCGCCTGGTGCAGACGCTCGACATTCCCGTCAAGCAGGTCCTGATCGAGGCCCGCATCGTCATCGTCAACGACGACTTCAGCCGCGAGCTGGGCGTGCGCTTCGGTGGCGCGTTCGTCGGCAACTACGGCAGCAACGACGGCCTGATGTACGTCAGCAACAGCGGCCTCAACTCCGCCGACGGCTCGCGCGGCCCGATCATTTCCCCGGGAGGCCCGGGCGGTGCCGGCATCGACGGCGACGCGGTTGCCACAGGGCTGGATCGCTACCTGGTCAACCTGCCGATCGCCAACCCGGCCGGCCGCATTGCCATGACGCTGCTCGACTCCGACTACGTGGTCGACCTCGAAATCACGGCCGCGCAGCGCGAAGGCCGCGGTGAAGTGGTCTCCGCCCCGCGCGTCATCACCGCCAACGGCAAGGAAGCGGTGATCGAGCAGGGCACCGAGATCCCGTACCAGGAATCGGCGTCGAGCGGCGCGACGACCACGCAGTTCAAGAAGGCCGTGCTGTCGCTCAAGGTCACCCCGCAGATCACGCCGGACGATCGCGTGATCCTGGACCTGACCGTGTCCAAGGACAGCGTCGGCCAGATCCTGCCGAGCGCGACCGGCGGCAGCGTGCCGAGCATCGACACGCGCGAGATCACGACCCAGGTGCTCGTCAACGACGGCCAGACGGTCGTCCTCGGCGGCATCCTCGAGACCGAGCGCCGCGACACCGTCAACAAGGTGCCGTTCCTTGGCGACATTCCGGGCCTCGGCTGGCTGTTCCGCAGCAAGGGCAAGACCGACAACAAGGACGAGCTCCTGATCTTCGTGACGCCGAAGATCCTGCGCGAGGGCGCCGAGATCTACTGACGCGCCGGTCCTCCGGTGCGAGAATGCGCGGCCGCAGTGATCCTGCGGCCGCTCTTCTTTTGGGGGTCCCGAACGCCGATGCACCGCCGCGCATGAACGTCTTCCTCGTCGGCCCGATGGGCTCGGGCAAGAGCGCGGTCGGCCGGCAACTGGCGCAGCGGCTCGCCCTGCGAATTCATCGACAGCGACGACCGAGATCGAGGCCCGCACGGGCGTCGACATCGCCTACATCTTCGAGCGCGAGGGCGAGGCCGGTTTCCGGCAGCCGCGAGGCCGAAGTCATCGACGCGATCACCCGTCGCGACCAGGTGCTGGTCGCGACCGGTGGCGGGGCCGTGCTCGACGCCGGTACCCGGGAGCGCCTGCGCACCCGCGGCCGCGTCGTGTATCTTCGTACGTCCGTGGACCAGCAACTCGCCCGCACCCGGCGCAGCAATGACCGGCCGCTCCTCAACAACCCCGACCCGCGCGGCACGCTCGAGCGCCTGTCCGAACAGCGCACGCCCCTCTACACCGAGGTGGCCGAGATCGTCGTCGACACGGACGGCCGCAAGGTGAAGACGGTGGTCGACCAGATCTGTCGCCAGCTCGGCGTCGACGGGCCCCGGCCATGACGGGCCGCGCGCCGCAGACGCTGCAGATCGACCTGGGCGTCCGCAGCTACCCGATCGTGATCGGCGCCGGCCTGCTCGACGACGCGGACCTGGTCTCCCGTCACGTCACGGCGCGCGACGTCCTCGTCGTCACCAACGAAACGGTCGGTCCGCTTTACGCCGCGCGCCTGCTCGCGGGCCTCGCCGGCAAGCGCGTGCGCACGATCGAACTGCCCGATGGCGAGCAGTACAAGACGCTGGCGGTGCTCGAGCGTGTGTTCGATGCGCTGGTCGAAGCCCGCCTGAACCGCGATGCCGGCGTGGTCGCGCTCGGCGGCGGCGTGGTGGGCGACATGGCCGGGTTCGCGGCCGCCTGCTACCAGCGCGGCGTCGATTTCGTGCAGGTGCCGACGACGCTGCTCGCCCAGGTCGACTCGGCCGTGGGCGGCAAGACCGGCGTCAATCACCCCGGCGGCAAGAACCTGATCGGCGCGTTTCACCAGCCGCGTGCGGTGCTGTCGGACCTCGGCACGCTGCGCACCTTGCCGCCGCGTGAACTGCGGGCGGGACTCGCCGAAGTGATCAAGTACGGCCTGGTCGACGACGCCGGTTTTCTCGCGTGGATCGAGGCCAGCGTCGACGCGTTGCTCGCGCTCGACATGGACGCGCTGGCCCAGGCCGTGCGGCGATCGTGCGAGATCAAGGCGCGGATCGTCGCGGCCGATGAGCACGAACACGGCCAGCGCGCGTTGCTGAACCTGGGCCACACCTTCGGCCACGCCATCGAGACCGCGGCCGGCTACGGCGAATGGCTGCACGGCGAGGCCGTGGCGCTGGGCATGCTGCTCGCGGCGGATCTCTCGCAGCGTCTCGGCTGCATCGGCACGACCGACGTTGCCCGCGTGCGTGAACTGTTGCGCCGCGCCGGACTGCCGACCGTGGCGCCGGCCATCGGTGCCGCGAAGGCCCTCGAGCTGATGGGCATGGACAAGAAGGTGCTGCAGGGGCGCATCCGGCTCGTGCTGCTGCGGAGCCTCGGCGCAGGCATGGTCACGGGCGACTATCCGGCCGAGGCGCTGCAGGCGACGCTGCGCGGCCACTTCGAGGCGGCCGCATGAGCGGGCAGGGCGGCAGCCACGGGCCGGGCAGCGACGACGACACGGTCCTCGCGGTCTACGCACAGCGTTCGACGGCCTCGCGTGGCCGTCGCTTTGCCGAGCCGCCGCCGCGTCATCGCACCGAATACCAGCGCGACCGCGACCGCATCGTGCATTCGACGGCGTTCCGCCGGCTCGTCTACAAGACGCAGGTCTTCGTCAATCACGAAGGCGACCTGTACCGCACGCGGCTCACGCATTCGCTCGAAGTCGCGCAGATCGCGCGCAGCGTGGCGCGGGCGCTCGGCCTGAACGAGCCGCTGGCCGAGGCGATCTGCCTGGCGCACGACCTCGGCCACACCCCGTTCGGCCACGCCGGCCAGGACGCACTCAACGACTGCATGCGCGACTTCGGCGGGTTCGAGCACAACCTGCAGTCGCTGCGGGTGGTGGACGAGCTGGAGGAGCGCTACGCCGAATTTGCGGGCCTGAACCTCACCTTCGAGGTGCGCGAAGGCATCCTCAAGCACTGCTCGGCGGCCAATGCCCGCAAGCTCGGCGAACTCGGCGAACGGTTCCTGCAGCGGCTGCAGCCCGGTCTCGAGGCGCAGCTGGCGAACCTGGCCGACGAGGTCGCCTACAACAACCACGACGTCGACGACGGCATCCGTGCCGGGCTGATCACGATCGAGGACCTGTGCGGCTGCCGCATGTTCGGCCGCCAGTTCGAACTCGTGCGCGGGCTGTACCCGCAACTGGGCGGACGGCGCCTCGTGCACGAAGTCGTGCGCCGCATGATCGACTACACGGTCAACGACCTGGTCGATGCGTCCAGGGCCTCGCTGGCCAGCGCTGCACCGCAGAGCGTGGACGAGGTGCGGTCGCGTGCGCAGCCGCTGCTCATGTTCAGTGACGGCGTGCGCGAAGAGCACCTCGAACTCAAGCGCTACCTGCGCGAGCACCTCTACAAGCACTTCCGCGTGCTGCGCATGACGACCAAGGCGCAGCGGGTGGTGCGCGAGCTGTTCGAGGCGATGTTCGGCGAGGTCAACCTGATGCCGACCGAGCACCAGGACGCCGCCCGCCGGCTCGAAGCCGCCGACGGCGCACCCGGCCGCGCACGCGCCGTCGCCGACTACATCGCGGGCATGACCGACCGCTTCGCGATCCTCGAGCACCGCCGGCTGTTCAATCCTGCCGAACGGACCTGACCCCCGTGAGGGCATGCCCGGACGCCCGGCCAGGGTCGGTCTGGTAGCATTCCCGGGCTTTTGCCGGAGTGACGCCTTGACCCCCAAGAACATCCCCAACCGGGAACGCCTCATCTTCGCCATGGACGTCGCCGACCCGCAGGCGGCGCGCCTGATCGTGGAAAAGCTGGGCGATGCCGTCGTCTTCTACAAGATCGGCCTCGAGCTGTTCATGTCCGGCGGTTACTTCGAACTGCTCGACTGGATGGTCGCGCGTGGCAAGAAGATCTTCGTCGACCTCAAGTTCTTCGACGTGCCTGCCACGGTCGCCGCGGCGGTCAGGCAGCTGCGCAACCGGGGCGTCACGTTCGCAACGATCCACGGCAACCAGGCCATCATGGAGGCGGCAGCGGCGGCGAAGGGCGACGTGAAGATCCTCGCGGTCACCGTGCTCACGAGCCTCGACCGTGGCGACCTCGACGACCTCGGGTTCACCGTCGACGTCGAGAAGCTGGTGCTTTCGCGCGCCCGGCGCGCGCTCGAAGCCGGGTGCGACGGCGTGGTGTCCTCGGGGCTGGAAGCACCGCTGCTGCGCGAGTTCATCGACCACCGCCTGCTGGTCGTGACACCGGGCATCCGTCCGGTCGAGAACAAGCCGGTGGACGACCAGAAGCGCACGGTCGACGTCGCGCAGGCGTTTGCCAACGGCGCCGACTATATCGTCGTCGGCCGCCCGATCCGCGATGCCGCCGATCCGCGTGCTGCGGCCGAAGCCATCCAGCAAACCATTGCCCAGTCCTTCGCCGGAGCACGCGCATGAGCGCACCGCTGCAGAACGACCTGCTGCTGCGCGCGCTGCTGCGCCAGCCAACACCCCGCACACCGGTCTGGATGATGCGGCAGGCCGGACGCTACCTGCCGGAGTACCGTGCCACGCGCGCCAGAGCGGGCAGCTTCCTGCAGCTGTGCATGAACCCGGAGCTGGCCTGCGAGGTGACGCTGCAGCCGCTCGACCGTTACCGGCTCGACGCGGCCATCCTGTTCTCGGACATCCTGACCGTGCCGCACGCGATGAACGTCGGCCTCTCGTTCGAGACCGGCGAAGGCCCGAAGATCGCGCGACCGGTGCGCACGTCCGCGGACATCGACAAGCTGCCGATCCCGGATCCGGAAGGCGAACTGCGGTACGTGATGGATGCGGTCCGCACGATCCGCCGCGAGCTCAAGGGCCGCGTGCCGCTGATCGGTTTCGCGGGCAGTCCGTGGACGGTCGGCACGTACATGGTCGAAGGCGGCGGCAGCAGGAACTTCGAGCACATCAAGGGCATGCTTTACGGTGCGCCGCAGGAGCTGCACCGGCTGCTCGACGTGATTACGCGCGCGACGATTGCGTACCTCAACGGCCAGGTGGCCGCAGGGGCACAGGCGTTGATGGTGTTCGACACGTGGGGCGGCGCGCTGACTCCCGCCGACTACCGCGAGTTTTCGCTGCGCTACATGCAGCAGATCGTCGACGGCGTGACGCGCGAGGCCGCAGGGCGCCGCGTGCCGGTCATCCTCTACACCAAGGGCGGCGGCGACTGGCTGGACCACATGGCAGCCACGGGTTGCGACGCGCTCGGCGTCGACTGGATGACCGACCTGGCCGATGCGCGACGCAAGGTGCAGGACAAGGTCGCGCTGCAGGGCAACCTCGATCCGAGCGTGCTCTACGCGCCGCCGGCGCGGATCCGCGAGCAGGTCGGCCGCGTGCTGGCCAGCTACGGCAAGGGCCCGGGCCACGTGTTCAACCTCGGCCATGGCATCCACCCGGAAGTGAAGCCCGAGCACGCGCTGGCGATGATCGAGGCCGTGCACGAACTCTCCCGCAATACCACGCCTAACCCCTTCCTCCCTTCCTCCCTTCCTCCCTTCCTCCCTTCCTCCCTTCCCCTCCTTCCCCTCCCCATGGACATCAACAAGATCAGCATCGGCGCCGACCCGCCCAGCGACATCAACGTCCTGATCGAGATTCCGCAGGGCGGCGTGCCGGTCAAGTACGAGCTCGACAAGGAATCCGGCGCGCTGCGCGTCGACCGTTTCCTCAACACCGCGATGTTCTATCCCGGCAACTACGGCTTCGTGCCGCACACGCTCTCGGGTGACGGCGATCCGGTCGACGTCATCGTCGTCGTGCCGAGCCCGGTGGTGGCCGGCGCGATCGTGCGGGTGCGCCCCGTGGGCGCGCTGCTGATGAAGGACGAGGCAGGCGACGACGAGAAAGTCATCGCGGTGCCGGTGGACAAGCTCCACCCGTTCTATTCAGGCGTGAAGTCGTACAAGGACCTGCCCGTCACGCTCATCGACCAGATCGCGCACTTCTTCCAGCACTACAAGGACCTGGAGAAGGGCAAGTGGGTGACGATCGTGAGCTGGGTGGGCACTGAACGCGCCGAGAAGATGATCATCGAAGGCATTCACCGCGCGGCGGGTGCAGGCGATGACGTCGCGGCGCATTACGTCGCGCAGCACTCGATGGCCGCCGCGTCCCGGCGTTCCAGGAAAAAACCGTAGTCGACGCTGACTTACAGGGTCTGCCATTGATCAGCTCAACTTGACGTTTCACAGGAAACGTCAAGTCGAACTGCACAATCGTCGACTCGCGAGGCTGGCCAATCCGGCATCGAGTGTCGCCGGCGCCGTAGCCGTCGTTGCCGTGAAGCGCTGAAACCACGCGAGCTTGGCCGGCCGCGCCAACGCCTTCAGTCGCACCTCCATCGAGGCGGCGGCGCCGCGATTCTCGAACCACACGATCGCGGCGAGCGAAACCGGACGATTTGAACGCGTAAAGGCGCCACCCTTGCCGGCGTGATGTACCGCGAAACGTTCCTGCGGTGTCGGGCTGATACCGATGTAGCTCTTGCCGCCTGCGCAATGCAGCAGGTACACGGCCCAGGGTTTCACGGCGACAGTGCCCGCGTTCGTGTCGTCAGGCTCCTCGCCGATCGCGCCGTCGTCAGCGCTTACGGCCACGGGTGCCTTTTGCCGCGTCGGTACCGAGCACCTGGTCGATCGTCACGAGATCCACCAGTCCGAGCGCGCCATACAACGCAGGAATGATCTTTGCCGGCGGGTATTTCCTGCGCAGTGCCGCCACCTTGACGGTGCCCGCACGGTACGCGGGCAGGTACATGCGCCCCAGCAGCGGGTGACGGCCCCAGGCGCCCGACAGCTTGTCGGCGCGTTCGTCGGAGCAGAGGAATTCGTTACGCAGCACGCCGCGCACCTTGTCCTGCGGCCAGCGTCTTTCCCACGTCAGGAACGACGACTGGTTCTTGGCGTCGTCCTGCAGCAGTGCGAGCAGGGTGCCGATCTGCAGGTCGACGTCGGGCAGTTCTTCGATTTCAGTGACGCCGAACGCCATCAGGATCGCGTTGTTCGCGATGCCTTCCGACAACGCTGCGCCGCGCGTGTTCATCGTCAGCACCGTCGCCTCGAAGCCCAGCTTGCGGCGCGCGTGCAGCGCCTGGATCCAGGCGAAGTTGGTCACATGACCGGGCACGACCTCGTGCGACACCAGCTGCATGAACTCTGGCACGGAGATCTCGAGCGCCGCGTTGATCTCGTACGTGGCCTCGTACTGCGGCGAGCCGTCACGGTTGCGCGCGCGACCGATGTAGTTCATCGAGCCCGAGAACCAGGCGTTCTCGATCGCGAGGAACTGGATGTTGGCGCGAGGGACATCACGCAGCGCCCTGGGGAGGTAAGGGGCGATGTGCTGCGCCGCGCCCGCGTCGAACTGCGCGATGCAGGCATCGGCCAGCATGGCGATCGATTTCTTCGGCACCAGGCGCTCGTGGCGCCAGGCGTCCACGGCGGCAAGCAGTTTCGCCCGCGTGGCCGACCTGTAGCCTTGCCGCGCGAGCAATTCTGCGATGCGCTCGCGCTTGGCGACGGCATCGGATGGAGTCGGCGCGGCACCGGTGGACGCGATCACGCAACGCTCGTACGGCACGGGTTGCCCGCGCTCGAGGCGTTCCTGCACCAGGTTCCACATCACGGCCAGGCATTCGCACAGGCCCTGCAGGTACGCGCCTCGCAACGGGCCCGCGTTGCCGGCCGCTGCGTTCAGCTCGCCGATGGCGGCTGGAATGTCGATGGCCTGCAGGTACGCATCGACGGCCGGCACGTCGATCGTCTTGCCGGCCACGCCGCCGCTCTGGCGAAGCCGCGCGGCCGCAGGATGCCGGTAGGCCCGGGGCAGCGGCTCGTCGGAGAACCAGGAATCGGCGATGAAGCGACCCGTGCCCGACGGGTTCATGACGTCGCCGCCCCACAACGTGTCGATGCCGAGAATCGCCGTGGCCGTGGCCCGGGCCAGTGCCTGTTGCTTTGCGTTCGTTGCCATGGCGTCAGGCTCCCGCCACTCGTGGGTCAAGTGACATGGCGTGTCCTTCCTGGTTCAGCGTCTCTTGGGGGTGAACGCCTGCATCGTCATGTCCCTGACGAGCTGCGTCGCCTTCGGGTTCGGCAGTCCGTAGCGGGCAAACAGGGCCAGGTGGCTGCGCATTGCGATCATCGCGCCGGACGGCGAGTCGGCGCTTTTGCAGCACTGCTTCAGTCGCCCGTTCAGGTCCGTCGCAACCGCGGCGAGGGGGCGTTTGCGTTCATCCTCGCCGTAGTCCTGCGGCTTGGAGAGTCCCCAATCCGCGGCCGTCGCGGCAATGTGATCGAGCCAGTGCTTTGAGTGCGTCATGTGTCCGGGTGTCATCCTGCGCAGTCTATCGACTCCTGGTGGACGCTGCGGCCCAGCAGCAATTCCTAACGCCGTCCTAACACCCGACTGCCTAAGCTGAACTTCGTCACTGGAGGTCAGGCCATGGAAATCACCGTTCTGCTGACGACGCTGGCGTTGTGCGTCACGACCTGGGGCTTGTTCCGGCTGTGCGGCCGCTTGCGGGGGCAGTCATGACCCCCGTCGACCTGACCGGCCTGCTGCTGGCCGTCGGCCTGCTCGTCTATCTCGTGGTCGCGCTGCTGTACCCGGAGAAATTCCAATGACCGGCCAAGGCCTGCTGCAACTGGCGTTGTACGTCGTGGTGCTCGTGCTGCTGGTGAAGCCGCTCGGCGCCTACATGGCCGCCGTCTTCCGCGGCGAGCGCACGTTCATGTCGCCGCTGCTCGGGCCTGTCGAGCGACTGATCTACCGCGTGTCCGGCGTCGATCCGGCGCACGAATCGGACTGGAAGCGCTACGCGCTCAGCGCGCTGCTCGTGAACCTGCTGGGAATCATCGCCGTGTACGCGCTGCAGCGCCTGCAGCACCTGCTGCCCCTCAACCCGCAGGGGCTGGGCGCGGTCTCGCCCGACTCGTCGTTCAACACGGCCGTCAGCTTCGCGACCAACACCAACTGGCAGGGTTACGCCGGCGAAGCGACCATGAGCTACCTGACGCAGATGCTGGGTCTCGCCGTGCAGAATTTCCTGTCGGCGGCGGCAGGCATCGCGGTGCTGATCGCGTTGATCCGCGGCTTCGTCCGCCGTGAGTCGGGCCACATCGGCAACTTCTGGGTCGATTTCACGCGCAGCACTCTGTACGTGCTGCTACCCCTGTCCTTCATCCTGGCCGTCGTGCTCGCCTCGCAGGGCGTCGTGCAGTCCTTCGCGCCGTACCGGCAGGCGACCCTGGTCGAACCCCTGGTCATGCAGGAGCAGGCCGTCACCGAGCAGACGCTGCCGCTCGGCCCGGCCGCGAGCCAGGTGGCGATCAAGCAGCTTGGCACCAACGGCGGCGGCTTCTTCAACGTCAACTCGGCGCACCCGTTCGAAAACCCGACGCCGCTGTCGAACTTCCTCGAGATGCTGGCCATCCTGCTGATCCCGGCCGCTCTTTGCTACACCTTCGGCAGCATGGTCGACGACAAGCGGCAGGGCTGGGCACTGCTGGCGGCCATGCTGGTGATCTTCGTGCCCCTGCTGGTCGGCGCGTTCGCGGCCGAGCAGGCTGGAAATCCCCGCTTCGATGCGCTCGGTGTGGACCAGGCGGCCTCGACGACCCAGTCCGGCGGCAACATGGAGGGCAAGGAAACGCGTTTCGGCATCGCCAATTCCGCGCTCTGGGCGACGGCCACGACGGCCGCATCGAACGGGTCCGTCAACGCGATGCACGACTCGTTCACGCCGCTCGGCGGGTTGGTGCCGATGTGGCTCATGCAGCTCGGTGAAGTCGTCTTCGGCGGCGTGGGCAGCGGGCTCTACGGCATGTTGATGTTCGCCATCATTGCGGTGTTCATCGCGGGACTGATGGTCGGGCGCACGCCCGAATACCTCGGCAAGAAGATCGAGGCCTACGAAGTGAAGATGGCCGCGATCGTGCTGCTCGTGCCGTGCCTCGCCGTCCTGCTGGGCACCGCCGTGGCGGTCATGGTGCCGGCGGCCACCGCGAGCGTCGCCAATCCCGGGCGTGCACGGATTCTCGGAAATCCTGTATGCGTTCTCATCCGCCGGCAACAACAACGGCAGTGCCTTCGCCGGGCTCTCGGCCAACACGCCTTTCTACAATTTCGCACTCGGCATCGCGATGTGGGTCTCGCGCTACTGGCTGATGATTCCGGTGCTGGCCATCGCCGGCAGCCTGGCCGCCAAGCGCGCGACGGCCATCACGGCGGGCACGCTGCCCACGCACACGCCTCTGTTCGTCACCTTGCTGGTGACCACGGTGCTGCTGGTCGGCGCGCTCACGTTCCTGCCCGCGCTCGCGCTCGGCCCGATCGTGGAACACCTCCAGCTGCATGGGAGCCATTGAGATGACCGCGACACATGCCGGCACGCCTGCCCTGAGTCGACCGATTGTCCTGCAGGGGATCCGCGATTCCTTCACCAAGCTCGATCCGCGCGTGCAGGTCCGCAACCCGGTGATGTTCGTGGTCTTCGTCGGCAGCCTGTTCACGACCGCGCTGGGCGTGGCTGCCGCGCTCGGGATGGCGCCGAACGCCGGGCATCCCGCGTTCGTGCTCACGATCGCCGCGTGGTTGTGGCTGACGGTGCTGTTCGCGAACTTCGCCGAAGCGGTGGCCGAAGGTCGCGGCAAGGCGCAGGCCGCGGCCCTGCGTTCCACGCGCAAGGAAGTGCAGGCGAAGAAGCTCAAGGGTCGGCGCGTGGAAGACGGCCACACGCTCGTGCAGGCTTCGTCGCTGCGGCGTGACGATGTCGTGCTCGTCGAAACCCTGGATGTCATTCCCGCAGATGGCGAAGTCATCGACGGCGTGGCGTCGGTGGACGAAAGCGCCATCACGGGCGAATCCGCCCCCGTGCTGCGCGAATCGGGCGGCGACTTCTGCTCGGTCACCGGCGGCACGCGCGTGCTGTCCGACTGGCTGGTGGTGCGCGTCACCAGCAATCCGGGCGAGGCGTTCCTCGACCGCATGATCGCGATGGTGGAGGGCGCCAGGCGCGGCAAGACGCCGAACGAGATCGCGCTGTCGATCCTGCTGTCGTTCCTGACGCTGGTGTTCCTGCTGGCCACCGTCACGCTGGCACCGTTTTCAAGCTTCGCGGTGGCGAGCTCGGGTGTCGGTACCGCCGTCACCGCGGTGGTGCTCGTGGCGCTGCTGGTCTGCCTGATCCCCACGACCATCGGCGGCCTGCTGTCCGCCATCGGCATCGCGGGCATGGACCGCATGGTGCGCTCCAACGTGATCGCGACGTCCGGTCGTGCGGTGGAGGCGGCCGGCGACGTCGACGTGCTGCTGCTCGACAAGACCGGCACGATCACGCTCGGGGACCGCCAGGCATCGGCCTTCCATCTGGCGCCGGGCGTGAGGGAACAGGACCTGGCCGACGCGGCGCAACTCGCTTCGCTTGCGGACGAGACGCCGGAGGGCCGTTCCATCGTCGTGCTGGCCAAGCAACGGTTCCAGCTGCGCGGCCGTGACCTGGCCGGCACGACGCATGAGTTCCACAGGTTCTCGGCGCAGACCCGCATGAGCGGCGTCGACCTGGAAGGGCGCAAGCTGCGCAAGGGCGCGGCCGATGCCGTGCGCAAGTTCGTCGAGGAGCAAGGCGGTGCGTGGCCGGTCGCGGTGACGCAGCAGGTCGAGACCGTGGCGCGCGGCGGGGCGACACCGCTCGTGGTCGCCGAGGGCAAGCGAGTGCTCGGCGTGATCGAACTGCGCGACATCGTCAAGGGCGGCATTCGCGAGCGCTTCGCCGAGTTGCGGCAGATGGGCATCAAGACCGTCATGGTCACGGGTGACAACCGGTTGACCGCGGCCGCAATCGCCGCCGAGGCCGGCGTCGACGATTTTCTCGCCGAGGCGACCCCGGAGACCAAGCTCGCGCTGATCCGGCGTTACCAGGACGAGGGGCACCTGGTCGCCATGTGCGGCGACGGCACCAACGATGCGCCGGCCCTGGCGCAGGCGGACGTCGCGGTGGCCATGAACACGGGCACGCAGGCGGCGAAGGAGGCCGGCAACATGGTGGACCTCGACTCGAATCCCACCAAGCTGATCGAGGTGGTGGACGTCGGCAAGCAGTTGCTGGTCACTCGCGGCGCGCTCACGACGTTCTCGATCGCCAACGACGTGGCCAAGTACTTCGCCATCATTCCGGCCGCTTTCGCCACCACGTATCCACAGCTCGACGCGCTCAACCTGATGCGCCTGGCGAGCCCGGAGAGCGCCATTCTCGCGGCCGTGATCTTCAACGCGCTGATCATCGTGGTGCTGGTCCCGCTCGCGCTGCGCGGCGTGAAGACACGCGCGGCCTCGGCGGCGCACCTGTTGCGCCGTAACCTGCTGGTCTTCGGACTCGGCGGGCTCGTGGTGCCGTTCATCGGCATCAAGCTGATCGACGTGCTGCTGGCGGCCACCGGCTGGGTATGAGGACACTGCAATGATCCGTGAACTTCGCAGTGCAGTGGTCGTGTTCCTGCTGCTGACGGTCGTGACCGGCGTCGTCTATCCGGGGCTCGTGACGCTGGTCGCCGCGGTGGCATTTCCCGCGCAGGCTGGCGGCAGTCTCGTCACGGTCGATGGCAAGGTCGTCGGTTCGCGCCTGATCGGGCAGTCGTTCTCGTCGCCGCGCTATTTCTGGGGCCGGCCGTCGGCCACGGGCCCGGTGCCGAACAACGGCGCCGTGTCGTCCGGCTCCAACCTGGGTCCGCTCAATCCTGCGCTGGCAGCGGCCGTCGAGAGTCGCGTTGCCGCGCTGCGCGCAGCCGATCCGGGCAACACGCGACCCGTGCCGGTGGATCTCGTGACGGCCTCAGGTAGCGGCCTCGACCCGCACATCTCCGTCGCCGCGGCCGAATTCCAGGTGCCGCGTGTGGCGCGCGAGCGGGGGTTGTCGGAAGCGCAGGTGCGCGAGCAGGTGCGGGCCGCCACCGAGGGACGAACGCTCGGCGTACTCGGTGAGCCGCGCGTGAACGTGCTCGAGTTGAACCTCGCGCTCGACGCAGAACGATAGCCGATAATCGCAGCATGGCAGACGATCGACCGGACCCGGACCGACTGCTCGCACAGGTGCAGGCGGAGGAAGCGCGGGCGCGTCGCGGGCGGCTGCGTGTCTTCTTCGGGGCTTCGGCGGGGGTCGGCAAGACCTACGCGATGCTCGAGGCGGCGCTCGCGGCCAGGGCGGCGGGCACCGACGTCGTGGTCGGTTACGTCGAGCCGCACGGCCGGCGCGAAACCGAGCGCATGCTCGAGACGCTGGAAAGCCTGCCGCTGCAGGCCGTCCACTATCGCGGGATGGTGCGCCAGGAATTCAACCTCGACGCCGCGCTGCAGCGTCACCCCGAGATCCTGCTGGTCGACGAGCTGGCGCACTCCAACCTGGTCGAAGGCGAGCCAACGCCACGCCACGCCAAGCGCTGGCAGGACATCGCGGAGCTGCGTGACGCCGGCATCAATGTCTGGACGACGCTCAACGTCCAGCACCTCGAGAGCCTCAACGACCTGATCGCGCAGATGACGGGCGCCCGCCAGCGCGAGACGATCCCGGACCACGTGCTCGACGAGGCCGACGAGATCGAGCTGATCGACCTGCCCCCGGACGACCTGCTGCAGCGCCTGCAGCAGGGCAAGGTCTACGTGTCCGGCCAGGTCGCCACGGCGGTCGAACGCTTCTTCCGCAAGCCGAACCTGATGGCACTGCGCGAACTCGCGCTGCGCCGGACGGCCGATCGTGTCGATGCGGCGGCACGCGCGCAGGACCTGGCGGGATCGCCATCGCGCACCTACCTGGCCCGCGACCGGCTGCTGGTCGCCATCGGTCCCGACGCGCAGGCGGAGCAACTCGTGCGCACCGGCAAGCGGGTCGCCGATGCGCTCGATGCAGAGTGGACGGCTGTCTACGTGGAAACGCCCGCGCTGCTGCGCCTCTCCGACGCGGAGCGCGACCGGCGCGTCGACATCCTGCGCCTGGCGGAATCGCTCGGCGCCGGTACCGTGACGCTGGACGGCACGACGGCCGCCACTGCGCTGGTGGAATACGCGCGCACGCGCGGTGCAACACGCGTGCTGGTCGGCGAGCCGAAGCGGCGCAGCTGGCGAGCGCTGTGGCGGCCATCGACAGCGACGGAACTCGTGAAGCGCGCGCAAGGCTTCGACGTGCTGGTGGTTGCACGGCAGGGCGAGGAGGCAACGGGGCGGGCCAAGCCCCACCTGGACCTGTCGCGCGATGTGCCGTGGTCGCGCTACGGCTGGGCGGCGGCGATCACCGCGATCTGCACCGGCATCGCCTACCTGATGGACCCGACGTTTTCCGAGACCAACGTCGCCATGATCTACGTGCTGGGCGCGACGATCGCGGGGCTCCGGCTCGGCCGTGGGCCCGGCACCCTGACCGCCATCGCCAGCGTGGCGGCTTTCGATTTCTTCTTCGTGCCGCCGCGGATGACGTTCCAGGTCAGCGACGCGCAGTACGTGATCACGTTCCTGGTCATGCTCGCCGTGACGCTCACCATCGGCAACCTGATGGCCAACGTGCGGCAGCAGAACCGCGTCGCCGGCGCACGCGAGCGACGCACGGCGCTGCTGTATGCGATGAGCCGCGAACTGGCCGGCACGCGCGGCAGCGACAACATGGCGCGCGTGGCGGTCCGGCACGTCGCCGAGGTCTTCGACGCCAGCGCCGTCGTGCTTACGCCCGACTCGTCCGGGCGCCTGCAGTATCCAGCCGGCAGTGCCGTCGAGGGCTCGTTCCGTGGCGCGGACCTCTCGGTGGCGCAGTGGGTTTTCGATCACGGCCAGCGCGCCGGCCTCGGCACCGACACGCTGCCCGCCGCGCCCGCCGTTTACCTGCCCTTGCGCGGCGCGCGTGGCGCGCTTGGCGTGCTCGGCGTGTTGCCGACGAACCGGCGGCGCGTCCTGTTGCCCGAGCAGCGGCACCTGCTCGAGACGTTCGCCGGACAGATCGCGCTCGCCTGGGAACGAGTCGCGCTGGGTGAAGAGGCAGCGCGGTCGCGCATCGCCGCAGAGAGCCAGAGCCTGCGTAACACGCTGCTCGCGTCGATCTCGCACGACCTGCGCACGCCGTTGTCGGTGATTGCCGGCGCGGCCAGCACGCTGGCCCGCCACGGCGCGACATTGGAGCCGGCGGCCCGGAAGTCCCTCGCGCTGTCGATCGAGGACCAGGCGCAGGAGATGTCCAATCTCATCTCGAACGTGCTGGACCTGATGCGCCTCGAGTCGGGTCGCGTTGAATTGCGGCGTGACACGCACTCCGTCGAGGACCTCGTCGGCACCGCCCTGCATCGCCTGGAGCAGCGGCTGCAACATCACCCTGTCGCGATCGACTTGCCCGACGACCTGCCTGCCGTGAGCGTGGACCCCGTGCTCGTGTCGCAGGTGCTGGCCAATCTGCTCGACAATGCGGCGAAGTACACGCCGGTGGGCACGCGCATTCGCATCGGTGCCGTCGCCGACGCCTCGACGGTGCGCGTCGTGGTCGAAGATGAAGGTCCAGGGTTGCCACCGGTAGATCCGCGGTTGTTGTTCGAGAAGTTCCAGCGCGGACACGAGGAAAGCCCTGTCGTCGGCGCCGGTCTCGGCCTCGCCATCTGCAGTGCCATCGTGAGCGCACATGGCGGTGAAATCACGGCAGGGCACGGCTCGCACGGGGGCGCCAGGTTCGAGTTCACGCTGCCCGTGGCACCAGCGACGTCATGACGCAGGCGATGCACCTGATCCTGGTGATCGAAGACGAGCCAGGCATCCGCAAGGTCTTGCGCGTCCTGCTCGAGGCGGAGAACTACCGGGTCATCGAGGCAGGCAGCGCGGAACGCGGGGAGATCGAGGCGCGCACGCACAAGCCCGACCTGCTGCTGGTGGATCTCGGGTTGCCGGACGACGACGGACTGGCGCTGATCCGTCATGTCCGGGCCTGGTCGCCCGTGCCGGTGGTCGTGCTGTCGGCGCGCACCATGGAGTCGCAGAAGGTGGCGGCGCTGGACGCAGGCGCCGACGACTACGTGACGAAGCCGTTCAGCGCGGCCGAGTTGCTGGCACGCGTACGCGCCGGTCTGCGCCGAGCCTCTCGTGGCGCGGATGCCTTGCCGCTGCTCCTGCTCGGCGAGACGCATATCGACCTGGCCCGTCGTGTCGCGAGCGGACCGGGCGGCACGGTCCACCTGACCCCGCTGGAGTACCGGGTCCTCGACTGTCTCGCGCGCCAGTCCGGGATGATCGTCACGGCGCGACAGTTGCTGCGCGAGGTCTGGGGTCCCGACCGTGCCGGGGACTCCGGCGCGCTGCGCGTGTGCATCAAGGGGCTGCGCGACAAGCTCGAGCCCGACCCGCGACGCCCGCGGTTCCTGGTGACCGAAGCGGGTATCGGCTACCGGTTGCGACCAGGTGGCCTGGACGACGACTGACGGCAGGCCTCAGGCCACGATCCGCCTTTCGTCCACCGTGCCGGTCAACGTCTCAGCGCCGAGCGTCAGGTAGATCGTTCGATCGGAGATGGCCAGGTCGAAGTTCATGCGTCTGTCCAGCCGCTCGACGATGTTCGCGAGCAGCTCCTGGTCCACCGCGCAGATCCGCACGGCATCGGCACGGTGAATGCGCTCGCCGGCGAGCCTCGTCAGTAGTTGATCCGGATCCCGGTGCACGTACACGGCCACGTTCGGTGCCGCCTTCGCCGCCTTGTGCAGTCGAGCCGCATCCGGGGCGCCGATGTCGATCCAGGTCTGCAGTGAGCCCGTGAGGTCCCGCACGCTGATCGCCGGCTCATCCGGATCGGACAATCCTTTCGAAAACGCAATGCCTTCCGCGTACTCCAGGCAGTAGGCGAACAGGCGGGTGACGAGGTACTCGGCCGTCTCCGACGGATGACGTGCTATCCGGAGCGTCAGCGTCTCGTAGACGCCCCGATCGGCATCGGCCAGGCGCACCTCGAACACGTACATCGTTGCGCCCAGCGCCATGCGCTTGAATCAGTGCCCGTGCGGCGCGGCGGCCGGCGCAGCTGCCACCGGCTTCACCGGCTGCGGCTTCAACGAATCCTTGAGCTCGCGCCGCAGGATCTTGCCGACGTTGGTCTTCGGCAGTTCGTCCATGAAGTACACGCGCTTCGGCACCTTGTAGCCGGTCAGCTCCTTGCGGCAGTGCTCGATCAGCGCTTCTTCCGTCAGCGACGGGTCCTTGCGCACGACGAACAGCGCGACCACCTCGCCCGCGCGCTCGTCCGGCTGTGCCACCGCAGCCACCTCCAGCACGCCCGGATGCGTCACGGCGACGCCTTCCACTTCGTTCGGGTACACGTTGAAGCCGGACACGAGGATCATGTCCTTCTTGCGATCTTCGATGAAGACGAAGCCCTTCGCGTCCATGTAGCCGATGTCGCCCGTGCGCAGCACCTGGCCCGGCAACATGACTTTCTCCGTCTCGTCGGGACGGTTCCAGTAGCAGCGCATCACCTGCGGGCCCGCCACGCAGATCTCGCCGGACTGGCCCTGCGGCAACGCATTGCCGTCGTCGTCGCGGATCGTGACGATCGTCGACGAGATCGGCAGGCCGATCGAGCCGTTGAAGTCGTCGCCTGGCCGATTGATGCACGCGGCGGGCGAGGTCTCGGTGAGGCCCCAGGCCTGGGTCAGGACGTTGCCCGTCACTTCCTTCCAGCGCTCTGCCACGGCCTGCTGCACGGCCATGCCGCCGCCCAGGCTGACGCGCAGGCCGCTGAAATCCAGGCTGTCGAAGCCCGGCGTGTGCAGCAACGCATTGAAGAGCGTGTTGACGCCCGCGAAGAACGAGAAGCGGTGCCGCGCCAGCTCCTTGACGAAGGCGGCGAAGTCGCGCGGGTTCGGAATGAGGATGTTGTGCGCGCCGAGCTTGATCATCGTCAGGCTGTTCGCCGTGAGCGCGAAGATGTGATACAGCGGCAGCGCCGTGATCGCGATCAGCGCCTCGTCCGGATCGAGCTGCGGACGAATCCACGCCTCGGACTGCAGGACGTTGGCAATGAGGTTGCGGTGCGTCAGCACCGCGCCCTTCGACACGCCCGTCGTGCCGCCGGTGTACTGCAGGAACGCGACGTCCTCGTGCCCGAGTTCGACGCGCTCCAGGTTCTCGTAGCGACCCTTGCTCAGCGCTTCCGTCAGGCTCACGGCGCCGGGCAGGCTGTACTCCGGCACCTGCTTCTTCACGTGGCGCAGTACGAAGTTGACCAGCATCGATTTCGGGAAGGCGAGCAGGTCGCCGACGCCCGTGACGATCACGGTGTCGAGGTGCACGTCGTGCTGCACCTCGGCCAGCGTGTGCGCGAAGTTCTCCAGGATCAGGATCGCCCGCGCGCCGGAATCGTGCAGCTGGTGCTGCAGCTCGCGCGGCGTGTACATCGGGTTCGTGTTGACGATCGTGAGGCCCGCCCGGAACGCACCGAGGATCGCGACCGGGTACTGCAGCACGTTCGGCAGCATCAGCGCGATGCGGTCACCCTTGCGCAGCCGGGCGACCTGCTGCAGGTACGCGGCGAAGCGACCTGCCAGCACGTCGACGTCGCCATAGGTCAGCGTGCGGTCCATGCAGGTGAAGCAGGGCCGGTCGCGATGCGCCGCGATGGCCTGCTCGATCAGCTCGCGCAGCGAGCGGTACTCGGACGGATTGATTTCGGCCGGCACGCCGGCCGGATAATGCTGCAGCCAGATTTTTTCCAAGACGGGTCCCCTGGGTTTTGCGCCCGCGGTCGTGGCCGCGATCAGCGTCATGCGGTCTATATAACAGCGCGGCAGGCCAAAAACACCGACCCGTGATGCGCAGAAATCGGTAGCGGCTACTGCCGGCCCAGCAGCGGCTGCAGGTGCGGCCAGACCTCGTCCAGCAACCGGGGCTGGGCGGCCGCGGTGGGATGGATGCCGTCCTCCTGGAACAGGCTCTCGTGCTGGGCCACGTTCGCGAGCAGGAATGGCACGCTCGGCAGCTTGTATTGCCGCGCCAGGTCGCCATACAGGCCGTAGAAGTCGCGGGTGTAGGCGGGGCCGTAGTTGGGCGGGATTCTCATGCCGACCAGCAGGACCTTCGCCCCGGCTTGCTGCGAACCGCGCACGATGGCCTCGAAGTTCCGGCGGATGTCGGCGACGGGGAGGCCGCGCAGTCCGTCGTTACCGCCCAGTTCGACGATGACGATCGCCGGGCGATGCGTGGCCAGCGCCCGGGGCAGCCGGGCCAGCGCGCCGCCGGTGGTCTCGCCGCTCGAACTGGCGTTGACGACGCGGTGACCGTACCCTTTGGCGCGCAACCGGGACTGCAGCAGGGCCACCCAGCCCTGCTCGACCCGGATTCCGTAACCCGCGCTGAGGCTGTCGCCCAGGACCAGGATGGTGGGGGCGGCCGCCGGCGCGTCCGCTGCCCTGGCCGCAGCGGTAATGCCGCAGGCCAGCAGGACGAGGCACAGGACACGAATGGCAGCGAGTGAAAAAGAGGTCTTGATGAACGACACGACGGTGGTGCTGGCGGCGGCAGGACTCGGCAAGCAGGTTAGCAGTCCCGAGGGAACGCTGGCCATCCTGGCTGACGTATCGCTTTCGATCCGGCGCGGAGAATCCGTCGCGATCGTCGGTGCGTCGGGTGCCGGCAAGTCGACGCTGCTCGCCTTGCTCGCGGGCCTCGACGAACCGACCTCGGGCCGTGCATGGCTGTCGGGCAACGACCTGACGCAGCTCGACGAAGACGGTCGCGCCGCAGTGCGGGCCAGCCACGTCGGCTTCGTCTTCCAGTCCTTCCACCTCGTGCCATCGCTCACGGCCCTCGAGAACGTGATGCTGCCGCTCGAGCTCGCGCGTCGCCCCGATGCCCGTGAAGCAGCGCGGGAGGTCCTCGGTCGCGTCGGTCTCGCCGAGCGAGTTGGTCACTATCCACGGCAATTGTCGGGCGGTGAGCAGCAGCGCGTCGCCATCGCGCGCGCGTTCGTGCGCGAACCGGACGTGCTGTTCGCCGACGAGCCGACCGGCAACCTCGACGCTGCAACTGGTGACAAGATCATGGAGCTGCTGTTCGGCCTCAACCGCTCGACGCAGACCACGCTCGTGCTCGTCACGCACGACCGGCAACTCGCCGAACGCTGCGACCGCATCATCCGTCTCGACGCCGGACGCGTCGTCTCCGGTTGAGCTGCCGCATGCCGTCCCTCGCGTTCGCGCTGCGCAACCTGTTGCGGGATCTCAAGTCCGGCGAACTCGCCGTGCTCGTGCTCGCGCTGCTCGTGGCGGTCGCCTCACTGACGGCGGTCGGGTTCTTTACCAGCCGTATCGGCCTTGCGGTCGAGCGGCAGGCCGGTGAAGTGCTGGCCGCCGACCTGCGGCTGGAATCGGCACGGCCCATTGCCGACGACTACGACGCGGAGGCGGCAAGACGCGGCCTGCGCTCCGCGCGCCTCGAGTCGATGCCGAGCGTGGTGTTCTTCGGCCAGGAATCGTCCCTGATCGCGCTGCGTGCCGTCGGCGCAGGCTATCCGCTGCGTGGCCGCCTCAAGACGGCGGACCAGCCGTTCGGCAAGGGCGTGGCCACCGACGGCATTCCCGCGCCGGGCGAAGCGTGGGCCGATTCGCGGTTGCTGGCGAAGCTTGGCGCGCAGGTCGGTTCGGACCTGACGGTCGGCGCGCACACGGTCCGTGTCACGCGGGTGCTCGACTATCGTCCCGACCAGGGCAGCGGCTTTGCCGATCTCGCGGCGACGCTGCTGATCAACCGCGCCGACCTGCCGGCCACCCAGCTCGTGCAGCCCGGCAGTCGCGTGAGCCGGGCCCTGCTGATTGCGGGCGATCCCGGACCTGTCGACGATTTCCGCGAGTGGCTCAGTGCGGCCAAGCAACGCGGTGAGAGGGTGCGGTCGATCGCCGATGCCAGCCCGCAGATTCGTGCGTCGGCCGATCGCGCGGGACGCTTCCTGTCGCTCGCGAGCCTGGTCAGCGTGTTGCTCTCGGCCATTGCAGTGGCGATGGCTGCGCAGCGTTACGCGCGTCGTCACCTCGACACCGTGGCGCTGATGAAGTGCATGGGCGCGCCGCAGCGGTTCGTTCTGACACAGACAGTGGTCCAGCTCGTTGCGATCGCCTTCGTGACCGCAGTCGCCGGCACGGCGATCGGTTACCTCGCGCAATCCGGCATCGCCTGGCTGCTGCGCGACCTGTTGCGCGGCGACCTGCCGCCGCCTTCGGCCGATGCCTTCCTGCTGGGCATCGTCACTGCGGTCGTCGTGCTCGTCGGGTTCGCATTGCCGCCGTTGCTGCGCCTGAAGCGTGTTCCGCCCGCCCGTGTCCTGCGCCGCGATCTCGAACCGCCGCCGCTGCGGTACACCGTCGTCTACGGCCTGGCGATCGGTGCCGTGCTCGCGCTGCTGTACTGGATCGTGCGCGATCCGCAGCTCGTGGGGTACGTGGCAGGCGGTCTTGGCGCGACGTTCCTGCTGCTCGCCGTCGCCGGCTGGGCGCTGGTGAAGTTGCTGGCACCGCTGCGCAGCGGCGTGGGTGTCGCCTGGCGGTACGGCCTCGCCAACATCGCACGCCGCGGTCGCGACAGCATCGTGCAGATCGTGGCGTTCGGCCTCGGCTTCATGGTGCTGCTGCTGCTCGCGCTGGTGCGCGACGACCTGCTGCGCGACTGGCAGCGCAGCCTGCCGGTCGATGCGCCCAACTACTTCATGATCAACATCCGCCCGGACGAAGGCGCGGGTGTCGAGCAGTTCCTTGCCAGGGCCGGACTGCCGGCGACGGAGCTGGTGCCGATGCTGCGGGCGCGCCTCAGTGCCATCAACGGCACGCCGGTCGAGAAGATGACGTTCCAGGGCGAGCGCGCGAACGAGTTCGTCGAGCGCGAGTCCAACCTCACGTGGTCGGCCGAGCTCGCGCCCGGCAACAAGATCGTCGCAGGGCAGTGGTGGCCGAAGGAATCTCGAGGGGCACCGCAGATTTCGGTCGAGACCGACTATGCCGAGCGCCTTGGCATGAAGCTCGGCGACACGCTGACGTACGACATTGCCGGCGAGGCGGTCACCGGCACGATCACCAGCTTGCGTGATGTTCGCTGGGACACCTTCAAGCCGAATTTCTTCGTCGTGTTCTCGCCCGGCGTGCTCGAAAGTGCGACCGGTACGCTGATCACCAGCGTGCACGTCGAGCCGCCGCAGCGGCCGCTGCTGGTCGACCTGGTGCGGCAGTTCCCCGAGGTCACCATCATCGACATCGACGCGCTGCTCGCACAGGTGCGCGATGTCATGAACAAGGCGAGTCTCGCGGTGCAGTACGTGTTCCTGTTCACGCTGGCCGCCGGGCTGATGGTGCTGCTCGCCGCCGTGCAGGCCACGCGCGACGAACGTCGCTACGAAAGCGCCATCCTGCGCACGCTGGGGGCGACCCGCAGTGTCGTGTTCCAGGGCGTGGCGGCCGAATTCATCGTGCTCGGCGCGCTCGCCGGGTTGCTCGCGGCAGCGGGCGCGACCGCGGTCGGCTACCTGCTGGCGAAGCAGGTCTTCGACCTGCAGTACTCACCCGACCCGCGGGTGTGGCTGGTCGGCATCGTCGGCGGCGCGGTGCTGGTGGGCACCGCGGGTATCCTGGCCGCGCGTTCGGTCGTCTCGCACCCGCCGCTGCAGGCGCTGCGCGCCGATCTCTAGCTTCGCTCGCTCGTCAGGTCGATCGTCGTCCGGGCGGCGGGGTTTGATCGCACCGCTCTGGTAAGCGAGTTCCAGGGCCGACTGCAACCACGCGAGTCGCTGCTCCGGCGTGCGACGTGCGAATGACCAGCGACGCAGCGATTCCGCATCCTGCCAGGTGCCCCAGGCGCTGGGTGTGCTGTCGGGATCGAAGTCCGGCACGTGTTCAGTCCCCCAGCATGCCGCGCAAACGTTCGATATCCGCCAGGTCCTGGGGGCGCCCGGCGACTTGCTTCAACGCGATGAGGTGCGGGATCGAGGCCACTCGCACGGCCGTGCCCCCCATCGTGACCACGGACGCGCCTGCGTACAGATCGGAAAAGCTCACGATCGGGTCGAGCATGATGTCGACGGTGGGGCGCGTGTTCGTGGAGTCCCAGAAGCTGAACACCTTCATGCCGCGGGTCGCCTGCCAGTCGGCGCGCTGCGCCGGATCGGCAAGGGCCATGGGATCGACCGGTGCCATCGAGCGGTAGCCCGACGCGGTCAACGCGCGGACGGTGTCGGCGGTGGTGTCAGTGGACAGGTCGATGACGAGATCCACGTCAGCCGTCAAACGGTCGATTCCGTGCAGCAGGAGCGCCAGGCCGCCCACGACGACGAACCGCACCCGTGCGGCGGCGAGCAGGGAGAACAGCCCGATGAAATCCACTGGCATGTCCCATTGTCGCTGCGCCAATGACGCCACGCCAGTGAGTCAACCCCGGGGCCCGAACGTGCAGTACAAGCAGCCAGGCAGACTCAGCGCGGATCCGTGACCTGCAACCGCACCCAACCGACGTCGACGCGATCACCACGCCAGGTATAGCCCTGCAAGCGCAGGCGGTACTCGCCGGGACCGAACGCCGAACTGTTGAGTGACAGCCGCAGTTCCTTGTTGGAATCCGGGGCCATCCGTTCGACGACCAGCACCCGGCCGTGATCGACCTTGTCCATGATCACGGCAAATGCCAGGAAGGGCGAGTAGCCCACGGCCAGCCGCAGCTCGAGCAGTTGCGGTGGCTCGGGCCAGGCCAGCGTCATGTCAGGTGCGGCGGACCAGCTGCGGGGATTGGGCGTGATGCGCAGGGAGCGCACGCTGTTGATCGCCCGCAGCGTCAGGGTCTGTTCGCGTTCGGCCGCCACACGGGCTGCCTCGCGGTCACGAGATGCGTTCAGCATCGACGTCACGGCCAGCACCGCCAGGATCATGCAGGCGGACGCGAGACCCGCGACGAAGAGCCTGGTTTGCCACCACGCGAGTTCGGGTGGCTCGGCGTCTTCGAACTCGTCGCTGCGGTCGTCGGCATTGCCGGTCAGCGCGCCACCTGCCGGCGGCGGCAGCTCCAGCTCGGCCTGGGTCAGGTACTTGCGCCAGTGGGGTGGGGGTTTGCGGACGGCTTTTCTCCTGCCTTTCCTGCCCGTCTGCCGTCCGCTTGAACTCATCCCGGTTTCGCCCTCGTCTTTGTCCTGCGCTCGCCCGCATCGAACTCGAACGGGTCCGCCGCGCCGGCAAACAGCCGCTCCATCGCCCGTCGTTCGCGAGCCCGCACCGTGCCGAGGAATTCCGTTGCGCCGTGCATCGCCTCGAACGCATCGAGGCCGCGCTCGAGGAATTCCTGCAGCAACCCGAATCCGGCCGCGTGGGCCGGGCCGCGCGCCAGCCGGACGAGCCCGCGGATGATCGGCTTGCGGACCACGCCGTCGAGATATTCGCCGATTTCGCTCGTGAGTGCGATCTGTCGCTCGCGGTCGGCACGCCTGCCCGCACCCCGATAGGCCTCGGCATACCGCGCCACGGTGATGCCGCCCGGGGGCATGGCGCGCGCTACGTCCGCATCGAGTTCCTGCGACAAGGTCTCGAGCTGCACGGCGAGGCACAGCGCTTCGAGGCCCTCGCGCGGCAGCAGGCGTTCCATGGCCCGCTGCACCTTGATCATGTCGGAGTCGCGGCGGCGCGCGTCCCCGCCATACAGCTCGTTGAAGAAGAACTCGACCGCAAGCCGGTAGCGCGGATTGGCGTGCAGGTCGTCATGCGACCGCAGGAGTCGCTTCGACTGCCACTTCTGCAGTCGCAGCAGCTGCCTGCCGAGGCGCGGGTCGCCCGCGAACACGTCGCGCAATGCCTGGTTGCGCTCGAGCAGGCGCCCGAGCGTGCCGCGATCCTCCGGCGGGGCGCCGATTTCGATGCCGAGCAGTTTCAAGGCGTCAGTCCGGTTGGCCCGCGACGGCGCGCTCGAGCCGGTCGAGCGTGCGGTGCAGCGCGCCGGTCACGGGCAGCTGGCGACGCTTGCGCTCCTGGACGGCGCGCAGGAACGTGCGCCGGCGATCTTCGAGCACGTCGCGCCGCAGCGTGATCCCGTGCCGCTGCAGCAGCGGCTGGAGGGCGTCGGCCTGCTGCAGCAGGTCGTGTCGCGTGCGCTGGTACGAATGCTCGGCCAGCCGGCGGCGGTCCGCATAGCGGAATACGTTCTGGAAGAACAGTTCCCCGTCGCCGGGGTCCGGCTCCAGCAGCAGCACGTCCGCGTGCGGATAGCGCTGCTTGTAGCTCTTGAAGCCGGCCTGCATGCGCGACTGTATCAGCGAACGGAACGTCTGGCTCAGCACGGTCGGCAGCCCTCCGTGCGAGAGGTCGTGCTCGTCGGGTGGGAAGCCGTGCGGTGGCCGCGGCGCGCTCGACGCATCGAACGCCACGAGCGGATTGACGCAGATGATGAAGTCCACGCCCGCATCGAGCAGGATCGAGGCGTTCATCGTCCGCAGCAACGCACCGTCGGCATACACGTGGCCGTCGATCGCAACGGGCGGATAGAGGCCGGGCAGGGCGGTGCTCGCCTGGATCGCGCGCGAAATGGGGATGTGATCGAACCCCGGCTCGCCGAAGCGCACGGAATGTCCGGTGTTGAGTTCGGTCGCGACGATGTAGAGCTTCGGCCCGAGCTTGCGGAAGTCGTTGGTGCGACCGTTCGACGCGAACAGCCGGGCCATGACGCGCTCCAGCGGGCGGTTGTCGCAGATACCGGTGGGCAGCAATCGGCCAAGCGGGTCGATGATCTCGGCCCAGTCCTTGCCCGGGTCACGCAGGTACTCGCGCGCGATGTCGGCGAGCATGCCTGGCGCCCCCGCGATGCGCCGGGCGTACTCCCGGAACGCGGGCATCAGGAACAGCGCCGGTGAGAACTTCATCTCGTTCGAGGCGTTGTGGATGAAGACCAGCCCCATGTCGGCCGTGTCGAAGCCGTTCGCGAGGCCGGCCGCGATCATCGCGCCCGAACTCACGCCGACGTACATCTCGAGGTCCGTCAGCTGGAAGCCGTCGAACGCTTCCTCGATCGCGTGCAGGCACCCGACCTCGTAGAACGCGCCGAGCGGCCCGCCGCCGGCGAGCGCGAGCCCGAAGCGTCCGTGGCTGGTCCGCCTTCGTCCAATCGCCGGTTGCAGGTCGAGCATTGCCGGACCTCCGTACGTCGCCGGTGCGGGCGGGATCAGCCCGCGGTCTTGCTGCGCTTCGCCCGCGCGCGACGCGGCGCCGCGACCTTGCGCCTGGCGCGCTGAGCGGTCTTCTTCGGCTGTGCAGCGAGCTGCCGCTGGACGATCTTGCTCACGCTGTCGTTGAGTTCGCTCACGCGGCGGGTCAGCGCACGGATTTCCTCGGCCGTCGGCACGCCGAGCTGGTGCAACGCGCGCTGCACGCGGCTCTGGAACAGCGCTTCGAGGTTGTCCCAGGTTTCCTGCGCCTGTTCACGCGCTCCCCCGACACGCGACTGCAGTGTCTCCTGCGCGCTCTCGAACGCGTCGCGCACGCGGCGTCCGACGTTGGAACCGGCGGTCTTGCGGGTGCGTGAACGGGAGGTGGCCATGACGAAACTCCTGGTGGGGCGCGTCCAGAGGGACCGCCGCAACATGCATTGTGGGGAATCCCGGTCGCTTGCTGCAGTGTGTCAAACCGCAGTCTACGTATTTCCCGCGGTCCGCGGCGCCCGTTTCCTGCGCCGCCGTTGGCGCTGCTGCAGACCGAGCACGCCCACCGTCGCCGCCAGCAGCAGTTGCTCGAATTCAGGGCCCAGCCGCTCGACCACCTGCGCCGGCTCGGCGATGCACGCGCGGTCCGCGATCAGCCCGAAGAACACCTTGCCTGCGTACGAGAGGATGCTGACCCCGACGCCGATCGAGCCGCTTTGCGGCACCCAGAAATGCATCTCCGCGATGCGCTGTCCGCACAGGTACAGCGGCGCCTGCGGTCCCGGCACGTTCGACGCCACGAGCGAGCCCTTGCGGCTGAAAAGTTCGATGGCGGGACCCTGCACGAGGTTCGGCATCACGCCGAGCAGTCCGAGCACCGTGAGCGTGAGTGGCGGCTGCTGCGAGCCTTTCAGGTCCCGCATCGTGTCGTGCATCCGGTAGGCCCGCTGCAGCGGATTGGCGACGCCGACCGGCAACTCGACGAACAGCAGCCCGAACTTGTTGCCGAGCGTCGCCGCCTCCTCGGCCTCGCGCAGGTTCACCGGCACCGACGCGCGCAGCACGACGTCCGTGGTATCGAATCCTCCGGCGCGCAGCCAGGCGCCGAGCGCGCCGGCGACGGTGGCCATCAGCACGTCATTGACGGTGCAGCCGAGCGCCCGGCTCACCGTCTTGACCTCCTGCAGGTCGAGCGGCTCCGACCACGCGACTCGTTTCTCGCCGCTCAAGGGCGCGCGCAGCGGCGACGCGGGGTCGTCGGGCAGCGCGACGACTCGCGCAAACTCGCCGGCCATGCTCCTGGCCTGGAGCGCGATCGCCGCGGCGGTCTCCGGATGAAACAGCTTGTGCACACCCGTCTCGAGCAGTCGCGCGCCCTCGGCCAGGACGCTTTCGACGATGTCGCCCGCGGGTTGCGTCAGCTGGCTGACCCAGTCGAGCAGTTGCAGCGGGTCCGCGGCGCCCTTGCGTCGTCCGCGCGACCCGGTGCGGGACTCCGCTGCGTGGGCCCCGGCGAGCGCCGGGCCGGCATCCTGTTCGGTCAGCGACAGCAGCACCCGGATCATCGCGATGCCGTCCGCGTAGCAGTGGTGCAGACGAAGCACCCACGCGCTGCCCGTCCCGTAGTGCTCGACGAAGTGCAGCTGCCACAGCGGCCGTGCCGGGTCGAACCGCTCGCCGGCCAGCCTTGCTGCCAGCGCCTGCAATTCGTGGCGTGGGTCCTTGCCCCGCAGCCTGGTCACGACGAAATGCGCGTCGAGGTCGAAATTCGAGTCCTCGACCCAGGAAGCGCCGAGGGGATCGGTCTCGACGCGCTTGCGGAAGCGCGGGAAGCAGAGCAGCCGGGTCTCGAGGACCCTGCGCAGGTCGGCCGCGGGCACCGGCGTGGCCGTGGTCATGACGCTGACGATCATCATGGTGCTGGCAGGGCCGTCCATGCGCAGCCAGGCGGTGTCCACGGCGGACATCCTTTCGTGCTGCCCACCCGCCGTCGCCGCCCGATTCCTGCTCGCCATGCCGCCCCCGCTGGCCTGCCCGAACCCGGCCGGCCGCACCGGCATCTTAGCCAATGCCGGGGCCGCGCCACGTTGACCTGAGTACGTACGATCCCTAAGGTAGTCCGACAATATCAGGGGGCTCCACGGATGACCTATTTCGTGACCGGCGCGACCGGCTTCATCGGTCGTTATCTCGTCCAATCACTGCTGCAGAAGGGCAAAGGCACGATCTACGTGCTGGTCCGCGCGAAGTCGATCGGCAAGCTCGACGAGCTGCGCGAGTTCTGGGGCAAGGACAGTCTCAAGCGCGTGGTTCCGGTCAAGGGCGACCTCGGCCTGCCGAAGCTCGGCGTGGGCAAGGCCGACGTCGCGAAACTCAAGGGCAAGATCAGGCACTTCTATCACCTCGGCGCCGTGTACGACCTCGAGGCCAGTGCCGAGGCGATGGAGAAGGCGAACATCACCGGCACCAAGGGTGCGCTGGAGTTCGCCGAGGCGGTCAACGCCGGCTGCTTCCACCTGGTGAGCTCGATCGCGGCCGCAGGCCTGTACCGCGGCACGTTCACCGAGGACATGTTCGAGGAAGCGGAAGAGCTCGAGCATCCGTACCACCGCACCAAGCACGACTCCGAGGCGATGGTGCGCGCGAACGGCCGCATCCCGTTTCGCGTCTACCGTCCGGGCGCGGTGCTCGGCCACTCGCAGACCGGCTTCATCGACAAGATCGACGGCCCGTACTATTTCTTCAAGGCGCTGCAGCGGCTGCGCGAGTCCTGGCCGCGCTGGATTCCGCTGGTCGGCATCGAGGGCGGCTACATCAACGTCGTGCCGGTCGACTTCGTGGTCGATGCGCTGGTGCACCTCTCGCACCAGCCGAAGCTCGACGGCCGCTGCTTCCACCTCACCGATCCCAAGGTCCGCCGCGTCGGCGAGATACTGAACGTCTTTGCGCGCGCGGCCCACGCGCCCGAGATGGCGTTCCGCCTCGACCCCAAGGTGTTCGCGATGGTCCCCGAGCCGGTGACGCAGTCGGTCGAGCGCAGCAAGCCGATCCAGAACGTGTTCAACCAGCTGCTGCGCGACCTGCAGGTGCCGCGTTCGGTGCTGCAGTTCGTGAACTACCCGACGCGCTTCGATTCGACGGCGACGCAGAAGATCCTCGACAAGGCCAAGATCCGCGTGCCGGCGCTCGAAGACTACGCCTGGCGCCTGTGGGACTACTGGGAACGCCACCTCGATCCCGACCTCTCGATCGACCGCAGCCTCAGGGGTGCGGTGAAGGGCAAGGTCGTGATGATCACCGGCGGTTCGTCCGGCATCGGCGAGGCGGCGGCAATCCGCATCGCGGAGGCGGGCGGCAAGGTGATCGTGGTCGCGCGCGACGAGGAGAAGCTGGCCGACGTGCGCAAGAAGATCACCGACGCCGGCGGCTTCGTCAAGACGTACTCGTGCGACATCACGGAATACGCGGCCAACGACAAGCTGGCGAAGGACGTGCTGAAGGAATTCGGCCACGTCGACGTGCTGATCAACAACGCGGGCCGGTCGATCCGCCGTTCGCTGGCGCTGTCGTACGACCGGTTCCACGACTTCGAACGCACGATGCAGTTGAACTATTTCGCGTGCGTGCGGCTGACGATGAACCTATTGCCGTCGATGACGGCGCGCAAGAACGGCCACGTCATCAACGTGTCGTCGATCGGCGTGCTGACGAATGCGCCGCGGTTTTCCGCATACGTCGCGTCGAAGGCGGCGCTCGAGTCGTTCGCCCGCTGCGCGGCGTCCGAGTTCCACGACGAGAACGTGCACTTCACGATCATCAACATGCCGCTCGTCCGCACGCCGATGATCGCGCCGACGAAGCTGTACGAAGAGATGCCGACCATCATTTCGCCGGAAGAGGCGGCGGACATGATCGCGGATGCAATCATCCGCAAGCCGCAGCGCATTGCGACGCGCCTCGGCGTGATCTCCGAGATCATGCACCTGGTCATGCCGAAGATGTCCGAGGTCGTGATGAATTCGGCCTACCGCATGTTCCCGGATTCCGCCGCCGCGCTGGGCAAGCGCGAAGGCGAGGAGCAGCGGCCGGCGACCCGCGAAGCGATGGTCTTTGCGTCCCTCATGCGGGGCATTCACTGGTAAAATAAGCGCGTGGCCGTGGCATTTCCGCGGCTGCGTCGGTGGCCGGGCCACCCCTGCCGGGCGCCGGGTGAGTCCTTGCCACCTGGATGGGTGATGCGGACCTGTGACGCAGCGCGTTAAATGGCCGCATCGGATGGTCATTCCCGTGCGAATCCTGCCTAAATGGAGCTTCCGCACGGCGCTGGCCGCGGGCAAGCTCACGTGCCATGGACCGGGCAGCGTGAGGATGCGCTGCCCGTTGCGAGCGAATCGAACCCAGGGAAGACGCAATGAAAATCGCCTTGATCGCCTTGTTACTGCTCGCGGTGCTGGGTTTTGTCGCCTTGTCGCGTCGGCGTGCCGCCGTGCGTGAAGCCGAAGCCGCCGCGCGGATCCGCTCCCGGTCTGCCCGCAACAGGGCCCGGGTGCCGGCCGTCTCGAGCAACGTCATGGGCGTGACCGCCTCGCAGACGATCGCAGCCACTGCACCCCGGATCGCGTGACGACGAAGACGTCGACGACCGTTGAGCCGTGCCAGCGTCACCCTGACGACAGGTGACGCAGAACTCCCGCAGAAGTCTCCCAGTTGCGGCCGTCGAAGGGCTCGACCGTCAGGGCTGTGATCGTGCCCGTGTCGAGGCAGCGTGCGTTGACGCTGAAGCCGTCGGGGTTCGAACGCGGCACGTAGAACGACTTGACCCCGCACCGGCGACAGAACAGATGGCGCGCCACGCCGGTATTGAAGGTGTATTCGGTGAGCGCGTCGGCGCCGGCCAGCAGGCGAAAACGGGAACCCGGCACGATGAGATGCTGGAATCCCGACATCGCGCAGATCGAGCAGTTGCAGTCGTGCACGAGCAGGCGGGCGGGAGCGTCGACTTCGAAGCGGACGGCGCCGCAATGGCAGCCACCGCGGTGGGTGACGAGTTCGGGGCTCGCAGTGTTCATGCCGCAACCTTACACCCGGGCCTCTACGGCCCGCGCAATGTCCGCAAGGCTCCCCCTTGCACCGTGATCACCGCCGGGGTTCGCCCGACCAGCTGGCCGTCCGCCTCGATGCCTGCCGCCGGTTCCGCCTCGATGCGCACCTTCGTCACGAGCCGGTGTTGCACCAGGGGGTCGCGCAGCAGGTTGCCGACGTAGAGCCTGGCAAGCTTCGGCAGCGCGCGCAGCAAGTCGACGTCGTCGATGGTCACGAGATCGAATGCGCCGTCGTCCTGCTGCGCCATGGGTGCGACGTGCATGCGCCCGCCGCAATACCGCCCGTTGGCGACGAAAGCCAGCAGTAACCGGCGGGCAGCTGCTGCGCGTTCGTCGTCCGCGGTCAGCCTGAAAGCCGGCGAGCGATAACGCGCGAGTTCTCGCAGGGCGCCAGCGAGGTAAGCGAACTTTCGATGGCGTTCGGGCCGGCATCCGTTCGATGACGTGTGCATCGAAGCCTGCACCCGCCACGTTGATGAACCAGCACGTCCTTGCGGGCGTCGCGCGGGAAGCCGGGAATTCGATGCGGCCGACGTCGTGCGGCACCGTGTGGTCCCGACGGATGATCGCCGCGAGCGCTGCCGGTTCACCGGGTAACTCGAGCGACCGCGACCAGTCGTTGCCCGTGCCCAGCGGCAGCGGGACGACAGTCGGGATGCGCGGTGGGCCCGGGGATGCGGGGTCACCCTGCGCGTGCTGCGCCGACATCAGGCCGTTGACGACGTCATGCACCGAACCGTCGCCACCGGCGACGAGAAAGCGCTCGCGGCCTTGCTGCCAGGCAGCGGCAGCGATGCGTGCGCCATCGCCGGGACCCGTCGTCCACGCGATGTCGTGAGCAAGCCCAGCCTGGTGCAGCGCCCGTTCCATCGCGCGCCACGCACGCGCGTCACGCCGCGACCGGCCGGCCACGGGATTGACGATGACCAGCCAGGGGGACTTGGACGACGGATCGGCGGCGCGGCTGGCGGCGTGCTCGGATGCGACCGGGCAGGCTGCAGCTGCAGTCAACGCACGTGACTCAGCGCACCGGCGCCGTGCAGTGGGACTCGATGAATTCCTGCTGCGTCTTGAGCTGGTCGCGCGTCGGCCGGCGGCCCGGCTCGAGCATGTCGGCGAGCTTGTTGCGCGCATCGATGCAGGCGTCGCCCTTCGAGACGCGCAGCCTGGCCGCCATGTCTTCCTGCTCGCGTCGCACGGCCGGGTCCTTGCTGCAGTTCTGGTCCGCGGTCTGCTGCAACCGGCTGAACTCCGCCGGGTCGACGGCCTGGCCGCCCCTGGCGAGGCGATCGATCGACTCGAGCGCGACCACGCATTCGCGGTTGCGCAACGACGTCACCATGTCGTTGCGACGCGAGACCTGCTCGGCACTGGCCGCCGTGGTGCGGGTGCCGGCCGGTACGTTGGCGGCGCTGTAGCTGGCACGCCTGGACGACGTGGACGTTGCACTGCCGGTGCTCGCCAGCACGACGCGCTCGTACTTGGTGCCGGCGGGCGGTTTCGCGGAGGAGAGGTGCGTGACGCCAGCCGCGTCGACCCACTTGTAAACCGACGAGGCCGCGGCACCGCCCGCAACGCAGAGCAGGCACGCGGCCACGATTGTCGTGGCAATGCCAGTGGCTCGGCGGCGCGGGTCCGGGATGGACATCGGCATGGGCGGGATTCTACGGTCCAGGGCGGTCCTGCCAAGTGACGTGCGTCATGATCCGGGTCATTCTCCCTTTCCGGTCAGGGGTTTAACCCTACGTGACCCGGCGGGGGATTCATTTCCAGAGTGCACCGGAGTATACCCTCAGGGAAAACAGCCTCGGCGACGACCTCGGGGTGAGGCGGCCTGCCGCGGCCAAAGCAGGGGGAAGCCATGAAGACGTTATGGACGATCGTCTCAGGGGTCTTGGCAGTTTGCGGGGCACTGTTGCTGGCAACGAGCCCGTCGCAGGCGGCGAAGCCGGGCGGGGGCGGCGCAGGGTGCACGGGCGTTACCGCCGCACAGTTCCCGGCCTACATCTACGGCTACACGACGATACAAGGCGGCGTCGCCAGCGTCGCGATCCGCATCGCGAATGCGGACGGCACGTGCGTAAAGACGCTGGCCACGGTACCGGGAGTCGAGCGTCGGCCGCTGCTGATTGATCTCGGCAACAACGAGTGGCGGGCCGTCTGGCAGGACGGCGACGGCGGGTCGGGCGACCTGGACGGGATCGTCGTCAGGGACTTCAGTGTCGGTGCCGAGGCCGCATTGACCACGATCGACGAGAGCAGGGTTGCGACCGGGCGCACGTTCGGGCTCGAGTCGGGCCGAGACGGCAGCGTACTGTTTCTGAAGCCGGCGACCGGTAGTTCACTGCCTGGCTCATTGTGGCGCACGACCGTCAGTCGAGGCGGTTCGGGTGGCCTCGTGTTGTCCACGACACAAATCGCCGTGGTCAACGGCTGCAACCTCTATGACTTCGCGATCGGCCCGGACGGGGACAGCCTTTACTACGCGTTACCGCGGCCGGACGGCTCGCGCGGCACGCAGGTCAACAGGGCAAGTCTCGCCACACTGCCCGTTGACCTGACGAACCTGGTTCCAGCGTGCGGTATGCCGGTCCTGGATACGCTTGGCGGCAACGCCGTCCAGCTCGCCGCGGGCCGCTGTGGCGTGAATGGAGCCGACACTTGCCTGGCCATCGAGCGGCATAACGTGCGCGGCATCCCCTGCACGCCGGACTACTATCGAACCGACATTTTTGCGCTCGGCGCGGGCGGGTTCGCGACCGGAGCCACTGCGACGGTGCAGATGGCCTATGCGGCGTGGGGTGCCGCCGGGACTTTGCTCGGACGCCTGACCGGGTCGACGAGCAAGAATGCCTGCACCGCGAAGATCTACGAGAACTTCGTGCGCCGCACCTTTGATGCAAACCTGAACGCGGGCGCCGCCGTCGCCATTGGCGCGGGACGGACGCTCGATGCACCGAATCCGATCGATTGAGCGCGCAACGACGTGACAGGGATCCTCTCCCGCCGGGGCGGGAGAGGCAGCAGCCACGGGTGGAATATCAGGCGTAGCGCTTGAGGATGCTCGCGAGCCCCGCCGCGCCCGGGTGCAGCTGCTCGTAAGGCAGCTGGTTCAGCGGCACGTCGGTCGTGTGCAGCATCTCGTGCATGTCGGGATCGTGGCCCGGCGCCAGGAAGATCAGGCCGGTCACGTGCTCGCCCTGGCGCAGCTTGGTGCGCAGGTACTCGAACGCCTTGCCGCGGTGGTTCGGATCGTAATCCTTGTCGAGCTTGCGCAGGCGCAGCTGGCTGCCGTCGTGCATCTGCACCGGCAGCACTTCGCCGGCGCCGTAGGACGCCGTGATTTCCCGGCGCGGCGGGATGTAATCCGTGTGCACCGCCTCGTGGTAGTGCTCGCGCGTGAACTCGTAGCTCTTGGTCGAGCCGACGTGGTCGTTGAACGTGACGCACGGCGAGATCACGTCGATCATCGCGAAACCCTTGTGCATCAGGCCCGCCTTGATCAGCGGCACCAGCTGCTCGCGGTCGCCCGAGAAACTGCGCGCGATGAAGCTGCCGCCGAGGCTGAGCGCGGCGAGGCAGGGATCGACGGGCGCCTGCCGGTTTTCCTCGCCTTTCTTCGACTTGGTGCCGATGTCCGCGGACGCGGAGAACTGGCCCTTGGTCAGGCCATAGACGCCATTGTTCTCGCAGATGTACAGCATGTTCACGTTGCGGCGGATCGCATGCGCGAACTGGCCGAAACCGATCGACAGCGAGTCGCCGTCCCCGGAAACGCCGATGTAGTGCAGGTCCTTGTTGGCGGCGTTCGCGCCGGCCGCGATCGACGGCATGCGGCCGTGCACGCCGTTGAAGCCGTGCGCGCCGCTGGCGAAATAGGCCGTGGTCTTCGACGAGCAGCCTATGCCAGAGAGCTTTGCGAGCTGCTCGGGGCGCAGGTTCAGCTCCCAGATCGCCTGGGTGATCGAGGACGTGACCGAGTCGTGGCCGCAACCCGCGCAGAGCGTCGACATGGCGCCTTCGTAGTCGCGGCGCGTCAGGCCGAGTTCGTTCTGCGGCAGGTCCGGATGGCGGACTTTCGGTTTGTTGATGAACGACATGTTAGGGGATAGGGGATAGGGAGGGGATAGGGGATAGGGGTTAGTCGGATGTGCGTGTACGTTGCGTGCCGTGCTCTGCGGGTGCGGATACGAGGCCAAGGGGGCTGAAGATAAGCGTCACGATACTGTGCTCGTCTTACTAACCCCTAACCCCTATCCCCTAACCCCTCAAGTTGCGGCAGCAACTTGTGCGCGCTGCGCGTCGCCGAGTTCCGCGATCACGGCATCGACGATCTCCTTCGAGGTCATCGGCAGGCCGCTGTAGTGCAGGATGGAGTGCAGCTTCGACTTCGGCACGTCGGTCTCGAGCGTCAGCAGCGAGCGCAGCTGCGCGTCGCGGTTCTGCTCGACCACGAAAATCTTGTCGTGCGACGCCATGAAGGCCTCGACCTGCCTCGTGAAGGGGAACGCCTTGATGCGCATGTAGTCGATGGGAATGCCGCGTTTGGCGAGGATGTCACGCGCCTCGTTCACGGCGCCGCGGCTGCTGCCGACGGCGACGAGACCGATGTCGCTGGTGCCCGTGGCCTCGATGACGGGCGCCGGCACGAGCGTCTTCGCCTGCTTGAACTTGCGCAGCAGGCGTTCCATGACCACCTGGTATTCGGCCGAATCCTCGGTGTAACCGCCGTACTGGTTGTGGCCCGAGCCGCGCGTGAAATACGCGCCCTTCGGCGAAACGCCCGGCAGCGTGCGGGACGGGATGCCGTCGTCGTCCTTGTCCAGGTAGCGGTGGAACTTGGGCAGCGCCTCGATCTCTTCCTTCGTCAGCACCTTGCCGCGGTCCGGACGGTACGCGTCGTCCCACTTCAGTTCGGGGCACATCCAGTCGTTCATGCCGATGTCGAGGTCCGACAGCACGAACACCGGGGTCTGCAGGCGCTCGGCGAGGTCGAACGCCTGCACCATCATGTAGAAGCATTCCTCCGGGTTCGACGGGAACAGCAGCACGTGCTTGGTGTCGCCGTGCGACGCGTACGCGCACATCAGGATGTCGCACTGCTGCGTGCGGGTCGGCATGCCCGTGGACGGGCCGACGCGCTGCACGTCGACGATGACGGCCGGAATCTCGGCGTAGTACGCCAGTCCGATGAACTCGCTCATCAGCGAGATGCCGGGTCCGCTGGTCGCGGTGAATGCCCTGGCGCCGTTCCAGTTGGCGCCGAGCACCATGCCGATCGCGGCGAGTTCGTCCTCGGCCTGGATGACCGCATAGCGGCTGGCACCGGTTTCCGGATCGACCCGCAGCTTCGAGCAGAACGACTTGAACGCGTCCATCAACGACGTGGACGGCGTGATCGGGTACCACGGTCCGACCGTGGCGCCGGCATACACCGCGCCGAGGCCGGCCGCCGTGTTGCCGTCGATCATGACGTGGCCCCTGGTCTTGTCCATGCGCTGGATGCGCAGGGGCAACGGGCAGGGCAGGTGCTGCTTCGCGTAGTCGTAGCCGAGCTGCACGGCCTTCATGTTGGCTTCGACCAGCGCCGGCTTCTTGGCGAAACTCTCGTGCAGCAGCTGGCGGATGACTTCGACGTCGATCTCGAGCAGGGCGGCGAGCAGGCCGAGATACACGACGTTCTTCATCAGGATGCGGTTGCGCACGCCGACGAAGTTCTCGTTGCAGAGCCTGGCGAGCGGCGCGCCGAGGATCGTGATGTCGTCGCGCACGAGCACCGCGGCGCGGGGCCACGTCGAGTCGTAGATCAGGAAGCCGCCAGGGCTGACCTCGCGCACGTCCTTCTGGTACGTCTCGGCATTCATCGCGACCATGAGGTCGACGCGGCCGGAACGGGCGACGTAGGCGTCCTTGGTGACGCGGATCTCGTACCAGGTGGGCAGGCCCTGGATGTTGGACGGGAAGTAGTTCTTCCCCATGACGGGGACGCCCATCCGGAAGATGGACTTCATCAGCATCGTGTTGGCACTGGCCGAGCCGGTGCCGTTCACGTTCGCGAGCTTGATGACGAAGTCGTTTACGCGGTCTTGCGTTGCGTGGGGCTGGGCCATTGGTGGTCGTTCGCGTGGGGCAGGTTGATCTTCGACTTCTGCATGTCCCAGGCCGCCGTCGGGCAGCGCTCGGCGCAGAGTCCGCAGTGCACGCAGAGGTCCTCGTCCTTCACCATCACCCGACCCGTGTGCTTGAGCGGCGCGGAGACGAAGAGCGGTTCGTGCGGGTGCTTGCGCGGCGCCCTGAGGCGCTGCGAAAGCTCGGCTTCCTCGCCGTTGCGGGTGATCGTGAGGCAGTCCGTCGGGCAGATGTCGATGCAGGCGTCGCATTCGATGCACGCCTTGGTCTCGAACACCGTCTGGATGTCGCAGTTGAGGCAGCGCTCGACTTCCTTCGCCGTCTGTTCGGCGTCGAAACCGAGCTCGACCTCGATGTTGATCTGCTTGAAGCGCTCCTTGAGGCTCACGTGCGGCACGAGCCGGCGCTCGACCGGGTTGTAGTCGTTCTTGTACGACCACTCGTGCAGGCCCATCTTGCGCGAGGAAAGATTCAGCGTGGGTGGCAGCCGCTCGGTGACCGGCTGGCCCATGCAATGGTTGTGGATCGAGATCGCGGCCTGGTGGCCGTGCTCGACCGCCCAGATGATGTTCTTCGGGCCGAACGCCGCGTCGCCGCCGAAGAACACCCCGGGACGCGTCGACTGGTGCGTCTTCACGTCGACGACCGGCACGTGCCACTGGTCGAACTCGATGCCGAGATCGTTCTCGATCCAGGGGAATGCGTTCTCCTGACCGATCGCCAGGATCACGTCGTCCGCGGCGATGAACGTCTCGCCGGTGACGCGCTCGGCCGTGATGCGGCCGCGGCCGTCGAAGTCGTAGGCCATCTGCTCGAACAGCATGCCCTTGAGCTTGCCGCCCTCGACCACGAACGCCTTCGGCGAGTGGTTGACGACGATCTCGACGTTCTCGCTCTCGGCGTCCTCGAGTTCCCACTCGGAAGCCTTGAAGAACTGCCGCGGCTTGCGCGCCATGACTTTCACGTTCTTCGCGCCGAGACGCAGCGAGGAGCGGCAGCAGTCCATGGCCGTATTGCCGACGCCGATGATCAGCACGTTCTCGCCGATCTTGTCCACGTGCTTGAACGCGACCGATTCGAGCCAGTTGATGCCGATGTGGATGTTGGCGTCGCCCTCGGTGCGGCCGGGGAGCTTCAACTCCTTGCCCTTCGGCGCGCCGCTGCCGACGAACACGGCGTCGAAACCGCCGGTCGCGAGCAGCTTGCGCATGCTGTCGATGCGCGAGTTGTAGCGGATCTGCGCGCCCATCTGCTCGATGTAGCCGATTTCCTCGGCCAGCACCGTTTCCGGGAGACGGAACGCCGGGATGTTGGTGCGCATCAGGCCGCCCGGCTTGTCCCACTGCTCGAAGATCACGACTTCGTAGCCGAGCGGGAGCAGGTCGTTGGCGACGGTGAGCGACGCGGGACCGGCGCCGATGCAGGCGACCTTCCTGCCGTTTTTCTGTGCAGGGATCACCGGCAACCGGGACGAGATGTCGTCCTTGTGGTCGGCGGCGACACGCTTGAGGCGGCAGATCGCGACCGGCTTGTCTTCCACCCGCCCGCGCCGGCAGGCCGGCTCGCAGGGGCGGTCGCACACGCGACCCAGGATGCCCGGGAACACGTTGGACTCGCGGTTGACGATGTAGGCGTCGGAAAACTGCCCGAGTGCGATCAAGCGGATGTACTCGGGGACGTCGGTGTGGGCCGGGCAGGCCCACTGGCAATCGACCACCCGGTGGAAATAGTCCGGATGGGAGGTATCGGTCGGCGGGACGGTCACGGAGAACCCTGGTTTCCTGAGACGGAACGCGACTTTAGCGGTTCTGCGGGGGGGTGCAACCCGCATTTCCGTGGGGTCGGCGTGCGGCAACGCAGCACCACTCCGGATCGCCTTATGTCTTGAGTGGGTTGCGCAAGCAGGCAGCAGGGGTTTAGCTTCAAAACGTGACGCAGTTCACTCCAAGTAGCGATTAAGGCGTATGGCGGCGGAACCCGCAGCGCGCTCTGATGGCACCTATTCAACGGGCCGGTCCGTGCAAGCGGTCCCCCGGCTCGGGACGAAGGTGATTATGCGGTCCGGGTGGCTGCTTCTCGCTCTCGTCGCGGCGCTCCACTTTGGAACCGCGCGGGCAGAAATGGCCACCGCGAACCTGCAGGTCTCCGTCCAGGTTCGTCCCCACGCACGGTTGCAGGCCGACGCGTCTCCCGTCTCGGTCACGGTGGCCGACGTACGGCGCGGCTACCTCGACGTGTCACGCCATTACCAGCTGCAGACCAACGCACCCGACCGCGTCGTGCTGCAGCTGAATCCGCGGGTCGGCCTGACCGACTCCATCGACATCGACGGCTTCCAGGCTCCGCTGCGCATGACCGATTCGAGCCTCGAGATCGTGCAGGCCTTCGCGCGTGAATTCACGTTGAACTACCGGCTCTGGCTCAGTGCCGGTGCGATGCCTGGTGAATACGAGATTCCGGTCCAGGTCGCAGCGCTTCTGCGCTGATTCAGTACGTCAGCGTCACCACCAGCGTGTCGTTGTAGGCGCCGGGCACGGCGTCCTGCAGTTGCGGGATGCGGCCGTAGACAGGGTGAGTCGATGTGCGCGTGCGGTTGCCGTTACCGGGGCCGAGCGTCATCGAGCCCGACGCAATCACCGTGCCGCCCGTTCCAGTGCCCCACACCTGCGAGCGCGCCGGGTTTGCAAACACGTTGTAACCCAGGCGCGAGGTGCCTGAACCCAGCTGGCGAGCTACCGGGCTGGGGCCGTTCATGCCGTTCGAGATCGTGACCCGGTAGTTGACGCGCGTGGCGCCCGACGACACGTAGTTGCAGGTCACGGTCACGGTGCCGACGGAATCGTCCGGCCCGGTGGCCAACGGATCGTAGTAGTCGAAGTTGAGGCTGACGGCCGAGACGGAACAGTCTGCCGCTGCGTAAACCTTGCCTGCGCCACACAGCACGAGAGTGAGCGCGGCCATGAACCACGCTCGCCGCCGCCGCTGCTGGGACCCCGGCACGGCTCGTGCTATTCGCATCGCACGTCACCGAGGTCGGGCACGGGGTCGTCGCCGGCAGGTCGACGGACCTCTGCACGGCACTGCGCGCCCGCCCAGGTCACGCGCATGCTGGCGGTGTCACTCAGCCCTTCGACGTAAAGCATGCCGTCGAGCCCGAGCGGGAAGCTCGTGGCCCCGAAGGTCGCCTGGGCGCCGGCAGGCACTGGCGTGCCGTCGGCTTGCACGAGCCGCATCGTTGCGGCCATCGCGCGCTCGACCGGGAAGCGCACCAGTGCGCCGCTGCGATAGGCCGGCGTGACGCCGATCGCGCGCTGCGCCAGGCTGCCATCCATCGGCACCTGCCGGGGGTCGACGCTGATCTCGTTGCGTTCATAAGGCCGCAGCGCAGGGATGAGGGCGCGGCCCTGCTCGTCCGTCCTGCCGACCGGCTGGTTGTCGAGGTAGACCGTGAGTCCTTCGTAGTCGGCGACCTGGACGACGGCAAAGCTCTGCTGCAGCGGCCGTGCGGGCATCACGCCCGCGGCCGTGACGGCGAGTCCGCCGCTCGCGCCGACGCGCACGCCGGATTCGCCGTTGCGACGTGCGTAGTCGATTTCGGCGGTGCCGGCGTGGCCCTGGTAGGCGAGGTAGGCATCCTGCTCGTCGTTCGACGAGAGCGACGCGCGATAGCCGAACCCGGAGCCCGCCGGCAAGTCGCGCTGCAGGCTCGTGGCGGCCTGGAAACCCCCGCTCGCGCCCGAGGTCTGTTGCAGCGAGGCGCCCAGGGTGCGCCGATCGCCCAGCGCCAGCGTCCAGTTGAGCAGCAGCGACGTGTCCTGCTCGCCGGCGATCGAATGCGACGCGAACAGCCCGAGGTAACCCAGGGCGCCGAGGCCCAGCGAATAGCTGAGGCCGAACGTCTGCACGGTCGCGCTGTCGTAGTGGCTCTGCAGCCCGTACGCGACCTGCACGTTGCCGTGCCGGCCGAAGTCGAAGCCCATTCCCGCGAAGGTCCGCTGTCGCGGCTTGTAGACCAGGTCGGCCATGCCGCTCTGCACGAAGCTGCGGCTCGCGTACTGCGTCTGGGCGAATGCGCTGAAGCGCTCGCCGCTGTGTTCGATGCCGAGGCCGGCGAGGAAGCCCGCGCCACTGGCATCCCCGCCCGCGGCAATCTGCGCGTTGACGATGCCCGCCACGCCGGCCTGCCAGGCCGCGTCGGCACCCAGCGCATAGATGCCATTGGCCTGGGCTTCCGCACGGGCACCCGCGGTCAGCGTGTCGGTGACGCCGCGCCGATACGATGCAACACCGAGCATGTCGCCGTAGGCAAAACTGCGATGACCGTAATCCTCGCGGATGCTGCCGAGTTCGAACGAGTATTCGGCAAGGTCGGGCCGCAACAGGGCAGTACCCGAGTAATACGGCTGGGTCAGGACCTGCTGTCGACCGAGGGCGTCGGTGACGACGACCTGCAGCTGGCCGGCCCCGGTCAGCACCGGCAGGTGGTCGATCGAAAAGGGGCCGGGAGGCACCGATTCACTGGCGACAGGACGCCCGTTGACGAAGACGTCGACGGTGGACGGCACGACGGCTTCGCCGTGCGCGGCCAGCAACGGCGTCGTGACGAGCATCGGCTGGGTGCTGAAGTTCGTGCCGAACTGCACGCCACCGAAGCGCACCGCGCGACCCCAGCCGCCGGGTGAGGTGAACGAGTCGCCAACCCGCAGCGTCGCCATCCTGTCCGGAAAATCGCGCGTCCAGGCGGTGTCCAGCCGGGCGAACTGGCGTTGCAGCGGCTCCACGTTCGCGACCATCGTGCTGGTGAGGACGCCCTGGTTGCCGAAGAGGCCCAGTTCGAGGAAGGCACCGCCCTGTCGACGGTCACCGGACTGCTCGGCCGAGACGTCGTAGTTCACGAACGCTCCCGGCGCGGAGCGCGTGGCGCGCGGGGCATCCGCCGGCGTATTGACGCGCCGTGTCGGCAGAAAGGCTTGTGCCGGCACCGTCACCTGCGCCTTCATCGTCGCATCGTCCAGCGCCACGACGGCTCCCATTTCAGGGCCCAGCCGGTAGTAGCGTTCGCCGTTGACCTGCACGGCTCCGCGCAGCGGTGTCTTCAAGCGCAGGGTCTCGAGGTCGTCAGCGCGGACCAGCAGCGTGCCGTCGACGTCGCGGCGGACGACGAGCATGGTCGGCGCAGGCTGGTCGTTGACGTGCAGTTCGACGACGGCCTCGGCGAACGGCTCGACCGACATGGCTTCCGGACCCTGCGCTGCGTGCGCACGGGAGCCTGCGGCCAGCAGCAGCGTCGCGGCGATACAGCTGCGGAGTCGCAAGGGGTTCAGTCCGTCAGCTGCAACTCCGTCACGAACGAGCCTCGATCGGTGGTTCCCTCCAACCGATACGGACCAGCCATCCCGGGGCCGGTCGTGGACTGTGCATTCAGACGGGTGTTGTTGTTGTCGTCGAATGTCCAATGACGAGTGGAGCCCGGCAGCACGTAGGCAAGTTCCGGCTGGTCGAGCATCGTGGTCGCGCCATCGGCGGTCTTCACTGAAAAACCATGGATACGGGCATGCGCGGAGCCGTCGTTGCGCGCGCTGAGCGACAGCTTGCCGTCGGTGCCGCGGGCCGCGGCCCAGGCGATCTGCGGCGTGGCCGGCGCCAGCGGCTCGACGAAGACCGGCACGCTCAGGCGCAGCACGATCTGCAGTCCGTTGAACTCCGGACTCGCTTCCTGCGGCACTTCCTGCAGCAGCAGGCGATAGGTGAGTTCGCGCGCTGGATCGACGTTGCGGCGCAGCGCAACGCGCACCAGTTGCGAACCCCCGGCCGGCAGCGTGAACACCGCCGGTGAAACCAGGAGATCGCGGGAGGGCGTCAGGGCATCCTGCCCGCCCTCCTGCGACCAGGCCAGTCCCTGGGTCTGCACCACGACGGGCTTGGCGTCCCCGTTCCTGACGGTGAGGACGGCCGTGCCCGTGGCGTCTGCGAAATCCACGCGCAGCGGTGAGATGGTGAACGTCCCCGCGTAAGCCGGCGACAGCGCGAGCAGCGCTGCCAGGCCGGCCCATGCGGAAATTTTGCTTCGCAGGCTCACGTCGAACTCAGTACTCGACCGTCACCGCGACGGCATCGGTGTACAGGCCGACGGGAACGTCCT